>NZ_CP031941.1:2912500-3512500 GCF_003443655.1 Nostoc sphaeroides
TTTCACGGTCAGTAGGCAACTGAACGCGTTTTACAGAACCATGTTCAGCAAAAACGGATGTGAGGTCTTCTTGTGTGACCTCGTAGGATAGATTACCTACATAAATTGACATGCGTTATCTCCAAAATCATAGGTGTGTAGAGATTTAGATTTCGGAGACAAGCTTGTTAAGACCAAAAGGGAAAAGCCTGTCAATACTAAAAACAAACGCTGTAACCGAATTTTATTCTCACCTAATTACCTTAGCACATCATTCAGTTCTTACCCACCGTAAAAAAGGAAGTATTAAGAGCCAGCGATCGCAGCAGGACTTCTCAAACATCCTCTTCAAGTCACAAATTCATAGGCAACTCTAACATTGAGTAGCAGATATTCCCCAAATAATTGCAAAATAAATCAGTTCGTCATTGTTACTACCTGGAAATGCCGAGTCCACTTGCTGACGCACAAAATTTACTTTCTGACCTGATCGCCCGCTACTCTAAGCGCGTAGATTATCTGATGATTCGCCTTGAAGAAGCAGAAGGGACTGATATCTTGTTGCGTGGCGACAAGGTAGAAACCCTAAGCGTTGGCATCTCCATTGGTGGACATATTCGCGCTTGTTATAAAGGTGGATGGGGTTTGAGCTGCTTTAACCAACTGGCGACAATCGAAGATCGCATAGAAGAAGCGATCGCTGCGGCGCGGATGGTTGGTGATGAAGAAACTTTACTTGCACCTATTGACCCAGTGCAGGCAGTATGCATTCTACCCCTAAAAGGTACTGATCCGCGACAAATTCCACTCTCGCAGAAAAAACAATTATGCGATCGCTATACTGAATTGCTCAAAAGCGTTGATTCCCGGATTACCACTACCTCGGTGCGTTACGGTGACAGCGCCCAAAAAGTGATCATAGCTACCTCAGAAGGGACTTTGATCGAGCAATCTTGGGTGGATATGGAAATGCGCTTTGCGGCTACCGCCAGAAATGGCGAAACCGTACAAACTGGACGGGAAACTACCGGCTCTCGCAAAGCTTATGAAGATTTAACTGATTTGGATGAACAGGTAAAAAGCGCTGCTCAAAGAGCGATCGCAGCTTTATCTCTGCCACCGATGAAAGGCAATACTTACACCGTAGTCATTGACCCAATTCTCACGGGTTTGTTTGTCCACGAAGCTTTTGGACATCTTTCTGAGGCCGATATGGCTTATGAAAACCCCGATCTGCTGGAAGTCATGACCATTGGACGCCGATTTGGCCCAGAAGAACTGCAAATTTTTGATGGTGCTGCTCCAGAGGGACATCGCGGTAGCTATTTTTATGATGATGAAGGCACGCCTGCTACTACTACTCAACTAATTAAAGATGGAGTTTTAGTTGGACGTTTACATTCTCGTGAAACCGCAGGCAAATTGGAAGAAGCGCCTACTGGGAACGCTCGGTGTCTCAACTATCACTTTACTCCGATTGTGCGGATGACAAATACCTGGATTGAACGGGGTAAAACACCAGTCAAAGATTTATTCACCGATATCAAAGAAGGAGTGTATGCCCGTAATTGGTTGGGTGGGATGACGAATGGGGAAATGTTCACCTTTAGTGCTGGGGAAGCGTGGATGATTAGAAACGGCAAAATTGCTGAACCTGTGCGGGATGTAACGCTTTCGGGAAATGTATTCCAAACTTTAGCGGATATTGAGGCAATTGGTGATGATTTTTACTGGGATGAATCTGGCGGTTGTGGTAAAGGAGGGCAAAACGGTTTGTCAGTAGGTTGTGGTGGCCCTAGTCTCCGAATTCGAGATGTAGTGGTTGGTGGGGAAACGTAAACCTCACCCAACCGTTGTAGCATTAGGTCTGTATTGGACAAGTTTGTAGTAAGCACTATGGCTGGTATGTGGAAAAAATAGCGGGTCATTTAAATTGGACTCCACAGACAGTGAGAGAGGTTTTGCACAAATGGAAGAATCTTGGCCTAGAAGGGCTTTGGGAACTACCTGGTCGAGGGGGGAAGACTAAGTGGAAAGAAGAAGACATAGTGTTTTTGGAAGAGTGCCTTAAGAAAGAACCACGCACATACAACAGTCCTCAATTGGCTAAAAAATTAGAACGCGAAGCTCCGAAGAGAGCCGTTGGCCTGTGCAAGCGTTGGCGAAGCCCGCCGTAGGCATCGCTCCTTTAGGGGGCTACTTAGAACATCGACATAGGGACTTCCAAGTAAAAAAATATTCCATTGCTATTGTTCACTGTTGACCGTTGACGGTTCACGAGTTTTCAGTCAACAGTCAACAGTCAACAGTCAACGACTTTAATGTGGAATAATTTATTTTTTGGAGTTCCCATAAAACTCCTATTGGTATCCAGGTACTGTGGCGAGGCTGGTTAAAATTGCATGACCTCTGTGTTCGCGTAGCGTCTCGTAGAGAGGGTTGGCAGCTTGCAAAAGAGACTTAACGGGAAAAGTCAGGTTTATCTATGTATGCTAAATTAAATTATTTAATTATTCGATATTTTAATAATCAGAAAATAATCCTTTTTAATTCGATGATTTTGCTAAAAATCAGGCATAAGTTCAACCACAATCTCAATTAGATAGATAAAAAGCAAATAATGTAAAGAAAAATTACTTTAACTAAAGATACAATTGTAAAGTTAAGAAGTTGAGCCAGTTATAAGGTATACAACATGCTGGAATTATACCAATGGGAACTATCTCAATACTCAGAGAAAGTGCGCCTAATTCTAGATTTTAAAGGACTAGATTACCGCAAAATAGAGGTTACACCTGGGATTGGACAGGTAGAACTATTCCGGCTGACTGGTCAGAAACAAGTCCCGGTATTAAAGGATCGTAATCGATATATTGCGGATTCTACGGAAATAGCTAAGTATTTAGACTTAGAGTATCCCGATCGCCCAATAATACCGCAAGATCCCAAAAAACGGGGTTTAACTTTATTAATAGAAGAATGGGCGGATGAGTCTATAGGCATCAAAGGTCGCAAAGCACTATTTGCAGCCATAAGTCAAGATCAAAATTTCCGCAAGTCTTTATTACCCACCTCAACACCAGATATATTTAAAAGTCTGGTTGGAGGAGTACCCACTGACTTACTGACAGTGCTAGGTTTTGGCGTAGGTTATAGTCCAGATATTATCCAGTCAGCGATCGCATCTTTAAAACAAGACTTGGAAGCGGTAACGTTATTATTGGCAGATAGTCCTTATTTAACTGGAGATGAGCCAACTTTAGCCGACTTGGCAGTAGCTAGCTTATCGATATTGCTCAAGTTCCCCTCTGGGCCCTATCTAGATTTACCAGCTTCTATTAGAGGTAAAGGATTACCAATCTTTTCCGAGAATATAGATTATGAACCATTCTTTACCTGGCGCGATCGCCTTTACGCCCAATTCCGCAAACCATTAATCAGTACCACTCCACCAACGGGAAGTGCGCCAACTTCGATTCAGATTGACTAGGTAATGGGCATTGGGCATTGGGCATTGGGCATGGGGCATGGGGCATGGGGCATTGGGCATGGGGGCAGGGAGCAGGGGGAGCAGGGGAGGCAAGAGGAGAAGAATTAATAGCCAGTTCCTAATGACTAATGACTAATGACTAATGACTAATGACTAATGACTAATGACTAATGACTAATAACATGAATTCAGAACAGCCATTAGGTTCGGTTATTCAAGGTTCTCTAACTGAAGGCTTAGAAGTACGATTGCATCCTGACATTTCTGTAGAAGATATGCGGGTGGGTAAGTTTCTCATTGTGCAAGGGATGCGATCGCGCTTTTTCTGTATGCTGACAGATGTAGCATTAGGAGCTGCTAATGCCCGAATTATTGCTAATCCCCCTAGTTGGGAAGACACTTTTTTACGAGATGTTTTAGCCGGAAGTGGTACTTATGGTACTATCAACCTCGCGCCGATGTTGATGTTCACTCCCGAAACTGAAGAATCTTTTTCCCCAACAAATGGCAAATCGACAAATCCCTTTCTCCGATCGGTGACGGGTTTGGCCTCATTTGTGCCACAAACCAGTACTACAATGGAATTGTTGCCTGTTAAAACTATTCCTAGCCACTTTAGCCAAGTTTACGATGCCAGTGTTGACGATTTTCGCCGGGTATTTGGTTGGGAAGATGACCCCCAAAGGCGTAATTTTTCCATTGGGAAACCTTTGGATATGGATGTGCCCGTTTGCATCGATTTAAACCGCTTCGTGGAACGGAGTAATGGGGTTTTTGGCAAATCTGGTACTGGTAAATCCTTTCTGACACGGTTACTTTTAGCTGGTGTTATCCGTAAAAATGCAGCAGTAAATTTGATTTTTGATATGCACTCTGAGTATGGCTGGGAAGCCGTTGCAGAAGGGAAGAATGTAAATACTGTTAAGGGTTTAAAGCAATTATTTCCCAGCAAGGTAGAAGTTTACACCCTCGACCCGGAATCGACAAAGCGCCGGGGTGTGCGTGATGCTCAAGAACTTTATTTGAGTTATGAGCAAATTGAAGTTGAAGATATTAAGTTATGTAGCCGAGATTTAGGACTCTCTGACGCAGCCCTGGATAACGCCAATATTCTATATAGCGAGTATCGCAAGTCTTGGATTGTGCAGTTGCTGAATATGACTAACGAAGAAATCGAGATGTTCTGCGAGGAGAAGCGGGGACACAAAGGCTCGATTATGGCGTTACAGCGCAAACTGATGCGTATGGATAATTTAAAGTATATGCGGGCGGTTTGTCCCCAGAATTACATTGATAAAATTGTGCAATGTCTGGAAGCTGGGAAGAATGTTGTGATAGAATTTGGTTCCCAGTCTAATATGCTCTCTTATATGTTGGTGACGAATATGATCACCCGACGTATTCATGAGCATTACGTCAAAAAAGCTGATAGATTCCTGCAAAGCAAAAATCCTTGCGATCGCCCCACGCCATTGATGATTACTATTGAAGAGGCGCACCGTTTCCTTGACCCGGCTATCGTACAAAGTACTATCTTTGGGACTATCGCCAGGGAACTGCGAAAGTATTTCGTCACACTTTTGGTAGTTGATCAACGTCCATCGGGTATTGATAATGAAGTCATGTCCCAGATTGGAACTCGAATTACCGCTTTGCTTAATGACGAAAAAGACATTGACGCGATTTTTACAGGTGTATCTGGTGGTGGCGGACTGCGATCGGTATTGGCAAAGTTAGACTCTAAGCAACAAGCTTTAATTTTGGGTCATGCTGTTCCTATGCCAGTAGTAGTACGTACCCGCCCTTACGACGCAACTTTTTACAACGAAATTGGTGAACCAGCCTGGGAAGAAAAACCTGACGCAGAAGTATTCGCTGCTGCTGAACTAGCCAAAGCTGACTTGGGATTCTAGATAGTCATTTGTCAGTTGTCCTATGTCCTTTGCAAATGACCAATGACAAATGACAAATGACAAATCCCTAATTCGTAACATCCCTCCATTATCGCAGGAAATTAAGTTCGGTTATCCGGCTAGTTTAGGCAACAGAAGAGGAGTTTTTAGCGTCACTATAGATATAGTCAGTAATTTAAAGGAAGTTTAATTTTTTTTTGCAAATCGGCAATTTTGAATTATAATTAAACATTTCATCTTAAAATACTTTACTATTTGCCTGATTTATCGTACTATAAAGTAAATGGAACTCATACCGACTTCGGATTCGCAGTTGCTATCAGTAACTGCCTAAAAGAAAAATTCTCAAAAGCAACCAGCGTGCTTATATAGAAATTGAAAATTTAAGAGATTGAAAATTTAGGGAAGGTAGGGGAACCTATCATTGGGAGTTTACGTCTGAACAACGGCTAGGTCAATTGATAATTACTTTTGATAGCTCCCGATATTTCGTGATAGATGTACTACCTTTCTGCATTGATTTTAGTAAGAAAACATACATTGTGTTTACGGAGTAGAGGATAACACATCAATGCCTACTGTCAACACCCAAACGGAAAACCTCAACACCAAATTCACGGCTGATATGGTGCGAACCTATCTGCGAGAAATTGGTCGTGTACCACTGCTAACCCGTGAACAAGAGATTGTCTATGGAAAGCAGGTGCAACAAATGATGAAGTTCATCGACGCCAAAGAAGTTTTGGCGAAGAAACTGCACCGCGAACCGGATATGTCAGAATGGGCTGACCACGTTCAACAATCGGAAACCGAGATTCAACAAACGGTAGCGCAAGGTAAGCGGGCAAAGCAAAAAATGATCGAAGCGAATTTACGCTTGGTTGTTGCTATTGCCAAAAAATACCAAAAGCGGAATATGGAGTTTCTGGATTTAATCCAGGAAGGAACACTAGGATTAGAGCGGGGTGTGGAGAAATTTGACCCAATGAGGGGTTATAAGTTCTCAACCTATGCTTATTGGTGGATTCGCCAAGCGATTACTCGTGCGATCGCTCAACAAGGTCGTACCATCCGATTACCGATTCACATTACCGAAAAACTGAATAAAATCAAAAAAGTGCAGCGCGAATTGGCTCAAACCTTGGGGCGATCGCCTACTCCAGCCGAAATTGCCAAAGAACTGGAAATAGAACCGGCTCAAATCCGCGAGTACCTGAACATGGCGCGTCAACCAGTCTCTTTGGATGTTAAAGTTGGCGATAACCAGGATACTGAGTTGCAAGAAATGCTCGAAGATGATGGGCCATCACCAGAGTATTACACCAACCAGGAATTCTTACGCCAAGACTTGAACAACCTGCTAGCAGAACTGACTCCGCAACAGCGACAAGTTTTAGCTCTGCGCTTTGGTTTAGAAGATGGTAACGAAATGTCATTGGCGAAAGTGGGTGAGAGATTGAATCTCAGCCGTGAACGCGTCCGCCAGTTAGAGCATCAAGCTTTGGCTCATCTGCGTCGCCGTCGTGCCCATGTCCAAGAATACGTTGCTAGTTAAAATGAGAGACGCGAAATGCCGCGTCTTTCCACCACCCTGGTGATGCGCCTCCTGAATTCAGGGGGCTATTTTTTTATGCTGATAAGGCAATACGGTTTGGTTAAGGCAAGAGACGCGATAAATCGCCGTCTTTACAAAGGACTGATTTCAACTAATTCTGGGTTGGTAAAAGCTTATTTAGGCGAGATTTAATATTACTTGTCTTCAAAGTGAAGTAACGGCGTTGTAAAAATATTTTGCGTTGCCAACTTGATGCATCTCGCCAGCGTTCATAGGTGGGAGAGGCTACCTTTGTTAAAAAGCTACGCCACCGTGCAGTTAATTCCTCAATCCCCGTTTCTGTTGATCGAATACGACCATTGTCTATCATTTCTTGACGTAATTTCTGGTTGTCGCGCAGGCGTTTCAGAGATGTAATTATCTCGTCAATAGAAGCTACTTCTATATAATCGAGTTCGCTTTTACGTTCATATTGGTAAGCAGATTCACGACCAAGAATGATCGGAACTCCAGCTTGCCAAGCATTATATAATTTAGATGCTGGTTTAATGTTATATCTATTTTTATCAAAGCTACGCACAGCAATGACAACATCCACATCACTGTAATCGTGCCAGCGTTCAAAATCCACAATATTCCAATTTAAACCTAAGGCATTGACTTGGTGTTTCCAGGCATCTGCTTGCATCTGGGCAACCAAGTTGTCTACTTGACCAAAGTAGGCAACATTTTCAAATGTATCACCACGCTGACGATCGCGAGGGATCAATCCAGACTGGGGCCAATGGGGCATATAATAGGTTTGCCAAAGGCTTGCAGAATATCTTGTAATTTCATCTTGAGTATTTTGGATAATATGAAGCTGTGCGTAAGGATGATGACTTCTATCTGCACGCAAACAAACAATCAATAATTGTGGTGTTGGTTGTAAGTTGTCTGGCAAAAAATCGCGATGGGCTAAAACAATTCCTTCAGTAGGTAAAGTTCCTACCAATTGACATGGAAATCCATCATGTTTGAGGTGAAGATAGGTTTGTAGAGTCCAGTTATATCGCCCTTGACCGTAACGTAGAGAATTTTGCCATTGCCAGTAAAGATCCGAACTTTCTAATATGCGATCGCTAGGCCATTGGTTTTGGGGAATATAAAAATAAATAGCTGGTAACTTATGATTCATCGCAATATGGAATCAATTATCCAGTCGAGTATAACTCAGCAAAATTATTTGTAAAGGCTTGAAAAGTTTCGTTGACATCCTCCCCGCACTAAAAGTGACGGGGATTCCAAAGATCACTCTTTGGGTTTCCTCTTTCCACGACCCGACTTACAAAGAGCGAGTTTCCCCACCCACGCAGAGGTCGATGTCTCCAGAGGCGTTAGTTCCGACGTGACCCGCCGTACTTAATGCTTTTTCTAATATGTTCCGCGCCGCGTTCCAGTCACGATCTTGGGTATGTCCACAATGAGGACAAACATGAGTTCTGGTACTAAGAGTTTTTTTGACAACTTCACCACAATTAGAGCAATTTTGACTGGTGTAGTGGGGTGGAACTGCAATAGTTACCACGCCGAAGACCTTACCAAAATACTCAACCCATTCACGAAACAACGACCACGACACATCACTAATCGACTTAGCCAAGCGATGATTCTTGACCATATTCCGCACTATCAAATCTTCATACGCCACGAGGTCGTTAGACCTCACCACGCACCTTGCTGTTTTTACAGCAAAGTCTTTACGCTGACGACTTACTTTGAGGTGCGCCCTGGCAAGTTTATTTCTAAACTTAGCTCTGTTGTTGGAACCCTTTTTAGTTTTAGACATCCGACGCTGCAAGCGTCTCAAAGACTTCTCGCTCTTGCGAAGATGTCTAGGATTAGCAACCGTCTCCCCGTTACTATCTGTATAGAAATGGTTCAATCCCACGTCAATACCAATAGTTTTGCCCGTTGGTTCTCGCCTTTCTACTCGCTCTTGGTCAATACAAAACTGGCAATAATAGCCATCTGCACGACGCACAACCCGCACTCTTTTAAACTGTTTAAGTTGGTAGAAATGCAGGTCACGGGTTCCCCAGAGTTTGAAAGTCCCCGCCTTAAAACCATCAGAGAAAGTGATATACCTACGGTCATCAGAAAGCTTCCATCCACAGGTCTTGTACTCAACAGAACCATGTGTCTGCTCTTTTTTAAACTTTGGAAATCCCTTTTTTCCTGGTTTATTTTTTTTGCAGTTATCAAAAAACCGAGCGATTGCAGACCACGCCCTTTCAGCGCTAGCTTGTCTTGCCATCGAGTTCAACTTGGCGACCCAAGGAAACTCAGTATTAGCAGCAAGCACAGCGCAGAACTTACTCAGGTCGTATCGCCCAATATTCTTGTTATCCATCCAGTATCTAAGGCTTGCATTGCGAACAAAACGAGCAGTTCTAATCGCTTCATCAAGCGCTTTATACTGTCCGTCTTGTCCTTCAAGTTTTGCCTCAAATACCAGCATGATATAATTTACGTCATGTACACTAACGTAAATTATATTATGCTGCGACCGAATAAATTCGGTCACTCGCGGCAGTTGAGCGTAGTCGAAACTTATATCCCCTGCCTGAAGGCAAGGGGCTTTACGCATCACGACCCGTAAGCTAATCGGCATTTAAGTTGCATAATCGGAGCGGGCAAGATGCCCACCCCACAAGATATTGATAAAATTTTGATATGCAAATTAAATGTGTTTTAGCTTAATCAAGTTTGTTAACCCTCGGTTTCAGCAGTCTCCTGTGACTGCATTTTTGAGATAACAATGACAATTTGGCTTATCAATCAATGACTCCACCAAGGCATTTAGGGCAGTAGCAGCTAAAGCACCACCTCCCAAAGTGCCTGCAACTGTAATAAAAGGTGTCTCTTGTTGCATCAGTTGTCGCTTGGCTGCGGGAGCATGGCTAAAGCCAATGGGCATTGCAATTACTAGTGCAGGCTGAATTTTCTGGTTGCTAATCGCCTCACAAACTTCTACAAGTACTGAGGGAGCATAACCAACTACCAGGACACAACCCTTACTTACTTGCTGTAATTTTGATCGCCATTCTCGATGCTGCCAAAAGGCAACTTCTGCCTCTGTGGCGGTGGTAATATGGGGATTATCAATCAAGGTTTCAATTTGGCATCCCAAGTAAAATAATCGGGTTTGATCTAAAGCAGCAGCAACCGTTTGGGTATCGACAACAATTTGACACCTTGAAGATAAAGCTTCTCGACTAGCTGCGATCGCACCTTGACTCAACTTAATAAAAGACACCAAACTCACATCGCCACAAGCCAAAACCAACTGAGAAATTAAGTGTTGTTCAATTTCCGAACGTTGAGACAAATCAGGTAATAAGCGTTGTAGTGATTCTGAAAAAGCTTCCGAATGGGTATGAATTTCTGCATCCAAACCACTCCAGAGATTTTCCAATCCGCCCAATCCAGCTTGAGTTTCGACATCAAGTAACTTGAGTTGTGCCAAAACTTCCGCCTGCATAATTTGACAATGGCGATTCGCGCCCCAATAATCCTTCTAATGCTGATGCAGTTTGTCGCAGTTGAGAAATTTGTTGCATCACCGCCCGATATTGCTGCTGAAGTTGTCCCATCAAGTTAATACTTGTGTCGGCTTCTGGTTCGGCTTCCAAAATATTGCGGATATGGTTTAGCTGAAACCCTTGCTGCTTGAGTGCTACAATCCGTTGCAACCGGAGGACATCTTTTTTGGTATAGAGACGGTAATTGCTAGGCGATCGCACTGGTTGTGGTAGTAGTCCCAATTGATGGTAATGGCGCACCATGCGCGGAGTTAAACCGCCGCCTACTAAGTACGTTAACTGCTTAATTGTCAGATCGCTACTTTTGATTTCCACAAATTTAAGATATTAAGATGGAGTCTTTATTTTGTTTATATACTTTTCCATAATTATACTAGCCACTACTATTTAAACTTTAGCTTCAAAAAATACTATTAGGGACTTCCAAGTAAAAAAATATTCCATTGCTATTGTTAACTGTTGACCGTTGACGGTTCACGAGTTTTCAGTCAACAGTCAACAGTCAACAGTCAACGACTTGAATGTGGAATAGTTTATTTTTTGGAGTTACCTTAATGTAATTCGACACTCCTTGAACACCATCTCTAAACTCTTGGATAAATTCATCAGTTACTCTCGTTGCACAACTATCTATCTCTTCAGAAAGAGAATTTTGATGAAGTATTTGATGTGCTGATTTCCGTAGAACCTCAAACAATAAAGAATCCCATAGATGTAACAATTGACCTAGTAGCTGCCATTACTACAAGCCCCTGCATTTATGCATGGGGTAATAATTACGAATTACGAATTAACAATTACGAATTATTGTGACACCTGTCTAATATCGCGTGGTACAGCACTTTCAGAAAGATAAGGGCGGTTCAGAACAATAGTTTTTGTTGCATCAGCATCTATTTCAACTACACTAACAGTATAAACACCTGCTTCTTCTATACCTAAATCTAGACCAAAAGCTCCCGCAAACAGAGCAATAGATATTAATTGATTATCAATCACCTTTTTTTAAAATTTGCAAAATAATTCTACTTACATTTAAATAGGACTTACGCACACTCTACGAATTCTTGGCGTTCTTGGCGTCTTGGCGGTTCGATAAATTAAGCTTTTCGGCAATTTTTGCGTAAGTCCTGTTAAACTTAGAACCTTTGTCTGCTTGTAAGTTTTTAATTATAAACCTTGACATTAACATTAATGTCAAGGTTTAGCGTAAGAGAGTCCTTGTTAATTCACCTCTCATGCTCTACCCCCAACGTTTTAGCCAATTCACCAGAGAACACGCAGATACCTTAGCAGCCCTACTTTGTGGCTTATTGCTATTTCTCGGATGGTTCGCCTTGCATCTCGGTTGGTTGGGATTAGCATTTCTGCTGCTACCTGCTGCTTATGTAATTGGTGGTTACGAAAGTGCGCGGGAAGGATTGACTACCCTTTTCAAAGAAAAAGAACTTGATGTAGATTTGCTGATGATTGTCGCCGCCATTGGTGCTGCTAGTCTCGGCTTATGGCGAAGAGAATATCATCTAATTATTGATGGAGCAATTTTGATACTCATCTTTGCCATCAGTGGCGCACTAGAAGGCTACGCCATGCAACGAACTGAGCGGAGTATCAAGAGTTTGATGAGTTTGACACCAGATACAGCAAGGGTTTTACTTCAGGGAAGGGAAGAAGAAATTCCTATTAGTCAGCTAAAAGTGGGTGATGAGATTGTCGTCAAACCCGGAGAGCTAATTCCTACTGATGGGATAATTTTATCTGGTTACAGCACCCTTAATCAAGCTGCAATTACAGGCGAGTCTTTACCTGTAGAGAAAACAGTGGGCGAAGAAGTATTTGCTGGAACACTCAACGGCTACGGTGCATTGCAAATTAAGGTACACAAACCAGCCCAAAGTAGTTTAATTGTGCGTGTGATTCGCTTGGTAGAAGAGGCAAAGACTCAAGCACCTCCTTCGCAAGAGTTTACCCTTCGCTTTGAGAAAGGATATGCAAAAGTCATTGTAGTAGCTGGTATATTGCTGGCAACTTTACCGCCATTTTTCTGGGGTTGGGATTGGGAAACTACGATTTATCGCGCCCTTACTTTCCTTGTGGTTGCTTCTCCGTGTGCGCTGATGGCTGCAATTATGCCCACCCTACTTTCGGGAATCGCCAATGGTGCAAGACAGGGGATTTTGTTTAAGAATGGGGCGCAGTTGGAGAAGATTGGCAAAGTCCGAGCGATCGCATTTGATAAAACTGGTACTCTCACAACAGGACAGGTGCAGGTATTCCAGACAATTTCAGTTAGTGAATACACTCAAGTAGATGTATTAAAAGCCGCAGCTAGTGTGGAATCATCTTCCGAACATCCCATCGGTAAGGCAATTGTGCAGGCGGCTGGTGATTTGGATTGGGTTGGTGCAGTTCAAGTGCAAGCTATACCGGGACAGGGAATTGTAGGAATTGCTCAAGAACAACAGATAATTGTGGGGAATGCTGTTTTTGTGCAAAAGTATGTCACAAATTTACCTGAAGAGTTGCGAGAAATGGCTCAATCTTTAGAGCAAGAAGGTAAAACTGTCGTTTGGGTAGCACAGGGAAATATAGCAGAAGTGATGGGTGTAATTGCGATCGCAGATGAAGTAAGATCACAAGCAGCCACAACCATTGCCCGGTTAAAGAAACTGGGAGTTGAACAAATTGTCATGCTAACCGGGGATAATCAGGAAACTGCTCACAGTGTCGCCAAAGCAGTAGGAATTGATCGGGTGTATGCTCAACTCTTACCAGAAGATAAGCTTGATGTTATTCGCAGTCTACAGCAAGAATATCAAACTGTGGCAATGGTAGGCGATGGAATTAATGATGCACCAGCTTTAGCGCAAGCATCTGTAGGTATAGCGATGGGTGTATCTGGTAGCGATGTCGCATTAGAAACCGCAGATATAGTACTGATGGCAGACAGGTTAGAAAAAATTGCCGTAGCGATGCATTTGGGAAGGCGATCGCAAGCCATAGTCAAACAGAATATATTCGTAGCGTTGGGTTTTATTATCTTGCTTTTGGTAGGCAACTTTCTAGGCAATATTAACCTACCCATCGGCGTGATTGGGCATGAAGGTTCTACAGTGTTAGTTACCCTGAGTGGTCTAAGATTGCTGAAATAAAGCACTCCTCTTTTCTCTGTGTCTTCTGCGCCTCTGCGGTTGGCTAAAGAAGACAGGAGACAGGAGGTAGAGGGCAGTATTCCTCTCTCTTTAACTGCCCTCAGTTTACGTTTTTTATATTTAACTATTTATTTTTGAATTTTGAATTGTTATATCTGTTTTAGTTTTCTTTTGATGATTGCAACACATCCTTGGGTAAAGACGCGATGAATCGCGTCTCTACAAATGGTCTAATTGTCGCATTATGTTTTCAAATTGGTATAACCTAATTGCAAAAGCGGTGGCACAATTAAAACTTTATCTAAGAATATATAGCGGCAGTTAAGAGGGTGATAAACTGCCGCTACAATTAGGTAAAATACACTGCAAAAAACAGAGACTCAATCCTTAACTTTTGTTGAATATGCAACAGTTTTTCCATCCAAGGAAACTGTTTCTGTTTGCAGTTCTTGATGTCGATTTGGTTTGATAAATCGCTCTGTCGCCGTCTTGATAACGATATACAAAATTGGCACTACAAACAAACTCAAGAAAGTCGCAATTAACATCCCACCAAAAACTGCTGTTCCCAAAGATTGGCGACTACCTGCACCAGCACCCGTGGAATTAGCCAAGGGGAAAATTCCTAAAAGAGTAGAAAAGCCAGTCATCAAAATTGGACGTAACCGTTCTTGTGAAGCTTCAATTACTGCTTTAGTCATCGAAAGACCTTGATCTCGCAATTGGTTAGCAAACTCCACAATTAAAATAGCGTTTTTACTAGCCAAACCAATCAACATTACTAGACCAATTTGACAGTAAACATCATTAGAAAAACCCCGTAACGATTGAGCTACAAGCGCTCCAAAAATAGCTAAGGGAACTGATAACAGAATGATAAAGGGGTCAATGTAGTTTTCGTATTGAGCAGCTAATACCAAAAATACAAATACCAATCCTAATCCAAAAATTAGGGGTGCTAAACCACCAGAATCTATTTCTTCTAATGCAGTCCCTGACCATTCATAGCCATAACCTGCTGGTAAAACTTCTTTAGCAACTTGTTCCATTGCTTTAATTGCGTCTCCAGAACTAGAGCCAGGGGCGGCAGCACCATTAATTTCAATTGAGCGGAACAGATTGTAGTGATTGATAGTTTGCGCTCCCACCCTCGAAGTAACTGTGACTAAGTTACTCAAAGGAATCATTTGATTCTTTTGAGAACGAACATATAGTTTACCAATATCCTTGGGGTTAGAACGAAACTGTTGATCTGCCTGGATATACACCCGGTAATTGCGCTGCTGGAGATTGAAATCATTTACATATTGTGATCCCAAAGCAGTTTGTAAAGTACTGAAGATATCATCTATAGAAACTTGCAATGAATTGGCTTTATTACGGTCTACTTCCACAAGCAATTGTGGTGTATCTGCGGCAAAAGTACTAAATACAGCTTGTAATCCAGGTGTTTGATTAGCTTTACCTAGCAACTTACCCATCGACTGCACCAAATTTTCTAAGCCACTGCTACCTCTGCGGTCTTGCAGTTGAAAGACGAAGCCGCCAAAGTTGCCTAAACCCTGAATTGGGGGCGGGTTCACTGGGAAAACTCTGGCTTCTGGGATTGCCATCAACTTCCCTTGCAAGCTGCCAATAATCGCTTGTACTGATTGATCGGGTTTTGAGCGCTCATCCCATGATTTTAAAGTTGTAAATATGATGCCACTGTTAGCTGTGTTACCACTAAAACCAAATCCTCCGATCGCAAAAGTCCCCACTACTTCAGGAATTCGCAGAATTTCTTTTTCTACCTGTGCAATCACATCGCTGGTATATTGCAACGAAACCCCTTGCGGCCCTTGGATAATTGTGATGAAGTATCCTTCGTCTTCATCGGGTAGAAAAGCTGTCGGTACTGTCATGTACAGCCAAGCAGTCATTCCCAAGGAAACAATAAACAACCCAATTACAATACCTTTGATGCGTGCGAGAAAGGTAAGCGATCGCTTATAACTATGCTGTAGCCAGTCGAGAAAGCGATTTATCTGGCCAAAAATCCAACCCAGCCAGCCTGAAGGTCTTTGTCCTTGACGCAGCAACACCCCACACAAAGAAGGTATCAGAGTCAAAGCCAAAAAAGTCGAAATCCCAATGGAAAAGGCGATCGTCAGCGCAAATTGCCGATAAAGTGCGCCTGTGGTTCCCGGAAAAAACGCCACTGGTATGAACACCGCCATCAATACTAGTGAAGTGGCAATAACCGCGCCAAACAGTTCCCTCATTGATTCACTGGCGGCTTGACGAGGATTTATACCTTTATCCTGAATAAAACGGCTGATTTGCTCTACTACAATGATCGCATCATCTACCACCATCCCTGATGCTAAAGTCAGACCAAACAAAGTCAAACTATTAATCGAAAAGTTAAAAACTTTGACGAAGGCAAATATCCCAATGAAGGAAAGCGGAATACTAATTGCGGGAATTAAAGTAGTTCGCCAGTCCTGCAAAAACACAAAAATTACAATTACAACCAGCACCACCGATTCAATCAGGCTCTTAAGCACTTCTGCCATCGACTCTTCGACAAACGATGTCGTGTCAAAAGCTACCTGATATTGCATTCCTGGGGGAAAACTTGGAGCCAATCGCTCAATTTCGGCTTTGACTCCCTTGGCTACATCCAAGGCATTACTACCAGGAATCTGATAAATCCCTAAACCGACAGCATCTTTAGCACGAAATCGCAGAAATGAACTGTAGTTTTCTGCACCCAGTTCTGCTCTACCGACATCTTTGAGCTTGACTAATGTGCCATCATCTCCAGTTTTGAGGACAATTTCTTCAAATTCTGATGGTTCTGCTAATCGGCTAGCAGCACGCACATCAAGTTGATACCTTTGTCCTTCAGGAGCCGGTTCTTGTCCAATTCTCCCTGCACCAACTTGCAAGTTTTGTTCAGATAAAGCATTCGCTACATCCTGAGTTGTTAGCCCCCGATTGGCAAGGCGAGTTGGATCTAACCACAGGCGCATTGCATAGCGGCGTTCGCCAAAAATTTGAACGTTGCTCACACCTTTGACTCTTTTTAAGGCATCTGCTAAGTAAAGGTCGGCATAGTTACTTAAGAATGTATTATCGTACTCTTTATTTTCAGCGAATAAACCAATCGCTAAGAGGATGTTACTAGATTCTTTCGATACTCGCACTCCCGTGCGTTGTACAGAGTCTGGTAGTTGTGGCTGGGCAACAGAAACCCGATTTTGCACATCCACAGCCGCAATATCTTTATCCCGTGATGAATCAAAGGTGGCTGTAATGGTACTAGTACCATCGTTACTGCTGCTGGAAGTGAGATATCTTAATCCCTCAACCCCGTTGATTTGCCTTTCTAAGATATTTGTCACCCCGCTTTCTACAACTTCGGCACTAGCTCCGCTATAGTTGGAAGTTACAGTTATTTGGGTAGGACTAATTTCTGGGAACCTAGCGATCGGTAGTGTAGGAATACTAATTAATCCAATTAAAAGGATAACGATCGCACAGACCGATGCAAAGATTGGCCGCTTAATAAAGAAGTCAACAAACATAGTTTAAAAAATTGGGCATTGGGTATTTAATATTAGGCATTGGGCATAGGGCAAGTGGGCATAGGGCATGGGGCATTAGTTATTCTTTCTCCCCCTGCTTCCCCTACCCCCCCTGCTTCCCCTTCTCCTTCTGCTCCCGTCTTAAAGCTTTCGACTACCTACTTGTTCAGGTGCAGGAGTGATGGGAGCGCCATTAGTTAGGTTGAGAATACCGGAAACAACAATTTTGTCCCCAGCTTTTAGTCCTTCGATAACTTGATAATTATTCCCCTCAATAACTCCCAATTTCACAGGTTTTTGTTGAGCTACGAGTTTAGGTGTTTCAGCTTTTTTTTCTGCTGGCGCTTCAGCTTTCTTTTCTGTTGGCGCTTCAGCTACAAACACAAAAGTCTCTCCACCCAGGCGAGATACTGCTGTAACTGGAATTAAAATTCCTGGACGTTCATTCCAAATCACTTTGGTTTGGACTGACTGGCGATTGATCAGTTGATTTCTAGAATTACCAAAGTTGGCTTTTACCAAAACTGTTTGCGAATCTGAACTGGCATTTGGAGAGATGAAACTCACCTTACCCCTTGCTGTGGGTTGACCTTGGGCGTTCAGCATTTGCACTGGTAATCCCAAGCGCAGCTTTTTGGCTTCTTCTAGGGGAATGTCTATATTCAGTTCTAAAGAATCGTTTCTAGTCAGTGTAGTGAGTTGATCTGCTTTTTCCACATAATCTCCCACCTTTGTGGGAATATCACCAACAATGCCAGTGAAAGGTGCTAGAACTTTTGTGTATTGTACTTGGACTTGGGCAGCTTGGACTTGGGCAGCTGCTTGACTTACTTGCGATCGCGCTTGGGCAATTTCTTCTGGGCGGGAACCATTTTCTAGTTGCCTTAAGTTTTGTTTCTGTTGTTCTAAGGCTCCAGCTAGCTCATTGATACTAGAAGTTCTGCTTTGGCGGAGTTGGTCTAGGCGTTTCTGGGCTACGACAAGGGCAGCTTCAGCACTTTGCTGTTCTTTGACATATCCTTCTAAGGTATCTTGAGAAACTGCACCCTCTTTTCTCAATTGTGAGTATCGCTTGGCTCGTGACTGTGCTAACTCCACATCAGATTTAGCTGACTGAATTTGAGCCTCAGCCTGAGCAATTTCTTGTGGTTGCGATCCTGATTGGGCATCTCGAAGACGAGCTTGGGCTTGGGCTAACTGCGCTCTAGCTTGGGCAACTTCTTCTCGTCGCGTACCTGCAACAACTTCAGCAAGACGTGCTTGGGCTTGTTCTAGTCCGGCTTTGGCTTGTGATAATTGAGCTTGGACATTATCACTTTGTAGGCTAATAATAACTTGTCCTTGTTGAACACGGTTGCCCTCTTGGATGAAAATCTGGGTTACTCGTCCTTCAACCTGTGGCTTGATGATTGCCGAACTTGGAGCTTCTAGAGAGCCAATAAACTCTGAGCTTTCCTGCACAGTTTCAGTTTGCACAGTCGCTAGCTTGACGGGAATTGCCATAGGTTGACCAGCAGCAGGCCCGCCCGGTGGTGCATTGCTAGCATTAGTAGTTTGCCACCAACGCCAACCAAAACCAACACCTGCAATTAATAGGACGATTCCCAACAGCAGGGGCCAACGCCGTTTTTGAGGTGGCTTAGGCGATCGCTCTGGCAATGGTTGCGACTCTTGATTAGAATCAGTAACAGTAGGCTGTTCTATTTCAATGGGTAGGGTAGAATCAGGGAACTCAGAATGGGACATATTCGGTTTCTCGTCTTGTGGATTTAGACTTGGGCAATCTACTCTTCGCTAAAAAAGCATGGTTGTGATGTTGGTGACAAATATATATTTGGGTCTTTGGGTATTTGGGCGATCGCTCACGTTGTCTAACACCTGAAATAAATATCGTTTAGCACATTATGGTTATTTTGTAAATTACTTGGCTCTAATCATTTTCAAAGTGTAATTTATAAAACTTTTTTTAGGTAGTATCAACCCAGTGCCTTAGTTGAAAAAGAAAACAGAGTTAATTTTGTTGCAGACTAATCAACTAAACCTCCTGAATTCTGCAACGGCAAAGTGCTAATACCGCGCACAAATAAATTCACACAAGTTTCCATATAGCATTCACTACTGTACAAAGAGTGCGGTGGGGATATCGGTAAAACGCAGCATATCGTGAAGCAATATACCCGTGAAACTATCCACAGATGCTTTTAAATCTATATCTGAGGATACCGTGCCCTTTTCTTGCAAACACCTGAGTTGCTGCCTTGATCAAGCGTGCATGATGTGCCGTCCTTGATGCTAAGTTTTCCATAAGCGTTTGCAAGTGCTTGCCTGCATTCTAACCACATAAAAGATTGAGATGAATAATATAAGTTACAGATGAGTTTATCGCTCTTAAGTATTAGTGAATACTGATCTTAGGGAAGAGAAAAGTATGAAGCGATGCCAACGGTGGTCACTGAGCGCAGCCGAAGTGCGGGCTACGCCTACGCTGTTAATTGAGCATAAACAAGGTTGCAAGTTTCATCGAGTTATCCTCACCAAGAACGACGTGCAATCAATCAGTGTTCTCTAGAATCCTATTTTTGAGGAGTCTCAACTTCCTACACTTAGGTCACCCGATCGGTTGATTTTCAACTCACCCGAATGGGTGATTTAATTTTTCCTAACTACCCATCTACAACTGATTTCTTGGAATTTAATTTCGGCAAGATACCTAAAGTTGATTTTCGGTTAGCAACAATATGAGAAAGCAGCCCTTCATATCGATTAAGTGCTTGCTCCAAAGAATAGTTTTCTTCGGCAAACTGTCTTCCTGCATTACCTAGCCTCGCCCCTAGAGTAGGATTAGCATATAAATGATGCACCGCAGCAGCCATTGCATCGGGTGATTCTGGCTCAACAATTATCCCACCACCACTGAGTTGGATTGCTTTTGCAGCAGTACCAGTGGCGGGAACTGAACCCACAATTGGGCGACCACTTGCCAATAGCAGTGGTATTTTTGAAGGCATATTAAACGAAATCACATTACGCTTTTGCACAATCAACCCAACATCAGATGCTGCTAGCATTTCGGGGAGTTTTTCTCGTGGCTGCAACGGTAACAACAAAACATTATCTGCTCCATTTAAAAGACAATATTTCTGCAACCTTTGTAATGCTATTGATTCGCCAACGATAACAAAGACAATCTCCTTGATATGACGTAAGCAAACTGCTGCTTCTATTACTGTTTCTAAACCTTGCGTTAGAGCAATGTTGCCCGAATAAAGTACTACAAATTTTCCATCAAGTTGATGGCTCGATATCCAGGAGTTGTTCTGTTTTGGTAAGGGGCAGATGAAATTTACATTCACCCAATTGGGAATACAAACGATTTTATTAACAGGTACTCCCTTATTCACTAAATTTTCACGAAACCCATCGGCAATGACACTAATAGTGTGTGCAGATCGATATGCAAATTTCTCTAAGGCTGCAAGAGTTCGGATCATCCACTTGTTCTTCAATAGCCCAATCCGTACCGCAGCTTCTGGTAGAATATCTTGCACATTCAGAACTACTGGGCAGTTGTATAACCAACCAAATATTGTTACTGGTAAAGTACCGAAAAGAGGCGGTACTGTTAAGATAATCACATCGGGGCGTCCGCCTTTAAAGGCTTGGGGTAAGCTCGTGAAAACAAAGCTCAACTCTAGTAATAGCCGATCTATAAGGTTAGGTTTAGACTTAATTCGCAGGTAACTTCGTTCAATGGTAACGCCATTTTTTTGTTCAGTAACATACCACTTACCCCGATACTCATCGTAAATTTCGCGCTGAGGATAGTTGGGCATTCCCGTAATCACCCGCACTTGGTGACCTCGTTTTACTAGTCCTTCTGCTAATTCAGTCATTAACGGAGCAATACCAATCGGCTCTGGATGATAGTTGTAGGAATAAATCAGTATGTGCATGAGCTATTTGTGAATTTTGTGAAGACACCCGGATATAATCGGATTTATTCCTTAATACTCAGTAGGGGCTGCTACTTTTATTACTTATTCAAATTTATAAATTTGCTTCATTAACAGTGCGTTAAACATTGCTGATGAATTTTTTAGTTATTTTAAAAAATTTTTTCTACTGCATAAAGCACTTAAAAATTAAAATATCACCTTGTGTAAACAGCTTAGGTTTTTAGAAGTCGTTTTAAAAGTTCCAGAAGATATAATTTTCTGGTTCTGACTTGGATGAACTATAACGAAAACATCAGCTTTCAGTTATGTACTGATATGCTTCGCTGTGTTCAGCATGAGAGTAAAATACCCTTTTAAAACATCCTCTTTTAGATATAGTTTTTAGTTTCTGGTTATTTATGACAATATTTGTCCTGGTTGTTTCTGAACTAATGCCTAAATTTACAACTTGGGGGATTCTACCATCATATTCAAGCTCGTGCATATAATCCGCATTCCGCCCTTTAAACTGGCACATAGTGTTGATGAGAATTAATGAGTTTTAATGATAGCCCTACCAGTTCAGTGAACTAGTAGGGCTAGAATAGAGATTCAGTAAAATTGGCAAGCTCTGACTAGAAAGCCCTAATTTCTAGCAAGAGGCTTGCTTTTTCTTCAAAGTTGAACCTACGCCCAAGGCAGCAAATGCTAGCAAACCCAGCATAGAAGCAGGTTCAGGGACTTTGGATACCTGAATAGAGCCAGAATTTTGATCTAGTGTTATTGACGTTCCCTGTTGATCGACATCCTGACGTAATCGCAAAGAGTCGCCAACCGTTCCAGAAAAGAAGTATTCTCCAATTACACCCGTTCCTCCTCCTAGATTCAAGGGGCCAAACAATGTTTGAGTGGAAGTATCAAAGTTGAAATTGAAGAAATCAGATTGCGACACCCCACCAGTAAGGGTGTTATAAGTTCCCAGAGGATTATTAGATGGATCTAAGAAGGAGACATTCAAGGATTGTAAAAAGTTGGTTGCTCCACTACCACTTTCTGAAATAATTGTAGGTGCTGTAGTTTCGTCGTAGCTGAATGAACCTGTTGCTGAATAACCAGCATCACCTAACCAGCTAAAGTTTAAATCAATAGCTTGGGCTGGGTTGTTAGCAGCAACAGCAACACTAAAAGCAGCAGTGGTTGCTGCGATCGCTGTGATTTTGGCGAAAATGTTTTTCATGGTTATAACTCCAAAGTTGATTTAAATGATGCACATATCAATGCATCAAACAAAACTAAGCTTACGATAGAAATATGTATACGTAAATACCGCATAAAACTAGGGTATCAGATATAATGAATCAATGAAGATAAACACTTTTTTGTGAAGTTTGCTATAAAATACCGAGTTGATAGGGATGTCTGACGACAAGCCGCTTTGCGTCTACGCTCCTACCCTGCGGGAAGGCACTACGCGTCTATGTATGCAATACACTCTCACCTAACTTCCATTCCTCTTTCCTAAAAGGTTAAGGTATACACACATCTCTGTACAAAAAATCGTTATAGATACCCCTAAATCCACGCCAGTTGCTCATGGGGCAAACCCCCAGACGCTCGATGACTCGCTACCGCTTCGCTATCGCCCTTGGCGTCTCCCCTTGGGAGAAGACCCCACTGGCTCCCCGATAAGTTGGGAGGATCAAAAGCTGATAAAGCAATGTTAGAAGACTTGTGTGTACACCGTAGCCAACGCTACAAGCGTTGGAGCTGTTCTTGTTAAGTCTGTAGGAATAATCGGGATGGGAGGTTTTTCTGAGCAATTCGCTGGCTGTTAACTTTGTTAGATGAGACGGTATTGCCTTTGAACTAGAAAGTCCTAATTTCTAGCAAGTGGCTTGTTTTTTCTTCAAAGATGAACCTACACCCAACCCAGCAAATGCTAGCAAACCCAGCATAGAAGCAGGTTCAGGGACTTTGGATACCTGAATAGAGGCAGAATTTTGATCTACTGTTCTTGACGTTCCCTGTTGATTAATATCCTGACGGAATCGCAAAGAGTCGCCAACCGTTCCATTGAAGAAATATTCTCCAATTACACCCGTTCCTCCTCCTATATCCAGTCCACCAAACAATGTCTGAGTGGAAGTATTAAAGTTGAAAACAAAGAAATCAGATTGTGATACCCCACCACTAAGGGTGTTATAAGTTCCCAGAAGATTTTTAGATGGATCTAAAAAGGAGACATTCAAGGATTGTAAAAAGTTGGTTTTTCCACTACCAGCTTCTGAAATGATTGTTGGTGCTGTAGTTTCATCGTAGCTAAATGAACCTATTGCTGAATAACCAGCATCACCTTGCCAGCTAAAGTTTAAATCAATAGCTTGGGCTGGGTTGTTAGCAGCAACAGTAACACTAAAAGCAGCAGTCGTTGCTGCGATCGCGGCGATTTTGGCGAAAATGTTTTTCATGGTTATAACTCTAAAGTTGATTAAAATGATGCACATATCAATGCATCAAACAAAACTAAGCTTACGATAGAAATATATATACGTAAATAGCGCATAAAACTACGTGACCAAATGTAATGAATCAATGAAGTGAACACTTTTTTTGTGAAGTTTTGCATAAAATGCCAAGTCTCTAGCGATGTCTTACGACAAGCGGGCTGACCGATTCAGCTAAAAATCACGAGCGATCGCTTGAGAATAACTGATAAAGTTGAGCTACGCAAAGTTGAAAACAGTGTTATATGCCTGCGTTTCTATTAGAAGTTGGTACAGAAGAACTACCTGCAAGTTTTCTCAGTGATGCTTTAGTGCAATGGCAGGAACGGATTCCCCAAAGCTTGGAAGCAAACAGCCTTAAGGGTGAAAGTGTCCAGGTGTACGGTACTCCCCGGCGTTTGGCGGTAGTGATTAAAGGTCTACCATCCCAGCAAGCAGACCGAGAAGAAGAAATTAAAGGGCCCCCCGCCCAAGCCGCCTTTAAAGATGGTCAGCCTACTGCTGCTGCTATCGGCTTCGCCAAAAAGCAAGGTGTGGAAATAGATGCGCTGTTCCTTCGTCCCACTGACAAAGGGGAATTTGTATTTTTACAAAAAAGAATTCCTGGTCGTCCTGTGGCGGAAATTTTGACAGAACTTATTCCCCAATGGATTTGGGGTTTAGAAGGTAAGCGGTTGATGCGTTGGGGAAATGGAGATGCGAGGTTTTCACGACCGATTCGTTGGCTGGTAGCTTTGTTAGATGATACGGTGCTGCCTTTAGAATTAGTGAATGGTTCTAAAACGATTCAGAGCGATCGCATTTCTCAAGGTCATCGGGTTTTACATCCTGATACTGTGACAATTGCCCAAGCTACTGATTATGTTACCGCCCTCAAGTCTGCTTATGTCAACGTTGACCCAGAAGAACGGGCAAATATTATCAAAGAGCAAGTAAAGGCAGTAGCAGAGAATTTAGGCGGGTATACAGTAATTTACCCCGATTTGTTAGAGGAAGTAACCAATCTTGTAGAATATCCTTCTACAGTTGTCGGTAAATTTGAACCAGAATTTTTGGAATTACCAACTGAGGTAATTACTGAAGTTATGGTTACTCATCAGCGTTATTTTCCTGTATTCAAACCAGATAGTTCTGAGCAAGAATTATTGCCCAATTTTATTACCATTTCTAACGCTGATCCCCAGAAATCAGATATTGTTGCTGTCGGGAATGAAAGGGTAATTCGTGCCAGATTAGCTGATGGCAGATTTTTCTACGAAGCTGATTTAACTAAGCCGTTAGAAAGCTTTTTACCACAGTTAGAAAAAGTTACTTTCCAAGAAGAATTGGGTTCGGTGCGTACCAAGGTAGATAGAGTAGTCAAGATTGCCGAGCAAATAAGCACCCAATTAGAATTAGCCCAAAACCAAAGCCAAAAAATCCAACGTGCTGCTTTATTATGTAAAGCAGATTTGGTAACTCAAATGGTGTATGAATTCCCTGAATTACAAGGCATTATGGGAGAAAAATACGCCTTAGCCAGTGGTGAAGATGGAGAAGTCGCAAAGGCAATTTATCAACATTATTTGCCAACGGGAGCCGGTGATAATTTTCCCGAAACGCTGACGGGTCAAATTGTCGCTTTGGCAGATAGATTAGATACTTTAGTAAGTATCTTTGGTTTAGGTTTAATTCCCTCCGGTTCCTCTGATCCCTTCGCTTTGCGCCGTGCGGCTAATGCTGTAGTTAAAATTACTTGGTTTTATAATTTGCCAATAAAATTAGATGATTTATTAGCGCAAATATCCACAGACTTTGCAGCAAAATATCATAAAGATCAGGCATCATTAACCGCAGCATTACAAGAGTTTTTCTTGCAACGCATCCGCACCTTACTACAAGAAGAAAAGATTGATTACGACCTAGTAAATGCAGTTTTGGGAGAAAATGATCCAGAATACACAGAACGGGCGTTAAAAGATTTATTGGATGTACGCGATCGCGCCTTATACTTACAACAAATCCGCAACGACAGTACCTTAGATAACATCTACGAAACCGTTAACCGTTCCACACGATTAGCCGCTCAAGGTGATTTGGATACAAAACAGCTAGAACCAACAACCGTAGTTCGTCAAGAATTATTCCAAAAGCCTTCTGAGACAGCCTTGTATAATGCCTTAATCGAATCAGTACCGCTTTCTTCAGCAGCACAGCAGACACGAAATTATCAACTGTTGATAGCAGCACTAGGAAAAATTGCTCCGACAGTTAGTAATTTCTTTGATGGGCCAGATAGCGTATTAGTTATGGACTCCGATCCAGAAGTTAAACGTAATCGATTGCACTTACTGGGATTAGTTCGCAATCATGCCCGTGTTTTAGCTGACTTTGGGGCGATCGTCAAAAATCTGTAGCGTAGGTCAACAAAAAGTTGTGTAATTTTTGCCAATAGACGCTACTATAGGGAGTGCTTAACCAGGGACACTCTGCTGCAATCTATGTCCAGAGCTACTGTAATTGGATTGGGAAAGTCCGGTGTTGCTGCGGCGAGATTGTTGAAACGGGAAGGTTGGGAGGTAGAGCTAAGTGATAGCAACACCTCCGAAACCCTCCGACTACAACAACAAGAACTCGCCGCCGAGCAAATAACCGTGAAACTAGGCCAATCCCTAGAATTGAATGGTGCTAATTTACCCGAATTAATAGTCGTTAGTCCTGGCGTGCCTTGGGATATTCCCGTATTAATTAAGGCACGCCAATTAGGTATTGAAACCATTGGGGAAATGGAACTCGCTTGGCGAAATTTGCAATCTCTACCTTGGGTAGGAATTACAGGCACTAACGGCAAAACTACTACCACAGCTTTAATTGCTGCCATTTTTCAAGCAGCAGGCTTAAATGCCCCCGCCTGCGGTAACATTGGCTACGCTGCAAGTGAAGTTGCCCTATCTTGGAAGGGGAGAGGAGCAGGGGGAGCAGGGAGCAGGGAGCAGGGAGCAGGGGGAGCAGGGGAAGCATTTGATAATTCCTCACTGCTAACTCCTAACTCCTCACTTTTAACTCCTAACTCCTCACTTCTAACTCCTAACTCCTCACTCGATTGGGTGATTGCGGAAATTAGCAGTTATCAAATAGAATCTTCGAGTTCTCTTGCACCACGTATCGGTGTTTGGACGACTTTTACACCAGATCATCTTAGTCGCCATAAGACTTTAGAGAACTATTACAACATCAAAGCCAAGCTGTTGCGTCAGTCTGAGTTGCAAGTGTTCAATGGCGATGATGCCTACTTGAGGCAACAAGGTTTAAGTGCTTGGCCTGATGCTTATTGGACAAGTGTCAAAGGAAAAGATTTCCTGATTAGCGAAAAAGGCTTTTACATTGAGGACGACTGGGTTGTAGAAAAATTGACTGCAACTTCTGCACCAGAACCGATTGTGAAAGTATCGACTTTGCGGATGGTGGGAGAGCATAACCAGCAAAATCTCTTAATGGCAGTAGCAACGGCACGATTAGCGGGAATTAATCGTGATGCGATCGCACATGCTATTGTTGAATTCCCCGGTGTTGCTCATCGTTTGGAGCATATCTGCACTTGGGAAGGTATTGATTTCATTAACGACAGCAAAGCTACTAACTACGATGCTGCCGAAGTTGGTTTAGCATCCGTTAACAGTCCAGCGATTTTAATTGCTGGTGGAGAAGCTAAAGCAGGTGATGATACTGGCTGGCTTGCACAAATTCAAACCAAAGCTGCTGCTGTGTTATTGATTGGCTCTGCTGCACCCACATTTGCCCAACGTCTCCAAGAGGTGGGGTATCATTCTTACGAAATTGTGGAAACGATGGAAAGGGCAGTTCCGAGAGCGGCGGAATTAGCTAAAGAATATCAAGCGCGTGTAGTGTTGCTATCTCCGGCTTGCGCGAGTTTCGATCAGTACCCGAATTTTGAGGTGCGGGGCGATCGCTTCCGTCAATTGTGCCTTGCTTGGGCGGAAACAGAGAAGCTTCAATACAACTCGATTCTTTCATCTCCTCTGCCTTAGCTGTATAGCGGTTATCGTTTACGTGAGGTACACCTGTAGGGGCACGGCAGTGCCCATTGGTGTCAACTTAACGTAAAAGCCATGTCCCGCAAGGAACTGAAGTTCCAAGAATAATAGCGAAAGTCTTCTATTGATGACTAAATAATACGAAAAATCTTTAGTCTACTTCAGTAGACTTTAGCTATTAGCCTTGGAATTTATTCCCAGGCGGGCGTGGAAGCCAACAGATAAGCTATTTTTAGCTTAAGTTGACACCTATAGGCAATACGGTTGGGTTAAGGATTTTTGGTACTGATTTTAGACCTGTAGAGACGCGAAATTTCGCGTCTCTACCAAGGTTTTTGGGCTAAATAATACGAAAAATCTTTAGTCTACTTCAGTAGACTTTAGCTATGAGCCTTGGAATTTATTCCCAGGCGGGCGTGGAAGCCAACAGATAAGCTATTTTTAGCTTAAGTTGACACCTATAGGCAGTGCCGTGCCCCTACACCTGGTGATGTAATGTTGTACTGCATCTGAATGGGAATCGCTATAGCTACACAGTGAATGAACTATGTAAAATTATTAACAATTTTGGTATTTGGTAGCAAATAACTGTAATGTATACAGCTATTAATAATACTGTGTACCCAAGAGAGATTTATGAAATTAACAATAGTCGCAGCTTGGCAATATGCAAAGAAAAATTTTGTTTTCCCAAAAAATATAATATTCTTTGGGTTAGCACTTTTACTGATTTTAGGTTTTAGTACGGCTGTAAACTTCACACCATTGGCTCAACCTGCCATAGCTCAACTGGGTCCACTCTCAACCACTATTCCACGTTATGTCGTAACTGCTGAATTTGGTAGAGATAGAGGAGGTAGCGATTACACAACTTTTGTGACGACTTCACCATCCGCTTCAGTTTGCCAGGAGGCTTGTATTAATGATAGCAAATGTGCCGCTTACACCTATGTTCGACCAGGATTACAAGGTGCTAATGCTGTTTGTGCTTTAAAATCTCCAGCACCAGCATCAACACCAAATAGCTGCTGTGTATCCGGTGTGAAATTGTAAGCCAAAAGTGCGGTGCGAACTTTTGTCAGAGTCTATTATAAGGATTGTTTAACGCTAATTTAGTGATTTTCTATAATTATATAATGCGATCGCTCAACAAGCAAATGCGATCGCTCAACAAGCAAATGCGATCGCTCAACAAGCAAATGCGATCGCTCAACAAGCAAATGCGATCGCTCAACAAGTAAATGTGATCGCTCAACAAGCAAATGCGATCGCTCAACAAGCAAATGCGATCGCTTAACAAGCAAATGCGATCGCTCAACAAGTAAATGCGATCGCTCAACAAGCAAATGCGATCGCTTAACAAGCAAATGCGATCGCTCAACAAGTAAATGCGATCGCTCAACAAGCAAATGCGATCGCTCAACAAGCAAATGTGATCGCTCAACAAGCAAATGCGATCGCTCAACAAGCAAATGCTGTCGCTCAACAAGCAAATGCGATCGCTCAACAAGCAAATGTGATCGCTCAACAAGCAAATGTGATCGCTCAACAAGCAAATGCTGTCGCTCAACAAGCAAATGCGATCGCTTAACAAGCAAATGCGATCGCTCAACAAGCAAATGCTGTCGCTTAACAAGCAAATGCGATCGCTCAACAAGCAAATGCGATCGCATAACCTGACTTTTGACGGGATGTGGAAAAGGGGATAGACTTTTGCAAGAGGTCTTATAATTATATTTTGATGTAGTTTGCAACTTCAACCTCATGAGCAATGCTTGTAGGTTTAGGGATAGGTAAACCATCTTCTAGCATTCCTTCTAGATGAAATTCAATCGCTGCTGCAATCATCTGCTTGACTTCTTCTAAAGTTTCACCCACAGCTACACAACCGGGTAAATCAGGGACATAAGCGCCGTAACTAGTTTCTCCCTTTTCAATCACAACTGTATAACGCATTACTCTTCCTCCAATTGAGCTTGTCTCCAGATATTTTTAAGAGTACCAATTGACACATCCACATTTGGCTTACCAGACTACTAGCGTTGGGGAGTAAGTGATGGGGAGCGATCGCTTCATGAATCGAGTGGCTCAAAATGAAATGCTAAAGTTAATAATCAAGCTTTTGCAGAGCTACATTCCCTCTCTCCCAGATAAAATTTATATATGAACGCTACACAAGAAAAACTAAAAGTTCAGCTAGGAGCCGCAATAGTTGCGGCTTTTGGCGCTGATTTGGCTGGAGTAGATCCAATTTTGGTTTCTGCTAGCAATCCTAAATTTGGTGATTATCAGGCGAATGTGGCTTTATCCCTGAGTAAAAAGTTAGGCAAGCAACCAAGAGCGATCGCAGGTGCGATCGTTGATAAACTAGATGTATCCGAAATCTGCGAACCGCCAGAAATCGCTGGGCCAGGATTTATCAATCTGAAACTGAAAACGGCATACCTAGAAGCACAACTGAATGCGATTCAAGCTGATCCCAGGTTGGGAGTTCCCGCCGCGAAAACGCCCAAGCGGGAAATTGTCGATTTTTCCAGTCCGAATATTGCCAAAGAAATGCATGTTGGACACTTGCGTTCTACAATTATTGGTGATGCGATCGCTCGAATTTTAGAATTTCAAGGACACGATGTTTTGCGGTTAAATCATGTGGGTGACTGGGGTACGCAGTTTGGCATGTTAATCGCCTATCTGCGGGAAGTTTACCCAGACGCGCTTACTACCGCTAATGCTTTAGATATTGGTGATTTAGTCTCTTTTTACCGCAAAGCTAAACTGCGGTTTGATACAGATGCAGCTTTTCAAGAAACAGCACGGCAAGAAGTCGTAAGATTACAAGCAGGTGCAGAAGATACACTTCATGCTTGGAAACTGCTGTGCGAACAATCACGGCGAGAGTTTCAAATAATTTATGAGTTGCTGGATATCAAGTTAACTGAACGGGGCGAATCTTTTTACAACCCCTTGTTACCAAAAGTTGTGGAAGATTTAGATAAATCGGGGTTACTGGTAGAAAATCAAGGCGCAAAATGCGTTTTCTTGGAAGGATTTACAAATAGAGAAGGTGAACCTTTGCCCTTAATTGTGCAGAAATCAGATGGCGGTTATAACTACGCCACAACTGATTTAGCATCACTTCGCTACCGGATTCAGCAGGATCAAGCAAAGCGGATAATTTATGTAACAGATTCTGGACAAGGAAACCACTTTGCCCAATTTTTCCAGGTAGCAGGCAAAGCTGGATGGATTCCCGATGATGTGGAATTAGTGCATGTGCCCTTTGGGTTGGTGTTAGGAGAAGATGGGAAGAAATTGAAAACTCGTTCTGGGGATACTGTGCGGTTACGGGATTTATTGGATGAAGCTGTTTCTCGTGCCCATGCTGACCTAAAAACTAGATTACAAGAAGAAGAACGCCAAGAAACTGAAGACTTTATTAATGAAGTTGCTAGGGTAGTTGGGATCAGTGCAGTTAAATATGCAGACTTAAGCCAAAACCGCACTAGTAACTACATTTTCAGCTACGACAAAATGCTGGATTTCAAAGGGAATACTGCGCCTTATATGTTATATGCTTATGCGCGGATTCAGGGAATTAGCCGTAAGGGTGATATTAACTTTAAGGAGTTGGGAAATAATGCTGTTTTGTTGGAGCATGAAACAGAATTAGCGCTGGCAAAATATTTACTTCAATTGGATGAAGTTATTAATAGTGTAGAGCAAGATTTGCTGCCCAATCGTTTATGTGAGTATTTGTATGAACTGAGTAAGAAGTTTAATCAGTTTTATGATCGCAATCAGGGAGTTCAGGTTTTGGAGGCACAGGAACCGCAACGGACATCACGCTTGATTCTGTGTGATTTGACTGCTAGAACTCTGAAGTTGGGATTGGAGTTGTTGGGAATTGAGGTATTGGAGAGGATGTAATACTAATTCGTAATTCGTAATTCGTAATTCGTAATTTAAATTAGTTGAGTTGGAGGCGAGCGCAAATGGTACGGACACCATCAAAAAGCATAACTTTGGCAGAGTTTCTCATGTTACCAGAAACAAAGCCCGCTAGTGAATACATCGATGGTCAAATTATTCAAAAACCAATGGCACAGGGTGAACATAGCACTATTCAAGGCGAACTGATTATTACTGTTAATGCTGTCTTGAAACCCCAAAAAGTTGCACGAGCATATCCAGAACTGCGGTGTACTTTTGGTGGCAGATCAATTATCCCGGATGTAGCGGTATTTACTTGGGAGAGAATACCTCGCAAAGAAAATGGCAGGGTAGCAAATTTATTTTCAGCAGCTCCCGATTGGACTATTGAGATTTTATTACCTGACCAAAGACAAACGAAAGTTACAAAAAATATTCTCCATTGTCTGAATTATGAAACACAAATGGGTTGGCTGATCGATCCAGAAGAACAAACGGTATTTGTATACATCCGCAATCAACAGCCAGTCATGTTGGATGAATTAGAAGGTTTACTGCCTGTGCCAGATTTTGCAAGTGAGTTGAGGCTGACAGTAGGAGATTTATTTGGTTGGCTGTTGGAGTAAATCAAATCCTGAAGAATTGAATAAGGAAATACACCAAGTGCAACAGGTTTTATGGGTAGGAATCGGTTGTAAACGGGGAACCTCATGGCAGTTGATTGATGGGGCAATTGAGCAAGTCTTTCGAGAAAATCAACTTTTTCAAAGTGCGATCGCAGGTCTTGCTACCATTGACACTAAAGCCTCAGAAGTTGGTTTAGTTGAACTTTGCAACCTACGCAATTTCCCCCTAAAAACCTTTTCTGCCCAAATCCTTCGTTGTGTCTGTGTCCCCAACCCTGCCACAATTATCGACCATAAAGTAGGTACACCTAGCGTAGCAGAGGCAGCTGCTATTCTTGCAGCCACTCAAATCCCGTTGTTGACTGCTTCCCCTTTTACGAATACAGAAGCATTGGGAGTGAGATTCCTAATTCCTAAACAAATTTTCCAGCTAAAAGGGCAACCAGGAGCGGTAACGCTAGCTGTTGCCCAAGCCTCAAATAAGCTGATGCGCGTCTAAACTATATAAACACTTTTGATGTGGTTAACTGTTGACTGTTGACTGTTGACGGGTTTTCAGTCATCAGTCATCAGTCATCAGTCATCAGTCATCAGTCATCACTCATCACTCATCAGTCATCACTCATCACTCATCACTCATCAGTCATCACTCATCAGTCATCACTCATCACTCATCAGTCATCACTCATCACTCATCAGTCATCACTCATCACTCATCACTCATCAGTCATCACTCATCACTCATCAGTCATCAGTCATCAGTCATCAGTCATCAGTCATCAGTCATCAGTCATCACTCATCACTCATCAGTCATCAGTCATCAGTCATCAGTCATCAGTCATCAGTCATCAGTCATCAGTCATCAGGTAAATGTACAATATTATTTGCGTAACAGCTTATTATGAGTATTACAAAACTTAACTAATTTTCTAGTCAACAACTCTCAAAAAATAGTTAATTATGCTAGAAACAATAGCTAGCACAATTGAACCTAACAAAGCAGGTAAAAACCCCCGAATCTCAAAACCAGAACCAGGAGTTAAGGCACTTGCTAACCAAAGGGTTAAAGCGTTGATTACCAACGTAAATAAACCAAAAGTGAGCAAGGTAATTGGAAAAGTCAAAATCTGTAAAATTGGTCTAACAAAAGCATTAACCAGACCAATAACAAGGGCAGCTATCAAGGCAGTCACAAAATTCTTGATAAAGAATCCCGGAACGATATTGGCAGTCAGAAATAACGCCACCGCAGTACCGAGCCAAGTTAATAAAAAGTGTTTCATAAGTTTTTTTAGAGGAATTAACAGTAAGTTTAATTAATTTCACTATTTACAGCTGTGATCTGTAACACGATTAGGTGTCATTGTGCTTGACTTTTAAAGTTGCCATCATCTTTTTTAGGACAAAAGCAATGTAATTTTTTAGTGCAGGCATAAAAAGATATTTTTAATCAGCGTATCTTTATCGTATTGCAGGATGTACCGCAATGAATTCATAAAAAATGCTGTGAAGCGCGAAACCCTTACAGAGGTTTCTCAAAGTTGAAAAACCTCTGTACTTTGGGGATTTTCAAGAAATGCAGCTTATGGTTACGGGCGCGTGAGGTGAGATGGTTTATCAAATCGCTGTAATACCCCTGCCTCAACGCTTCGTAGTTCGTGGATGTAAAGCGGTCAAAAACGAAACACCTTCTGACCAAAATTGAGCGTAAGCGAAATTAGGGAAGAAGGTAGTTGAGTTTTTGACAATCATGATCTACTATTTATGTAGCAAGAATAGACATAAATGATCGTATTTGAGGCAAAACTTGAAGGACAAAACGAGCAGTATCGAGCGCTTGATGAAGCGATTCGTACTGCTCGTTTTGTGCGTAATAGCTGCCTGAGATACTGGATGGACAATAAGGGCATTGGACGCTATGACCTAAATAAATTTTGCGCTGTACTTGCAGCCAGTATTGAGTTTCCTTGGGTTGACAAGCTGAACTCAATGGCAAGACAAGCCAGTGCTGAAAGGGCGTGGTCTGCAATCGCTCGGTTCTTTGATAACTGCAAAAAAGGTAAACCAGGGAAAAAGGGATTTCCAAAGTTTAAGAAAGAACAAACGCATGGTTCTGTTGAGTACAAAACCTGTGGATGGAAACTTTCTGATGACCGCAGGTATATCACTTTCTCGGATGGATTTAAGGCAGGAACCTTTAAACTCTGGGGAACTCGTGACCTGCATTTCTACCAGCTTAAACAGTTTAAAAGGGTGCGGGTTGTACGTCGTGCAGATGGCTATTATTGCCAATTTTGCATTGACCAAGAGCGAGTTGAAAGACGAGAACCAACAGGAAAAACTATTGGTATTGATGTTGGACTGAACCATTTCTACACCGATAGTAACGGAGAGACAGTCCCCAATCCTAGACATCTTCGCAAGAGTGAGAAGTCTTTGAGGCGGTTGCAACGCCGGATGTCTAAGACTAAAAAAGGTTCTCAAAACAGAATTAAGTTTAGAAATAAACTTGCACGGAAACACCTCAAAGTAAGTCGCCAGCGTAAAGACTTTGCCGTTAAGACAGCAAGGTGCGTGGTGAGGTCTAACGACCTTGTAGCGTATGAAGATTTGATGGTGCGGAATATGGTGAAAAATCACCCCTTGGCTAAGTCTATTAGTGATGCTTCGTGGTCGTTGTTTCGTGATTGGGTTGAGTATTTCGGTAAGGTGTTTGGTGTGGTCACGGTTGCCGTTCCACCTCACTACACCAGTCAGAATTGCTCTAACTGTGGCGAGGTTGTCAAAAAGACGTTCTTAACCAGAACTCATGTTTGTCCTCATTGTGGGCATACCCAAGACAGGGATTGGAACGCAGCGCGGAACATATTAGAAAAAGGATTGAGTACGGCGGGTCACGTCGGAACTAACGCCTCTGGAGAGACTGACCAATACTTGAGTGAGGAAACTCCTTCAAGCAAGTCAACTCGTGGAAAGAGGAAACCCAGAGAGCGATCTTTGGAATCCCCACCCTCAACGAAGTAGGGTGGGGAGGATGTCAATTAGCAAGCTTGAAGGTAGGGATAAGGTTAACGCCGCAAAAGAACTTCCCAAGTAGAACCACCAACTACACCGTCAGCTTCTAAACCATAGCGCTTTTGTGCAGCTTTCACAGCAGCTTCGGTTGTCTCGCCAAAGTCTCCATCAACATCGCCTTTCAATAAACCAAGCTTTTTCAGTTGTTGTTGCAACTTAACAACTTCAGAACCACGTAATCCTCTACGCAAAATTGGCAATCCTTCTGAGGTGTATTGAATACCAGGGGTTCGCTTAGTAGTTGTGTTTGGCTGAGTTCGAGTAGTTTGCCGAGTGCGTGTAGTTGACTGAGTTCGAGTAGTTGATGTAGTCCGATTCGGCATTTTCTGTGTGCTTGAAGTTGTAGTTCTTCTTGGGGTAGCAGGTCTTGGTTCAGGGCTGTTCGGAACTTTTCTTACAGCTTGTCTTGGGGTAGCAGGTCTTGGTTCAGGGCTAGTCGCAACTTGTGTTACAGCTTGTCTTGGGGTAGTAGGTCTTGGTTCGGGGTTAGTCGGAACTTGTGTTACAGCTTGTCTTGGAGGGTTGGAATTTATAACCTTGGTGACATTGCTAGCCTGGGTTGGAACAGGAAAATTAGTAGCTGAGTTAAATCTTGGCTGGGATGAAGGGATGGTTGATGCTGCTACTGGTTGATTAGGGAAAAGTCGTTGCCAAGTGCTAGCATCCACAATGCCATCTGGATTCAAACCAGCAGCTTGTTTAAACCGGGAAACAGCATTGGCTGTATTCTCACTATATGTACCATCTACAGCACCAGAATAAAAACCCAAAAGTTTTAGAGCTGCCTGGAGTTCAGATACGCGTTCGCCTTGACTACCAACTTTGAGGATAGGGCGGTTAATGCTATTTCCAGGATTTACTTGGGCAATTTTTGGTGGCGCTGCTATTGATACTACAGCCGTTGAGGCAATCAAAAGAGGCGTAGTGGAGAACAAGAGTATTTCAATGGCTGAGAAAGATTTAGACCTCTTTGGCCGTTTTTCCATTCTACAGCGATTTACAGTTGGGTCTAGTAATTTTAAGTAACTCAAAATACTTGCTGTCAGGCTGCTTTGCATGGAATTTACTCCCAGAATATTCTCATGCTAATAGTACAGCCGCTTGGTCTAAAAAACAGCTGCTGCATTTTACGAATCTACATTTTCAGTTATGCGATCGCACCATTAATTGCTTCTTCTTGACCAACTAAAGACAAGTAAGGCTCTTTTAAATACTTACAAGCTGCTGCGATGGCATCCTTGGCACTCACCGCCGCAATCAATTCTTGGAACTTGGTGTCAAAATCAATTCCTAAGCCCAAAATTTCATACCAGCCGTATATCTGAGCAATTTGCCCGTTCGTTTGTTTACCCAAAGCGTACTGCCCCAAAATCTTATTTTTAGCAGCCTGGAGTGCGCTATCAGATACTTCGGTGGTACATAACAAATCTACTTCAGTACGCAGTCCTTCTAGGGCAATGCTGGTATTCTCTGGTGCTGTACCCATGTAAACCACAAACGAGGCTGGAAATAGCCTTGTGGAGTAAAAGGCGGATACTTCGTAAGCTAAACCGCGCTTTTCCCGCAATTCGACAAACAAGCGGCTAGAAAGCCCATTTCCCAAGTAGGTACACAGTAACTTCAGGGCGGCGTAGTCAACAGAATTAACCGATGTTCCCAAATAACCAAGCATCACGATTGATTGTTGTGTCTGTACTGGCTTCAGCCTTACCTGTGGTTCCACCTTAATCTCAGGTAAATTTAGTATTGGTAGTGCTTGGGCTGGCGCTTGCCAATCAGCAAAAACTTCTTCTACCAACGCGGCTGCATCTGTGGGTGTGACTCTACCTGCAATACTAATTACTACATTATCTGGACGAAAATAAGTTTGGTGATAATCCACTAAATCCGCACGGGTTAAGCGGCTCATAGTGGTTTCATCTCCCAGCACTGACATAGCATAAGGATGATTTTGGTACATTACCTGCCGCATTTGTTCAAAGGCGACATTGAACGGTTGCTCTTTTTGGGAACGAATATCTTGGAGTGCTAAACGCCGTTCTAGTTCCACTTGAGTTTCGGGAAAAGTAGGCGATCGCAAAATCTGCCCTGCTAATGTTAAAATTTCTCCAAAATCGGATGTTACCGTCTTGAAAGATAGCAAAAAATAATCAGTGCCAGCATCTGCACTTAAACTCGCTCCTACAGACTCGACTTTTTCTGCAATTTCCAAACTAGAAAGACCATCGCATCCCTTTGTCATCACTGCTGATAGCAAATGTGCCAACCCTGCTTGCTCCCGGTTTTCATTACAACTGCCAGCACGCACAAAAATTCGCGCCGCAATAATGTCCGCAGCAGAATTTTCTGCCACCAGCACGACAATGCCATTATTCAATACGGTACGATGGATAGGCGATTTTTGCAGCAAGGTTGTCATTTATCTTTTGTCCTTTGTCATTTGTCCTTTGTCATTGGTCATTTGTCTTTTGCTAATGACTAATGACTAATAACTAATGACTAACACGGTTTAAGTACAGTAACCGCATAATTCTCTGGGGAAAGATACTCTTTAGCTAATTTTTGCAGTTCTTTGGCATCAAAAGACTGAATCTGCTGGGGATATGTCACAGCTAATTCAGCTTGGGCGATGGTATTGTAATACCCATAAAGCCCTGTAAGCTGATTTGGCGTTTCGGTAGAAAACGCATACTCATTACATAGCAGTCTGCGTGTACGAGCAAGTTCCTGTTCACTAATTCCTGTAGTCTGCAAATCATCCAAATAAGCGCAAATTAAGGACTCAACTTCCTCCAGATTTTCTGGTTCCAACCAGGCAGTAATTGTAAATAAACTCGATTCCCGTTGTAGAGAAAAACTACTGTAAATTCCCTGTACCAATTGCAAGTCTTCTCGTAAATCACGCACTAAACGCGAAGTTCGCCCTTCTGCCAATAACACTGACAACAAATCTAAACCATAGCCGGCGCGAATTTCTTCTACTCCAGGAACCAGCCACGCCATCAATAATCGCGCTTGTTCTATGCGTGGTAAATACAGTTCTTGACGATGAATACCTGTTATTACTGGCTTCGCCACTTTCTCAAACTGCGGACAATTCGAGCGTTCGGCAAAATCAGTAAATGAATGATTTACCATTTCCCAAGCTGGTTGCTGGGCTATACCTCCTGCAATTACCACCGTCATGTTTTCCGGTTGATAGTGAGTGCGGTGAAAACAGCGCATTGCTTCTGGCGATTGCTGCATCAGTTCTTGCTCAGTACCCAACACCGAACGTCCGTAAGGATGATGCGGATAGATGCTTTGAATCAGCGCTTGAAAGCCTATCCAGTCAGAATCGTCCTGACAAGAACGAATTTCTTCTAGCACCACGTCTCGTTCGCGGCTAAATTCATCTTCTGGAATTGCCGCATTCAGCAGTAGCTCTCCCAAGTAGGGCAGAGTATCTTTTAAATAAGGGGCAGCTGTGGTGAGAGAATAATGAGCATAATCATAGCTTGTCGCCGCATTACTCACGCCACCCCGGTTTTCAACTTTAGAATCGAACATTCCAGGGGGTAGCGTCGCCGTACCTTTAAAAATCATGTGTTCTAAAAAGTGCGCCATGCCAAACCACGGTTCTGGCTCTAGGCTTGCTCCAGCACGTACCCAAACATCCGCCACAACTACAGGAGTAGTGGGAATCTCTTGATGAATAAAAGTTAAACCACTGTCTAGTCGGAAGACCGAGGCTGGAAATACTGTATTAGTTAGTTTTTGTGACAATTTTCTGTAGCTTTAACCACAATTTCAGATAATTTTGTCATCTTAACTCTGAACGATACCTAATTTAGAATCAAGTTATACAGATTTAGTAGAATTATGCTATTCCTGTCCTCCAGATTACCGAAAAATTATAGGACTTACGCAAAATATCTCTCAAACTCTCATTTCTCTGTGCCCGGTTATTGAGCGTTCGCGTAGTGTCTCCAAGAGTTGTCGAAATACTGCGCCTGGAGCGGTTCGTTATTCCGTAACTCATGCGTAAGTCCTAAATTAGAAGCGTTATGCATTGAGAGAAAAATCGCAAATTAGTTAAAATACTGGAATCTCAATGACAAATTCTGTTCCTTCGCCAAGCACAGAATTGCAACTCAACCGCCCATTGTGGGTTTCCTCGACAATTTGACGAGCGATCGCTAATCCTAATCCTGTTCCCTTCCCAACCTCTTTTGTTGTAAATAGGTGGTCAAATATCCGCGATCTAATCTCCTCTGGTATTCCCTGACCGTTATCTTTGATACGAATTAACACCATGTTTTGCTCACTGGATACTTCGGTGTGAATTAATATTTGCTGACGTTCAGCTTCCACTTCGGCAAAAGAAAGCCCCTCGCCGGATGTATCTAAGGCATCAATTGCGTTAGCAAGGATGTTCATAAATACTTGATTTAGCTGTCCTAAAAAGCACTTAACTGGTGGTAATTTTCCATATTCGGTGATGACTTCAATTGCTGGACGTTTTTCGTTAGCTTTGAGGCGATACTTCAAAATCAACAGGGTACTCTCAATCCCTTCATGGAGGTTACAAGCAACTTTTTCGGTTGTATCGGCTCTGGAGAAGGTGCGAAGGCTGGTACTAATGTCTTCAATCCGGTCGCTTGCCACCTTCATCGAGTCTACTAGCTTTGGTAAGTCTTCAGTCAGGAATTCTAGATCAATTTCTTCGCCATGCTCAATGACTGCGATCGCCGGATTGGGATAATGTTGTTGATAGCATTGGATATGAGCAAGTAAGTCTTGAGTATACTCTTTGGCATTGTTAAGGCTGCCTTTGAGAAATCCAATCGGATTATTAATTTCATGTGCCACCCCAGCAACTAAATTGCCCAAGGTTGCCATTTTTTCATTTTGCACCATTTGTAGTTGGGTATGCTCAAGTTTTTGTAGCGATCGCTCTAGTTGATGGGCATAATTTTGAGATTCTTGATAAAGACGAGCATTTTCTAGAGAGATGGCGGCTTGAGCGCATAGCAGTTGGATAACTTCTAGGCGATCGCTCGTAAATGCGCCAATCGTCAACTTATTTTCCAGATATAATAACCCGATTAATTGGCCATGACGCAAAATCGGCGTACACAACACACTTTTGGGTTGTTGCTGCATCAAATATTGGTCAGTAATAAAATCGTTTTTTACTGTTGCATCATCAAGCACCACAGTTTTTAAGCTGTGTTTGACATAGTTTACCAATGCGATCGGAATGTTTTGGCTGCTTGACAATGGTACAGATACTAGAGTCACCCCTTCATTGATGGTGGCTACAGCTTTAACCACTAAGTTGCCCTGTTCGAGTACAAGTAGGGCAGCTTTTTTCGCTCCAGCATTTTCCATCACCACTTGCAAGAGGGTAGTGAGCAATTGCTCTAATTGAATTTCACTGGAGAGAGCTTGTGAGACTTTAAAGATGGTGGCAAAATCGAGGGCTTGAGAAATACTGCTGCTAGAAAGGTTTGTGTGGATGGTTTGATGTGGGAATGATGATCCATCGACGGTTGAACTCAGTTGAAAGTGATTAAGTTGCGCTTGTAAGATGGGAGCAAGAAGTTGAGGATAGTGTTTTTCTAAGTTGTCAGTTTTGGCTTTAGCGCCCCAACGGGCATAGCAGTAATAAGCTTCTTGCATATAAGCCTGAGCGATTTTTTCTTTGCCCCAGTCGAGGTAGAACTTGGCAGCTAGTTCATTGCTCAACGCTTCTTCTTGGATATATTGGTTTTCTTTCGCTAGAGTTATGGCGCGATCGTACAATTCTATTGCTGCTATTTTTTCGCCTAAAACCCGATGGCGTTCTGCTTCCACCAAATCAAATTTGTGCTGAAAATTCATCGGTGCAAAATTGGCTCGAAACTGCAATTTTTCCTGATTTTCGCCAACCTTTAAGAGTAATTGTTCTTGTTGAGATGGTTCAGCCGTTGGATAGACAGCCAGCCGAGACAAAGAATCGTAATAGTAGAAAACAGGCACAGATAGCATTCCTGCGCCACCGTTGAGGTATTGCTCTCCCTGATTTCCATTTTCAACTGCCGCCGGAAAATTCTCAAACAAATAACTGAGTATTAACTTACTTAAGAAAAATACATGGAGTGTTAATTCGTCATTTTCTTTAATGAGCGCAGATAATAGTTGTTCATCTTGATAATATTCACCAATGAAGCACTCTGAATTATCGCTAGATTCGGTTAAATTGTTAATGCTTTGACAGATTATATTCGACCAATTTAATAAACGCTGATTTTGAGCGAAATTAGACTCGTAGGCTTTGATATCTGCTAAGAGAATTTCCAAAACTTCTGTGCCACTTAAATAGACATAGAATAACTTGAAAATCATCGATGCTAGCACATGAAAAAAATCGCCTGTTTCTAATCCAAGACTATGGGATTCCTGTAATAAACTAATTGAGGTGCGAATATGTTGTTGATTAAATTGATTTAATGCACCCACCTTAAATATAGTCATACTTTGAACAGATTTTGCTTGAAATCTATCCACAAGCATTAAAGCTAGTTTGCCAAATTCTGAGCCTGACTCCAGTTGGTTACAAGTATTAAGTACAATTCCAAAATCTGCATACCCTGGTGCAGAAAGTGGTGCATTGCCGTATTTAAGAGATACATTCACCTCTTCGCAGGCAATAATTGGGAACAGATAAGGCGCAGCCTGATGGATGGCGGGAGCAATGCTAGCCATAATCCGCAAAGCAACCAAAGCTTTGGGATCATTCATCAATGGCAAATCAACTAAGCCTTGAATACTTCTGCCTGCTAAGATGGAGAGCGTGTTTACTACAGATTGCTGAATATCTTGAGGTGTTACTGATTCAGGTAATGTTACCCCAAGTTGAGCCAGAAGTTCACGCCCAATTGCGATCGCTTTAAATGATTGATTCCGCACCTGATCGGCTTGGAGTTGAACTTCATAAACTTTGACTCTATCCAGTAAGGTGGTTGTTTGTTCGATGACGGACTGGATAAGAGATTCCATCTGCTCAAATTCATTATTGAGAAAAGCGGCTTCGGCAGCTTCTTCGTATAAACTTCGAGTCAATTTGTATGCGATTTCCCAACTATTAATCGGTAGCAGCTGCATTCCAGAATAGAAGTAATGAATTGCTGCACTATAAGCGGTAGCTTCTTTCGCTTTTCGACCGGCATTCAGATTTAACTGAGCTAATTGTTGACGTTCAGTCAGTTGGGTAATTAGCAATATTCCCCGATTTAACTGACTGACAATCTCAAAAATTCGCTCCTCTTGCTGTGACTCAGAGGTATTTTGCAAGAGTAATTGACCAATTTTAAGATGGGTAAATTGTTTCTCTTTCTCTGGAATTAGAGAGTAAGCCGCTTGTTGTACTCGATCGTGTAAAAATTTGTAGATGGGGACTTGGAAATTGCAATTTAATGGGTTTGAGTCAGAATCATGACCACTGTATTGAAAGAATTTATAAACTTCAGTAGTAGGTAAAATTAATCCTTCCTGCAAAGCTTTCCATAAAGATGCTGCCGTTTCGGTTTCCGATTGTTCAGAAACAATTGCTAAGGTTTGCAAATCAAACTGGTTGCCAATACACGCAGCTAATTTCAACACATTTTGCGTTGTTGTTGGCAACTTTTGCAACTGTAACGCTACGAATTCTACAACATCATCGGTAAGGGCAAGTGCCTTTACCGCAGCAATATCACATTGCCAGCAACCTTGAGCAAAATTAAAACTAATCAGTCCGTCTTCATATAATACTTTGAGAAAGTGTGTTGCAAAAAATGGATTTCCTTGAGTTTTCTGATAGACGAGTTCCGTTAGAGGTTGGGCAGTTTTATCTGAACAACTCAAGGTATCAACCACCAATTGATTTAAACTAGCTTTACTTAACGGAGCTAAAGTAATGCTGTGAATTGTCGCATTGGCTTTGCGAATCTCCGCTAAAGTCAACATCAACTGATGTGTGGTAGATACTTCATTGTCTCGATAAGCCCCAATTAAAAGTAAAGCTCCACTTCCTGACTCGCTCATCAACAACTGCATCAATTTGAGTGATGCAGAATCAGCCCACTGCAAATCATCGAGGAAAATTACTAATGGATGTTCTTTGGTGGTGAATACCTGAATGAACTTTTGAAAGAGTAAATTGAAGCGATTTTGTGCTGCACTTGGTGAAAGTTCCGTTGCAGGTGGTTGTTGACCAATAATTTCTTCTAATTCAGGAATTACCTCAAGAATGACTTGCCCTTGGTCGCCCAGCACTTGTAAAATTTTATTTTTCCAAGTTGACAATTGAACATCACTTTCACTCAGTAATTGTCCCATTAAGTCTCGAAACGCCTGTACAAAAGCAAAGAAGGGAATATTCCGATTAAATTGGTCAAATTTGCCTTTTATAAAGTAGCCCCGTTGCCGGACAATAGGTTTATGAACCTCGTTAACTAAAGCAGTTTTACCAATACCAGAAAAACCAGCTACCAGCATTAATTCTGTCTGATTGTTGGTAACGCGGTCAAATGCTTTGAGTAGGGTTTTAACTTCATGCTCACGACCATAAAGTTTTTCTGGGATAATAAAGCGATCGCACACATCCCGTTGAGCAATTGGGAAACTTACAATTTCCCCCGTTTCTTTTAGCTGGTGTAAACAATTTTCTAAATCATATTTCAGCCCAAATGCACTCTGATAGCGGTCTTCGGCATTTTTTGCCATCAATTTGCTAACAATAGATGAGAGTACAGGTGCAATTTGTGGGTTAATCTCATGCACTAAAGGCGGAAGTTTGGCAATATGACAATGTACCAATTCCATCGGGTCGTGTGATTGAAATGGTAATTTCCCTGTTAATAACTCGTAAAAAGTTACACCTAGAGAATAAAAATCAGTCCGGTAATCAATTCCCCGATTCATTCGTCCAGTTTGCTCTGGAGACAAATAGCCGAGTGTCCCTTCTAGGACATTAGGACTCATGAGGCTTTGAGTTTCTCGTGGCAATAAAGATGCAATACTAAAGTCAATTAACTTAACTTCTTTAGTTTCTGGATGAATTAAAATATTGGCAGGTTTAATATCTTTGTGAATGATCCGATAACGAATTAGAATATCTAATGTATTGCACAGTGCGATCGCTACTTGTAAAAACTCCATCAGAGACGCGATATATCGCGTCTCTACAGAGGTCAAATAATCTTTGAGAGAAATTCCCCCAAAGTCTTCCATCACTAACACATAGCCATTCTGATAGAATTCCAGACTGTAGGTTTGGATGATTCCAGGTAGATTCAAATTTTTGGCGATGGTGAACTGGTTGCGAAACTGTACCAATTCGCTGAAACTGGGATAAGCGGTTTTCATCAGCTTAATCACTACAGATTTTTGGTCAGTTTCTCGATTAGCGCGGTAAACCAAGGTTCGAGAACCGTTGTAGAGTTCTTTGCTAACATGATATCCGGGAATGCTGACCATAGGGTTTAATTCTTGAGACCTCAGTATCTAGGTTTCCCAAAAACATGGCAATCTTTACTGTTAGTTCGCTTATTTTAAACTGATTTAAATAATTAAAGCTCCCAAGTTCTAACTGACTTTGGGAGCTAATAATTTTAAGTTCACCGCGACGCCGTTTTACCTAAGTTTATGACCTGGGTTTATCCAGGTGGGAACCTAAATTCCTCGTTTGAAGTTTCCGGGTACATGCCCGGTCTACTGCCACGAGAACAGTTGACTCCCTTGTCATTAAAGGCATAGATCAAAAAACTTGATGGCAGTCACCAACGTCGTAGTGCAACTTCACTCATTATAGCTTTCAAAAAGATGTTGTGTGTTCAACATCGAAAGTTTCTGAAAATTTACCTGGGATACCAGATAGATTCTATGCTGTGGGCGATGGCGATCGCTTGCTCTCGATTCTGATTATCTAGCAAAACGGTAACATGTCCTAACTTCCGCCCAGGACGTGATTGAGTCTTTCCATACCAGTGAACGTGCGCTTGGGGAATTTCTGCTATTTGTTGACGCTGGCTTTGGTAGTCGCTGTGAGAGTTTTCATACCCTAGTAGGTTCACCATCACAGCGCTGGCGCATTGCAAAGCCGGATTTCCTAAAGGTAAACCACAAACTGCTCTGAGGTGCTGCTCAAACTGCGAAGTTTCACAGGCGTCAAGGGAAAAATGCCCAGAATTGTGGGTACGGGGTGCAATTTCATTTACCAGGATTTTGCCATTAGTACCCAGAAATAGCTCAATTCCAAAAATGCCTACTACTTGTAGACTATTTAATAGAGTATGTGCGATCGCTTGAATTTCTGCTACTTGATTAGGCGTAATCTCGGCTGGCGCAATCACCCGCCGACACACTTGTTGTTCTTGTTGGGTTTCTACCACTGGATAAGTTACAATTTCTCCCTCTACAGAACGAGCTGCAATAATTGCTAGTTCTCTTTCAAAAGGGATAAATTCTTCTAACAAAAAAAGTGATTGATTTAAAGTTGTTGTGGTTTCATCACTTAGGGTTTGCTCTAAAGTAGCAAAATCCTGAATTATGAAAGTACCTTGACCATCATAACCGTGGCGACGGGATTTGAGGACTACTGGAAAACCTAGATATTCTATTTTTGATTGGAGATTTTCTACCTCGTCAAGGGCGACAAATTGGGGGACAGGTAAACCCAAGTCGCGTAAATAGCAACGCTGATGATATTTATCTAAAAGAGGAGCTAAGGCTTCTAACCTGGGACGAAAACAAACGCCTTGGTGTGCTAAAACAGATAAAGCATCTAAGTTAACAAATTCGTTTTCAAAGGTGATGACATCGCACTTTTGAGCTAATATTTTCGTAGCTATTGCGTCATCAACTGGGGCGAAAACAGTTTCTTTGGCAATTGACACAGCCGGCTCGTGAACACTTGGAGTTTGTACTACTAATTCTACTCCTAGCTTCTGTGCTGAATCCGCCATCATCCAGGCAAGTTGTCCGCCACCAATTACACCAACACGTTTCATTGACATCCTAAAGAATCACGAGTTTGCACGCCTGTTTTGGAATTCACACCACTGGCTTTACCGCACAGTTCTTTGATTTGCGCTCTATCCAAAATTGCATCTGTAAAATCTGCACCGTCTATATTCACATCATTAAATATGGCGCGGAGCAAAAGAGCTTCTTTGAAAACTGCATCGCTCAAATCTGCCTTAGTCAAGTTTACCTGATCAACCATTGCATTAGTTAAATCTGCTCCGTGGAGATTTGCATTTGTCATCACTGAAGCACTCATCACTGCTCCCCGCAAGTCAGCGTTAGAAAAGTTAGCCAGTTCCATATTGGCGTTAGAAAACTCCGCAGCTTGCAAGCTGTCACCAGAAAAATCACGTCTTGACAACTCTGCATTGCTAAATGAAAGCGGATGAGTCCAGTCTACTGCCAGTGCGGGATCAGCCACGCACCATATAATAATTCCTAGAAGGAACGCCAACCCTTGCCGCCATAACATATCGAGAGTCAATTTGGTGTCTAATCGCTGCATTTAATTACCGCATTTGAATATTAGCAAGACTGGCTCATCTTAATTAAGACTCCCAGCCTTGCTACTGGACTTGGTGAACATGTATTTCCCTAGCTTAATATTTTGTAACGCAAAAAGGGTGGATGCGTAGCCTTTAGTAGACATCGCTTCTCACCCTTAGCTAGAGAATGGCAATATTAGGAGCGTTCGCACTTAAATAGATAATAGGACTCTATTTGAGTGCGTGAGAAAACTCGCCCTCAACTCGAAAAGGCTGATTCCCTATTCCCTATTCCCTATTCCCTACTCCCTACTCCCTGCCTAAGCAACTTAGGTACACTCAAATCTTTTTTACCAAGGTTAGTAACTTTGAAAACCTACCTTACCAGATTGGGAACCACTATATTTACACATCACGCGCTTTGAAAAAATTATAGATAGCAAGAGCGATCGCTAAAAGCAACACTGCATGAATTAAATTTCCGGCAATATGAAGTGCCAGTCCTAATGCCCAAAAAGCAATCAGTACAACAACAATACCCCAAAGTATACTTAACATATATTTGATTTCAATCAAGTAAGTTTTTATTTCTTTAGATATTTTACTCCTAGCTTCACTTTGATTCTATTTACCCTCAGAGATGTCTAAAAATTTAAATCATCTTTCTTGAGAAGGAAAATTAATTAAAAATTTACCTTTTGTGCTTACCCGCAATTCTATTTCCCCTTTAACTGAGCCTACGCTCAGATATTTGTTTACAATTATTCATTTTTAGATTTAAATTTCAGGATATAAAGAGTTTTCTTAAGCAGTAATACTCATGGGCTTATTTACAATTCTTGATTTTCAATGTTTCAAGTAAAGTTTATTGTCTTTTAAATTCAACAGCCCCCATCAACTGTTAGTCTTTTAATTAATGAAAGCACGGTTTGAGCGTAATTATATGCGTTTCAACTGCTTAACAAAGCTTAAAAGTTGGATAATTAGCGTTAATTTTATAGCGATTAGTTAGTTGTTCAGGAATCTCCAAGAGCTTACATTCTCCAAGTACACAACTTCTAGAAACCGAACTCCCAAACCCGATGATGAATCATTACTCACTTCAATGGATTGAGGCATGGTGCCAAGAAAATGGCTGGACAGATTTATTTGTAGAGCGACGTAACAACTTCTGGGCTTTCCCGCCGGGTGGGGTAATGCCGGAACCAATTCCAGTTCACGTTCTCAGGGTGATTAAAGCCGAGAAGGGGTTGACTTTTGAAGAACGATTGTGGTCGATGTCCGCAGTAATTGGCACAATTTTAGCTGTTCTCTGTACCTTTTGGTTGCAGTCACCAATGCCATTAGTTTTGGCTTTTGCTTTTAACGCCGTTACGGTGGCTCAGTTTGAACTTGAAGATGCCTAAATTCTTATTTTGGGCTTTGCGATTAAAAACTGCTCTTGTCTACTTTTAGCAAGAGCAGTTTTTAATTTCAGAAAAAGAGACGAAATAAACAAAAATCGGTTGATCTTTTGGATAGGTATTGAACTTGGGCAGATTTTTCACGGGTATATGGATGGAATACACTATTCTAGTTTTTAGGCAACTTTGTGTTACCAAAGAATATTGTACACAACCTCCAACCGCTATATTTAGATTACGCAATGCAACAGTTGTCTCTTTTCCTCAATTTGTCTAGCTCCGAGCCAATTAATACAACTTGGTTCCAAGATATTTTAGCCATTCTTAAAGTCAGGCAAGAACCAGCATGGACTGACAATTTTGGTAAATTTCTCCGCCAATGGCTGATGGAACAGGGACATACTCCCATTAAAACACTCAGTTTATTTTCAGGTGGTGGTGGATTAGACATTGGATTTCATGATGCTGGCTTTGAAATCATTCAAATGGTAGAGCTTGAAGCTAAGTATGTTCAAACTTTACAAAGGAATTCTTTACCAGAGAAATGGCTAGAAGGCTCTGAAGCTGTCTGCATTGATATTAGAGATTATTTACCTGAATCTCATCTGACAGTAGACTTTATTATTGGAGGCCCCCCTTGTCAAACTTTTTCTGCTGCCGGACGTAGAGCTGCTGGAGTGTCTGGAACAACTGATGCTAGAGGTACATTATTTCAAGAATATGTTCGTATTCTCAATATACTTAAGCCTAAAGGATTCTTATTTGAAAATGTATATGGAATAACTGGTGCTAATGGAGGGAAAGCTTGGCAAGAAATTCAAAAAGCTTTTAGAGAAGTTGGCTATAATATTTATTTTCGGATTCTTGATGCTGCTGATTATGGAGTACCTCAACATCGAGAACGTTTATTTATTGTTGGATTAAAAGAAGGGGAATATTTATTTCCCTATCCTACTCATGGCCCAGATTCTCTAAATCAAAATCCTTATTATTCAGCAGGAGAAGCTGTAGAAGGCGCTGATATTTCAGAAATGGAAACAGGTCTAGGCGGACGTTTTGGACATCTACTCGAACATATTCCACCTGGACTTAACTATAGTTTTTATACAAAAGAAATGGGTTATCCTAACCCAATCTTTAGCTGGAGATCAAAATTTTCAGATTTCTTGTATAAAGCAGATCCAACAAATCCAGTACGGACAATTAAAGCGCAGGGAGGACAATATACCGGGCCTTTCAGTTGGGGAAATCGGAAATTCTCTATTGCAGAGTTAAAGAGATTACAAACTATTCCTGATGCCTATGAAATTATTGGGAATAGACAGGTTTCTATTGAACAAATTGGAAATTCAGTGCCTCCTCAACTTGGGCGAATATTAGCTCTTAGTATTTTAGAACAAGTAATTAAATTTAAATTACCTTTCCCTATAAGTTACTTACCTGAAAATAAAAAACTAGGTTTTCGGCAGAGAAAAAGAAAGTTAACAGAAATTTATTCTCAGAAGGCTAAATCTGCAATTGCAGATTTACGTCAAGCAGGAAAAATTTTATCTATACCTCGTTTTAAATATGAAGACAAAGGAAAAATGATCAGATTTTTATCTGCTGATTTTTCTTGGACAACAAAACAAACTTATGAAAGTGTAAAAATTTATATATCTTACGATTTGAATGATTCATGCTGGTTGTTCACAGCAGGTATCAATGATAATTGCGAAGAAGAAGATCAATATGTGGTAGATGTTAATCCGTCTTGTGGTCATGATGAATGGGTTCTGGGAACGTGTTCAGTTAAGCTTTGTGCTAAGGCTCTTGATACACAGTTATATACATCTCTTTGGAAAGCTTTTGAAGAAAAGTTAACTGAAGTTACAGGAAAAGCGGATTTAGTTCAGTTATCTGGATATTATCAATACAATGCCCAAATTAGTGGAATAATAACTTTTCATCCTCAGTTGAAAGTTAAACCACTTTGGCGTGTAATCCAATGTGTGACGAGGTGTATTGGTACTGCTGCTCAACTTTCAGCCACAGAGCTTGCAGACCGATGGGGTGTGAAAGCAGAAGATGTCTTTTCCTATCTTCAGTCTCTGCGAACTATGGGCTACGAAGTTAGAAATCACAACACAAACTCACAAATTTCCAAAGGTGAGTATTTGATTCCTTACGCCTTTCCCACACTAAACCCTAAAAGCGTGCAACTTCGCAAAAGTCTATAAACAGATTATGAATGAGATACACCTGAGAGTTTATACAAATAGAAGTGAGTTGGTTTTACCTGATGGAACAATTCAATACTTTCAAGAAGGAGGAATGAGTCAGGCTGCAAAGATACGGTACAAGAAAATAGCAGTAGAACTATCTACAGGTTACTTGGAAAGACAGATTTTATTTTGCAGAGATTATTCATCGAATCTTGATTTCTTGATTTTGAACCAAACGCATAAATGTCTTTTAGATAGACTTGTACAGTCAGTGACCAGCGAAGTTGGTAGAGCATTAGTAGGTTTGTCAATTCTACAGTTGTGCATTAAAGCAATTGAGCCAGAGCAGAGTATTAGGTTACACAAAGGGAGTACGGCTACAAGAGACTTTTCTTGGCGTGATGGTATCTCTATGCGTTCTCTCGATAAGCAATACATTACACCTGTGTTACGAAAATATGAACTACTGAGATTGAATGCGGATGGTTTCATGATGACACGCAGTTTAGCAGAAAATTACCCGTATTCATCTGTATATAAAGCCAACATGAGAGGCGCACGTTCTGAGTGGGTAAGTCTTGTTGAGGCAATTGAGAAAGACGAAGTAGTTTCTGAAGTAGCACTGCGCTATCTTCTTTCGCAACTACTCAATCAAGCAGATAACTTTAGAAGATTAGCTTTACAAACTCTTGAGACTCTGACCTTATTTCTGGGAGCAACAGTTGTTGATAAAGGCATTCTATTAAGTATCATACTGCGTCACATTAATCAATCTGATTATGCGGCTCGTTTAATGGAGATAGCAATGCATAGCTTAATGCAGGCTATGCAAGAATACCAAGTTTTTCCCCACAGGTTGCTAAAACCACTTTCACAAATGCGTTCAGCCAATAAGAAGCATGGCAATGTTGGTGATATTGAGCTTTTAGAGGATAGACAAATTGTGGAAGCTTGGGATGCCAAGTATGGTAAGTCATACTTGCGAGATGAGATTGAGGAATTATCAGAAAAATTGGAAGTACATCCCGCCCTTAGAAAGGCTGGTTTCGTTACAAGTGTTGAAGCTGAACGAATTGATGAACTGATGCCTAGATGTAATGAAATTGAAGAAATATTTGGGATATCCCTGGAAATAATTACTTTTAAAGAATGGGTAGAGCTACAATTTGCTCGGACATTGGGACAAGAGTCTACAACTGAGCAAGAACTTGCATCTGCTTGGCTCATAGCTTACACAGAATCTTTAGCGCAGCGACGTAGGGACATTGCCCCAATTGATGAGCCATGTTATCAATGGCTGCTTAAGCTAAACGAGACTCTGACAATTGAATAGCTGAATGCTGCTCATATTCAAGACTTGGGGTGAAGTGAGGAATTCAACAAGGTTTCACACTTATTTTCTTAAAATTTTCACTTGTCGAGCGTGCTATTAGCTTCAAAAACTTTAATCCCACACTATATTGCGTAGATTACCTTGTAAAGAATTGCTTGAGTTAAACATTTGCTAGATGCTACCGTCTACAAAATGGAACAGAAGTTGAAGGGGTTTCTTTAACCATGAACGGTAGACACAAAATAGCTTTTAGTTTGACATCGCTGATCAGTTTCAATTTAATATCTACTTTTGTTGGATTTGATGGAGCGATCGCAACACCACCAAGAACCCCAGATAAAACTGTCAATTGCGAGATTTTAGTTGTGGGTGGTGGACTATCCGGTGCTGCCACAGCTTACGAGGGGTTACTAGCCGGACGAACGGTTTGTCTCACAGAAATTACCGACTGGCTGGGAGGACAAATTTCTTCTCAAGGGACATCTGCGTTAGACGAACGCCCAACTCAGCGTGCCCTCAAATTCTATTCTCGTGGCTACATGGAATTGCGAAACCGCATTGGGCGCAAATACGGTGAACTTAACCCAGGTGACTGTTGGGTAAGTGACTCCTGCTTTCTTCCCCGCGATGCTCACGCCATTTTGGTTCAGATGCTCAAAGATGCCGAGAAGCAAGGCAAAGGGAAGTTGCAATGGTTTCCCAACACCGTAATTAAGGATTTGGAAATCGCTACTGATGGCAAAATAATTAATGGTGCGATCGCAATTCAACATCAACCAGCAAAATTAGCACCACCGCTCAATACTTTTACTTTATCTCAAAGTATTGAAGATTCTTACAGCTACGAAAACTCATCTCGGTTTACCAAAACTATTCTCCGTTTCCTCCCCAAGGCAGATAAAGGGGATGCTCCTAAATGGTATGTCGTAGACGCGAGCGAAACTGGAGAAATTATTGCCCTTGCTGATGTTCCCTATCGATTGGGTATTGATGCCCGTTCTTACCTAGAACCTTCTGCTTCTGGCGCCAACAATGATCCTTATTGCCCTCAAGGCTTTACCTACACCTTTGCAATGGAGGCAACTAAGGAACCGCAACCGCAGACGATGCCCCCATTTTATTTACAATACGCACCATATTTTAGCTATGAATTAAAGCGACTGGCGAACTTTGACTTAGTTTTCACCTATCGGCGCATTTGGAGTCCAAACAAAGGGAAACCAGTAAAATTTGGCGGTGTCAGTTTTACTGCTGCTACACCAGGGGATATTTCCATGCAAAACTGGACTTGGGGTAACGACTACCGCCCCGGAACAGCTAAGGATAACTTAGTTTACAGTCGCCAACAGTTACAAGGTACTGGGCAGTTAAAACCAGGTGGTTGGATGGGAGGATTGCGAACAGAAACCCTCCGCAATGCTGAAGAAAATGCCCTTTCTTTCTATTATTGGTTGGTAGCTGGGACTACAGATTCCCAGTTGGGGGAGGGTGTAAAGCAGCAGCAAAGCAATAACCGCTTTGTTTCCGGGTTAAATTCACCAATGGGGACAGTGCATGGCTTATCGAAATATCCCTATATGCGCGAAGGACGGCGCATCATTGGCCGCCCCAGTTGGGGACAACCTGGTGGCTTTGGTATTTGGGAAATTGATATTTCTCGCCGCGATTACAATGATCAGTATTACTCCCAGACTCTACCAGCAGATATGTATCGCAGACTACGAGCAGCACTTGCAGGTTTGGAAGCAGTATCAGTAATTGAAGGTAAAGTTTCACCAGACAAAGCAATGCGACGGACTCGTTCTACCATCTTCCCCGATGCTGTGGGTATTGGTCACTACGCTATAGATTTCCATCCTTGTATGGTGAATAGTCCCCCAGAAGCCCCTGGTAATACAGAACGTCCAGGTGAAAGGCGTGGTGCTGGCCTTGCTTATCCTTTCCAAATTGCTTTGAGGGCAATGATTCCCCAGAAAATTGATAATTTACTAGTAGGTGGCAAAAGCATTGCTACTAGTCATATTGCTGCTGCTGCCTATCGAGTCCATTCCTTTGAATGGTCTTCTGGCGCAGCTGCGGGAACTGTTGCTAGTTTTGCCCTTAAAAATGCGATCGCACCCTACCAATTAGTCGATAATTTACCCAAACAAGAGCCACAACTCGAAGCTCTCAAACGGCTTTTGCAACAAAATGGTAACCCCACAGCCTTCCCCGATACATCCATTTTTAACGAAAACTGGGATAATTGGCGATAGATAGTCATTTGTCATTTGTCATTTGTCATTTGTACTGAGTGAACGCGAGTGCGTCTCTAAGAGCTGCCGTAAAGCCTGCGGCACAGCTACGCTTAGGGCACAGCCTAAGAAGAGAAGTATTGGTCATTTATTAAGGACAACGGACAAGGGACAAATGACGAATGACAACTGACAATGAACTAAACTAGTTCTTTGTAGTGTAGTTTTGTAAAATTATCTTGACTAATTGTTCTATGGTTATGATACTTTCAGCAGATGTTTACGGGATGGCCACAGCACCAACTAAAGCTCCTGAACGGTCTAATCAAGTTACCCGTAAGACTTATCCGAATTACAAAGTGATTGTATTAAACGATGATTTTAATACATTCCAACATGTGAGTGAATGTTTGATGAAATATATTCCAGGGATGACTGGCGATCGCGCATGGGATCTAACTAATCAGGTACACTATGAAGGTCAAGCGATCGTCTGGGTCGGGCCCCAAGAACCTGCGGAACTCTATCACCAGCAGCTGCACCGAGCAGGTTTGACAATGGCACCTCTAGAAGCAGCTTAATTATCATGGGCAAACCCACCGCAGATTCTCTCCGAACGGCAACTCTTAGAGACGCTACGCGAACGCAAAAAGCTGGCAGACTGGTTTGGAATCACTCGACCCACCTTGATGGTCTTATCCCCATTTTAGAACGTCTTTGTCAACAAGATAGCATCCAAACAGTGACACCAGGAGTGATTGGGCGGGCAAAAGGCCATTGCCCGAAAATGCAACTGCGCGTTTCAGTACCGATTCGCGGCGGCTATAAAGTAATCGCACGGCAGGGGAAGACGGTACAAGAGGTGTTTATTTTAACCCCTTTGGTGCAGTCAGAATTGGAAACGGCATTAGCGATCGCTATGAAATAATCATGCCCAATTCCCAATTCCCCATGCCCCATAACTATTCTTCGACACGGTGGACTGCAAATTTGTGTAGTGGCAGACTAACAATGCAAGAAAAAGTTAAGAAATATGACAAAGCTGTAGTTATTCTCAAAGTCATGACTATAGATTCCCAGTCGGGTAAAACTATTTTTTCTATACCAAAGGCTACACAGTAAACTAGCCAGTAAGTAAAGCTCATTCTAAATAAAATCCGCTCTGTTTCTTCTACATCATTTTTTTGCTGCTTACTGTCCCACAGTAACACCAGCCCAACAATGCAAGCTACAAAGGAAACAGCAACTACAAATTCGTGACAAAATATATTTAACGAATGCATTTGTGTTTATTCCCACATTTTCCTGTTGAAAATCAGTCTAAAGGAATATTACTTATAGAAATACAAATTATTTACAAACCTCAATAGAGTCATGCCTTTTCTGTAAACAAATGCAACATAAATTGTTGTTTTGCAAATATAAATATTTTTAATAATAATTAAATATTTTTGTTAAGTAGGGATTTGAGAATTAGAGATTACTAACTAATTGGTTTAGATTTTGGACAAATAAAAAAGTCACGTATTTTTTACGCAAATCAAAAAACACATTGCAAATTGCCTCAGTTCGTTTTTGCACTAAAAGTAAATCACAGTATTTGTCCAAGAACTTTTTGTCGTTAATATTACAATACGGTTCAGTTAAGGATTTTTGGTATTGATAGGTATGTAGAGACGTTACTTTTCTTCGTCTCTTGCATTGCATTTGGGGGTTAATTGAACTGTATTGGTTGATATTACTATCTTCGGGGAAACTAAAAGTTCAAAAGTTAAAATGTTGATTAATACAAAAAAGCTAGTACACTGTCAATACTGCGTAGGTTTTGCATAAAAAATAGAAATGTGTAGGTTGGGTTGAGGAACGAAACCCAACATTTTCCTGGGTTTGTTGGGTAACGTAAAGCCTCAACCCAACCTACGAATTATTTTAACAATTCTCTCCTGATGTTTCACAAGCAGCAATACTTACCCAACAGCTAGAACCATCTTCCCAATGTTCTTTTTTCCAAATGGGGGCATTGTGTTTGAGGGTATCAATAGCATATTGGCAAGCTTCAAACGCCTCACTCCGATGAGGACAACCGACTGCGACTAAAACGCTAATTTCTCCAACTTGCAAACGTCCAGTGCGATGATGAATCACTACCCGATTCACATCAGGCGTAGATAAACGAATATCAGCAGCAATTTGATAAAATATCTGCAATGCCATAGGTTCGTAAGCTTGATACTCTAGAGCAACTACAGGTTTACCATCAGTTTGATTGCGAACTACGCCACTCATCATAACCACAGCACCGTTGGCTGGATCGTCAGACAAAGCATAGATTTCTTCAAGAGACAATGGTGCAAAGCTAATGGCAAAACTATCTTCGGCTTTTGGTTTAACAGCAGAGGTAAGTGTAGTTGTCATAACTGCGTTGGTATTATGTAGGCTTTTTCTATTGTCCCTGAACAAAACGCTGCTGGTGTATGTTTACTTGCTCTTGCTAATGGTTTTAGGCAAAACAAGGATTTTTTAGGATAAAAGCACCATAAGTTAAGTGGGCAAGAAAAATCTAAACTACGGATTTTAATGTATAATTATTATTTTTTATGCTAAATGAAAATACGTAAAACTAAATTAGTGATATTATAGGAATCGTATTTGATTGATTTTTGAAATTATCTATGTGGGCGGGGAGTGGGGAGTAGGGAGTAGGGAATTAGGCTTTTCGATCTGTACGGAGCTTTTTCAGAAATCAAATATTAGTCCTAGGGAACTCCAAAAAATAAATTATTCCACATTCAAGTCGTTGACTGTTGACTGTTGACTGTTGACTAAAAACTCGTGAACCGTCAACGGTCAACAGTGAACAATAGCAATGGAATATTTTTTTACTTGGAAGTCCCCTATATCGTGCTTACTGCGATCGCACCTGACAATTTAAATTTATCAACATAGTTGCATATATTACCGCCTACTTAATCTTAGTGGAAGTAATTTTCTTTGTTTACAAAAAATTATAAAGCTGTAAATCTTCTAAAATTAACTTAAAATTAGCAAAATTCTTGTTCATCCCTCTTAAGGCATACTAGTATAATTAAAGCCATCAAGCTATATGCTTGCTCAGTTATTTAAATAATCTGATAATGACTTCATTGAGCTATCAAGTGCAGTAAGATGAATCCCTTAGAGAAAGCGCTGTAAATGGACATTTTTTAGTAAAACGAGGGCAAGCTGTCATTCAACAAGAGTTAGGAAGGATTTAATGAAATCTTTAGTGTGTAACAATGAAGCCGCGAGGCTTGAGGCTCTGCGTCAGTACCAGATTCTCGACACTCCACCAGAAGAAGCATTCGACGATATTGCATTCTTAGCCGCACAGATTTGTAACACACCGATCGCCTTGATTAATCTAATTGACGCTAACCGTCAGTGGTTCAAAGCCAAGGTAGGGTTAGATGTACAGGAAATCCCACGAGATACTGGTTTCTGCCCGATTTGTATAGAAAGTGGCGAAGTTTTAATTATTCCCGATACCTTAGCTGATGAACGATTTGCTCCGAATCATCTAGTTACTTATACTGAAATTTGCATAAGATTTTATGCAGGTATACCTTTGTTAGCATCAGGGGGAGAAGCGATCGGGACTCTGTGTATAGGCGATCGCGTACCACGCCAAATCAGTCCCAAACAGGTGGAAGCACTGCAAACTCTTAGCCGCCTGGTAGTTAGACAACTAGAAATCCGGCGGGAATTCGCTGAACTGGCAAGTATTAAACAGGAGTACAAGCAGGCACAAGAAGCATTGCTGGATATTGTCACTGATGCAATTGTCGTGCAAGATTTGTCCAACAAAATTTTATTATGGAACAAAAATGCTGAGGAACTTTACGGCTGGAAGTCAGAAGAAGCTATAGGTAAGCAGTCAGATGAACTTTTTTCCACTGAACCTTTGCCGCAAAAGCGAGAAATTTATCAGACTGTATTAAAGGATGGATCTTGGCAAGGTGAGTTAGAGAAAACCAGCAAATCTGGCAAAAAACTTATCGTTGAAAGTCGCTGGAAGCTGATAAATGATGAACATTCTCAAGCCAAATCAATCCTTGTTGTTGATACTGATATTACCCAGAAAAAACAACTAGAAAAACAATTGTTACGCGCTCAACGCATGGAAAGTATTGGCACTCTTGCTAGTGGTATTGCTCACGATTTAAATAATGTGTTGTCACCAATTTTGATGTCAGTGCATCTGCTCAAATCTAAAATCGGCGATCAACAGATTAATCAGATGCTGTCAATAATAGAAAACAATGCCAAACGTGGTGCTGATTTGGTCAAGCAAGTGCTGTCATTTACTAGGGGAATTGAAGGCAATGTCGAAGGACAAGCCGCTACACGGCAATGCACGGTGCTTCAAGTTAAACACCTGCTTTTAGAAATGCAGCAAATTATCTCACAAACATTTCCCAAATCAATCGCAGTGTACACAGAAATTCAGGAGGAATTGTTACCTATTTGTGCCGATAGTACCCAATTGCATCAGGTACTGATTAATTTGTGTCTCAATGCACGCGATGCCATGCCTACAGGCGGAAATTTAACAATATCTGCCGAGAATATTTGGATTGATGAAACTTATGCCAGTATGCATATAGATGCTAAAGTTGGTGCTTACATTGTTCTGACAGTTACTGATACCGGGCTTGGAATCAACAGTGAAATATTAGATAGAATTTTTGAACCATTTTTTACAACAAAAGAGTTGGGTAAAGGTACAGGGCTTGGGTTATCAACAGTAATAAGAATTATTAAAGAACACGATGGTTTTATCACTGTATCAAGTTTTGTCGGCAAGGGAACAAAGTTTAAGGTATACTTACCAGCAGTTAATCAAGTTCCAATCGAGTTGTTAGAAGATACGGCAATACCAACTGGATCTGGAGAATGTATTTTGGTTGTAGATGATGAAACTGCCATTCAGGAAATTACTAAAACATCCCTCGAAAATTATAATTACACAGCAATGACTGCTGGTGATGGCATCGAAGCATTAGCAATTTATGCCCAGCATAAAGATAAAATTAGTGCCGCAATTATCGATATGATGATGTCCAAGATGGATGGAGCAACTACCATTCGGACATTGCAAGATATTAATCCCTTATTGCCGATTATTGTTGTTAGTGGACTTGTAACAAGTGAACAAGTACCAATCGACAAAACAGATGAACATACAGCCTTTTTACCCAAACCCTACACAACACAAGAATTATTGAAAACCCTACATGCAGTTATTAGTCAATAGTATAATCTGCATGATCTAGACGATCGCAGTCATATTTACCTTTAATCGCTTGATTGAAAAAGCTGCCAATTGAGTCAGAGGAATGTAAATCTTCCCAAGTATCCTCGTCTACGCCTAAGTACTGATAAACACCTCCATTTTGAAACTCAACTTGCAAAATGTGTTCGTCGCGATCATAGCCTACAGCGATCGCCATTGATGAGCTAACTGGTAACATAGCAATTGGTTCTTCTTCAAAGGGTAGTGCAGGTGTTTGGGCAATTGTTTCGTTCAGTTCTTGCAATCCTTCATAAGCTTCTACTGGCGCCGGAATTTCCAAAAACTCTAGTTCGTCGCCTCGATCAAGCAACAACTGCAAATATCCATCAGAGTGAGCGATCGCAACTAAACTGCTCAAGTCTACCTTAGATAGCTTCATTTCTTTTGTGCTTTCCTGTTAGCGTAGTCAAAAGTGCAAAGTTTTATACAATACGTAAGTAGTTGTATAGTACAAAGTTACTATAAAAACATTTCGCTGTCAAGTTTTTCTCCCAAGAGAGAAATTACTGAATCTCAATTATATTAGTCTAAGTAATTTTGCACAATAAAACCTTTTTTCTCCCTACCCCTTGCCCCAGCCTGGAGGCTGGGAACCCATTCTTAGAGGCTCTGCCTCCAGTGGCTTGACCAGAGGCAGCAGCCCCTAGTAATACATTCCCAGTCTGATACCATTTCACTTTAATAATGATACAAATACGCTCTTTTGGGGCATGGCATTGCCATGCCCCTACGAGAAATATATATGTATCAGGATTTTCGTGAATTGGTATGAAGACTAGGAACGAGGTGAACGAGGTGACACAAGCCTTTTGCCTGTGTTTGAGTCACCTTAGTAGAGCATTTTATTAAGTTTGTAACAAATTAAATTTGGTAATGGTAATGCATCGCTTTGCAATGTTAATGCATCGCTCTGCAATGCCAATGCATCGGTCTGCAATGCCAATGCTTCGGTCTGCAATGCCAATGCTTCGGTCTGCAATGTTAATGCATCGGTCTGCAATGTTAATGCATCGGTCTGCAATGCCAATGCATCGGTCTGCAATGTTAATGCTTCGGTCTGCAATGTTAATGCGCTAAGATTTTATGCAAAACAGTACTTAGTTGTGCAACCAAAACCTTTGTAGAGACGTAAAATTTTACGTCTCTACAAAAGTTTATGCCTGTTTTCAGCAACGCATCCGATCTACCCAGACACAACAGCAGAGTTTATCTCATGAAACTCGGATTTCTCAGTTTGCAAGTAACGATAAAGGCGATTCAGGGCGTTGAGATGAGCATAAGCTGCGGCTACCACGATATCAGTATCAGATGCTTGCCCAGAGAATATCCGCTCTTGATGCTTCAAGCGAACTGTAACTGTTCCCAGTGCATCAATTCCTCCAGTCACAGATTGGACAGAAAATTCAATCAGTTGATTGGGTATTTCCACCAATTGATTGATTACTTGATATACCGCATCCACTGGGCCAGTGCCTACACTGGCATCCGTGAGGATTTTACCTTCAGGTGTGACAATTGTAATGGTTGCAGTTGGGCAAGTACAGTCACCGCAGATTACCTGGACGTGTTCGATTTGGAAGCCACTTTCTACTTGAATCTGTGTTTCATCTCGAACGATCGCCTCTAAATCCCAATCTGAGATTTCTTTTTTCTTATCAGCGACTTCTTTGAACCGATTGAAGGCTTTATTCAAATCCGCTTCGTTCAATTCAAACCCCAATTCCTTGAGCCTGGTACGGAAAGCATTTCTTCCAGAGTGCTTGCCTAAAACCATGCGATTTTCTGGCAAACCGATCGCAGCAGCTTCCATAATTTCATAAGTTTCGCGGTGCTTGATGATTCCATCTTGATGAATACCAGACTCATGGGCGAAAGCGTTTGCTCCCACGATCGCTTTATTGGGCTGAATCAGCATCCCAGTTAATTGGGAAACCAAGGATGAGGTTTTGTAAATCTCCTCAGTCTTAATATTAGTCAGGGGTGTATCGTCATCAACCGAACGACCAAAATAAGGATTGAAAAATGGTTTGCGAACCTGCAAGGCCATGACAATCTCTTCCAATGCTGCATTACCTGCTCGTTCCCCAATGCCATTAATGGTACATTCCACCTGACGCACGCCGTATTCAATTGCAGCCAAAGCGTTAGCTGTCGCCAAACCCAAATCATTTTGAGTATGAATGGAAAGAATCACCCCATCGATATTAGGAACATGTTCTCGAATTCCCTGAATTAGATTTCCGATTTCTTTGGGTGTGCAGTAACCAACGGTATCAGGAATGTTGATTGTAGTTGCACCTGCTGCGATCGCTCTTGCCAAAACTTCATAAAGAAACTCTGGCTCAGTGCGGCTAGCATCCATTGGTGAAAATTCTACATCGTCTACAAACGACTTAGCATAAGCAATCATTTCTGATGCGATCGCTAATACTTCGCTGCGAGATTTTTTCAACTGATATTTCAGGTGAATATCAGAGGTAGAAATCATCGTGTGGATTCTGGGACGAGCCGCGCCTTTCAAGGCTTCGGCGGCGGCGTGAATATCTTGGCGAATGGCTCTAGCTAAACTGCAAATGATTGGCCCACCGGGTATCCCGACTTGTTCAGCAATGGTTTTAACAGCTTGAAAATCTCCCGGACTAGCAACGGCAAAACCTGCTTCAATCACATCGACACCAAGGAGAGCTAGTTGATGAGCGATCGCTAGCTTTTCTTCTACATTGAGGGTTGCGCCCGGTGACTGTTCGCCATCGCGTAGCGTGGTGTCGAAGATGATAACTCGGTCTGGTTGAGATGCGATGCTCATAATTGTCTCCCGTGGTATTGAAGGGATGTTTAAAAAACCTGCTTTGGATATTGTATACAATCTTTTGGATTTTGTATACAATATAAATTATGAACTTAAATGACTTAGCAGCCAATGTGCTGCAACAACAACGCAGTACCCCAGATTTAATTGCCGATGCTTTGCGGGAAGCGATTCTGCGCGGCATTTTTCAGGAAGGACAATCGCTGAGACAGGATGAAATCGCTACTCAGTTTGGAGTTAGTCGTATTCCCGTGCGTGAAGCCTTGAAGCAGCTAGAAGCAGAAGGATTGGTGACACTGCATTTAAATCGTGGTGCGATCGTATCGGTGTTGACAGCACAAGAGGCGCAAGAAATCTGTGAAATTCGTAGCGCCTTAGAAGTGAAAGCGATGCAATTAGCAATACCCAAGTTCAGGGAAACAGATATAGAAAAAGCTGCTGTAATTTTGGAAGCGACAGATCAAGCAACTGATGCAGGTGTGTTGGCAAAACTCAACTGGGAATTTCACGCGACGCTGTACGCCACTGCTGAACGTCCCCGGTTGTTGGGGATGATTAAAACTTTACACGTTAATTGCGATCGCTATGTCCGGGTACAATTAGCGCAGATGGATTACCAAGAGCGATCGCAAAAAGAACACTATCAACTTTTAGATGCTTGTCAAAAGCAGGATACAAAAGCTGCTGTCAGGTTACTGAAACGACACATAGACACCGCAGGAGAACAGCTAATTGCATACTTGCAGCAAATTGCTCAGAAACGCTGATTAAGCTGATGTGCGCCTAAATTGTATAAACACTCTTTACGGTTGTTAACTGTTAACTGTTGACAGGTTTTCGGTTATCACTCATCAGTCATCGGTCATCAGTCATCGGTCATCAGTCACCAGTCATCAGTCATCGGTCATCAGTCACCAGTCATCAGTCATCGGTCATCAGTCATCAGTCATCAGTCATCAGTCATCAGTCATCAGTCACCAGTCATCAGTCACCAGTCATCAGTCACCAGTCATCAGTCACCAGTCATCAGTCACCAGTCATCAGTCATCAGTCATCAGTCACCAGTCATCAGTCATCGGTCATCAGTCACCAGTCATCAGTCACCAGTCACCAGTCATCAGTCATCAGTCACCAGTCATCAGTCACCAGTCACCAGTCATCAGTCATCAGTCATCAGTCATCGGTCATCAGCCTTCATGTAAATGTTCAAGTTAAATGCGTAACAGCTTATTGACTTTAGTCCTGATATTATAAGCACTAAAGTGCTTACTACAAACCCTTAAAACGAACTTAGTAAATTAAAAAGCTGATTTATTCTCGTAACGGAAACTGGTGGCTACAACCCGAATGTAATTTTTACGCCAACCGCAAATAAGGGCACTTTTGCAAGAATGTTGTTGCCTTATTGTGAGCATCTACGTTATCAATATGTGCTGGCGTAGGTCGAATAATCCCACTAAACAGGTCATCTAAGCCATAGGGAGTAAAAAATTGCCATTGGCTTTGTGCATCTAGCCGAACTCCCACAGCAGTAGCAGTGTGCAGCCAATCTGTGATGCCATCCTCCGTACTCGTGTAAAGTCTGCTACCAGTCCGCCAACGAGCAAAACTAGCTTGATTTTTTACATCAAACTGTTCATGAGGAAATTGTTCTGTAAGAGTCGCCTTTGCTGCTAGTTCTTGAGAACGGTTTCCCTCTATATCAAAGAATGCAATATCAAAATCTTTAATACCTAATTTACACTCATTGCCAAAAATTGAAGACCAAACAGTGTTTCGGACTGCACCCCCGGCTAACCACCAATTAGGTAAATTTAGTTGAGCGATCGCTCTTAATACTGTATCAATAGGTGTATCATTTAAAATCATCTGTAGACGAGTGTTACTATTCATATTAAATTCTTGGGATGATCAACTAGAAGGTGAAAATATTATTATTCCCATCTCATTAAGCTTACGGTCTTGATAGTCCTACGGTGATACTTGGGAAGTCAATGTTTTTTAGGGTAACTGCTGAAGTCATAGTATAGAGAACAGAGTTTTACGGAAGGTTAAATTGTGAATTTATAACTTTTATTTATGGAAGATTTATTTGCGCGGCTAGAACGCACATTCAATCCTGAACTGCCAACCCTTGCAGAGTCACAACAACAACTTCTACAAGAACTCAGCATTGATGAAAATCAACCTGGTACGATTCTGCATGACTTTCAAACCCTAATAGATTTCTTGCAACCAAATGGAGTAGAAGTTAGTAGTGTTAATAACCTTTTACCACTGAAAGTATTATCAGAAGTTAATTCTCGGTTAAGTCACTCAATTGAAACTAAACTTAAACGCCCTGTACAGAAATCATACCCCTACATTAATGGACTATATCTGTTATTACGCAGTTCTGGGATAGCCCAAATTAGATCCCAAGGTAAAAAGCAAATTTTAGTATTAGACACAGCCACCTTAGAATCATGGTCAAATCTCAACCCAACAGAACGCTATTTCAACTTATTAGAAGCCTGGTTAATTTGGGGAAATAACGAAATTTTGGGTGAGCATCAAGACTCATTCGGTAATTTATTTAGATGTATTCAACTTTGGCCTCGTGTCCCAGATAAAGGTTTAAAATTTCCTAAATATGAAGACCAACACAATATTAGTTATTACCCTGGTTTGCATAACATTGCCCTGTTAGAGTTATTTGGATTGTTATCTATCAAGCAGGGAAAACCGCAAGAAGGTAAGGGATGGCGTATTACGAGTTTACAACGCTTGCCTTTTGGGGATGCTCTGTTGCAATTATTATTTCCATTAGGGATACGAGGAGAATTACAGGATGATGTCAATGTGAATTTTGGAAAATTGCAGTCACATTTACAACCATTTTTTCCCGAATGGGAGCATAACTTATTTGTTCTACAGCAAGGCTTTACCGAGGGTATTTATATTTTTAAAGTGTCTATTTCTCACGCTTGGAGACGCATTGCCATACCAGCGAAAAAAACATTAGGCTGGCTAGCAGAAACAATTCTTGATGCTTTTGATTTTGACTACGACCATTTATATGAGTTTAGTTATAAAGACCGTTTTGGTCGCATAATTAAAATAGGTCATCCCTACATGGAAACACCCCCATTTGCTGACCAAGTGCAGATTGGTGATTTGTCTTTAGAAGCGGGTGCTAAAATGACCTATCTTTATGATTTTGGTGACAACTGGAAATTTGATGTACAGTTAGAAGCAATTAATCAGCCCGATAATAAAATTAAAAAACCAAAGATTTTAGAAGTTCACGGAAATGCACCTCAACAGTACTGGAGTGAGGATGAAAATGAGGGAGAGTAATTGTACTATTTTAGGGACTTCCAAGTAAAAAAATATTCCATTGCTATTGTTCACTGTTGACCGTTGACGGTTCACGAGTTTTCAGTCAACAGTCAACAGTCAACAGTCAACGACTTGAATGTGGAATAATTTATTTTTTGGAGTTCCCTTAGTAACTCAATTTCTACAACAGTACCCCTGCTAAAACTAATGTAACTTTCTAAACAAGTGATGAAATGATAATCTTTATCCTAACTAACTGGTCTGTCGAAGGAAATCTTAGAGGTTGTTTTAAAATTAGTTTGCTGTGATTTTAGGCACTGTATCGATCCCCCCAACCCCCCTTAAAAAGGCTTGCTCTAATTCCGGTTCCCCCCAATTTATCGGGGGGTTAGGGGGGATCAATAACGTTTTGCTACTGACGAAAGGACTTTTAAAACATCCTCTTAGTAAAATGATTTAATAAACCTATTAATTTTTTTTAAATAGCAATATTGAACTTAAATTATAACCTCAGTTTGTATATCATAGAGTTTTACTTAGTTGTCTGCCAATGATGTTAAAAAAGCTAACACGGTATCAATATCTTTCCGTAAAATCTTACTAGACAGATTCAATTAGAATAAACTGAATTTTAGTTCATTCTCGAAAGTTTTAACAATTATTTGCACACCAAATTGATGAAAAACGATACACCAGAAGAATTAAACCCAGACAAAGAGATTGGACGCTTGATTGATGAAGTCATGTCTTCGTCTCTGACTGATGAACAGTACCGCAAAAAGATGCAGCGACGCAAAGAAGTGCAAGATCAACGCATAGCACAAGCTGTACCAGAAAAAGGATTAATTATTGTAAATACTGGTAATGGTAAAGGTAAAACTACTGCCGCTTTGGGGATGGTGTTACGATCGCTAGGTCACGGGTATAAAGTAGCGATCGTTCAATTTATCAAAGGTAGCTGGGAACCTTCAGAAAAAAGGGTTTTCAGTAATTGGGAAGATCAGTTAGAATTTCACGCAATGGGCGAAGGCTTCACCTGGGAAACTCAAGACCGCGATCGCGATCTCGATAAAGCTAACGCCGCTTGGCAAAAATCATTAGAATACATTCGCAACCCAGATTTTCACATGGTGTTGTTAGATGAAATCAATATCGCCCTCAAAATGTCTTACTTAGAAGTAGAGGACGTTTTAGCAGGTTTGGCGCAAAAACCAGCTGATAAGCACGTTATTCTTACAGGTAGAGGCGCACCTGCGGCTTTAATAGAGCGTGCTGACCTGGTAACTGAAATGACCCTAATTAAGCACCCTTTCCGCGATCAAGGCGTTAAGGCGCAACCAGGAATTGAGTATTAAATTGAAGATTACTTGCACATTTGCAACGTGCGGCGATCGCTAGCAGTGATAGAACTTAAATGATAAAAATCTTGCAGAGCCACCGAGTAAGGATAACTGCTTAACTCATCTTCACTGACTTGAGGTAGTCTATTGCTTGCAGCTACCTGATTCGACTGAGTAGTACTGGCTTCATTTGACGAACTATTAACCGTCATCGCCAACTCTCCTGATGGGTTGAGTGTACCCTGAAAACAATTAAACTCTGATTGGGGCATATATAATGCACCAGTTATCTTTTCTTGCTGCTTTTGAAATATGATGTAACCTTGACCAAGCTGGTTTGATTTTGGGGATTGACCATAGAGGTAAATCCCATCTTTTACAGGAAAACCCGCTTTTCGTAAAACTCCTGCGCCTTTTGTAGCTCCTTGAGAATCTGGAACCAAGGCTGTGGTTGTAGGTAATGTTTTTCCGTTATGGGCAAAAAATCCTCTATCTCCAGAAGCTGCATTGAGTTGACTTCTCTGCTCTCGAACTCTTCTTAGCTGCGACAAAAGAGAGTTTTCGCTGGTTTTCTGAATTTGAGCCGATGATAATGAAGAATTTGTAACTGGTACTACTTGAGTCTGCTTGGCTATAAAGCCCAAACCGAGAAGTATGCCTAAGCCTGCGAGGGAAATTCCCCATTGACGGGGAGATAAGAACTGATGAAGGTTGTTAAGCACCCTACTTCTCCTGTTAAAAAACGAACTAAGTTCTTTATAATTTACTTAAATTATCACTAAGTCTTAATTATCAAAGACTTTGTTTACAACTTATATTACTATTGTCCAAAAAAGAAAACTGTCAAAAACTGAAGTTTTTATTTAATTTAGCTCAACAACCCTAGATTATCATCAGTTAGAAACTATATTAACTAATGTAAAAAATTTTGAAATTAGTTTGTAGTGAGCGGCTCCAGCCCAGACTACAAACATGCAAATTATTTACGCCGTCCTACTTAGGCTACCAATTTGGTATAAGTTGCAATATAAATTAGAAAATTTTATAGTAAACAGACTCTAGCAATTAGAGTATAAATTATCATACTATACAAGCGATAGCGAAGTATAAATCAATATGAGTACGTTAAAGGAACTTATAAGTAAAGATAACTCAGATGTATAATTAGCGCGTCTCCTCCATAATCTCTAAAAAGATCGCGATTTAGGATTTACAGGCTTTCTATTTTTTACTTTAATAAGGCGCATATGTGGCAACAAGAAAAAAAAGATACTTCAATAGTTAGACTGGTATTATGGCTTGCCTTAGTTACAACCCCTATGGCAGCAAGTTTACTGGTGTCAGAACCCATGCTGGCACAATCTAAACCTGAAACTCCTTCTTTTACACTGCCGCAAACAGTGCAGAATGGGACGATAGTGCGGATTGATGGTTCAAGTAGCTTGGGTGCAATCAACCAAAGCCTGAAAGAGAATTTTGAAAAACAGTATTATGGCGCAAAGGTTGAAGTTGCTGCCAACGGCACTGATACGGCACTGAAAGAATTGCTAGATGGCAAAATCGACATAGCAGCAATGGGGCGTGGGTTAACGCCAGCAGAAAAAGCCCAAGGACTAGAGCAAGCTCGCTTCCACCGTGAGAAGATTGCGATCGTAGTTAGTGCAGATAATCCTTTCAAAGGAAACTTGACCAGTAGGCAATTCGCCCGCATTTTTCGGGGACAAATTACAAATTGGTCACAACTAGGAGGGCCTCCAGGGAAGATTCGGTTAATCGATCACCCGAACACGAGTGAGACTCGCAATACTTTTCGGACTTATCCAGCCTTCAAGACTGCTGAATTTGCTACAGGGGCCAATGCTACCCAACTAACTGAGGATAATACCGCAGAAATCATCAAACAACTGGGCAAAGACGGCATCAGCTATGTGTTAGCTAGTCAGGTGTCAAAATTGAAAGGTGTGCGAGTTCTGCAATTAAATCAAGCCTTACCAGATAATGAAAAATATCCCTTCTCGCAACCTTTAGTTTATGTTTACAAAAAAAATCCGAGTGTAAGCACAGCTGATTTTATCGGCTTTACCCTTGCACCCCCAGGACAGAAGGCTATAGAACAAGGTATAACTGCCGAAGCAGAAGCGATCGCCACCAACGTATTACAACCTGCACTCACGGCTTCCCCCAGTGCCCAGACGACACCGGCTGCTACGTCTTCCCCTAGTGCAACTACTTCTGTATTCGCCGAACAGCCATTTGTGGCTCCTCCCAACTCACAAGCCAGTCCGATTGTCAACAGGGAAACACCATTTTGGTTGCTCCTACCTTTGTTTTTTGCTCCTGTAGCTGGAGCGTTCCTATGGTGGATTCTGGGAAAACGCCCATTGTCTACTGAGAAAACAGACAACTTACCAGAATCAGATCCTCGTCCACCCAGCAGAGAAGATAGAGAACTGGCAGCGATCAACGCCAGCACCGATCCCTCCATTAACGGAGCGATGCTTGAGGAGGAGCCAGTGCCGCACTTCCAAGAGCAAGAAAGTCCCGATCGCACTCCTTTCAATATCTATGCTCAAACAGAATCTGAACTGACCGAGAATGCTACTCAAGGGACATCCAATTTAGTCCAAGAGGGAACCAATGGCACCTCTAATTCCTATGAAGGCACAACCTCTGGCGTAGTTAATGAATCGGAAAATAACAACTTGGGAGCCGCAGCTTTAACTAATGGTGCGGCTCTAGCAACAGGCATCGGCGCGGCTAACTGGTCTGCCTTTAGCAACAAAGAAACAGAAGCAGATGCGATTGATGAGACAGTTAGTCAAAGTAATTATCCGGAGGTTAACAATCCTGAGCCTGATTCTGAAGAAATTGCCTGGGATTCTGATGAAATTGAATGGGACATAGAAGCCCCAGCAGCTGTAGTAAATACTTCATATCCTCATCTGCCTAATATTCCAGAAGAGGTATCTGATGTGGAACTGTCTTTATCTGAGAAGACAGCCCCACTCCCAGAATTACCAGATGTGCCAGATGTCACATCTGATTTTGGATATTGGGACACAGAAATTAATGAAGATCGGATAGATGAAGAACTTCAGGCAGAATTAAACTGGCTAGAGAGTATTACCTCAACTGAAGATACAGACTCAGTAGATGAATTCCCCTTACCAGAGTCTGACGAAGTGACAGCCGATGTAGAATCATCAACTGCACAAACATCTTCACTGCTCGACGATTTGTCAGAATTATCAGAAGAAGATGTATTCAATGTGATAGCGGACGCAGCTGAACCCACTGTCAATTTGCCAGTGGAAGAATCTCAAGCAGAGTCTACTGTTGAGGAAGGTATTGCTGAAAACTCCACAGATTTAGCGGGTGCTGCGGTAGCAGCAGGCGTAGGAATTCTCGGCTGGACTACCATTTCTGGATCAGATAGCAAAGAAGAAACTGATACTACAGTTGATGATGTGGCGATCGCGGCTGAAACATCTGTTAATTTGCCAGATGTAGAAGAAGAAAGCAGTATCGTCCTCACACCGCATACTTATACATCGGCTCATGTCTCTTGGGAAATTTCCGAAGCCCAGAAGGCAGCGCTGATCCAACAGGGCGGCTCTCAATTGGTAGTGCGGCTGTATGATGCAACTGGGATTGACTTGAGTTATCAAACTCCCCATCTGGTACAGGAGTATGAATGTGAAGAGACAGCACACGATCGCTTTGTGGAAATTCCCATCAGCGATCGCAATTACATAGCTGAAATTGGCTATGTCGCTTATGGCGAGTACTGGTTATTCATCGCCCGTTCCGCAATTGTTCGTTTCTTCAGTCCTGTGCATCCAGATCCCATAATTGATGATGTGGCGATCGCGGCTGAAACAGATATTCACTTGCCAGATGTAGAAGAAGAAAGCAGTATCGTCCTCACACCACATACTAATACATCGGCTCATGTCTCTTGGGAGATTTCCGAAACCAAGAAGGCAGCGCTGCGCCAACAGGGCGGCTCTCAATTAGTAGTGCGGCTGTATGATGCAACTGGGATTGACTTGAGTTATCAAAGTCCTCAGTTTGTCCAGCAGTATGAATGTGACGAGACAGCACACGATCGCTTCGTGGAAATTCCCATCAGCGATCGCGATTACATAGCTGAAATTGGCTATGTCGCTGATGGCGATGGCTGGTTGTTCATGGCCAGTTCAGCGATCGTTCGTGTCTTCAGTCTAGTGCCTACACCCACCGTTGAAGATGTAGCCTTAACAAGCGAAACAGCTATTGTTCATACAGATTCCACCGTTGAAGATGTAGCCTTAACAAGCGAAACAGCTATTGTTCATACAGATTCCACCGTTGAAGATGTAGCCTTAACAAGCGAAACAGCTATTGTTCATACAGATTCCACCGTTGAAGATGTAGCCTTAACAAGCGAAACAGCTATTGTTCATACAGATTCCACCGTTGAAGATGTAGCCTTAGCAAGCGAAACACGTATTAGTTTAGTAGATGTAGAAGAAGAGAGTAGTGAAGAAGAGAGCAGTATTTTGCTCACACCTCGTACTCCCAAGTGGGCTTATGCCTCTTGGCACATTTCCAAGGCTCAGAACGAAGCACTGCGACAACAGGGCGGCTCCCAATTGGTAGTGCGGCTGTATGATGTAACGGGGATTGACTTGAGTTATCAAAATCCCCAGCTTGTACAGCAGTATGAATGTGAAGAGGTAGCACGCGATCGCTTTGTGGCTATTCCCGTCAGCGATCGCGACTACATGATTGAAATTGGCTATATCGCTAATGGCGATGGTTGGTTACTCATAGCCCGTTCACCTAATGTTCGGGTTTTCAATCGTTCCCCCGAAGATTTTTGGTTTGTGGCAGATGCCGAGTTGATTATTCACGGAGCAACCCAACCAAATACAAGCGTAAACATTGGTGGCCATTCCATCAAAATCAAACCCGATGGCACTTTCCACCTACGTCTTCCCTTTTCAGATGGTTTAATGGACTATCTGATAACGGTAGGTGCTGATGGGGAATCCACTAAAACTATCCATAAGAAGTTCTCTCAGGAAACTTCAGAAAGCTAGTAATTTCTTAAATTATCCCCTCGAACCCGATTCTCCCCTTTTAGGCTACGGTGTACACACAAGTCGAATTACCCCCCTTAATCCCCCCGATATATTGGGGGGAAAAAGAAATCTATCTAGTCTAGTTCCCTCCCCTTTATAAGGGGAGGGTTAGGGTGGGGTAAAACCTTGGGTTTTTCAGCTATTTCAGACTTGTGTGTACACCGTAGCCCCTTTTCGGGGGGAAATGGGGAGAGGGTTATTAGACCTCTTGCAAAAGTCCTATATGTGTGGGACAATTGACATCCACCCCAGCCATAAAATGGCGGGGATTCTAAGAAGTTGCCTTCTTAGGTTTTCTGCTTCCACGAGTCGGCTTGCTTGGAGGATTTGCATCACCCAAGTAGAGGTCGTTCTCATCCACAGACGTTAACGTTCCCGTGTGCCCCACGGTACGGAGTCCTATCTCAAGTATGTTTCGCGCAGCATTATGGTCACGGTCTAACACCATTCCGCACTTGTTGCATGAATGAGTTCTAGTGCTAAGAGATTTTTTGACAACCTGACCACAATTAGAACAATTTTGCGAAGTATTATGGGGTGGAACTGCAACAGTTGCCACACCAAACACTTTGCCAAAATATTCAACCCATTGGCGGAACTGCATCCATGCTGCTTCATGTATCGATTTCGCTAGATGATGATTTTTTACCATATTCCGTACCTTCAAGTCTTCATACGCCACAATGTCGTTAGACATCACTACGCACCTTGCCAATTTCACAGCAAAGTCTTTACGCTGGCGATTTACCTTGAGGTGCTTACGGGCTAATTTATTTCTAAATTTAACCCGGTTCTGAGAACCTTTTTTGGTTTTAGAGAAACGACGCTGCAATCGTTTAAGCGATTTTTCCGACTTTCTCAAATGCCTGGGATTCTCAACTTGGTTTCCATCACTATCAGTCAAGAAATAGTTTAAACCAACATCTAACCCAACTGTTTTATTAGTTGGCTGTCGTTTTTCTATTCGATCTTGGTCGATGCAAAACTGGCAATAATAACCATCTGCACGACGCACAACGCGAATGCGCTTAAACTGCTTCAACTGATAAAAATGCAGGTCACGAGTTCCCCAAAGTTTAAAAGTTCCTGCTTGAAAACCATCCGAAAAAGTGATGTATCTACGGTCTTCAGAGAGCCGCCACCCACTGGTCTTGTACTCAACAGATCCATTTGTCTGATATGACCTGAATCGTGGATAACCTTTTTTCCCTGGTTTGCTTTTCTTGCAGTTCTCAAAAAATCGAGCAATTGCAGACCACGCTCTTTCAGCACTAGCTTGCCTTGCCATCGAGTTCAACTTGGAAACGAACGGAAACTCAATATTAGACGCAAGAATAGCGCAATAAGCGCTCAACTCGTATCTACCAATCCCTTTATTATCCATCCAGTATCGGACACAACTGTTACGAACAAAACGAGCAGTTCTAATCGCTTGATCAAGCGATTGGTACTGTTCTTTTGTTCCTTCCAATTTTGCCTCAAATACTAGCATCATTACGTTGAATACACTAACGTAATTATATCACAATAGAGAAGTATCACTGCGAATAAATTCGCCCCTGATGTGCCCCCATAAATAGAATTTAGGGGCTTTCCCGGCACGGATAACTCGGTAAATTAAAGTTGGGTAGGATTGATGACGTTGGAAAAAAGAGAGAGACTACCGTACCTACTTCCAAACAAGCAAATGCGATCGCTCAACAAGCAAATGTGATCGCTCAACAAGCAAATGTGATCGCTCAACAAGCAAATGCGCTCGCTCAACAAGCAAATGCGCTCGCTCAACAAGCAAATGCGCTCGCTCAACAAGCAAATGCTGTCGCTCAACAAGCAAATGTGATCGCTTAACAAGCAAATGCGCTCGCTCAACAAGCAAATGCGATCGCTCAACAAGCAAATGCGATCGCTCAACCTGACTTTTGACGGGACGTGGAAAAGGGGATAGACTTTTGCAAGAGGGTTATTGAACCGCAACGCGAGAGTCATTTGTCATTTGTCCAAGAGAAACCACGCCCACTCTTTTATCTATCTTTGAACGCTATCCAGTCATTAAACCCCACATTCTGCAAGTGCGTAGGCGTAGGCATCGCATTTCAACCCATACTTTTAAGGAGAACTAACTTCGGTTGTGGTTCAAAAAAAATAAAACTGCTGTAATAATTGCGTATGAGATGCCCAAATCATTTTTTCCTAGCGGTGTTCACTGCATTTCTATGCATAGCCTTATCCCCTGTTTTGGCAAAACCTCCTGCTGTCTACTCTGACATGCAAAATTTGACCGAGCAAGGAGAGTGGGGAAAACAAGAAAGTACAGAAAGATCCCCTACTTTCCACTCCCTGCTCTCCCTTAAAAACGGCCCGTCCCAAACAGCAAGCGTAGTCGAACAGGGCAAAATATTATACGATACGGGGCAGTTTACTGAAGCGGTCAAACTTTTGCAACAGGCTGCTACTGCGTTTAAAACCTCTAAAGATGGTTTACAAGAAGCGATGACGTTGAGTAATCTTTCCTTGGCTTATCAGCAACTTGGCTTGTGGGCTGAAGCAGAAGAAGCGATCGCCCAAAGTTTAAAATTATTACAGTCAGGGGAAAATACGGGCACTTCTGGTGAGCAATCGCAACTTATTGCACAAGCCCTAGATGTGCAAGGACAGTTACAACTGGCACAAGGGCAAGCAGAAGCGGCTTTAACTACCTGGCAAAAAGCGGCTGATATTTATCAACAAATAGGCGACAAGGCTAGATTAACTCGTAACCAGATTAACTCTGCACAAGCTTTGCAAACTTTAGGGCTTTACCTTCAGGCTAACAAAATTTTAAACGAAGTACAGCAAACCCTTACCAGCCTTCCAGACTCACTGATTGTAGCCACAGGGCTGCGTAGTCTTGGCAACGTCCGCCGAGTTGTCGGTGATTTAAACGTATCACGGTTGGTATTGGGGAATAGTTTAGCAGTGGCAAAGCGATTGCAATCTCCAAAAGCGATCGCAGAGGCTCAACTCAGTTTAGGCAACACAGCCCGCGCCCAGCAAGATACTGAAGCAGCTTTACAATACTACCAGGAGGCTGCGGCTGTATCTGTTTCCTCCATCACACGCATTCAGGCACATCTAAATTTACTCAGTCTACTTTTGGAGAAAAAGCAAGATCAAAATGCATTAGCATTGTCGTCTCAAATCCAGTCGGAAATTAGCAACTTACCACCCAGCCGAGCCTCCGTATATACTCGGATTAAGTTTGCCGAAAATCTTACCCAATTAAAAGAAAAAATTAGCATAGATACCCCCTCATGGCTGAACATTGCCCAGCAATTGTCCACCGCGATCGAGCAGGCGCAAAGCTTGCAAGATCGACGAGCAGAATCTTATGCTATGGGTAGTCTTGGTGAGTTGTATGAAAAAACCGGGCAGTTTTCTGATGCTCAAGAGCTTACCGATAAAGCTTTATTCATAGCGCAAAGTATTGATGCATCGGATATTGCTTATCAGTGGCAATGGCAACTAGGACGCATACTGAAAAAAAAGGGAGATATTAAAGGCGCGATCGCATCCTATAACGTAGCCTACAATACCCTTCAATCTCTGCGTGGTGATTTAGTCGCCATCAATCCAGACGTTCAGTTTTCCTTCCGGGAAAATATCGAACCAGTGTATCGAGAGTTAGTTGAATTGCTGTTGCGTTCTCCCCAAAGCACCGCTTCTGTTCCCTTCGAGAAGCTAGATCAACAAGACGCTTCTCTACTAAAAGCTAACACGCCGCGATCGCCAGAAGAGGGTATCAATCAAGACAATCTAAAGCTTGCTCGTAATGTAATTGAATCTCTGCAATTGGCAGAACTGGATAACTTCTTTCGGTCAGCCTGTTTAAATCCTACACAGGAACTTGACCCAGTGGTTGACAAAAAAGACCAACGAGCAGCAGTGATCTATCCAATTATTTTACCAGACCGCCTAGATGTTATCCTCAAATTGCCTAATCAAGAGTTGCGCCACTACAAAACTGCAATAGCTCAAAATGATGTGGAAAAGACAATAGCAGAACTGAGGAAAAACTTACTAGATGTCACCGCGACTGGTCGGGTTCAGCAGCAGTCCCAACAAATATATAATTGGTTAATTCGACCTGCACAAACAGAGTTAGTCAATAGTGGGATCAAAACCTTAGTGTTTGTGCTGGATGGGGAGTTACGTAATATACCGATGGCGGTTCTCTACGACAAACAGCAAAAGAAATATCTGATAGAGAAATATGCGATCGCCTTGACACCAGGTTTGCAACTCCTCGATCCCAAACCTTTGCGACAGGTACAGCTAAATGCTTTAACTGCCGGAGTCAGCGAAAAACGCCCAGTGGAAGGCAAAGAATTTCCCCAATTAGAAAATGTACCACGGGAATTAAAAGAAATCAAATCTGAGGTATCCAAGAGTGAAGAACTGTTAAATCAACAGTTTACCCAAACAAACCTGCAAAATAAGTTGCAAACAGTTGCCTTCTCCGTGGTTCACCTAGCAACTCACGGTGAATTTAGTTCTGATGCTGAAAAAACGTTTATTCTCACCTGGGATAAACTAGTTAAAGTCAAGGAATTTGATAATCTACTGCGAGTTAGCGACAAAGACAGGTTTAGTGGCATTGAATTACTTGTCCTCAGTGCTTGTCAAACTGCTGAGGGAGACAAACGAGCAGCTTTGGGACTGGCTGGGATAGCTATGCGGGCGGGGGTACGCAGTACACTAGCAACATTGTGGTCAATAGATGATCGCTCCACCGCCGATGTTATGAGTGAGTTCTATCGACAGCTAAAGGCTGGGGTAAATAAAGCCCAGGCACTCCAGCGTGCCCAATTAGGTGTTTTTGCTAAAGAAAAAGCTCCATATTTTTGGGCACCCTATGTTTTAGTAGGCAATTGGCTGTAATCATTCGTGTCAACTTAAGTTAAAACTCCTTTAAAACCTCGTTTCCAGCCTCTGGCTGGAAATGCACTTCAATTGCGGCTCTGCCGCGAGTCAGGGAGGCGGAGCCTCTAGGACGGCATTCCCAGTCAGAGACTGGGAACGAGATAACGAGATAATCTCTAAAAGCTTTTCAACCTAAGTTGACACCAATGGGCTTTGCGGCCTTGCCCCTACGATAAATCTATATGTATCAGGATTTTCGTGAATTGGTATAAAGTCCTTACTACGAACATTTTTTATTCAGCTTGATTAACCGGACATGATATAACCTGGTTGTTCACAAACAAGAAGCAGGAGCAAGCCAGGAACTATGAGGCAAAGCTTTCGGCGCATCAGCCGTGAGTACAACTTCACCTTTAGCATTTATCACCCACCCTTGCGCTTCCACAATCGGCGCTGGACTGTAACTCTTTGCCTGATTTGAATTTGTACTAACACGGTTTTCAGCCTTTGAGTTGAGAGTTACCCAATCTAGTTGAACTGCATCAGGAGAGAGGGGTTCGGTTCTGGGGTTGGGTGGTAAACCGCCGCGTCCAGTGATTGTAAAACTGCTCTTAGCTACAGTGCTACCTGCGGTACAAGTCTGTGCTACTTGGGTATCAACTGGTACGGCTGGTAAATTGACTAAGCCACTATTGGGGTCAACATCAGGTGTGTTAATTTCTACAGTGCCGTTTACACCAAACTGAGAGCTGGCAGTGATGTCACTCAAAGAAGTTGGATTAGAGCGGGGCTGGATACCAAAAATACCCTTAGCTGTAATATCAACTCTGCCACCTCTACCTGTGAAGGCATTGGCGCTAATGTCGCTATCTTCACTAGGAACGGCAACAATAAAGCCGTCAGGGACATTGATGGTAATATTACCGCCATTTCCACCAGCCTCACGAGTACCTGCTGAGGTAGAAATCTGACTATTAAGGCCCAGTGACAATAAGTCTTGCAAGTTCAGCGTAATATTGCCACCATCACCGGAGTTAGCTTGCCCAATGAGCTTACCTTGGTTATCTAATTTAATAGAACGAGCGGTGATTTCCAAATCACCTGCCTTTTTTGTGCCTTGACTGCTCACAGTTATGTCAGCGTTATTTAAGACATTTAATTCTCCAGTCTTAACTATAATGCTTCCCCCCTCCCCAGTAGATTTTTCAGAAGTGGAAGCTGAAACCTGCGCTCCGTCTTGAACAATCAACTTCCCAGTTTCTATATTTAAGTTTCCGGCATTTCCAGCAGCTTTAGTCTCAACAGATAAGCCGCTTCTATTCTTACCTTGTGTTCCAATAAGTTGGATAGAGTCCCTTGCTTTTACAGACACAGTTCCCCCCTCTCCAGTAGATTCTTCAGAAGTGGAAGCTGAAACCTGCGCTCCATCTTTAACAATCAATTGTCCAGTTTCTATATTTAAGTTTCCGGCATTTCCACTAGCTTCAGTCTCAACAAATAAGCCGCTTCTATTCTCACCTTTTGTTCCAATAAGTTGGATAGAGTCCCTGGCGTTGACAGACACACTTCCTCCCTGACCAGTAGATTCTTTAGAAGTGGAAGCTGAAATTCTTGCTCCATCTTGAATAATCAATTGCCCAGTTTCTATATTTAAGTTTCCGGCATCTCCAGTAGCTATAGTCCCAACAAATAAGCCGCTTCTACTGTCACCATTTGTTCCAATAAGTTGGATAGAGTCCCTGGCATTGATAGACACAGTTCCTCCCCTTCCCTGACTACGAGTATTAGCTGAAACCTGCGCTCCATCTTGAACAATCAATTGCCCAGTTTCAATTTTCAATTCTCCGGCATTTCCAGCACCTTGTGTTACAGTAAGCAATGCACTAGGTCTGGGTTTTTCACCTTCTATAATTGGCGAAGTCCCAATGAGTTGGATAGAGTCTCTGGCGTTGACAAACAAAGTTCCTCCCCCTCCTGTAGATTGTAAAGAAGTGGAAGCTGAAATCTGCGAACCATCTTGAACAGTCAATTGCCCAGTTTCAATCCTTAAGTCTCCAGCAGTTCCAGACCTTGTTGTTTCAGTTACCAGACGGCTTCCTCGCAAGAGTGTTACTGACTCCGATGCGTTCACCCCTAATGTTCCTCCCGATTTTGAGACTACGGTATTAACCGCAATATCTGAACTATCGAATGTAACGCGCCTGCCTTGTATTTGGATACCACCGCCGCCTTCACCACTAGCACTTACTGTAGTGAAATTGGTAAGAGATACATCTGCTCGCGCTACACTCTCAGGAAAACTTAAGCGGAAATTGTTGTTATCAATATTCAACCCTACTGTTCCCCCTGCTGCCAATCCTCCTAATTCGATTCGGCCATCTGGAGCATACACGATCGCTCCTTCTAAATTCACATCGCCTCCCAATAGCACTAAACTCTGACCCTGAGGAACGAATAGAAGTGATGCATTGACTTGAATCGGATTAACAGGCTGGGATGGTATTTGATTGAATAGAAATGCAGAAGGATTCACTCTCAGCAAGGGGTTAAGCGGATTGACGGGTGAAGTTATGGAAAATTCTCCACCACCCGGAAACTGGATCGCACTAGCTGTTGTGCCGATAAATGAACCGTTAACATTTAAGTCGGCATATTGTCCAAATATAATGCCGTTGGGATTCATTAAAAAGAAATTAGCTTTACCTTCAGATTGAAGTTTTCCCTGGATGTCAGAGGGATTTCTCCCTGTAACTCGCACCAAAATATTGTTGATATTAGGCGCGTCAGGGAAATTGACTGTCTCATCACTTGGAATACTAAAGTTGCTGAAACTATGGAATAAATTTGTATTGCCAACGGTTGTACCCCCTGTAATATTCAAGGTAGTGTTGTCGCTTCGCTGCACTTGAGTTCCCAAAGTGGGATCAGCAGTAACCTGAGCAGATGTGCGATCGCCTCCTCGTATTCCAATCGCACCCACTAGAATCACCAAGCCCGACAACCCTAAGTGACAACCGCGATCAAACCAACTTCTTAAACTCACAGAACTTATCTCCTAACCCTTGAAAGTTACTTCATTGCAAGACAGAACATCACTTTAGTAATGCTTGTGCAAACCTTTGCCCGTGCCCCTTTCCACGTAACTCTGCTGGAAGGTTAGGTTTTTGATTACTAATCTGCTGTTGTGACAGTACTGACTGGATAAATTTTAAGACTTAACGTGAGTTCCACAAACCTCTCCCAGCCTTGAACTAAAGTTCAAGGCTGTCCCTCTCCGATTCGGAGAGGGACGATTTTGCATAGTAAAATCAGGAAGAGGTCTTTTTGATTGAGCTAATTAAGCGGACACTATAATAAGGCGTAGAATTCACGTTAAGACTTACGCACTTTACCAAATAATGATCCTCTATATCAACCTAAATACGTCTTTCAGCCTTTTGCAAATCACCCTTTATTTTTGAATTTTGAATTTTGAATTGTTAATGCTTGTGTAGGCTGGCAATAACCACAGCGAAAAGTAGAATCAGGCGCTAATAGCGGGCTTCCCGACTTGTACCCCTACTCTTAAAGCTTGCTAGCAAGAGCGTCTTTGAACAGCAGAAGCAACTGGCGGCAACGCCAAAGGGGAACTGTTAGCGCAGCGTTAGCGTTCGCGCAGCGTCTTGTAGAGAGGAACGAGCGTCACTTTTCAAGACAGGCATCACAAAAAAGTAATTGAAAAATTTAATCAATACCTTCGCCAATTTACGAGGCTGAGTTGATATATTAACATTCTGTTTTCAAAGGTTTGGCAAAAACAATAAACCCTAAAAATTGTTTCAAGGTTTCCCGCAAGCGTTTTTTAACGTATTGCCCATACTATCAAGGGTTTGAGCTTCCAATCTACTTTGTACGCTAAACGCTTATGCATGAGTCATTTTGCCGTTTTTGCCAAAATTTTTGTAGGCTCGTATTTTGGCAAAGGTATTGACACATGTTTAACAGTTCGGTCCTAGAGCAGGAGACTAGCTTCGCATCTCCCGGTAGGTTCTTTAACGCTTGCCTCTAACGTAGCCAACTTTTGGCTTAATCTGGTCAGATTAGGACAATTTCTGTGCCCCGCCCTAAAGGGCTGGGGTTTCTGACTGCGTAAGTCATGCATTGTTAGCAAAGCTAAGGTTACGAGGTAGCCAAGCTAACTGCTGATCAAGATAAAATAGAGCACCAGTATTTGCGTCATAGCTACAATAATCAGGAAGTCCCACACTCCCACCAATTATTGTTAGTGTTGGAGTTTGATCTATAGGATCAGGAAGTGTCATGTCCTGACTCGAACCATTTGTTGATGCTAAAACATCAGTTGTTATAGAGTTAGTCAATTCAATAGCATTCTCATTAGTGTCAAGGATATTGACACCAGTGAAAATGTCATTAACAAGTCCTCCCACCGAGGAATCTTTACCTGATTTACCTATTAGAGGGTCATTACCTTGATCAGGTTTAGGCATAGGCTTACTAATGCTAATAGGAGAGGTAATCATTTTAAGAATATCGCCGTTAACTGAGAAGTCTGTAATTGTATCAATACCGCCACCTGAGTAATATAAAACAAAGGTATCTTTACCAGTACCACCAGTGAGATAGTCATTACCACTTCCTCCCTCTAAGTAGTCATTACCTGCCCCACCTTTTAGAGTGTCATTACCTGCATGGCCGTATATTTGATCGTTTCCTGAAGTCCCAACTAGATAGTTGTTTCCAGAGCTGCCTTGAATAATTGCCACGTTAGTTACTCTCAGATACATGAGTGTTTCTACTGCTTATTTTAACTGGCAATTAGCATTACAAACGAGATTGGTAAAGAAACAAAACAAGGCGATCGCAGCTAGAACACCAATTCCGTAATCAAAGCGCGAACCTCTTATTTTTGTATACACAGTAAAAGGGGAGTTTGCCTCCTCCAACTCTAGTAGGAAACTCAGATGGGGAGTTACATTATTGATTCATCATTAGTAGTAGTAGTAGTAGTAGGAGGAGTTATCGAAGACACTACAACAGCCAAATTCCAATTAAGATTAATAGGTAGCCAGGCTAGCTGCTGATTCAAATAAAATAGAGCACCAGTGCTTGCGTTATATGTAAACATACTAGAAGAGCTTCTAGAGCTACTCGATTCGACCGTTAGTGAACGATTTGCAAGGTTAGTAGAGCTAATACCAGTATCTTTACTCACTTCATAATTGCTCAGAGATGATAGTGTACCTATAACATACTGAGAGGAACTAATATTAGAAGTAGTAACTTTCAGAATATCGTCGTTAACTGAGAAGTCTGTAATTCTATCAATACCGCCACCTGAGTAATTCAAGACAAAGGTATCTCTATCATTATTACCACCAGTGAGAATGTCATTACCGCTTCCTCCCTCTAAGTAGTCATTACCTAGCCCACCTATTAGAGTGTCATTACCTCCATAGCCGTATATTTGATCGTTTAGTGAAGTCCCAACTAGATAGTTGTTTCCAGAGGTGCCGTAAATATTTCCCACGTTCCTTACTCCGATAATTTAGTGTTTCTACTGCTTATCTTAACTAGCAACTAGCATAACTGATGAGATTTTTTAACCAATAAAATAAGACGCTTTCTCCAGCATTAACACTGTCAATATTCAGTTATCCTCTATTTATCTACCGCTTTAGCTGCATCGCAATTATTCATAATGTCCAACAATGGACGCAAAGGCAAATGTCGTCACAACATGGGACTTTCCATGACGATCGCCTTGAAAACAGCGTGACGAAATAATTATTAATTTATAATTCAATACGCTTGGGTTAGAGCCAAAAACCTTAAACTGCGTAGGTTGGGTTGAGGAACGAAACCCAACATTTATCAGAATTTCTTGGGTAACACTAAAGTTCAACCCAACCTACGATTATCCTTAACTGAACTGTATTGATTTATAATTGATAATTCATTGATGCGGCGGGATAGGCAGGTGCAAAATATAAGCTATTGTGCCCTTAATTTGCACTAATATTTTTTTCAATATGATTGTGGGGTGGGCATCTTCACCGCCCTGATAAGCTGTTCGTCATCTAGTTTTACAAGGCAATTTAAGGCAGCAAAGCGGTTCAATCGCTAAATTATCAAATTTAAATGCGCGTCAGCTTAGTGCAAATTGTATACGTAACAGCTTAACTCACTGTGACATACTCCTACACTGATGCAACGCATACAGTGTAGGCTTCCAAGACAATCCGGCTATTGCTTAGGAGGCTCTTGGCTTTAAGAACGGAATGCCCTGCCGCTCTATTCTTCACGTTAATTGCTGCATTATGATCGCGGTCAAGACTGCATTTACAACTGGGGCAGTCGTGCCATCTTTCATGCAACTTTTTGGGAACCTTCACCCCACAACTAGAACAATTTTGTGATGTACCTGATGGATTCACTGCAATTACACATAACCCGGCATTTTCGGCTTTGGTTGTTAGAATTGACAGGAAACTACCCCATCCAGCGTCATGCACAGATTTTGCTAGCATGGAACGAGAAAGACCTTTGACGTTTAAATCTTCGTGAACTACAACATCATATTTTTTTAGTAGATTGTTGGCAGTTTTAAAGTGAAAGTCTTTGCGTTTATCAGCTACTTTTTTATGTTGTTTAGCAACTTGTTTAATAGCTTTTTTGCGGCGACTACTTCCCTTTTTACGGCGTGAGATACGTTTTTGAATAACCCGCAATCTCTTCTGAGATTTACGATAATGCTGAGGGATTGAAACAACATCACCATCGGAAGTTGTCAAAAACTCTTTTAAACCGAGGTCAATGGCTGTAATCGAGTCTGCATTGAAATCAGGCTTAATACTTGGGACTGCCGTATCTTCAAGGCTTAAAGTTAAATAATAACCATCAGCCTTCTTAGTTACGGAAGCGGTTTTGATTTTAAAGCCATCTGGAATAGGACGATGCAAAATAACTTTAACTACACCGAACATCGGTAAAGTTATTAAATTGCCTTGCAAACACCCATCCTTCATCTGTGGATAAGTAAAAGTTCTGTATCGGTCACGAGACTTAAAACGAGGTCGTCCACTTCGTTTTCCACTGCTGTCACCTTTTAAAAAACGGTCAAAAGTAACATAAACTCGTTTAACTATATCCTGTAGCACCTGCGAGTAAATCTCACCGTACCAAGGATGAGTTTTTTTGAGTTGTGGTAGCGTTTTCTTTTGTGAGTAATAATCTGGGTTGTCGCGTAACTCTGGTATGTGGCAAACAAGAGAACAAGCATTAATCGGTGAGCGATTGCGCTCGTACCAATCAAACCTATCAGCCAACAAGTAATTATATTGAGCGCATAACATAGACAGCCATCTGTCTATGTTAATGGCTTGTTTTGTTGTTGGTCGTAGCTTGTATTGATACGCTGTCCTCACTTATTCATCCTCTATTATCAAAACTATAATATCATAAAGTGACAACAACGGGTATACAAAATGAAAACTACTAGATTAAATGTCAGGATGTCTGAGCGCAGATTAAACAAACTTCGCTCTTATGCTGTAATGAAAGATAAAACAGTCACGCAAATAGTAGAAGACTGGGTTGATAGATTACCAAATCTAGAGAGTGTTAAAAATAACGCTGACCCTCTCCCTATCAATCCTGTGGATTGAATTGGTCAGAGGTCGCGTTATTTTTAACCGCCTTATATCTCGCCACTGATTCCGAAGACGGAATTCAGTGGGAGGCTTACGGCGTAATAGCTAAATGCAGAAACTGTCCTGGCAACATCACGACTGAAGTGGTTCCCGTTAAATCGGAAGTGGTTCCCGTTAAATCGGAAGTGGTTCCCGTTAAGTCGGAAGTGGTTCCCGTTAAATCGGAAGTGGTTCCCGTTAAATCGGAAGTGGTTCCCGTTAAATCGGAAGTGGTTCCCGTTAAATCGGAAGTGGTTCCCGTTAAGTCGGAAGTGGTTCCCGTTAAATCGGAAGTGGTTCCCGTTAAATCGGAAGTGGTTCCCGTTAAATCGGAAGTGGCTCCCGTTAAATCGGAAGTGGTTCCCGTTAAATCGGAAGTGGTTCCCGTTAAATCGGAAGTGGTTCCCGTTAAATCGGAAGTGGTTCCCGTCATGACTGATATCACGTCCGCTTGATTACTTACTAAACCACAACAACCCCAAAGAGCCAAAGCTACGCTTCGTCTCCCCTCTACGGTGTACACACAAGTCGAAGTAAACTACGTATCTAGGGTCTGAGTGCAGGAGTCACTGAAAATTCATAGGAGTACACGGGATGCGGGAAACTCAGTCACTTCAGTGCTGACAGCGTTGCGGCATTCGCTCCTTTAGTCGCAGTCGTATTCATGTATTCACGAATTAATCTTTGAACTGCTGAGGACTGTGAGATGCCCCAGTGATTTGCAATAGTTTCTAGGCTGTTTTTATCTTCTTCAGACAGATAAACTACTGTGCCTTTTTTCTTTGCCATCGAACAAAGCCATATTAGTATGATATCACTTCAACGTGAAAAGATGGCAAAGCCAAAGAAATTAATGGGAGTGCAGCAAGTTTTATTGTCCCCAGGCAATGAGACGAAAGCACTACTAGAATATCTCTGTGAGCAATCAGGCAAGCTTTACAATACTGGAGTTTACTTTGCACGCCAAACCTTTTTTAAGACAAATAAGTTATTAACAGGTAAGTTTGACTTAGCCTTTGAACCTTCAATTGCTAAGTCAATGCTTGCTCAATCTTTGCCTTCCACGCCAATGCAACAAACTTTGATGTCAGTTGCAGAGGCGTTTAAGTCTTTCAAGGAATTAAGAAACTTATACTTAAAAGGTGAATTACATTTCAGACCGAAACCGCCTAGCTACCTAAAAGGGTCAAAGTTATTCAAGGTTGCGTATCCGAATTCAGGAGGTCAAAGACCAACATTAATTAATGGGCAACTTAGGTTTTCTCTGGGGTTGACCACTTTTTGAATTTTGAATTCAAAAAGTGGTCAAAAGAGGGCTGTATCAGTCAGCGAATGGTTCAATTGTAAACGCAGATTTGAACGGAAGCGCGAATATTTTGCGAAAAGTAGCCAGCAATCTAAGCATAGACTTAGGCTTACTGGGTAGGCGGTGTTTGACGACCGCAACGAGAGTTAGACTTTGGGCACTACCTAAGTTTACTCTGTCTGTAGAATCTCAGACCCTTTAGGGCTGAGAGTGTCAATTCTTTAGTTTATCTAAAGTCGCATCTAAGTTATCAAATTACCTTTCTAAGATAGAAGCAGCAACCATAAGTTGCCATACACGACTAAAACCCAATTAACAGCTAGTGGCTGCGGAGAACATAAAAATGGCTAAAGCGCCAGATTCAATAGATTCGTCTATCAATGAAATTACAGACAAATCTTTAGATCGTGATTGTACAACCTTATCGCGTCACGTCTTACAGCAACTTCAGAGTTTTTCGCCAGATGCACAGGATTTAAGTGCGCTGATGAATCGCATCGCCCTGGCTGGCAAACTGGTTGCTCGCCGCATGAGTCGCGCTGGTTTAATGGAAGGCGTTCTCGGATTTACTGGGGAAGTTAATGTCCAAGGAGAATCCGTCAAAAAGATGGATGTCTATGCCAATGATGTATTTATCTCAGTTTTTAAGCAAAGCGGCTTAGTCTGTCGCCTAGCTTCTGAGGAAATGGAAAAGCCCTACTATATCCCGGAAAATTGCCCCATTGGTCGCTATACCCTGCTGTATGACCCAATTGATGGCTCATCTAACACTGATAATAATCTCAGCTTGGGTTCCATTTTCGCCATTCGCCAACAAGAAGGAACTGATAGCGATGGTAAGGCAACTGACCTCCTCACCAACGGACGTAAGCAGCTTGCTGCTGGATACATTCTGTATGGCCCCTGCACGATGCTGGTTTATACTATAGGTAAGGGCGTTCATTCTTTTGTTCTTGATCCCAGCTTAGGAGAATTTATTCTCACAGAAGAAAACATTCGGATTCCTAACCACGGTTCTGTTTACAGCGTGAATGAGGGTAACTTCTGGCAGTGGGAAGAATCGATTCGGGAATACATCCGCTACGTTCACCGCACAGAAGGTTACAGCGCTCGTTATAGCGGCGCAATGGTCAGCGACATCCATAGAATTTTGATTCAAGGCGGCGTGTTTCTCTACCCAGGCACAATTCAAAACCCAGAAGGTAAATTGCGCTTGCTTTATGAAACCGCTCCTCTAGCCTTTTTAATTGAGCAAGCGGGCGGTCGCGCCACTACAGGATTGGTAAATATCTTGGATGTAGTACCAAAAAAATTGCATCAACGCACACCTTTAATTATTGGTAGCAAAGAGGATGTAGCAAAGGTGGAGTCTTTTATTCAAAACGGACACTAACAACCCCTACGGGGAAGTCAAAAGTCAAAAGTCAAAAGTCAAAAATCAAAAGGCTTTAATTTTGGTCTTTTTGGCTGTAATGAAATGGCTGCTGACTTGTACTAGTGTAAAAAAGCACGATTTAGAAGAGAATAAAGCTTGTAAATAAAGCTTTTTAAACTTTTTCTACTGGATAGTTATTTTTGTCATGCTGCACTAGAAGACGGTAATAAAAGGATCAAGGATGCGTCTAGCATCTGGCATTAATTAAAAGTTAATCATGGTGATTTAAGATTGGCGATGCAGAATAGCACTTCTTGAAGATGTATTAAAGATTATCTCAGCTGGCCGATGCGATAAGTGATTGGCAACGCCACAATTCAAAAGTAAGCATCAAATTTTGATGGGTTTTGCCAACTTACTTAGAATCATCACTACACAGGAGTGAAACAAATTAGAGCTATGTCTACCAATCATCTACTAGAAATTAAACAATACGGTCAAAGTATCTGGATGGATAATTTGAGCCGTGACATTATTCAATCAGGCGAACTCAAAGATATGGTTGAAAATCAAGGTATATCTGGGATTACCTCTAACCCAGCTATCTTTGAGAAAGCGATCGCAGGTAACGTTATCTATGATGCCGATATAGAAGCCGGAGTTCGTGCTAACTTACCCATAGACAAAATTTACGAATCCCTAGTTTTTGCAGATATCCGTTATGCATGTGATATTTTACGCCCTGTTTATGAATCATCGAATAGACTAGATGGTTATGTGAGTATTGAAGTTCCACCAACGATCGCTCATGATACTGAAGCAACAATAAGCGAAGCCCGACGGTATTTCCAAGAAGTTGGTCGGGAGAATCTGATGATTAAAATTCCCGGTACAGAACCTGGTTTACCAGCAGTAGAGCAGGTAATAGCCGAAGGGATGAATGTTAATATTACGTTGCTGTTTTCTGTAGAAAGCTACGTAAATACAGCTTGGGCTTATATTCGTGGCTTAGAAAAACGGCTAGCTGAAGGTAAAGACATCAGTAAAATTGCTTCAGTCGCCAGTTTCTTCCTCAGCCGGATCGATAGCAACATTGACGCCAAAATAGATGCTAAGTTGAAAAAAGGCGTTGATGATATTTCTGTGGAAGCAAGGCTAAGAGCTGTTAAAGGGAAAGTAGCGATCGCTAACGCTAAAATTGCCTACCAAGAATACAAGAAAATTATCGAGAGCGATCGTTGGAAAGCCTTGGCAGAAAAAGGGGCCACAGTACAACGGCTACTTTGGGCTAGTACCAGCACCAAAGACCCCAACTACAACGACGTGATGTATATCGAAGAGTTGATTGGGCGAGATACCGTTAACACCGTACCACCAGCGACGATAAAAGCTTGTGCCGATCATTGTAACGTAGGCGATCGCTTAGAAACAGATGTAGACAATGCTTACACGCTGATCGAAAACCTCAAAGATGACGACATCAACATCGATCTCAATGCCGTAATGGATGAACTGTTAGTTGACGGTATTGACAAGTTCATTCAGCCCTTCCAGTCCTTGATGAACTCTTTAGAAGACAAGATCAAGGTATTGTCACCAGTGTAGGGACTAGGGACTAGGGACTGGTGACTGGGGACTGGGGACTGGGGACTGGTAAACAATTTTCCTAATACTAAACCCCCAATACCCAATACCCAATACCCAGTCCCTAATACCCAGTCCCCAATCTCAAAATCCAAAATCCAAAATCCAAAATTCCTATGGTTAGTCTGCTAGAAAATCCCTTGCGCGTTGGTCTGCAACAACAAGGGATGCCCGAACCCCAGATTATAGTTATCTTTGGCGCTTCTGGTGACCTCACCTGGCGCAAACTAGTGCCAGCACTTTACAAATTGCGGCGAGAACGGCGGATACCGCCAGAAACTACCATTGTCGGCGTAGCGCGTCGAGAATGGAGCCATGAATACTTCCGTGAACAAATGCAGAAGGGCATGGAAGAGGCACATCCTGATGTCGATTTAGGGGAACTTTGGCAAGACTTCTCTCAAGGTCTGTTCTATAGTCCTGGGGATATAGACAACCCCGAAGGCTATAAGAAACTAAAAACCTTATTGAGTGAATTAGACGAAAAACGGGGCACGCGAGGTAATCGCATGTTCTACCTCTCCGTTGCCCCTTCATTCTTTCCCGAAGCGATTAAGCAGCTAGGAAGCGGCGGAATGCTAGAAGATCCCTACAAACATCGTCTAGTAGTTGAGAAACCCTTTGGTCGGGACTTGGCTTCTGCCCAAAGTCTTAACCAAGTGGTACAGAAATATTGCAAAGAAAACCAAGTATACCGCATTGACCACTACTTAGGTAAAGAAACAGTCCAGAATTTGCTGGTGTTTCGCTTTGCCAATGCTATTTTTGAACCCCTGTGGAATCGTCAATTTGTTGACCACGTACAAATTACCGTGGCAGAAACCGTGGGCGTGGAAGACCGGGCTGGTTACTATGAAAGCGCTGGCGCACTGCGGGATATGTTGCAAAATCACCTCATGCAACTTTACTGCTTAACCGCGATGGAAGCACCCAACGCAATGGATGCCGATAGTATCCGTACAGAAAAAGTGAAGGTACTCCAAGCTACTCGTTTAGCTGATGTTCACAATCTGTCGCGGTCAGCAGTCCGTGGGCAATACAGTGCTGGCTGGATGAAAGGTCAAGCAGTGCCAGGGTATAGGACAGAACCAGGCGTTGACCCCAATTCCACCACACCCACTTATGTAGCGATGAAGTTTTTGGTAGATAACTGGCGCTGGAAAGGTGTTCCTTTCTACTTGCGTACCGGAAAGCGGATGCCGAAAAAAGTGAGTGAGATTTCCATTCACTTCCGCGAAGTTCCATCTCGGATGTTCCAATCTGCCGCCCAACAGACAAACGCCAACATTTTGACGATGCGGATTCAGCCAAATGAAGGTATTTCCCTGCGTTTTGATGTCAAAATGCCTGGTGCAGAATTCCGCACCCGTTCCGTTGACATGGACTTTAGTTATGGTTCCTTTGGCATCCAAGCAACATCCGATGCCTACGATCGCTTATTCCTTGATTGTATGATGGGCGATCAAACATTGTTCACACGCGCCGACGAAGTAGAAGCAGCTTGGCAAGTAGTAACACCAGCCCTTTCCGTTTGGGATGCACCCGCCGACGCTAATACTATTCCTCAGTACGAAGCCGGTACTTGGGAGCCAGAACAGGCAGAACTCCTAATTAACCAGGATGGCCGTCGCTGGCGCAGACTGTAGAAAGTTAGGAGTTATGAGTGATGAGTGATGAGTTATGAGTTATGAGTTATGAGTTATGAGTTATGAGTTTTTGAGTTAAGAATTTCAGTTGTTATAACTCCTAATTCCTAATTCCTAATTCCTAATTCTTAACTCCTAACTCCTAACTCCTAATTCCTAACTTCTAAATTCAAACAAAGCTGACAAATCTAAAACTACTATGCCTACCCAAACTTCTACAATTTTCTCACTCCAAGCACCAAAAGATATTTCGCTTAACGAAATAGATGCAGAACTGAATCAAATTTGGCAAAGCTATGGCATAACAGGCGAGGACGGTGGACTTCCCAGTGCTACTAGGGCAACTACATTTACTTTAGTGGTCTACGAACCAGAAGAAACTCAGTATTTGTTGGCTGCTTTGGGATTTTACAACGGCCCAATTGATGGGATTTTAGGGCCACAGATGGTAGCAGCATTGCGGGAAGTGCAAAAGAAACATAAACTGCCAGAAACTGGAACAGCAACACAAGAAACTCTGACTGTATTACGAGAAGAATTCGCTAAAGGCCAGCGAGGTGGATCTGTAGGAGAACATCCTGCTGCTGGGTTAAGTAGCGGTAGCCCCAGAATTGCCGATGAAATCGCTCTCCGCAACCCCTGCCGCATCATTGCGCTATTTCCCATTGCTGGCGAAGATGAAGGGGTTAAGGCTCAAGTTTCTGCTTATTGCCCCATCCAAAAGCAATCATCAAGTACACTTATCTGCTGCGAATACATCACTCTCAGTGGAACTGCTGCTGCTTTAGAACGCATCGGTGGTATGATTCCAGCTTTGTTGATTGGCGGCTTGCCAAAGTTTCTCTGGTGGAAGGCAACACCAGACCCTAACAACGGTCTATTTAAGCGCCTAGCAGCAGTCTGCAATAATGTGATTGTAGATTCTTGCAACTTCAACGAGCCAGAAAGTGATTTACTCCACCTACAAGAGTTGGTAGAAACGGGTGTACCTTTAGCTGACTTAAACTGGCGTCGCCTCGCATCATGGCAGGAATTGACAGCTGAGGCTTACGACTCACCTAACCGTCGCGCCGCCCTCAAAGAAATTGACCGCGTTACGATTGATTACGAAAAAGGCAACCCCGCTCAAGCTTTGCTGTTTTTGGGTTGGCTGGCAAGTCGGTTGCAATGGCAGCCAGTTTCTTATGAAAAAGAAAGCGGTGATTATGAAATCACTCGCATCCGTTTTATTGCTCAAGAGCAGCGACAAGTAGAAGCAGAGTTAGCAGGTGTTCCGGTTGCTGATGTGGGCGATATTGTTGGTGACTTGATTGCCTTGCGCCTCAGTTCAACAAATCTCCAGGCAGACTGTGGTACAGTTATCTGCTCGGAAACTGGCGGTTGTATGCGGATGGAAACCCACGGTGGCGCTCAATCTGCCGGTCTGTTTCAACAGGTGACTTCACTTTCGGAACAAAAGGCGGAAGCTTTGCTGAGTCAGCAGGTGCAACGCTGGGGCCGCGAGTCACTTTTTGAAGAAAGCCTGGGAGTGACAGCAAATATTTTCAAATTGGCGAATTAAAAAGATAAAGAGAGACGCGATGAATCGCGTCTGTACAAAAGTTAGGAGAGACGCGATTCATCGCGTCTGTACAAAAGTTAGGAGTTATAATTCATAACTTCTCACTCTCAACTCCTAACTTTTTTTTATGTCTGTAATCATTGCTGGAGAACGTAGTGGGGTGGGCAAGACAACAGTTACGCTCACCCTTTTAGCATCTTTACGCCGTAGCGATCGCCTGGTGCAATCTTTTAAGGTAGGCCCAGACTACATCGATCCGATGTTTCATCAACACGTAACTGGTCTTCCTTGTCGCAATTTAGACCCCGTACTAACTTCCGAAGCCTACGTTCAGCAATGTTTTGCCCGTCATAGCCAACTGAGTGAATATGCACTCGTGGAAGGGGTGATGGGGTTATTTGATGGAATTTCGTCATTAGTCATTAGTCATACCCTGCGGGAAGGCGTACCACTTCGTGGAAGCAAGCTACGCGTAGCGTCTCGTAGAGAAGCGCCTATGTCATTTGCAAAGGACAAAGGACAAAGGACAAATGACAAAGGACAAATTAGTGATTTTGCGAGTACGGCACACATCGCGCGGCTTTTAGATTTACCTGTGGTGTTGGTGATTGATTGTAGTCGTTTATCTGGTTCTGTAGCTGCGATCGCTCACGGCTATCGGTCTTTTGATCCCCGAATTAAAATAGCTGGGGTAGTATTAAATCGCGTGGGGAGCGATCGCCATCTCTCTCTCCTCAAAGATTCTCTCGAACCTTTAAAATTACCCATTCTCGGCGTACTGCGCCGTCAAGATAACATCACAATTCCCGATCGCCATTTGGGTTTAGTCCCCACAGCAGAACTTCCCGAACTCAACGCTTTAATTGATCGCCTCGCCGATTTAGGAGATACCTGCTTCGATTGGCAACACTTATTACCTTTATTAAAATCAAAACCTCTCCCTCATCCCCCTCATCCCCCGGTTGGTGAGCGAAGTCAAACCACATCGCCCTCATCCCCAGTCAGGATTGCAGTAGCCCGCGATCGCGCTTTTAATTTCTACTATCAAGACAATCTCGATTTGCTGCAACAACTTGGCGCAGAACTGGTTTTCTGGAGTCCCTTAGAAGATGCTGCAATACCAAAAGATGTGCAGGGAATGTATTTTGGCGGAGGTTTCCCAGAAGTTTTTGCCCAGCAATTAGCAGAAAATACTAGCGTTCGTGATGCAGTGAAAACAGCAATTATTCAAGGAATGCCGACAGTTGCCGAATGCGGAGGATTAATGTATTTATGTGAGCAAATTATCGATTTTGAGGGTAAATCTTGGTCGATGGCGGGAGTTTTACCGACATCTGCTGTAATGGGTGGGCGTTTAACTTTAGGCTATCGTCGGGCAGTAGCTTTGCAAAATAATATGTTAGTAAAAGCAGGTACAACTGTTTACGGACATGAGTTTCATCGTTCCCATTTAACCTTAACTGCGACTCAGCCACTATTTGAAACTTCTCGCTACGATTCTGAGGAAAATATGGGATGCGAAGGATGGGGTTTACCTGCAAATGTTCATGCTTCTTATGTGCATTCGCACTGGGGAGAAAGTAGAGAAATTCCCCAGCAGTTTCTTCAAGAATGTCGGAAAGTAGCATCTATAGAAACGTAGATTTAAACACAATACGCTTGGCTTTGTGGAAAATTGCTTTGTTGGGTTAAGCTTTAGCATTACCCAACAAAGTCCCGAAATGTTGGGTTTCGTTCCTCAACCCAACCTACACATTTCAAGGTTTTTGGTGCTAACCCAAGCGTATTGGATTTAAACATGCACAGAACCCAGTAGGGTGAATTAAAAACTATCAAATAATATTTTCTGAATAGATTTTTAACCCACGGAGGTAGGTAAAGTCTCTTGTAGCCGCGACTTCTAGTCGCCAGGGCTAGTAAAAATTAAACTTTCCAAACATCCTCTAAGATTCATAACAAGAACCTTAGAAGGTCAAGCGGTAAATGAATTCATCAGAAAGTTTGCCCTTGATCAACTCTGCATTTCGATTTACTTTGTACAACTTGAAACCAAGTTTTTCGACCACTTTACGGGAGGCAATATTGCACTCGTTCACCGATGCGTGTAGTGTGGATAAATTAAAACGTTGTTGGGCTTCTGCGATCGCTAAAGAACTGTATATCTTAGCGTATCCCTGGTTTTGGAAACCAACAAATGTCATAAAACCGATTTCTGCATATTGATCATCAAAAATACCTATCTCCACAACACCAACATGTTGATTTTGGGGAGTTATCGCAACCCATTTCAACCAGATCATAGTCTCGTTATCGGGTGATTTTTCTAGCGCGGCAAACTGGAATTTTTGCTTAACCTCCATGAAGGTCGGAATTTGCTCCTCAAGATATTTGTACAGAGGTGGGTTGCTTATACACGAGTAGAGGATCTCGGCGTGCTGTTCCGTAACCTTTTCTAGGCGCAAGATTACCGCGTCTGTTGCCATGTTTTTTCTGATTCTCTTTTATTACTCGCGTTAAATTAACTCTCGGTTGTTCAAGATTGACTTGATTATTAACTCCGCAAGGAGGTGATATTCATATCGTCATTCAATCTGCGAATCAGACGGGATAACTCACGAATGATATTCACCGCAATTTCGGGAGTTTCTTCGATCGCATCATACAGCTGCTCTTGCGTCAGTTCTAAAAATTCGCAAGGTTCCAAAGTTGTTGCAGTGGCGGAACGAGGTTGAGTATCAAATACTGCCATCTCACCAAAGTATTTTCCCTGTTCCACCTCTGCTAACTGTTTATTGCCAATGTGAACTTTAACTCGGCCTGAGACGACAATATAGAGCGATCGCCCTTCTTCTCCCTGCCGAAAAATCGTGTAATTAGCTGGAAATGACAATTCGTTCATTACTGAAGTGAGCCGCACAATAAAATCATCCCGCAATTCCTTAAAAATTGGGACTCGCCGGACAAATAATAAACGGTCAACACTGGTTAGCATAATTACAAGTTAAATATCAAACATTACTGTAAATTTTAAAACTTAAATCAGAGCGCGATTAGTCATATTAACTGATATTGAACGCTAGCCGTCAAGAATATCTTAAATTTTACCAACAGAAAACCACTTAGCATCTCTTCAATCGGAGCGATGCCCTTCGACAGGCTCAGGGTAAGACCTACGGCGGTAAACTACGCACAGAAGCTTCTAAAACAATAGCTCAGTATTTAGGTATTCTCTCGTTCCCATGCTGTGTGGCTGATTAGGGCTACTGCCTTGGGTCAGACATTGAGTCAGAGTCTCAATGAATGCATTCCCATGCGGAGCATAGGAACGAGGAAAACATAAATGGTTAAGTTATCAATCATTTTTCTTTATCGTTTTAAAAAACAAGAGTATTTGCTCTTATTTGGGTGAAAGCCATAATATTAACTTCATGAACTCCCAAGGTACCTTGCTGAGAAAAAAATCACCAATTTGATTAGAGGCGATAGCTTCTAAAAACTGGGGAAATGGCTAATGAATAACCAACCGCGATCGGTTGTCGTTAGGTAAAACAGTCACAAAATCTCCTGAACTGCCCTGAGATTGGGGAGCAGAGAAGGACTAGGACAAACAGCATTGAATTATCGTGAGCAACAATTATGAGTTGGTTAATTAGTACATTAATTATTGGAATCTCTGCCGCTTTTGCAACCACCTTTGACGACAATTTATATTTGACAGCTTTTTTTGGAAAAGTCAATCGCAGCTTTCGTCCTAAGCATATTATTATCGGTGAATTTCTGGGGTTCACTGCCTTAGTTTTTGCTAGTCTCCCTGGTTTCTTTGGCGGTCTGATTGTTCCAACCACCTGGATTGGTTTGCTGGGTTTGCTTCCCATCGCCATTGGTATCAGTAATCTCATCAGTCGAGAAGAGGAAGAAGAGACAGTGCAAGCTGTGTCAGTTGACTTAACCTCTCCTGTGAAATCTGAACGCCACAAGAAATCACTATTAGCAACCATCCGCGATCCTCAAACCTACCGCGTTTCTGCTGTCACCATTGCCAATGGAGGAAACAACATTGGGATCTATGTACCATTGTTTGCTAGTAGCAATCTTCCAAGTTTGGGTGTAATTCTGTGTGTTTGCTACTTTACTGTTGGAGTGTGGTGCTTACTGTCTTACAACCTGACTCGTAATCCTCTCATGGCTCCGGTTTTAACTCGCTTCGGTCGAAAAGTTTTCCCCTTTGTCTTAATTTACCTGGGACTCTCTATCTTAATTAAAAGTGAAACATATCGGCTTTTACCTAGTCTGGCAATGCTTTCTAATTAGGCATGAGGCGATGTCTACGACGGTCACTGAGCGCAGCCGAAGTGCGGGTGTAGCTGCGGCACCCGATCTGAAAACTCGAAATTCTTGATCGGTGCTATCTCCCTGATGTAACCAAAAAAATCAAAGATTCTTTAATCACTTGAATTTATCAATTAGAATCAAAATAATATTTGATGTTATCAATCAATTTATCTAAAGTGAGAATAAAGCACATTATTGATGGCTCTTATAAAAGCAAGCCCAGCACAACGAATCAGCTTATGAAGGAACTAATGAATAAACCAAATCCAAAAAAATTAACTCAGTGGATCGTAACAGCAGTATTTCTGGTACTTGTAGCAGGATTTTCGCTCCTTGACCAGCAAGCAGTTAGAGCTTTAACACTAACACCATCCATACCTACGGAATCTGAATTAGCTCCAGTAATATCTCCGGTTACATCGCCAATGGAGTCTGTAACATCTCCAGTAATATCTCCAGTTGCACCGCCAATGGTGTCTGTAACAGAAAACGTTAGACATTTATTACAAACCAATGAATGTGTCGGGTGTAATCTGACTGGAGCAATGCTAAAGGACGCAAATCTGCAAGCGGCAAACTTGGAGGGTGCTAACTTACAAAATGCAGACTTAGAAAGGGCTAACTTACAGCAAACAAATTTACAAGGCGCAAACTTTCAAGGAGCAGATTTAGGCAAGGTAAACCTTTTGGGAGCAAACCTGTTAGGAGCAAACCTATTTGATGCAGACCTAGAAAAAGCCAACCTGTTGGGAGCAAATCTGCAAACCGCTAACCTACAGGGCGCAGACTTGGAAAAGGCAAATCTCACAAATGCAAACATCCAGGGAGTTAACCTGATGGGAGTTGATTTGGAAGATGCAATCAGACCGGAAGGATTCACTATTCAGTAATTAAACTGAAGTTCTCTCTGCAAATGTATTAATAAACATCAAAAGCCTGATTCAGTAATGAATACAGGCTTATTTTTTAACAGTGAACAGTTATCAATTCTTAACTGATAACTGTTGACTGTTCACTGTTCACTGATTTAATCAGATCGTGTCCGCTTGATTACTTATTAAACCCGAATTTTCTAGGTTGTTTGATTTGCTTCCAACCAGTTAAGTAAATCCTCAAGGGTTGTAAAATCCAATAAAGCCTCGCCAAGTGCTTCTAATTGCTCTAGGGAAAGAGCTTCAATGTGCCCCCGAACCTCTTGTGGTAACTCTCCTACCCGTTTTTGTAGTTGCCGTAGCACAAGTGTTTGTCCTTGTTCCTGTTTTCCCCTCTCGTAACCAATGCGCTCGCCTGTGGTAATGTAGCTCATAGTCCGCTCCTGTTCAAATTGCTTAAACTCTTGCCAAAATTCTGCTTCCAAGGCTTTTGGTAAAATCATAACCCAATCAATAAATCGGTAAAGGTTACGAATATCTTTTTCTTGCAATCCTAATTCATACAATCGGCGAATCAAGCTAAATTTCCAAGCTTTACGTTCTCCTGGTTTTTTATTTGTTTGCTGTGTCTTCAAATGCGCCATTACTACAGTTGCAAATGGATTGTCGCTGGCTTCTAATTCTGTCCAACGATTTTGATAATCCAGTAGCTTGACCGTTTTTTGAATTCAAAATTCAAAATTCAAAATTCAAAATGAAGAATAAGAATAATTTTGAATTAATTAATTAATTCTGGGTACAAGCCCCCACTGATTTTTAAAATCAGTGGTCTACAATCAGTGGTGGGTTTCAAGCCCCCACTGATTGCAATTTTGAATTAATAATTTTGAATTTTGAATTGTTTTGACGGTTCCAAATTCAAAGTTAAGCCTGGTATTGGGATAATTATAACTATATTGATTGGGCCGCCATGTCGGGTCTGTATCGCACAAAATCGCCAAACTCATGGCAGGTTTAGCGAATCTGTCAAAAATCCGCAGGTTGTAGGAAAACATTCTTTCTGCAAAAGTATCTTCTGATTTTGCTTGGATTTCTACATGGATTAATAGCCAAGTTTCTTGTCCTTGAATTTGCCAGACTTTAACTAACTTATCTGCATATCTCCTACCAAGTTCTGCTTCGCGGGCGATTTGTTGAAATTCCTTATCGAGAAATTCGTGGGGACGTTCCCAATTAATTAGTTCTGCTGTTTGGGGAAAGAAAAATTGCATTGCTTGGGGAAAGTAAGCTTCTAAAATTTCTTTCCACGGGCTATCATTATCTGCTCTTTCCAGTTGCTCGGTCATCAGTTGATTGTTATACCATTTAGTAATCCTAAATCATTTGTGAACAACAAGATCCCCGACTTCTTGGAGAAGTCGGGGATCTGAGACTGGCGATTTTCATCAATATAGAAGGGATTTGCACGAAAATAGCAGTCGATCTCACGTTTTTAAAAGTTTGTACTTGTATAATTGTCGGAACTTGCGATCGCCACAATAGTAGATAAAGGAACTTCAGCAAAATATTGTCGCTGAAATTGTTCTTCTCTGACAGCAGCTAAAAATCGTGCAACTGCTTCCTGTGCCAAGTTTTCTGCACTATCGCTTGAATGCCAAGTGATTTGCAAATAACGGTCTTGTCGTTTGACTGTGAACCCTAAATATTTTAAAGCTTTGATGCCTACAAGCAAGGTTTGGTCAGTGATGCCGATTTTCTCTAAAAGTTGGACGCGGGTAACTAATTGATTTGTGCGACTAAGATATTTGGCAATTCCGACAAGAGTCAGCCAAATTTGATTGGGTGGTTGGAGGTTGGGTTTAGACCAAGCGATCGCTAATTGTTGCGAACTACTTATCGTTAGACATCGCCGCAACCACGCACGTAAATCATCCCAGTTTGTAGGACAATCTTCAAGCAAGAGTGGGGGAGAGACGCGATTAATCGCGTCTGTACTTGGGAGAGACGCGATTAATCGCGTCTGTACTTGGGAGTCGGGAGTGGTTAAATTACGCCAGTCTAAGATGAGTGGGGTTAGCGATCGCGGGGCGTTTAGCCCATTTTGAGTATTGAGTGCTGAGTTAACACTGGGACGCACGGCAATTAATCTAATTTCATAACGTTTTTTGAAGGTGTTGTAGTCTAATTCTGCTATGCAATCGCACCTTCCTATGGGCAATTCATCTTTGTAGTGTCCCCACCATATACCCGGAAAAGCACTTCTGCTGGAATCATCCCGAATATCAAACTCGGTTTTAATGTACTGTACCTTTTTTCCTTGCCAATCCTGCTGATTACGATGCCAAGGATTTTCAAACAAGCAATTTTGAATTAGCAATTTCGGAACAGGGTTACCCATTCCACAAGGTTCTAGCAGTTTAAGTTCCAAAAATAACTCTTTCCCCAAGTCTGCAACTGTTACCGTCAAGTCTGCTTGCACGGTTGGCGTTAAGGTTGTACTACCTAAAGATTGCCGCAACTGCTGATTAATCGCTGCTGTAAATAAAGGAATATTCTCAACCAACAAACTCAAACCTGCTGCAAAAGGATGTCCCCCAAAGCGATGTAACAAATGTGCTTGGTCTTTTACCAGTTGGTATAAATCGACAGAATTCACCGAACGGGCGGAACCACGGGCTAGGGATTGGGGATTAGGGATTGGGGATTGGGAAAATTCCTCCCCAGTCCCCAGTTCCCAGTCCCCAGTTCCCAGTCCCTCTGTACTTAACAAAATAGTCGGGCGACCTGTTTCTTGTGCTACTTGTCCAGCAACTAAGCCCAAGACACCCGCAGGCCATTGGGCATCTTCTAGGACGATGACGCTAGTGGTTGATAAGTCTAATTGAGTAAGTTTTTGTGCTACTTGCGCTTGCACATCTTTTTGCAAAGATTTGCGGCGGGTGTTTGCGAGTTCTGTAACTTCGGCTAGTTCGTTACAACGTTTGACATCCCGACTAGTTAATAATTCAACGCAAAAACTAGCATCGCCTTGGATGCGACTAACGGCGTTAATTCTTGGCCCCAAACCAAAGGAAATATCTGTGGGGCGATCGCCACTTTTTTGGCACAATTCTAATAATCGCCCCACCCCCGGACGCCGACGCGCTGCTGCTGGCTGTTGAAAATCCGCTTGCAGTCGTTGAATTCCTATCTGTGCTAAATAGCGACAATCTCCACTTAACTGCACTAAGTCGGCAATTAATCCTACTGCTACTAAATCTAATAAATCTTCTAACGGATATCTTGCAATATTAGGCAGACTTTGATATAATCCTTCGATTAACTTATAAGCTACTGCTACCCCAGAAAGATTGAACAGCTGATGTTCTCTGGGCAAATAGCGAGGATTAATAATTGCTGCGACAGGTGGACGTTCGGCAGGTAAGGTGTGATGGTCTGTAACTATTACATCTATGCCTAGTTGTTTAGCGTAGATAATTTCCTCAATGTTTGTGCTGCCTGTGTCACAAGTAACAATTAATTTGCAACCTTGTTTTGCGAGGTTATCAATCCCTTGATTATTGAGTCCGTGAGATTCTTTCAGGCGATTGGGAATGTAGTAAATTAACTGAGTATTTTGTGTAAAAAATTGCCCCAATCCATCCCAAAGTACAGATGTGGCGGTAATCCCATCAGCATCAAAGTCTCCCCAAATAGCAATTTTTTCTTTGATCTTATATGCTTGTTGCAACCGGGCGATCGCTAATTGCATTTCTTGCCCAAACTCAAACGGACTCGCTGGTTGATAAGCTTTGTAGTTAATAAAGGCTGTTAACTGTTGATGATCTTTGATTCCCCGTTGCCACAACAATTGTGCTGCATATATTCCACTTGATGCCGGTGTATGCTGTTTCACCGCTTGGATGAACGACTCCGGGGGTTGTTCGGTTGCTGCTATATTCCACTGCTGTTGTTCTGGCATATAAACTTAAGTTAGGAGTTAGGAGTTAGGAGTTAGGAGTTAGGAGTTAGGAGTAGGAAGTTGGAAACTGAAAAGTTAGAAGTTATTTTTAAACAAAATATTAAGTAGGGTGTGTTATGCCGTAGGCTAACGCACCTTGAATTGTTGACGGTGCGTTGCGCGACAACGCACCCTACATTTAAATTTATTAATATACCTTGAAATATTAGCGCCTACTTAACTTAGATTAATAAAACAATCCTGCGGATAAAATTAAACTGAGACTTCTTGAATGCTGTCAAAATTGGGCAATGAATCTTTCACTGCTTCTTCAGTAACTTGTGTGCGATCGCACCTTTTAGCAAACTGACAATAATCACAGGTTTTGCTACCCTCCGCCACTTGCGGAAACTGCTGGTTATTTTGGTAATTTTCCAGCCAAATAGTTAACTGGCTTAACAGTTGATTAAGTTTCTTTGCTATTTGTGTATGTTGAACAGTATTGTAATTAAACTTAATATTTTGTGGTTTCCCCTCAGATTGGACAAACCAGTAAGTCATCGAAATATTTTCTGGCAAATAGTCGCTAGTTTCTGCCAATACATACAGATAAAGCCGTGTTTGCCAGTTGGCTTCTAACTTGCCTTTATGGGGTGGTTTAGGATAAGTTTTCCAGTCGAGAATTTGCGCTTGTTGGTTATCTGCAATCAATAAATCATAGACAACTGTTAGCAAATAATCCTGAACTTGCAGAGTGCGGTAGTGTTCACTCTCACGGAAAGTTTGATTATCAGATGCAGCCGTTAAAATTTCTGGGGCTGCATCAGCAAAATCGTGCATCCAGCTTTGCAGTTTAGCATCTGCTTGCAGGAAACTATCAATTGGCAGACCCATTTCTCGCTGCTGCATTAGCAAGTGAAAACGACTACCCAAAGTTAGCCGTTCTTCTTGTTCTGGATTTGAGGGCGAATTGAGTTGTTCTAGGTAAGTATGTTGAAATTTACGCGGACAAACTTCTAGTAAGTTGAGTTGTCCTTGAGACAGTCGCAGTAGTTGAGTGGGAGTTGACAGCATTCTTCTATTTTAGAAGCGATCGCTGGGGTTACAGGGTTAACCGCAGCGTAGTTAATGACGCTAAAAGCTTTAGGCGCAGTGGAAGATGGAGAGCAAAAATAAAAGGTAAAAGAATGAATTTTGCCTTTTTACTCATCCTTTTACCTTTTTTATGTACCTGATGCTTATTTCATGTTAGCCCTTGCGTCCTTCACTGCGGCGAAAAAAAATAATCCTGTGAGTGGAATGCTCAATGCCAGGATAATCGCCGTGGCTGTGAAACCAAAATCTGGTTGCCCGTAACTGAGTTCAAAAATTGAACCGACAGCCGCGATCGCACTTACACAAGAACCACCCAGGAATAAACCGCTTTTTGGAGTTAAATACACAACTAGCCCCCTATTTTATTGGTTTCACCGCTTGATACGAGAAGCCATTCTTAGATAGCTCTTGGGCTAAAGTCAAGGAATTTTCCACACGGTCTACAAATACCACGCCGTTAAGGTGATCCATTTCGTGCTGAATGCAGCGTCCCAAAAGGTCATTAGCCTTTAATGTCCGGGGACGACCGTATTCGTCTTTATAGGCAATTTCTACGACTTCGGGGCGCTTTACGTCTAGATATACGTTGGGAATACTCAAGCATCCTTCTTGGGCAACGGAGATGTCGCTGCTTACTTGTTTAATGGTGGGGTTAATCATTACCAAGGGCTGATTAGCTGCATTATCGGGTTCTAGGTCGATGACAATTAGTTGTTTGTGAATTCCCACTTGGGGTGCAGCCAAACCAATGCCATCTTTGCTATACATAGTTTGCAACATTTCGCGCACCACTTGGCGGATTTCGTCATCAACTTTTGCAACTCGCTTTGCAGCTTGACGGAGGACGCGATCGCCTAAATAATGAAGCTCCAAAGGTGGATTTTTTAACTTTTTTTTCTCTACAGCAATTTCAGAGGGCATGAGTCTTGATGGCTAGATGGTGAAAATTCCTACTATCTTAATTCTATAAGACTCATATTTAATTTTTGAAATCCACCTAAAGGAACCAGTGCTTTGCGGAGGTTCCCGACGCTCGTTAGCGATAGCGCGTTCGCTTAGAGCGTCCGTCTCGCTCTAAGCGAACGCGAGTGCATCTCGTAGAAAAGATGACTAAATATAGCCAAAAATCTTTAGTCTACTTCAGTAGACTTTAGCCGTTAGCCTTGAACTTTAGTTCCAGGGGGGCGAGGAAGCCAACAGTTAATTGCAACTAGGATTCCTATACAATATTTTTTTAGTAAAAAGATTTCTTAAATCTATTTTTTATTGATGGAAACCTATTTCTAACAATATTTTTTCGCATCCTCACCACATTCATTAACTAAATATAATAAACACTTAAAACGAAGACCAACTATTTGTTCATAGAGGGGATTAATTTTACACAAAGGTGGAATTTGGAACAGAGTCCGACCGAAAACTGTAACCGTTCTTTCAAAAGGGCAATTGGAGGGAATTACTTTGCACAATAGTTTTGCTAGATGATAATCATGTATTTCTATGGACTCAAGTTGATATCGGATTTGGCTTAATAAGTTATTATCCAAGTTGGCTTTATTTAATAAGTTCATGATTTAAATCTCCTTCAATCAATCAACCTTGTTTGTTACTTTAAAGTTACACCTATCCTCAGAGACTAAACATCGTAAAATTACCAAACTATTTTCCCCTTTTTTTGAAGTTAGTTATAAAAACAGTAAAATTGCTGATAAACCACGACAGGTAGCCAATTGCTATCAATAACTGTGGGAGCGACAGTGAGTGTATCTATGCTGAATGGCATGAAGATAGGGTAAATGATCAAGACAGCAGGACGGTACAGGAGCAAAGGAGCAGGAAGGAAGTAGCAATGGATAAAAGTTGATGTATTGGCAAACTTTGCACTATTGACTATAAATAGTGATGTTATTGACGCAAAGATGCAAAAGCTGAACTTAGCGCCAAGGCGTTAAGTTAATTAAAATTTTGAGGTGATGTGTGTTTAAATCTCTTACGAAACTTGACTATCTACTCAAAGAAACTTTCCTCGGTTTAGTGCGGGGAGGTTGGATGAATTGGGCAGCTGTAAGTACTGTTACAGTGTTACTGTTTTTATTTGGCTTGAGTTTGCAAACCTCTTGGCAAGTTGAAAAACTCCTCTATCAGTTTGGTAGTCAGCTAGAAGTTTCAGTTTATCTCGAACCGGATACGCAAGTCGAAACCATTGAGCCACTGATTGCAACAATGCCAGAGGTGGCGGCGATACAAAGCATTACCAAAGAGCAAGCTTGGACTAAGTTAGTTAAGGAAATGAGAATTTCTGATATTGAGGGGGCTACGCAGCAGCTAGGTGAGAATCCTCTGGTTGATGAGATGAAGGTAAAAGCGCGTAATTCTCAAGTTGTACCAACTTTAGCAACGCAGTTGGCTAAATTGCCAGGAGTTGATACGGTGCAGTATGTGGATGAAGCAGTTAAACGCATTGCCCAATTGCACCAAGGTCTGAACTGGATTACTTTAACAATTACAATTATTCTAACTTTAACAGCGATCGCAGTGACTACTACGACAATTCGGCTGATTGTGATGGCGCGACGCCAGGAAATTGAAATTATGCAATTAGTGGGAGCAACCAGAGCTTGGATTTACCTCCCGTTTATTTTACAAGGAATTACCTTCGGTTTGGTTGGTGGTGCGATCGCTTGGAGTTTTATTTCTCTAATTCAACAGTTTCTCGGTAAGTTGCTAGCCAATCAACCTGAATTTATTCAAGCTATCACTAACGGGGTGCAACTCACTCCAGCCCAAATTTTACTCTTGCCCCTGATTCTCTTAAGTTTCGGTTCAGCTGTAGGATTAATGGGAAGCTTATTCGCTGTCCGACGTTTTGCTAAAGGTTAGTCATTGGTCATTAGTCCTTTGTCATTAGTCCTTTGAACTCGGAACTTCGACCTCTAAACTCGGAACTTTCAAAATTTTAAAAGAATAACTGAAGTTTTGCTTGAACGAATATGAAATTAAACCTATATATCAACTTAACAGGGCTAATCAATGACCAATCACCAATGACAAATGACAAAAACTTATGAAATCACAATGGGAATGTTTTCTGCAAAATCTCGGTGTATGGGAAGGTTCATTTACCAACTTTTCTCCCGAAGGTACACTTCTGACTGATACTCCTAGCTATCTTTCTCTAGAAGGTTTAAACAATAACCAGACAGTACGCCTAACTCTGAGGCGTTCGGGAGGAGATGATCTAATTAGAGAATATAGTTCTGTGGGAGGGGGTCTACTGTTTTTTGAAAATGGTTCATTTTCTGAAGGTTTAATTCAGCTAGGGCCATTTTCCGAATTCGGTGCAGAACTCGCTTTTGTTCATGAAAATCGCCGCTTGCGTCTAGTGCAACTGTTTGATAAGACTGGTAATCTAAGTAGACTAGTTCTAATTCGAGAGCATCTAGCCAGAACCCCAGTAACAGAACGTCCACCTTTGCAGATAAATGATTTGTTGGGTGAATGGCAAGGACAAGCAGTAACTATATATCGAGATTTGCGATCGCCTGATATTTACTCTACAACTTTGAAAATACAACTTGATGATACTGGGCGATTAATTCAAAGTACCTCTTTTGGGGAACGTACAATTACCTCAACTGCTACCATCAAAGGTTCTATCGTTCTCTTTGACCAAGATCCCCAAAAGCAAATACAAGTATTATTGTTACCTGATGGCGCTTCTGCAACTTCTCCGCTAAAGGTGCAATTACGTCAACCCTTATTTTTGGAAGCGGGTTGGTTAATTCAGCCAAACCTGCGCCAGAGGATGATTCGCAGCTATGACGATAAAGGCGAATGGGCTAGTCTGACATTAGTTACTGAAGAAAAAGTGTAAGGGATTTGAGAGTGCGATCGCTTAATTAGGGCTTGCTGAATGAAGGTGTAATTTAGTCCAGGCAAGGGTTTCAAGCTTTTTTCTCCCAAATAAGTGCAAGGCTATGATATCTAGAGTCTCAAAACCCTTGCACAATCATTAGCGATCGCTGGGTAAATATTGGAAACTGAGCAACGAAACAACCATTTTGTAACCTGTGTGGCTTCTAGATTCGCTTTAGAGACTTATTCAGCAAACCCTAATTACTCATCTGCTAACCATTTTTGGTAGTTGCAACTCATCAGGAGTTTTGAAGGAAATCCTTGAGACTTCCCCCATCAAAAATGAAGATGGAGTGCCTTTAATGCCTATAATGCCAGTTTCTAAGTTTACAGCAATGCTGCGACGGTATAAGGCAATACCGTTCAGTTAAGCCCAAAAACCTTGGTAAAGACGCGAAATTTCGCGTCTCTACAGGTTTAAAATCAGTACCACAAATCCTTAACTGAACTGTATTGCGGTATAAGGAATTTCTTTAATAACGATGTATATAGCGGTTTCCATTCAGATGCGGTACAACATTATATCGCTAGGTGTAGGGGCACGGCAGTGCCGTGCCCTTACGGGTGTACCTAACTAGGTCGAGAAACGCTATAACTGTTATTTTTTATCCGAAATAACAGTTATATTGCAACGCTTGCTGAAGTAGCATTTGATATTCATCATCCTCAACCCGATAAGCCCCAAACCTCTCCAAATGCGGATTCATCATTTGGGCATCAAAAAACACAAATTTCCTCTGACGCAACCTTTCCACCAACTTTACCATCGCTACCTTCGAGCCTTCAGGAATCCGGTAAAACATCGACTCTCCAATGAAAGCCCCACCAATAACAATCCCTAAAATTCCCCCAGCTAATTCGTCACCCTGCCAAGTTTCAAAACTAAAAGCATAACCACTCTGGTAAAGTAGCCAGTAAATCTTTTGCAATTCCGGTGAAATCCAAGTTGTTTCTCTGTCAGCACACCCAGCCACCACAGCTTGAAAGTCTCGATTAATAGCCACACTAAAACGCTCTTGATTCAGGACACGCTGCAAAGACTTAGGGTAGCGAAACCGTTCATCCAAAGGAATAAAAGTCCGATCGCGACTTGCATACCAACTCAGGCGATCGCTATCATCAGCCATGAGAAAATAGCCTTGTGCATAACCCTCAACAATAGCCGCGATATCATATTCCATAAATAAATATAAAAAAACACTCTTAAAAACGCCATTTGATCCTATCAATCATCCTCAGCGTTCCTCTGCGTTTTCCTTTGCGTCCCTCTGCGTTTAAAATAAAAAAAATGACTCAACCAATTCCCCCCATTACCCTACCACCGCCTGAAAACCCTCTCCTCGAAGGTGAATGGTTACGAGAACGCTTACAACGGTGGCTAGATACAGAATTTATCCCCGAAGCAGTCAACCAAAATATTGCCCAACGAGCCGCCCAGATTTTTGTGCGTCAACGGATGGAAGGAGAAAACGACCTTGGTTCTCTGGTAATTGCCATTGTCACAGAGATGCAGTCCTATGATTTTTCCAATAGCTTTTACGGAGAGTTTGCGATCGCTAACGCCGTCAGCGATCTACTCTTAGAAAGTCTGGGAATTGATAAGTGTTGTGGTCAATAATAAATAGTTAGGAGTAGAGACGCGATTAATCGCGTCTGTACAGGAGTTAGGAGTTAGGTTTGTCTCAATTAATAACTCATCACTCATAACTCATCACTCATAACTTTTTACCAGCTAGACTTAACAACTCCAGGCAATAGACCTTCATGCGCCCATTCTCTCAGCACGTTCCGAGACAGTCCAAAATCGCGGTAAACACCTCTAGAACGACCAGTCAACCAGCAACGGTTGCGGTGACGAGTGGGCGCACTATTCCGGGGTAGCTGTTGAATCTTCCGGTGGATTTCCAACTTATCTAGGGGAGATGCTGCACTTCTGAACTCTTCCAAAAGAGCTTCCCGCTTGTCAGCATACTTTTCTATCAACCTGGTGCGCTTTTTCTCGCGCTCAATCATGCTCTTTTTTGCCATATATTCTCTAACTTATTTAAAGACACCGTTTTCCATTCTACAGTCTCTCCATCAATTCTGGGGTTACTTGTGTCGCTTACCCTGCAACCACTGGCTTATTCGCAGCAGGACATAAATCAGCAAGTTCACAAGCAATGCAGACGGGAGAACGTGCTTTACAAATAGCACGACCGTGATAAATCAGCCGAATTGACCAATTTTCCCAATCAGGCTGAGGCAATAAACCCATTAAATCTTGCTCAATCCGAACGGGGTCTTTTGCTTGGGTTAAACCCAAACGTTCGCTAAGGCGCTTAACGTGAGTATCTACCGTCACTCCAACGTTAATGCCATAACCATGACCCAAGACTACATTTGCTGTCTTCCGCGCCACACCTGGAAGCTTTAATAATTGCTCCATTTGGTTAGGCACAACAGAGTCAAATTCGCTAACAATCATTCGACAGGCAGCTTGAATGTTCTTGGCTTTATTGCGATAAAACCCTGTTGAACGTACCAAGCTTTCTAATTCTACCAAGTCAGCGATCGCTAAACTCTCAGCATCAGGAAACCGATCAAATAAAGCTGGTGTTACCTTATTTACCCGCTCATCAGTACACTGAGCCGAGAGAATCGTTGCCACCAACAATTGTACTGGCGTTGAGTAGTTCAAAGAGCAAGTAGCATCTGGATAAAGACGCTTCAGACGAGCTAAAATTTCTATCGCCCTTTGCTTTAAAGATAAAACTTCCTTTTCCCTATTCCCCACTCCCTACTCCCCACTCTTTATTTTCACTGAAACAATCTTTGCACCCACTCCAATTGACTAGTTAATTGAGTAGTTTCTTTGACTATCAGAAAAATTCCTAACCCTAACAGTAATACCAAACCGGTTTGCATTACACCTTCTTGAATCCGGGCTGGTACAGGCTTACCGCGTAAACCTTCAATCAGCAGAAAAGCAAGTTGTCCACCATCCAAAGCTGGTAAAGGCAAAATATTGATAATAGCCAAGTTAATGCTGATAATTGCGGCAAAAGACAACAAGTTTACGCTATTGTCCTCAGCTAACTTTGCACCGATTTTGACAATATTAACTGGCCCAGAGACTTGTCCAGCAGTTTGTTGAAAGTTGGTAATCAACTGTCCAAAACCGCTAAGTGTACCAACAAATAATTGTTGAAACCTGTTAGCAGCAAGACCAAAAATTTCAAAAGGACTATTAGGGCGGCGATAAACTGCTGTAGCATTTGGACTAAGTGCCACACCAACTACACCTTTGCCATCGGCTCCCAATTTTGGCGTTAATTTCAGGGTTTGTTGTTGGTTGTCACGCAAAATTTTCAATTCGATTTGCTGATTGGGATGAGTTTGAATTTCTTTTGTCAGCAACGGAGTGGATTTTTCAGAAGCCGGGAGTTCTTCACCGTTAACAGCCAGAATAATATCTCCTTCCCGAATTCCTGCTTGATAGGCAACAGATTCTTGATTAACAGGCTGTACGGCTACACCAGCTTTATAATTTAATTCTTTGGGAATGCCGACGATACCCAATTGCAGAACCAACACCAAATAGGCAAATATTAAATTTGCGATTACTCCAGCACTGATAACGATCGCCCTGTCTAAAACTGGACGGTTACGCAGTAGATTTGGGTCATTGGGTGGAACATCGCTATCGGGGTCATCATCGGGAAAGCCCACAAAGCCGCCCAAGGGAAAGGCGCGGACAGCATATTCGGTTTGCTTTCCTTGATACTTAAGAAGAACTGGGCCAAAACCCAAAGAAAAGCGGTTAACGAGAATGCCTTGAGAACGGGCTGCAACAAAATGTCCCAACTCGTGTACCAAAATCAAAACAGCCAAAACTGCGATCGCTGCTAAAACTGACATAGAGTAAATTAGTGAAAATATTAAGCTATAGTTATCTCCATTCTAATTGGGCATTGGGCGTTGGGCGTTGGGCATTGGGCATTAGTCATAGTTCGATTTTTCGTATCTGGTTCTAACATCTAAAGCTAGTAGTGGCGTGACGAGGCTAAATTGTTGCAAAAAAAATTGTAGGTTGGGTTGAGGAACGAAACCCAACATTGATCAAAGTGTTGGGTTTCGCGTTGCTCAACCCAACCTACTAGCTAATTGGGCATTGGGCATTGGTAAAAGACAAAGAACTAATGACTAATGACTAATTACAATACTTCCCGTCCCAAGTAAGGTTGCAGCGCTTCTGGTATGCTTACTGTCCCATCAGGTTGTTGATAATTCTCCAAAATTGCTGCCATAGTCCGTCCCACAGCCAAACCCGAACCATTGAGGGTATGTACGAACTGAGTGCCTTTCTTCCCCGCCTCTTTGAAACGAATATCAGCCCGTCGCGCCTGGAAATCTATAGTATTGGAACAGCTAGAAATTTCGCGGTATTTGCCAGAAGAGGGCAACCAAACCTCTAAATCATAAGTTTTGGTAGAGGCAAATCCTAAATCTCCAGTACTTAAATTTACTACTCGGTAAGGCAACTTCAACGCCTGTAAAATTGCTTCTGCATTCCCCACCAATTTCTCCAGTTCATCAAAAGATGTACTGGGTTCGACAAATTTCACCATTTCCACCTTATTGAACTGATGCAGGCGAATTAAACCCCGCATATCGCGCCCATAGCTACCAGCTTCGCGGCGAAAACAGGGAGTAAAAGCACAGTGGTAGATAGGCAAGTTTTCAGCAGCGAGAATTTCACCCCGGTAGAGATTTGTAACTGGAACCTCCGCCGTAGGAATCAGCCACAAGTCGTCATCAGCGCATTTAAAGCTTTCTTCCGCAAACTTGGGTAACTGACCGGTCGCCGTCAAAGACTCGGTATTCACTAACAGAGGCGGACTGACTTCCACATAACCAGCTTGAGTATGGAGAGACAGCATAAATTGAATTAATGCCCTCTCCAATGCCGCACCAGCGCCCATCAAAGTCACAAAGCGACTTTGGGCAACTTTTACAGCCCGTTCAACATTGAGAATACCCAGCTTTTCGCCAATTTCCCAGTGAGGGAGAATATTCAGATTTTGGGGAATGTACTCATCACCCCAACGCCGCACTTCTACGTTATCTTCCTCATTTTTACCAAGGGGTGTAGAGTCGCTTGGTAAGTTGGGAAGTGCCAACACAAGTTGGGCAATTTCAGCTTTGAGGTTTTTTTCCTGGGGTTCCAGTTCGCTCAATGTAGCTTTGACAGAGTTCCCTTCATCCCGCAAAGCCTGAATTTCTGGGTCTTGAGGATTTATCCCAGATTTAATCTTTTGCCCGACAATTTTACCAATTTCGTTGCTACGAGCTTGGAGTTGACTGCGCGTTCCCTCAAGTTCCCGTTGTTGCCGATCTAACTCTAAAATCGGTTCAATGTCGTATTTACCACTACGACTATTCAATCGTTCTTGAACTAATTGCGGATTTTCCCGTATTTGCTTGATATCCAGCACAGATTTTTCTCAGTTTTTAGCCTATTATCTACCTGCCAACACATCAGCATATACTGATTTTGGCTTGCCATGAGCAGAAAAGCAAACATAAAAATTTTGCCCTGCCAATCTTGCCAGGGCTAGAAAAATTTAAAATCCAAAATTTAAAATCCAAAATTTGGTATTACTCCCCTTTCTAAGGACGGTTAATGCGATTGAGCAACCAAAGCGATGCAATAACCCCTGCAAAATGCGCTGAGACGGTGTTGGTGTTTGCCTGTACCACAAGCATATCTAGACCGCTAATAATTCGGGTGGGGTCAAAAAATTGCGTAGTTATAGCTTGAGGAGAAATGGATCTTGCTACTAGTGTACCAACGATCGCTTGCGCACCCAAAAGAGTTACCAGCGTTCCCCCTAAATTCACCCACAGCCCTAAGCGTAATACTTGCACAGTCTCGCTTTTCCGAGGGCGGTTGCTGGGATTGGAGGATTCCAATTGCTTGCCAATTCTAGTGTAACGGTAAGCTAAATAAATCCCTCCACCCAAAATAACCAGTCCACAAACTGCTAAAAATACACCAAAGCCAGTCCCAGGATTATTACTAGGACTGCCAGTTCTTTGATTAAAGATGGCGAATAGCAGCACAATTATGCTAGAAACAACGCCTAGTACTAACTGAATCCAGAAGCTAATCCAACCTGTAAGGCGAAAAGTTTGGGCAATTGCCCGGAGAGTTGAGGAAGATGATGGAGCATCGGGAGTTTGTGACATAGACTGAACCAATGTGCTGGGCGCTTGATTAAAGGACACGGGGAAAAGGGGACACGAAGAGTTATTTACCCGCGTCAGAGCGTTTCTTCTTCTTCTTTCTGACTTTTTACGGTATTTAGAAAACCTCACTTCTATTTCTCTCTCCTAGAAGGAGAGAGACTTTGAATTTTTCCCCCTTCCCGTGTCGGGAAGGGGGTTAGGTTTTTCCATATAACGCGAAAATCAGGTCTTCTTTGATAAATTTACTATCACAATTGCCATAACAGACAAGAGATTCTCTGATGGAGGAAATCAGTAATGGTTACTGCTTAAGTGTTTTCACTGCAGTAGCAGCTTTAACCCAGACATATCCCTTAGCGTAAGCTTTCAGAATTCGCATTGGGAAAATCACTGTAAAACAAAGTGTTTATTAACATTTACAGACAAAATAGCATTTTACCTGTAAAATTTCTTCGATGGCATTTTATTGCCTAAGCAGTTCTGACTAGCTCGGCATCACTTAACACCTAGATAGTGACTTTGCCAGTGTCTGTTCGCTCCTCACCAGCCGTATCGAGCTTGAGTAGGGATACACTACTTTGTGCCCCTAAAACTCGCAAAGTCCCACAACTTCACAGGCGTGGGTAATTATTTCCTATTTACGCAATGGATATCTAGTCTAAGTAGCTTTATATATATTACTCATTTAGTAGTAGCACTATATACTGGCTACGACGATTGTAGACTCTACCCTAAGGCATTTTTTTAGCCATTCACTAACCATGAAACTTGAGGATATATATCAATTCTTTGAGAATCCTCCGCCAACTTACCTTTGTCAGGAAGTAGCAGTTTGTTACATACTGTCTGTTTTGTTACAAGGTGAATCTTACGGAACCGAGTTGATTGAGCAATTAGAAACTGAATATCCAACCTATAGGCTTTCGGATACCGTACTTTATAGTGCAATCAAATTTCTGGAAGACGAAAGGGCTATCACTGGATATTGGAAGAAACTCGAAGGACGAGGACGCCCCAGGCGAATGTACCAAGTTTCTCCAGAATGGCAAGGTCAAGCGCAGGACTTAGCTTTTCAATGGCTTGACTACATCAATAGGAGGACAAAGTAACGAATAATGAATAATTGATAATGAATAAGTCTCCTCCAGTCAAACAGTAACAATTAGTTATGGATACTGCTATTCTGCCATCTACGTTCCTGCTAACCTTGTTGTTATCAGTTGGGCTGTTTTTCTTTATTCGTGCCTCGACTAAAGACCGCATAGAAACAGCGCAACTGGTATCTGAGCAAGACGAAGCTGCTTTAATGTCTCAATTAAAAGAGTATTTTCGCTCGCGGTCTTACCGAGTAGCAGAGGTAGACCGAGAACAAAATAAAGTGACTTTTGAAGGTAATGTTCGCCCCAGTTGGTTTTTAGCTATATTTTTAACTCTGCTGGCAGCGACTGGTATTGTCTGTCTATCACTAGTCGTGTACCTGCTTTTTCCTAACCTCAGTACCTTTGTTCTGCCTATGGTACTGCTGTCGCCTTTGACTGGTCTATTTTATTGGAAAAAATCTGGAAGACTTGAGAAGGTGTCGCTCAAAGTAGAAACAACTCAGAGCAAACAAACCTCCTCAAGTAAGATCACTGTAGTTGCCCATCGAGATGAACTCAGTGAGTTACAGAGGATTCTACAGCTCAAGGCTGGTGAATAATTGTTGGTTTTTATGACCATCTCTTAACTATGATATGCAGAGTTCTGACCCGATCTACTCTTTAGGCAATGGAAAGTAGGAAGGAGGAAATCAAGACTTCTGCTTTGTCAATTTTCCCCACGACATAAGTAGTGGGGAAAAATTTAAATTCATTAACTTAAATTTGTTGACAGAGCAAGGTTTAACAATTTACGGCATAAAATCGCAACTTCACTAGCGCTTTTGGAGGCGCTTGGCTCTATACCCACTCCCTTCTGCATTTTCAAAATACTATCAACCCATGCAATCTAGCGTGGGGGACTTCCAAGTAAAAAAATATTCCATTGCTATTGTTCACTGTTGACCGTTGACGGTTCAGGAGTTTTCAGTCAACAGTCAACAGTCAACAGTCAACAGTCAACAGTCAACAGTCAACAGTCAACAGTCAACAGTCAACAACTTTAATGTGGAATAATTTATTTTTTGGAGTTCCCCGTGGTTTGACACAAGTTGATTTTCCAACTACCTGGACTAGCCTTAAAAAGCAAATCAGCTCCAAACTAAAAAAAAATTAAATTTTGCATAAACTTAGCAATTTTGCCAGTTAATGATAGTCAGGAGCCACATTCAATGCGTAAGATGACCGTTTATGGTTCACCGACTAGCTAAAGCAAGAGGTTCTTGACCTGGTGAAGGTTCTAACACCCTCAAGCTAGGAAACAAGAAATGGTTTTCCTCTACGTATTGAGCACCAAAGAGTCCCTTTTCTGCCCAGAAATAACGGTCTGTGGTGTGTTCATTTCGCTTTACGAGTAGCAACGCAGGTGGCAAAATACCTTCAGCTTGAATGAATCTTCTCGCTGCTGTCACAGGTTTTTCTTCGCCACTTTCGATGCTATATTGAGGCACATGTTCCAAAATTCGCCGTCCTTCCTGACGACGACGACTCTTCCTTTTGCGTCTCCTTGCCAATCTATTGTCCTCCTCTTTCAAGCTATAGATTGTAGTGATAGCTACAAAATCCGTCGTCATTATATAGGTTATAGTTCAAAATATCAATAGTTTTTAACCTTTTAATTTAAGAAAATTAATATCTTTGGAGATAGAGAAAACAAAACTACCATTCCGATATAATCCCTTAGTACAAACCTTTCATGTAAAAGATTTTAGTTAAGCTTTATTAAATGGGTGAGGTAAAAACTAAGTATCCTCTCTTAATCATGATGCCTCAAAATCTGTAATATTGAGCAAAAGCTAAAAAATGTTAATGTCTGCCAGTTCCGATTTTATTGCTCTATGTCGAGAGCAAATAGCGCTACTAACCCAAGGGCTGGGAGCAACAATAAGTATTGTGTACCTAACACAAGAATTGGTAGAAACTCCTTCAGGCGATGCAAAACTTATTCCTGTGGTAATTTACCCGGAAACAGCATTATTATCACCAGGAGAGGAGAATGCTGAAGCGACAGTACACAAGCAGCTTCAAGTTGAAAATGTGTTTATACTACCCAATCATCAGAGAAGGTTATTGACAGCAGGATCAGAATCTCCAACGTCGTCACCGGAGTCTGAGATACCAGATGCGTCAAGGCCCCATCTAAAAGAGGAATACCTATTTAGTGGCAACCAAATTGTTTTACCTCTGGTTTATGAGGGTGTGATGATGGGGTTACTAGTGACGGGTAGGAAAGATCGCGGATGGAATGAACACGAGGAAAGTCAGATTCAACGGATAGCCCAAACATTGGCGATCGCTTGTATTTTAGATCAACGGCGAGCATGGTTTGAGCAGCAGTTGCGTGAGCAACAAATTCTCCAAGAAAAACAGCGAGATTTGCTGGATAATCTGTTGCATCAGTTTCGTAACCCTTTAACGGCGTTGCGAACTTTTGGTAAACTGCTATTGAAAAGGCTTAGACCAGCAGACACCAACCGAAATGTGGCAAATAGTATTGTGCGGGAAAGCGATCGCCTCCAAGAATTGCTGCAACAATTTGATCAAGTAATTGACTTAACGGGGGCGGATTTAGCACCGCTACATCTCCCCAAAGAAGTATTTGTGGAAGCAACTATCCAAAAAGACGCTAAACCGCCGTTATTATTGCCGGGAACGGGAGACAAGGCAGTTGACTGCTCATTAGCAGATATATTAGAACCATTATTAATATCAGCCAAAGCGATCGCACAAGAGCGAAAGCTAAAACTAATAACTGAAATTCAACAGAATTCACCCCTAGTACGTGCAAATGTCAAGGCATTACGAGAGGTGTTAACTAATATTATTGATAATGCTTTGAAATATACTCCCACTGGGGGCAAAATTTTGATTCAGGCGGGACAAGAAAAGGCTAATTTTCAGGGAATTGTCATTAGTGACAACGGGCCTGGGATTCCGCCCCAAGATTTAGAGCATCTTGGAGAACGGCATTATCGAGGTGTACAAGCGCAAACAGAAATCCCCGGTACAGGTTTGGGGATAGCGATCGCTAAACAATTAATAGAGCAAATGCAGGGCAAAATAGAGGTTTTTAGCCCTGCAATCAACTCTAAGCTAACTTCACCCGATGCGCCAGGGACTACATTTATTATTTGGTTACCGGAAGTTTAGGATTTGTCCTTTGTCATTTGTCCAAAGTCCAATTGTAAAGACTAATGACTAATGACCAATGACCAATGACTATCTTACTGAAACCAACAGATTTTGATTGATTGTCATTTGTAAATCGGTATCCGGGTCAATGGCGATTAAGTCAACACTATTTCTGCCGAAGAACAGACCAACCAACGCACCGATACCAGCGCCACCCAAGACTTCTTCTGTGGCAATGGCGCGATCGCCTGTGACGGCAGATACCGCAGTTGCTGCACCTGCGCCCAATACAGTATTCTTGATAATTGAACCAGTACTAGTACCTTTGTTGACGGTTTCAGTTTTGGTAATCACGTCTGAAGTAGCGTTAAGCTGATACTCTTGACCATTGGTCAAAACCAGTTTCTCGGCAACGAATTGAGAACCACCTGTAGCTGGTTTGAGTTGACCAATCACCTGACTACCAGCCGGAATCACTACAGCACCTTCTTGCGTAACCACGTTTTGGGAGACTGTCAATGTTAAAGGTGCTGTTTCATCCTTTGTAACCAGAATTTTTTCTGCCTTGTCATACTTGACAGGAATAGCAGTCCCTTGAGGAATTGTGACTGATACAGGTGTGGGGGTAGTAGAACCGACAGCCACGACATAAGGCGAGTTAATCGCTGAGGCTTGATTAGAACTAACCAACGCTTGGTAGATAAAAGCTGCTACCTGGGCGCGAGTGGCGGTTGCAGTTGGATTCAGGAATTTCACATTAGGATAATTTACCACAATTTGCTTCTCTGTTGCTGCTGCGATGGGGCTACGGGCATAGCTAGCGATGTTAGAAGCATCGTTGAAGTATTGCAAAGTACTTTCGGTATTACCGCTAGGATTATATTCCAGACCATTGGCGAGGGCAACTAAAACCTGCTGGCGGGGAATAGCTTGGTTAGGCTCAAAACGATTTCCAGGATAACCAGATAAGAAACCAATGGTATAGGCTTGTTGAATAGCGCTGGATGCCCAATAGTTGCTGGGCACATCAGCAAAATTGATTGCCTGCCGTTGCGCTGGTTTTTGGAAAGCTTTGTTGACCATAGCGGCAAATTGAGCGCGTGTCACCGCTTCTTCAGGGCGGAAACTACCATCAGGAAATCCGGCAATTACACCTCGCCCTGACAATTGTTGAATAAATTGTGCTGCCCAATAGTTAGATGAAACATCAGAAAAAGTAGTTTGAGCAAAAGATGGTGAAGCTGTAATGAAAGGCGCTACAGTACCGACTGTGACGCTTAAAGCCATGAGTGCTGCTGTTCCAGATTGCAAACGATTTAAAGTAAACATTAATCTTTAATCCTGCCACAATTAGTTTTTTTAGTGTTAATTAATTAGACCTTTGCTGAAGTATTAGGTTCCCAATTATTTCTGCTTTTTGTAAAAACCATTACTTCCGACATACAATAAAATTAGATACTCAAAATTAGAAAATCTCTGTCAACAGAGCTAGGAAGAGGTAATAGTGTAATCAGTCTTTTACCAATTAACGCTATTAAATAAGTATTTTAAAAAATATGAATACTTAGTGAGACGATACAGGGATAGAATAGTTGCCAGAAAAGAGATTTTTTAGGGTTAAAAATGAAGGCGATCGCACACTATAGTTAAAGTGGCGATCGCCTATCAGGGATGATTAAAGTCACAACTTGAATTTAGTTACCACATAAGGCAATTAATTACTGGGGTTTGACACGACATAAGGCGAGTTAATTGCTGGGGCTTGATTAGAACTAACCAGTGCTTGGTAGATAAAAGCTGCTACCTGGGCGCGAGTAGCAGTTGCGGTTGGATTCAGGGACTTCACATTCGGATAGTTCACTACAATTTGTTTTTCAGTTGCTGCTGCGATGGGGCTACGGGCGTAGCTAGCGATTTTAGAAGCATCGTTGAAATACCTCAGAGTACTTTCGTTATTGCCACCAGAACTATATCCCAGACCGTTGGCGAGGGAAACCAAAACCTGCTGGCGGGGAATAGCCTGGTTTGGCTCAAAACGATTTCCAGGATAACCAGATAAGAAACCAATGGTATAGGCTTGTTGAATAGCGCTGGATGCCCAATAGTTGCTGGGCACATCAGCAAAATTGATTGCCTGCCGTTGCGCTGGTTTTTGGAAAGCTTTGTTGACCATAGCGGCAAATTGAGCGCGTGTCACCGCTTCTTCAGGGCGGAAACTACCATCAGGAAATCCGGCAATTACACCTCGCCCTGACAATTGTTGAATAAATTGTGCTGCCCAATAGTTAGATGAAACATCAGAAAAAGCAGTAGTTTGAGCCGAAGGTGAAGCAGTAGTTTGAGCCAAAGATGTCGAGGAGCATCCCACTTGGATGGGTTTGCTTTGCAAAGTATAAGTCATTGGCTCACAAACTAAACTTGCCGACTTAGACTCTACATTAGTCCGCGTTGGCGGATTTTGTTTATCTAGCTTTGATTTCCAATTGCTAAATATTCTTTCTATAGTGGGATGCTTACTTAAAAACTCTGAATCTGCAACAACATCGTTAGGGCCCTTAACAGCAATTTTAGAACTATTGAGGTAGATATTATAGTCATAAGTAACGTTTTTATTTCTAAAATTGCTGTTAACAACCTTACCGGGGAAAGCATAGAGAATATTCCTTAATATTCTGACATTCGATGAATTATTAGCAAATATTTGCCCATCTTTAATTTCTGGACTCTGATTATTTAAAACAGCAGTGTTATTGACAATATCAATATGCTCACTTATAAATGTATGAATGCCGGAACCACCATTATTAAATGTAAGATTGTTTTTAACTAAAGTACGTCCTGTATATGCACTTAATTTTAAGTTCTTCTGTTTATTTGTTGAACTATCGATAATGATGCCATTCCCATCTGTGATCTTTCCGACTGCGATCCAAGGGATGTACATGCGATTGTTGTAGCTTTTGTTGTTAGTCACGAACATCTTGTATCCCCGGTTATTGTCAGAATTCCAATTGTTCAACATTGAAATGCCACTGTTACCATAAACGCTATACCAGGCATTATTGAACACCACGTTATTATCTATTGTCACATAGTCGGATTGCGACGTTCCAATGCCTCCTCCTCCACAATCGTGTACCTTGTTGTTGACAATACGTAGATGGTGACTACGACCATTTTTTCCTGCATTTACGCTGATACAGTTTCCACTCGTCAGTGGGTTTCGTCTGTTATTCTTCTGACTCATCGCATAATCAAGGGTGATATTGGCATTGTTCCCTATGATCTCCAGCCCGTTGATCTCGATATATGAAGCTCCATTTGAAATCAGGATACCATTCCATCCATTGTGCTGAATTTTTGGTAAATGCCCAGAATATGCTTTATACCTAATCCATGCATTTACTTTTCCAGAGCGAGTAATAGATAATACGTTCCCATTTGGACTTGCATTCTTGTACACTCCATTCATAATGAGTACAGTGTCCCCAGGATTAGTCAAGTCTGCCGCCTTTTGAATTGTTCTAAAGGCGGATGAAGTAGAGAGTCCGTTATTTCCGTTGTTTCCACTACCACTAACATAGTATGTTTTCGGTTTTGAATTCGCGCTAATTAGTTCGCGGTTGGATAGGCTGATTTCTTTGTTAGTGGATACTTGGTGGACATTTTTAACTAAAGATTCTTTTATCCTTTCTCCCTGAGTTAAAAGACTTAATACTACGGGAATTCCAAGACATGCACTTATACCGAAACCTTGAATTTCCACAAGAAAAAGCTCCTTTATTGCCACTCTACTATTTAATAAAAATATCAGGATATTACGTAATTTTGAATACTCTTTTGGATATATAAGGAAAGAGAGCTGATTTTCTTAGCTCTCCACATAGCGCAATTATATAAATTGATATTCATTAAGACGATATAGAGGTAGAATTGTTGCTGTTAAATATCATTTTTATTGTTAAAAGTTAAGGCGATCGCACAGTATATTTAAAGTTGCGATCGCCTATTTGGGGTGATTAAAGTCACGACTTGAATTGAGTTAAATCTAGTAGCGAGATACTGGTACTAAATTCAAATTAGAATTCAGTGTGAGCCTCAAGTCTTGTGCGGGTCTAAGAACAAAGGCATTTACTTGTTTTTTCCGCAACAGTACACTTGCTCCGGCACCTGCAGCCCCACCGATAACAGGTTTTAAATCGTCAATTCTGCGGTTACCAGTAACTAGTGAACCTAAAAGACCAGCACCCGCACCGATAGCTGCATCAGTTAAAACCTGACCTGTGCTGGGCCCCTGTGAAACTCTTTGAGTTGTGGTATATGTCCGAGAACTTGCATTAATCGACTGACGCTGACCATTAGAAAATTCTAATTCTTGAGCTACAAACCGCACGCCTTTTCCTTGATTATCATCTGTATCTCTTGAATAACTATCTAGGTCAACAGCTTCTAGTCGTCCATTTACTTTAGTGCCGGCGGGAATCAAGACATTTCTATTTCTGTCGATGATGTCATTGGCTATTCTCAAGGTTAGAGATTTAGTTTCCCCAGGAGCAATAGTAATTGTCTCTTTATCGTAGGTAACAGGTAAAGCAACCCCAGAAGGAATGGTAACGTTTCCGTTTCCATATTGTCCAGTTCTGTCTGGCCCAATTCTGTATTGTGCATTAGCAGGAGCTAAAGTTAACAGTGGGGCGGTGACGCTTGCGGTAACGGCCATTGCCATGAGCGCAGCAGTTCCCGATTTCCATTGATGTATGCGAGTCATAAGTGGGTACTTTGTGTATGTTATGTATCTAATGACGTGGGTTCACTGAGTTTGTTTCTGAAATTTATAAAACCTGTTTATAGGCGCATTCGGAAATATTAAGGTGCTTATATAATGTGGAGTTTGTGTTACAGCTACGCCTATGGAAGATATTGCTCCTTAGAATTTGTATCTTGCTAATGTGCGCCACTAAATAAATGGTGAGATCCTCTCAATATGACGCAAAATTGGTCTAATTGTTTCCAAAGTTGTTTCATTGTTTACGTCCACATATCTACTATTATAACTGTTTAAACTGTTTAACCGAACCTGATATGACTCGCCCCTTGCACGTCTTGCAAGAGCTATTTTGTCAAGTAGTAAAGGTTATTGAGAATAAATTTTGATGCGATCGCAGCAATTCTTGTGCTGGGTTAAAATTTATCAAATATGGAATATGAGTATATGGCGGTTCTCAATTGCATAAAATACAGGAGCCAGTTGTCTGGGGGGGGTTAAAAGAGCAGATGTTTTAAGAGCTAAAGTTCTTAGTGTTTCTTCTCCAGCAATTTTTTACTAGATATCAGGTACATCCCTACCAGCAATATACCCGCTACTGTTGCAGGTTCTGGGATGGTTTTGATTTTGGCATAAATAGCTGTTTTAGTTGTGCCTCCTTCAAGAGCCTCAATACTTATCTGGGGAATGTCTGGATTAAAACCTGTTAGTTCAAGCGTGTATTTATTGCCTTCAAAGGTAAAAGTGGGATTACTCAAGTTTTCGTCTATAAATACAAGGTCTGCATTCTCTTCTTCAGAATTTGTTGCTTCATTAGGTGTATTTACTAGATGCAACTTGAAGTCAAAAACTTGACTGATTCCAACGGGAGCGCTGAAGGATACATTGAGATTTAAAGGTACATCTTCAACGCTTGTACCTTTAACTACCGTTCCATTAAAGTAAGTTAAATCAGCTATTTTGAATACTGAGTTAATGTCAGTTGAAAACGAATTTCCAGTCAAGGTAAGTTTATTTGAGCCTGTTATTCTACACCCACTAGGAGGATTTGAACTTGGTGGACACACATTAGCATCACCCCAAGTAAATATGTTGTTTCCCACACCTGTGTATATGGGATTGGGATTGGTATCGGTGCTTCCTGGACTAGGTTCTCCCCATGTACCAGTAGAGATACCAGAAAAAGTTAGAGCATCTGCTTGGTCAGAGAAACCAAGTGTTGTGGTCGCACCCACAACAAAACTAGATATAGCAGTCGCAAAAACCAAACTTAGTTTCATAACTTAAGTATCCAAATCTCATTCTGGAGCTTTTTAAACTATGTCTCCAGTGTACCTTAGTAAATTTACGGAAGACACACCAATATTTTATTAGATTTTTTATTATAAAATCTTATTTAAGGATTTATATTATTAAGTTAATTTTATATAAAGTTACAATATTTTACCACTTTGTAGTTAGTAAGACGGTAATTGCGTAGGCGTAGCCCGTCGTAGACATTGTTACCTTACTTGGTTCTCTAATTAGTTGTCAAGTCAATATAAAGTTACTCTTTTTAACAAACACTCCCCGCGCTATTGGGACGAATCTGATTCGTTGGTCGAATTCAAGATGATTTAAGTAAGTCGGTGAGAATAAATCAAACTAGATTAAGTAATGTAAAAAATATTGAAACTAGTTTGTAGTGTTCGCGCCGCTCTACTTACTGCGCCGTTCTCCTGTTGTTGATGGTAGAATCCCAATACTTTTTATCCCCTTACTCCCTGCTCCCCTGCCTTTTTTTTCAAGGGTTTTCGGTATATGCTTTATAGCTTTGACAAAATCTCTGGCAACAACTGACTAGGAACTTTAGATAAAGCCAGATTTTGTCCCTGTATGCCTAATTCATTATGAAAAGCACGAATAGTTTTCACTATATAATTAAAGGTTGTTTGATAAGCCTCTGGCTGTTTACTTAATCCGTTTAAGGCTTGCAAATGGTTGTCTAATGCTACTTCTAGGTGTTGAGAACGTGTTGCTTTATCACCATTAAACGACTTATCTATTACTAGCTGATAATGTGCTAGTCCCAGGTTATTATAAGAGGCAAGCAAATCAAAACTTAAAGGAGTACCGCTAAGTGAGTGAGCCAAGGCTATAGCCTCTTCGTAAGCGCTGATACATAGTTGCAGATACTTTTGTCGTGCCTCTTTAGTCGTTTGAGATAGGTTTGCTAGATGCCAGTAGGCAGTACCCAGATTATTTTGTGTAGCGGCGCAGGCACTGGGAACATTAGCTGGAGTGCGATACTTGAGAGCTTCGCTGTAGACATCTATAGCTAGCTGGAGATTTTGGGCAGGTTGTTCGTATTGTGCTAGATTCCAACAGGCGGTGCCGATGTTGTTTTGAATCATGCCATACTTGAGCGGTTCCTGTTCGGGGTTGTAGTGTACAAGTGCTTCGTTGTAAGCTGCGATCGCTTTCTTTAAATGCACAATCGGTTGGTTGTATTGCCCTAGATGCCAGTAAGCAGTACCCAAATTGTTCTGGCAAGCCGCATATTTTAATGAATCCATATCGGCTGTACGGTAGCTAAGTGCTTCGTTGTAAGCTAAAATTGCTTGCTGCCAATTTTCAGATGGGTGAGAAAAACGAGCTAAATCACCATAAGCCGTCCCCAAATTATTTTGCACACGAGCGTAAGTTTCTAGATGTGTCTGGGGCGAAATCATCTTTAACGCCAACTGATAAAATTCTATTGCCTGCTCTATATAAGTTTGTCCCTCCTCAGAATTGGGCGGTGTCCGGTATAGCATCCAGTAGAGTGTACCCAAATCATTCAAGATATCTGGGAGTTGTGGTGAGGCTTCGTTGTAGCTAATTGCCTCCTGATAGGCAATAATTGCCACCATCAGATTTTCTAGGGTTGAATATCCTTGCTCAATGCGAAGGCGGTATAAAGTGCCCAAGCGATGATAAGCTTCTGCAAGTATCTCCCCTGAAACTTCCTTTTGGTGTAATTCTTCAATCTCCAACAAAATCTGCTGCGGTTGCAAGTAATCGTCTGTATTTTGAGCAATATTTGTATTTATTGTTGCTATTACTAGCTCCGTTAACTCGCTACTAATATGAGATAAAGACGACAGCGATTGATTATTGCTCCCACTCCCAGACCTATTAGTAGATTCCTGCTGTTGTGGCGCAGCCTTCAATAAATCTGCTGTTGAGGGCGATTCCTGGGTTTTATGTCCGCCATTCCCTTGTGTTTCTGCCGGAAAATCGGAATGATTCTTCAACTTTAACTCGGTGGCTGCGGTTCTGAGTTCTGCCTGGGTAACTGATTCATCTACTATCGACTGCTCAATATAGCCTAAATCCAAGCTTTTGGGATTAGAAAAACGTTCTGGATAACCCGAATTCTGAGTCGCTGGTGTGGGTTCTCCGGCAAATACAAATACGCCAGTCCGACAACGCCAAAACTGTGGCGCTGATTGCTTGATAGCAGATAACCAAGGACGCGGTATCCACAACAGCAAGTTAGATTCAAAGAATCGGCTAGATTCTTGTACAGAGAAATATTGCTCGCTTAAGCGGAGATGGTGCAAAAATAACCGTTGTGTAGCGACTGGTTGCTTGGTGAGATGCTCCACGCCGACAATTTGAAATGCTGGTACTGGAAAAGGTCTTCCAGGAGTATCTTTTAATGCCCCAACAATTGGCGGTGGATAGTTTGCCAACCATTGATTTATTTGAAGTATGGGATTGGGATCGTTTAAATTCAAACGCAACGTAACTAATCGCGGATAAGCTACAGTGCTATTTTCCTGCGTATTTGATGGCTGAGATAGTACTTGTCCAATAGGATAAGCCAATGTCGAATGCAAACGGGTCGCTATTTTATTTCTCAAGTGTAAATCATCACATACTGCTAAAAAAATTTGTCGTCGTAAGCCAAGACTTAAGGCAAGTTTCAGGCGGTGGTATACTTGCCGATTCCAACTAGAATTATCATTTTGTGCAGTATCATTCACGCTCATGGCGGCTAAAGAGCCAAAACACAGTACATATCTATCACCTTTATGGGCGCATCCAAGTGGGCTAATCTCATCATAGAAATGATTTTTCAGCTAACGTTGTGCTGCTGTGGATAAATTCAGCTTTTCAGGTTTAATAAAATAAAATTAGTATATAATTATACTCTAGTCTCTAATTTAATTTTAACAAAAAATAAAAAAGCAGGCTCCTTTTAATATCGGAACCTGAAAAACTATCAAGAAAATGAAGTTTTATTAAAATATTTTACGATCAGCTGCTCTTAGAAACAAAGAAGGCAACTAGAATCAAGCCGCCAACCAAAACTGTAGCGACTATTCCTAGTAAAAGATAAGTTCGCTTTTGCCCTTCCGAGGGAGGTTCTGCTTGATAAATCTTTGGTTCCCGCGCAAAATTATTCAGAAGGCCGCCTTCTTCGTTTGTATAGGGCATGAATTAATTCCTTTATATTTATTGTTCATTTAATGTTACATAAATGCTAGATCCGCCCTCAAACTGCTAGACAAATCGTTACATTGGGCATTGGGCATTGGGCATTGATTATTCCCCTTGTCTGTCTATTCCCTATGCCCCAATACAGTTCAGTTAAGGCTAAAACCGTTTGTCAAAGTCAATTTTTTAACGAACCGCCAAGGACGCCAAGGACGCAAAGAGAAGGAAGAAATGCTTAACCCAAGCGTATTGCCCTATGCCCCATTCCCCATGCCCCAGATACTGTTGGTCAATTTACTTTCTTGTTAAACCCGCCATCCCTAAAATCATGGTTTTGCGTTGCTTTCCCGCCCTGCAATAAATTGATTGCTCATAGCTAAAGTGCGTTGAAACGCACTGAAATTAAAGAAATTAAGATGGATTGGGGCTGATGGGTTAGAATCCCTACCAATTCGCCAACAGTATCTGCTCCATGCCCCATGCCCCATGCCCCATGCCCCATGCCCCATGCCCCATTCCCTAACTAGTAATTGTTCCAGTCAGAGGTGAACTTGGACTGGCGTAGTCTTTGATAGGCATTCTGCCAGCAAGGTATGCTAGACGACCGGCAACTGTTGCTAAATTCATGGCACGAGCCATTGCTGCCGGGTTTGGAGAAAGTGCGATCGCACTATTAATCAACAAAGCATCTGCTCCCAATTCCATTGCTTGGGCTGCTTCTGAGGGTGAACCAATACCGGCATCTACCACCACTGGCACACCCGCATTTTCGATGATGATTTGGATGTTGGCGGTTGTTTTTAGCCCTTGTCCAGAACCAATCGGCGATGCTAAAGGCATTACCGTAGCACAGCCTACTTCTTCTAAACGCTTGGCTAACATAGGGTCAGCGTTAATATAAGGCAATACTGCAAAGCCTTCTTTAACTAATTGTTCTGCGGCTTGCAATGTCCCAATTGGATCTGGGAGTAAATACTTAAGGTCAGGTATTACTTCTAACTTTATAAAGTTATTATCTTCCTGCCCCAACAATTTCGCCATTTCTCGCCCTAAACGCGCCACCCGAATCGCCTCTTCAGCAGTTTGGCAACCTGCGGTATTAGGCAGCATCCAGATTTTTGTCCAATCTAAGGCTTCAGCTAAACCTTCATGTCCGGGGGCCTTGGTTTGTACCCGTCGAACTGCCACGGTGACAATCTGGCAATCACTGGCGGCGACGCTTTGCTGCATTTCTTCAATGCTGCGATACTTACCAGTTCCAGTCATCAAACGGGATTGGAAGGTTTTGCCAGCAATAATTAGTGGGGAGTGGGGACTTGTACTGAGCGAAGCCGAAGTAGTGGGGAGTGGGGAATGGGGGGATATGGCAGGACGATTCCCATTAGAAAAATTGGCAGAGTGAGTCAGCATTGGGGTAGAGGTAGATGGCTGGGACTGGAAGCGCGAATAGTGGAAATCTGAAAGTAGAGAGTCAGACTTTTGTTCTAAGATGAAATCGGCAATCAAGGCGGCTGTTACGGGTGCAAGGAGAATTCCGTTACGGTAATGGCCTGTAGCAAAGGTTAAATTTTGACAGTGGCTAGTGCCAAGAATAGGCAACTCATCGGGGGTGGCTGGGCGAAATCCCCACCAGAATTCTTGGATGGGATAATGCTTGAGTTGGGGATACAGGCGGATGGCAGCTTGTAATAGTGTTTGAATGCCGTCTGGGGTGTTGTTGGGGGTGAAGCCAACGTCTTCGCTGGTTGCGCCAATAACAAGGCGATCGCGTCTTGGTACGATGTAAGTATCCTGCCCAAACAAAACCCGCTTCAATGGCAATTCCGGCGCAAATTCTGGTATCCGTACACTTAGCATTTGCCCTTTTCTGGGACGCACGGGTATTGGTAATAACTCATTTGACCAAGCACCTGAAGCTAAAACATAGTGCGCGGCGCGAATTATTCCAGCATTGGTTTGCACGCCAACCACTTGCCCTTGCTGCTGTAAAAATGCTTCTACTGTAATCCCGTCTTTGAGTTCAACACCAACAGACTCAGCCGCCGTCCACAATACGTGAGCGAGAGCTTTATTATCAACTTGTGCATCTTCAGGATACCACCAGCCACCAACTACCTCTGCTCCCAATCCTGGCTGATATTGATGAATTGCCTCTTTGTTTAACCAGTAAGCCGGGGATGAGGGGGATGAGGAAGAATTTACTTCCCTATCTCCCTCATCTCCCCCTGCTCCCTGCCCCCCTGCTCCCCTGCCCCCCTGCCCCTCTGCCTCCTCAAAGACGGGTGCGAGGATACCGCAGGGACGGTAGCCAGTATTTAAGCCGGTTAATTCTTCTAGTTTGCGCGTCCAGTCGGGATATAAAGCACGCGATCGCCAACACAATGAACGCATTGCCCCATTAGGGATTTTTTCTGCATCTGGTGCTAACATCCCAGCAGCAGCGTGGGTAGCAGCAGCCTGAAAGTCACGACAAAGCACGGTGACACTTGCCCCGCGCAGTTTTAGCTCAATGGCGATCGCTAAACCAATAACGCCGCCACCAATAATTACAGTCTCACTAGTCATTAGTCATTAGTCATTAGTCATTAGTCATTAGTACATAACTAATTAACTCATAACTTATAACTTATAACTCGTAACTATAGACGGATCTATCGTTACCACAAGGCGCGAATTGGTTCGTTGCCTTGATTTGTATCGCTGGATGGTGTATTTGTTTGTGAAGAATCTGTGCTGCCGTCTGTTGTAGTGTCAGCAGGTGATGTTGAATCATCAGAAGGATTCTGGGCAACGTTACTCCTGTTGTCAGGTCTTGGAGCTACAATACTGCGTCTGTTTTGGTTTGTTTCAGTTGTTTCAGTTGTTTCACTTCCTTCAGTTGCAGTTTCTTCATTCTTGCTGCCAGCACTGCTATTAACATTGATATTAGCTGGAAGGACTTGTGATTTTTTGTCACTGGGAGCGTTAGCGGTTTGTACGCCCATCGGAAAGTTGATGCCTAGTAATGTACCAAGCAGAATGGCTAAACCTCCAGCCATTAAAATTAAGGGTGTCCATCTACCCATCTTGTCTTACTCCTTTTTAACCTTTTGGTGTCCACACTATTCGAGAACCTTGTCCCCAAAATCCATCAAACTTTGTCACTTTCACATCGCCTAAAACCTGAGTTTGACAAGCTAAACGCAAGTCTGTTGTAGGAGAATGGGGAGGAAGCGAACGCCGTGCTCGATCACGCCAATTCGCTGCTGATACTTCACCCTCTACCTTAACCGCGCAGGTTCCACAACTGCCAATGCCCCGACAGTTTATTACCTTAGCACCGTCATTGTAGAGGTCAATACCATTTTGCAGCAAAATTGTTCGGAGATTGCTTTTGCTTACGCACTCAATTGTTTTACCTTGAGCTAGTACCTTAGGCATTTTTTAATTGCCAAACTGGCGTTTTGTTGTATATTGACACATTGCCTCGAAAGTTGTCTCGTCGGTCCCAGTTTTATGACCACAAATTCTTCACCTCAACTTTGGCTCTATGACACTACATTACGAGATGGCACTCAGCGCGAGGGGCTATCAGTTTCGATAGAAGATAAGTTACGCATTGCTCGTAGACTCGATCAACTGGGAATTCCCTTTATTGAAGGCGGTTGGCCTGGTGCTAATCCCAAGGATGTACAATTTTTCTGGCAACTCCAAGAAGATCCGCTAAAACAAGCTGAAATTGTGGCTTTTTGTTCGACTCGCCGCCCCAATTCTACTGCCGCAACCGAACCGATGCTACAGGATATTTTGGCTGCGGGAACTCGCTGGGTAACGATTTTTGGCAAGTCTTGGGATTTACATGTCACAACTAGCCTCAAGACGACATTAGAAGAAAATTTGGCGATGATCCGCGACACAATTGAGTATCTCCGTTCTCAAGGGCGTCGCATTATCTACGATGCCGAACATTGGTTTGATGGTTACAAGCACAATCCAAGTTATGCTTTACAGACATTAGAGGCTGCGATCGCATCTGGTGCTGAATGGCTAGTCCTTTGTGATACTAATGGTGGCACTTTACCCCATGAAATTAGCCAAATTGTTCAAGATGTGGTAAGGGCAACTGGGGAACTGGGGACTGGGGAACTGGGGACTGGGGACTGGGGACTAGGGACTAGTAAAGACTCTTCCCAATCCCCAATCCCTAATCCCCAATCCCCAATCCCCCAAATTGGAATTCATACTCATAACGATTCGGAAATGGCGGTTGCTAACGCAATAGCCGCCGTGATGGCAGGGGCGAAGATGGTACAGGGGACAATTAATGGTTACGGTGAACGTTGCGGGAATGCTAACCTCTGTTCGTTAATTCCCAATTTACAATTGAAGCTGGGTTACAGTTGTATCACAGAAGACCAGCTAACACAACTTACAGAAGCTAGTCGTTTTGTTAGTGAGGTGGTCAACCTCGCGCCAGATGAACACGCTCCCTTTGTGGGACTTTCGGCTTTTGCCCACAAGGGCGGTATTCATGTATCAGCCGTGGAACGTAATCCCCTGACTTACGAACACATTCAGCCGGAACAAGTGGGGAATCATCGCCGCATTGTGATTTCTGAACAGTCTGGACTTAGCAATGTTTTAGCCAAAGCCCGCAGTTTTGGCATTGACCTCGATCACCAAAAGGCAGAAGCCAAGCAAATTCTCCAGCGCCTCAAAGATTTGGAGAGTGAAGGATTTCAATTTGAAGCAGCAGAGGCCAGTTTTGCGCTACTGATGCACGAAGCTTTGGGAGGTCGCCAGAAGTTTTTTGAAGTCAAAGGTTTTCAAGTCCACTGTGACTTGATTGAGGGGAAAGAAACTAGCAATGCCCTAGCTACGGTTAAACTCGCTGTTGACGGCAAAAATATTCTGGAGGCGGCGGAAGGTAACGGCCCCGTGGCTGCGTTGGATGCGGCTTTACGCAAGGCTTTGGTGAATTTTTATCCCCAAATAGCAACCTTTGATTTGACAGATTACAAGGTGCGGATTCTCAACGGACATACGGGTACTGCGGCGAAAACCCGTGTCTTGGTAGAGTCGGGCAATGGTCGTCAACGCTGGACGACGGTAGGAGTTTCTACTAATATTTTGGAGGCTTCCTATCAAGCTGTGGTGGAAGGCTTGGAATATGGTTTGTTATTGCACTCTCAAGCGGAAGCGGCGGTGAAAGCCTCTAGTTGACAAAATTCGCCTTGTAGTAGACCTCTTGCAAAAGTCCCTAATACCCCAATACGCTTGGGTTAAGAAGAATCGTAGGTTGGGTTGAACTTTAGTGTTACCCAACAAAGCCTTGATGATGTTGGGTTTCGTTCCTCAACCCAACCTACACCAGTTTTATTTTTTAGCCTTAACCCAAGCGTATTGCCTAATACCCCACCCCCAACCCCTCCCCGATGCTTTGGGGAGGGGAGACAAAGCGTAGCTTTGGCGGGGTGGGGTTCAAATTGTTTGATTTATGCAAGAGGTCTAGTCTAGGTAGATTTTACACTTTTTGATCCAATCTTGTGGGGTGTTGCTCTTGAGCCAGCCCAATTCAAAGGTGAGGCGAGATGCCCATCCCACAAGAAATAATTGGATATTTTTATCTCGAAGCCCCTAAGTACACCATTTCATAAATTCATAACGAATTAAGCGACCTACTGCTAAAGCTTGGCAAAACTCGATAACGCTAGGAACTTGTGAAATTCTGTACTTAGTTAGGAATTACGTAACCTGCAATACCTTCAAATACATACCCAATTCTGCCACCACCCAGTTCACTAAAATTAGTAGTGTAGAAGTGGTCTGAACCTGCGCCACTGTAATATCGATATAGAGGAATAGTACCTGTGGTCGGTTCAGAATATACATAACCTGCAATACCTTCATACACGTACCCAATGCTTCCATAACCTAATTCATTAAAATTAGTAGTGTAGAAGTGGTCTGAACCTGCGCCACTGTAATATCGATATAGAGGAACAGTTCCAGGGTAAGATATTTTGGGAATATAACCAGCAATTCCTTCAAGGATGTATCCGCCGTTACCATATCCTAACTCATCAAAATTAACCGTATAGAAGTGGTCAGGATTTGCTCCGTTATAGTAACGGTAAAATGCGTATGCTGTAACTACTACACCATTAATTGTTCGAGTAACAGAACTTGCATTTTGAGCAAGTAAGATATTTGAGTATCTAGTTTTGCTTTCGCCAATAGTTAATTGATTAGTGTTCTGAAGTTGAGAAGAATTTAATGTTGCTAAAGCTACATGGCCATTAGTTAAATTGTTCAGTGTACTAATACTTGCAATGCCAACAGCCAAGCCACCAAAAGTTTTTAAGACTCTATGCCAAGACCAATTACCAGACATAACAACATCCTTTTAGATTGATATTAGATGCAGGTATATTACCACACCATGCAACAAGGCAGTCCACAGGGGGACAAATAATGATTCTCACCTTTAGGGACTTCCAAGTAAAAAAATATTCCATTGCTATTGTTCACTGTTGACCGTTGACGGTTCACGAGTTTTCAGTCAACAGTCAACAGTCAACAGTCAACGACTTTTGCTATTGTTCACTGTTGACCGTTGACGGTTCACGAGTTTTCAGTCAACAGTCAACAGTCAACAGTCAACGACTTTTGCTATTGTTCACTGTTGACCGTTGACGGTTCACGAGTTTTCAGTCAACAGTCAACAGTCAACAGTCAACGACTTGAATGTGGAATAATTTATTTTTTGGAGTTCCCTTAGAGCGAAAGTGCGATCGCTCAACTCAATTGTGTGTTAAAAACATTTATTCCGCGCTCAAAGAGCATGAGGATTGATCCAAAAAAAGACCCTTGGTTTGCACCAGAGGTCTTTCGCTTTAAGAACGTTGTAAAATTCATTAGCAACGTAAAACGCTGATATGGTTAAGTTAGTGGCTTCTGTGCCGTAAATGCAAAAATAGCAACCCAATTGCCAATTCCAAACATGTTACTCCTATACCTAAAATGCGTAGGCGCAGCCCGCACTTCGACAAAGCTCAGTGACCACCGCAGGCATCGCCAACATTTAGGTGCAGACCTAAAAATCTAATGCTGTTGCTGTGAAAAAAACTTCATTTTATGCACGGTTTTAGGAGAACTTTTCCCAGGATTGGGCAACTAATTGGCTCAACCAGCGACGTTGTTGCTGATCCAACAGTGAATCATCTGCTAGCAACTGAGCGGTTAATTCTTCCAAAGATTGACCCTGAGCGCGGACAATTTTAATTACTCCAGCGATCGCACTGGCAACTAGTTCTTCATCAATCGGCTGTTGTCGCAGAGCAAAAATTTCCTGGGGACTGTCTGGAATGGGATAATTCATGGCGTGGGTTTACAGAAATACAAAATGAACAATAAATTTGACAAATTCTTAAAATTTCTTCACTGAATCTTTACGAAAGTAATAGGGCGGAGTTTACCTTACTTTGTGCCTTCATAAAATCTGTCTTAGTGAGTAGATTGATCGGAGATGTCAGGAAACGATGAGAGAAATCCTTTATTTAGAAGTTCCAACTTCGGATATAGCAACTGTTCGTAGCTGGTTACAAACAGATTTTGAACCCGGAAATGGAGAAAAAGTGCTTACTTCGGAAGGCTTTCGCCTTAAAATCTCCAGTGCTACTACAACTGCTGGGGTGGCTCTTTCGGAAAACTTGCCTGCGGAACTTTCGGTATTTGTCTGGTCGGTGCAACGAACTACTTATCTGAAAGTGTTTCGTTGGGCAGAACAACCCTTTCCCAAAGAGGGGCAGATTTTGCAACGCCTAACCAAAGAAATTAGAAGCCGTTTTCCGCATCATTACCCAGAACCGCCAGCGATTGATTTATCTAAGCAATCAATATTTGCAGCATTAGGCTCTGCTTACCCCCTCACCGTCAAGTATTTTCAGAAAATGCCCAACGGTGAATACGATCTAACGCGTGCCTACTGGTGGGAACAGCGATGGCGCGAAGGAGTACGGAATCCTCAACAGCCGCGTCAGGTGGTGTTTTCCAGTCGAGGGGACAGGGGACTAGGGACTGGGGACTGGGGAAAAGGTAATCCCAATACCCAATCCCCAATCCCTAATCCCCACTACGACATCATCTACATCGGTGGCGCACTAGGCGCAATTCATGCAGCATTGATGGCAAAACTCGGATATAAAGTCCTGCTGCTGGAACGAATGCCCTTTGGGCGGATGAACCGAGAATGGAATATTTCCCGCGATGAGATTCAAAGCTTAGTTAACCTGGGTTTAGTCACCCCCGCTGAGTTAGAAACCATCATTGCTAGGGAATACAAAGACGGATTCAATAAGTTTTTTGATGCTAATAATCCAGCCAAACTGCGATCGCCCGTCCTCCACACACCCACAGTCCTAAATTTAGGTTTAGATTCCGAAAAATGGCTCCAAATGTGTGGGCAAAAACTGCAAGCGGCAGGCGGTGATATCTGGGATGAAACAGAGTTTATCCGTGCAGATATTGATATATCACAAGTTATTGTCAAAGTCAAGCACTTACCCAGTCAGGTTGAGAAGCAAGTAAGTGGAAGATTGCTAATAGATGCAATGGGAACTGCATCGCCCATCGCTTGGCAATTAAATGGTGGTCGTGCTTTTGATAGTGTCTGTCCCACGGTGGGAGCGGCAATTGAGAGCGGATTTGAGCCGGAAGTATGGGATTCCCAGTATGGGGACGTGCTTTACAGTCATGGGGATATTTCGCGGGGAAGGCAGTTGATTTGGGAACTGTTTCCTGGGGCAGGTGAGGAACTGACGATTTATTTATTTCATTACCATGAGGTGAATGCTGAAAATCCCGGTTCCTTGCTAGAGATGTACGAGGACTTTTTCACGATTTTGCCAGAGTATCGCAGGTGCGATATGGACAAATTGGTGTGGAAAAAGCCGACATTTGGGTATATACCAGGGCATTTTAGTGTGGGAAGTAGCGATCGCACAGTTGCCTTTGATCGATTGATTGCGATCGGTGATGCTGCATCACTCCAGTCTCCCCTCGTCTTCACCGGTTTTGGTTCGCTAGTTCGCAACTTAGAGCGTTTAACAACCCTGTTGGATACTGCTCTCAAACATGACTTGTTGAGTTTTCGCCACTTGAACCAAATTCGTGCTTACCAAAGCAACGTTTCCGTCACTTGGTTATTTTCCAAAGGCATGATGGTACCCACTGGGAAATTTTTACCACCCCAGCGCATTAACTCCATGCTCAACACCTTCTTTGGACTATTAGCAGACGAACCCCAAGAAGTAGCAGATAACTTTATTAAAGATAGGTGTGATTGGTTAACCTTTAATCGGCTAGCACTTAAAGCTGCTAGGAAAAATCCCGCCTTACTTTTATGGATTTGGGAACTTGCTGGCCCTAGAGATTTAGGGCGATGGCTTGGTAGTTATTTCAACTTCGGTCGTCATGCCCTGATTAGTGCTTTGCTGAGTCCGTGGTTCGGTCGCTTCTTGAACCGGGTAGGTTTTTGGCTAGAACCCCGGAATCCTGGCTTGTGGCTGTGGCTGTTGGCGATTAATTATGCGATCGCCACAGGCAAACCGCGATCGCGTGCTCAAGTAGTAAAAGCCAACCCAGAAGCCATAATTCCGAAGTCAGAAGTAAGAATTAGTCATTAGTCATTAGTCATTGGTCATTAGTATTTAGACAAATGACAACTAACTATTGACTCTTGGGGCGAAAATTTGGTAGTTCCACAGATGCCAATGACTTACGCCCCTTGGGTGGACGCTGGGGATAAACCACTGGTGAAGGTGATGTATCATTGGTGTTATCACCTAATGACTCTGGAGGCAAATCAGTTGCCGACAATTCCAAGTGTGTCAATTGTGATTCTGACCAGTAGTCTTCAGTTCCTTCAGGCGGCGTCTCAGTGTGAGGTGAAGTAGAAGAAACTGGTAAGTTATTGGCTGGTGAGACTACAGAATCTATTGTCCAAGAAGTGGAAGTAGTTGTAAAAGGATTAATTTCTGCTTCCAACTGGTTCTTTTGTGGATTTGCTAATTCCTCATCGTCTTCTAGGATTGTTGTTAAAGTCTCCCAAATAGGTGCATCAGCCTGATTACTATCCACATTGGTTTTTGGCACAGGTGGTGGTGATGCAGATGCTGGCTGGGAGATAAAAAACATTTGGATGAGACTATCTAATTGCTGATCTAAATTTGATGACCCTGAATTTGAAACAGCTTCTGGTGTCTCTGGGGAATCATCGATTTTTGGAGGAGGGGCCGATTCTGCTGGTGTTGACGAATCTTGCTTAACTGACCAGTTCCAAGAAGATGATGGCGTCGGAGTCGGTTCATTTGTTTGGAATGGAATTGGTGCTGACGGTTCGCCCCAAGAATTATCTAGATCATCAGTCAGGGATTCTGGTTCTGCTGACCAAGGTTGAATTGGCTGGGCATTAGGAAATAAAGATCGAGCTTTTCTAGAGAATCTTCCCTGGCTACTAGTTATGTCTTTGGGATGTTTTGCAGTATCTTCTAGCGAGTCATAGTTAGGAACCGATGTATCTAAACATTTTTCCAAAGCCGCTTTAAATTGCAGCGTTTGGCGTTGTTGTCGCATCAGTCTAGTACGTAACTCCCGACAAACAGTTTCTGATTGCAATAACTGCTGAGACTGTTCGCTGCTATTAGTGTGTAGCAACGTACATTCTCGCTCTAACTGGGCAAGGCGTTGTTGGCTGATTTGTAGCTGTGCTTTATAACTTTCGGTGAGAATTTCCTGGCGTTGAACAGTTTGTACAGCAGTTTCTAATTTTTGAAATAGGGATTTTATTTGTTCTTGAGCCGCAGCCAGTTCTTTTGCGTGTTGGTTGAGCATTGACTCACTAACGCTAGAACGCGTTTTCTGCCACTGCAAAACCTTTTCTGACTCAGCTAGATTATCTTTTAGCTGCTCCACTTGTTCATACAAGTTATTGTTAGCCGCACGCAATTCTTCGTTCAATGCCAGCAGGTTCTGAAATTCTGAGTCAATAAGTGCTTGTTTGCCGCTTTCAGGTTCTGCAACCCAGTCTTGCTGGGTGGTATCTTTTGAAAATTGTGTATCTTCAGCGGGCATGAGGAGTGGCAGTTTGCTGACTGCCACATTGTCATTAGGCACAACTGAGTAAAACGGACAACTCGCCTGCTCCGATTGTGGCGAATTAGCAGAATTTAGGGATTCCATCACAACCCCCTTGTTTGAGGTGTTAGCTTCATTCATCACTCTTGACTCACCTGCTTAAAAATATTCAGCAGTGCTGGCATTAGCATTGCTTATTAACTGTGTCTAATCAGGGTTTGCTCTAGAAGCTAAGTTTAACTCTCTCCAAGCACCAGCAATTAATTATCAATTGGTGTTCCCCATTTTGTATCTAGACTGATGCCGTTATAACACTACGATGCTCTTACCCGTCAAGAAAAGACGGAAGGGGAATTCAAGCTGTCTTTGGGGATAGGCGGCAGAGAAGAGAAAACCGATGCTTACAAACTAAACTGTATTGGCTGAGGAAGTTTTTCTACATAAAAAAACTGCCTCACCACATAAATTATTGTCTATAATCTCATCCCCCTTAATATCTAAATAAAAAATGTATCCCTGAATACGTTTTTACGCTGAGTTTTTTATTACTTAAGATAGATGTCAGTACAAGTATCTACTGTTCAATACTATTTTTGTAGTACTTACGTATTGGCAGAGACAATCAACTGTGACTTACCTCTAGTTAAAAGGCAGAGCTTTGTAATCTCTTGTAGGAGGTAAAGCCTCCTGGTTTAACGGGAGGTAAAGCCTGTGAAAGAGGCAGAGTAAGACTTTTAGCTTACCAAACTCATAATTCACATGATGGTCAATATGTAAAGTACTGAAGTATTATTTTGTTATTTTGGGCGATCGCTATTTCATGTCAGCAAACAACTAAGAGCTTCTGCTAGAACTAAAATATCAGGAACCCATAATATTTTAGTGTAAATACTTATAAAGTTCTGTTGAAGAGGTAGTAATTTACTTAAGTAATATAATAAAATTCTTTTAAAGAATAATCTCAACTTGATAGGGGGTTTTTCTGAGTAAATACAGTCCTAGCAAGCAATTTCAAGCTTATTTAGCAATATTTAGCAAGAGGCTTTTCCTAACCATTTACCTTCAATATGTCAAGGTTGTTTAATGACTACAAGAAAATTGTTTAAAGTATACTTTACTACTTATATTATAAATTACATTGTATATTAATAAACTAACAGCAAAAAATACTTAAGTAATTAAACGGATACAGTTTTTAATTCATCTATTAAATAATAATTGGAATAACCGAGTTTTCCACTACGTATAGCGACATAAATAACACATATAAATTATGCGACACTTAACCGAAACGCTATTACAAAAACAAGCCCAAAATATTTGTCTTGAGTCCGAACTATTTAGCATTCCTATGGAAGATTGCCAGAAGTTCTACTGTCAGCGATTCCTAGAAGCGACAAAACTTGACTACACAATGGCAGTCCATCCATCAAGTGCTTATTGGGTTATCAATTCTATCAAAGTTAATGAGAGTGAAAAAGACACGCACTTTCTATTTGTGTCAGAGGGCGAAGTTACCCTCAACAGCAATAATGGAGAGTTCTTATTGCGAAAAAACTGCTTTGCCGCAGTTCCAGGGAACTTTTCTTTAGATGGTACAGCCCAAGTGTTAGTCGCAACGCGACTCAACTACACTGGACTTTTCACAATTGGGGGGCCTATTGAACCGTTAGGGCGATTGAATTATATTGATGGCTGCTCTTCAACAGTTCTGATTAATCCTTTAAAACGTGGAGAACCTTGCTTGAATTTCCTCTACGTTCCTCCAGGTGTATCGCAAACTCCCCATACCCATCCCTCATTGCGGATCGGGCTTGTCGCTGCGGGTAGTGGAACTTGTCAGGTGGACGAAGGAACGTTCAAAATGGAGCCGGGAACGGTCTTCTGTCTTCCAGAAAACAAGTTACATAGCTTCAGTGCAATTGACGATTCCTTAAGAATCATTATCTATCATCCAGATTCTGATGTAGGCCCAACTGATGATTCCCATACGATGTTGAATAATACTTTTGTTGGAGAAAAGTCAGCCAAAGTTCTGGATGCGATTAGAACCAAATAACCACGCTCATCAGGTTTGCCTTTTCATTTGAGTATTGTAAAGGCAATCTTGTATTTATTGATAGCGGTTTTCACATCAGTGGAACACAACTTTTATGATGAAGCCAACTTGACTAAATGAGCATCCCTGATTTATCAGTCAACAGTCAACAGTCAACAGTCAACAGTCAACGACTTTAAGTGGAATAATTTATTTTTTGGAGTTCCCATATACCTGCTCTAGGAGTGCTGATGATTTTGCTAACAAGCGATACTGAAACAAAGCCGACACAGGCGATGCGACAGGCGATCGCCACGGCTGAAGTTGGAGATGAGCAAAAAGGAGAAGATCCGACCGTTAACCAACTATTAGAACGGGTTGCAGATTTACTAGGCAAAGAAGCCGCTCTTTTCTTTGCCTGTGGAACCATTTGTAACTTTGTGGCAATCAAGACCCATACTCGCCCTGCTGATGTGGTGCTAGTAGAACAGATGGCACATATTATTCGAGCTGAATCGGGGGGTGCAGCGATGACTTCTGGTGTGCTGATGGAACCGATTGCCAGCGATCGAGGAATTTTTACAGTCAATGCTCTGGCTCAATCACTTGAAAGAGTCGCAACTGCTCCTTACCTTTACTCTGCAATTCCCCGCTTATTGTGTGTAGAGCAAACCCATAATTTTGGAGGGGGTTCGGTTTGGCAGCTAAATGAACTACGTGAGGTTTGCGAGTTCTCTCGTCAAAAAGGTTTAGCTACCCACATGGACGGGGCACGACTTTTAAATGCAGTTGTTGCATCTCAAACTCCAGCCAAGTATTTTGCTGGCTGTGTTGATTCTGTCTGGATTGACTTTACTAAAGGACTAGGCGCACCAATCGGTGCTGTTCTTGCAGGTACACGGGAGTTCATCGCAGAAGCACGTCGATATAAACACATTTTTGGTGGCGCAATGCGTCAAGCTGGCATTGTTGCAGCAGGTTGTCTCTATGCGCTTGACCATCATGTTGAACGTCTACAAGAAGACCACGACAACGCAACTTATCTGGCTCAACGACTGAGTGAAATCGAAGGAATTACAGTTCAAGATCCAAAACCTGAGACAAACATTGTTTTCTTTGATGTTTCAAGATTAGGACTCGACAAAGCCATGTTTCTCACTCTGTTACAGCAGGGTGGTGTGAAAATGGGAGCCGTTGGTCATTCTATTCGGGCAGTTACTCATTTAGATGTTTCGCGGGCTGATATCGATTTTGCGGTTGATGCTATTTCCAAAGTTGCGAAATCCTCATGGCACTAGTACAGCGCGGCGTAAATAAACAGACCATTCAAAATCAACGGAACGCTTACTCTGTCTTAATTTTGAATTTTGAATGCGTGAATTTTGAATTCCGCCTTGCGGTACTAGGATAAGGGAGTAGCATTCCCCTACTCAAAATTCTTAACCATTCTGTTTTATCTCCCTTGTTCCCTGCTCCCTTGCCTCTATTTCAAGGTAGCCACCGGGGTCGAAATCCAGTTAAGGGTAGTTGTTCTGGTCTAATTTCAACAGTCGCAGCATCAGCGATGGGCAACAAAGGCATTAACCACAGACTACTAGTAGCAATAACATCTCCATCATCAGTTTTCAAAGTGTTTGTAGGTAATGATGCTGGAGGGTTTGGCTGCGGTACTACTTGATCAAATAACAAGCCCAAACCGTCAGCAGATAAACTCATTTGCACATTCCGTTGAGCGGGAGGCAGTACTAGCAGTGGTTTCTGTTGCCCGGTTTTCAGGTCAATTGCCACTACATAAGGCTGTTCTATGTATTGTTCCTTGGATACTAGCTGTGTCAGCAAGCAATAGAGGGTGGGTGAGGCGATGTCAAATTGGCAACTGAGAATTGAGCCTGTTGTTTTTAATAGTTGTTTCTGCACACCTTGGTTTGTCACTAAAAACAAATCTCGCGTGTAATCTGTATTAAACTTTACCATCGCTGCTTGAGAGCCATCTTTAGAGAAAGCTTGTACCAAACCAAACTGCGGCAAAAAATCTAAAGGTTTACTAGCATCACCTTGCAGTGGTAAAATTGCTGCTCCCTGTCCTTGGGCAACTGCTACGGCTTTACTATCTGGCGTCACCATAAAGTCTCCCCCTGGCTGGCTTTTTAGGCGTTTAGGGGTGGGTTTTTCTGCTGAACCGTCACTGGTTGCTGGCATAAACCATAGTCCAAAGTCACCGGGATTAGTTTTGTTTCCCCGTTGGATGACAATAGTTTGCCCATCAGGTGATAAGTCAAATTTCAGGTTTTGATAATCTTTACTATCTAAAACTAAGTCAACTTTGGCTTCTGGTTCTGTTTTTTGTCCAGATTTACTAGAAACGCCTGTTGTCACTGTATACAGTTGGGCTGAAAGTAAGTCTTGGTTGTTTGCGGCGCGAGCAGAAAATAAAATTTTCTCCCCATTAGGAAATGACTCAAAATCTATTACTATCAGGTCTTTGGGGGTAAGCACCCTTTTTTGCTCTTGGGTTAAGTTGTAAAGAACTAACCGTCCCTGTTCTTCTTTATCGGTTCCGATGTAAAGGATGACGCGATCGCGTGTACGAAAGCTACCAACAAAGGGCTGTATCACCCGATTTTTGCCTTCTTGCTCGGCAAACTTATCTTTAGCTCCCTGTAACTGCACTTTATAATTTGTGCCATAAGGTGCTGGTGTTACCAGTGTATAAACCATCCGCCGCCCAGCCCAACTGAATTTACCTGCTAGGGGTGGCTCGATTTTCAAGTTATCCTCGACGCTTTTTACTTCCATTGGGCGGCTGAAGGTGAGGGTGAAAGAATTATCTTCTGCCCCAATTTGTTGATTTTGCCAGGTAAAGTCCCGGACACGAGCAGTCACCACATCACCTTGCAATATAATTAACCCAATCAGCAAACTCAGCAGTAGCATTAGTGCGATCGCTATCCGATCTAGTGGTTGGATAAATGCTTTAGATTTCGTCATTAGTCATTTGTCATTAGTCATTTGTCATTAGTCATTTGTCATCAACAAATGACTAATAACTATAAGGATTTTGGGGTTGAGGAATCTTTTTCAGAGAGGTAGCGGCAATGGTAAGTTGGCGTTTACCTGCCAAATTTTCTGTTACCATTTGTCCTTCTACTTCCAGCCAGGTATCAGGGGAATAAGCTTCTTGATTGTTTGGGAGTTTGACGGGTAATCCTACAGGGTAAGCATCTGCTGCACAGCAAGTTAAGACAAATCGCGCTAAGAACAAATATTCTTTTCCTATATCTGGCGGGTGGATAACAAATCCCTCTACCTTTACTTTTTGTCCCGTATATGCATCTGGCTCTGGATAGACATTGACAGTGCGTACCCAGTCTACAAGCGATCGCTCCTCTGGACGAACAGTAACTCGAAAGGCTTGGGGTTTGACACGCGTGCTTCCCAATAAATCAGCCGTCACACCCCTTTGGAGTGCTTTGTCACTAGCAAAAACTTGCGGTGTAATAATAAAACCTAGAATCGCTGTCGTTAACAACAAAACACTGCCCCAACCAGGGGGAAATAAACTAATATGCTGGGTATTTGGCGTAACATCACGGCGACGTCTTTGCCAAAGTTCCTGCATCTTAAAGAAACCAATAATGATGAAGCTGATACCAGTTACAACCACAAACCAAATGTAATTTGGGTGAATTAACAGGTTCAGCTTGTTAGTTAGCCAATATCTCAACATTAAAATGCCCCAAGCTGTAATTGCTAGAGGATCGAGCCAAGGGAGTAACAGATTTGGAATTTTTGATTTGGAATTTTTGTTAGTCATTAGTCATTGGTCATTGGTCATTGGTCATTGGTCATTAATCATTGGTCATTGGTCATTAAACAAAGGACAGATGACTAATGACAAATAGAATGACAAATAGTTTTTTAAAAGACGTGCGAATTCAGAAAAAGGGTGAATACAAATGTCAATTGTGCTGCTATAGCAAATAAGTAAAAGATAGTTTTGGGCTTAAAAATAGATAACATCAAACCAACACTTTTGATGTCAATCATTGGGCCAAACACCAGAAATGCCAACAATGAACCACTGCTAAAGGTTGAGGCAAAAGATAGTGCAAAGAAAGAATCGACTGTAGAACAAATTGACACCACTACTGCTAATATCAGCATGACCACAATTGAAGTAATCGGCCCAGCACCCAAACTGAGAATTAATTCACGGGGAGCTAGCACTTGAATAGCAGCAGCGATCGCACTTCCTAAAATCATCACTCCGCCTAATTCTCGTAATTCTTGGATGCTATTATCCACAACTAGGCGCAGTTTAGCTGCAAGCGGTTTATCGGAGTTAGACATTAACGTAGGCGGTACTAAATTTGGATCTATCCGCAGAGGTATACCTGCTTTTCCTCCTAAGATATAAGTCCCCGATTGTAACAGATTCGGTATCGTTTCTTGCTGTTGTACTTCGTAACGTTTACCACGGCGTTTAGTTTGTGGCTGCGCGGGCGGATTAAACTTCATATACCGAGCGATCGCAGGTTGGAGTATGGGATTTAAGTCCTTTTGAAAACTGAAAACAAAACCGATAATTGTCGCAATTGCTAAAGAAAATACGACTCGTAAGACTACTATTTCTGGCTGATCTCGAAATGCTGTCCAAGTTGACCAAATTACAATTGGGTTAATTGTTGGTGCTGCTAGCAAAAAACCAATTGCGACTGGTGTGGGTACTCCCTGAATTAGGAACCGCCGCGCTACCGGTACATTCCCGCACTCACACACCGGAAATAAAAAGCCAATCATGCTGCCAACTAAAGCACCCAGCAGAGGATTTTTGGGCATTTTTTCGACTAATTTGCGCTCATCAACAAAAAACAGCAGCAAACTGGAGAATAAAACCCCAAGAAGCAAAAAAGGCATCGCCTCGACTAGCAGACTTAGAAATATCGTAAAACCATTGTTCAGTTGATTCATGGGCGTCGCAGTCAAAAGCGGTTTTTAGTTTTAGGGTTCTGCCTAGTCATTGTATCGAAATGGGGATCAAAAGCAGTTCGGGAAAATTAAACATTATTTAAGTAGCAAGTTGTCTTTCGTTTCAAGTGGCGTTTAACCGCTATAAACCTTTGCTTCAGCCAATATAGTGATATTTACCTGAGTGCATTTACTGACGATAACCATTTCTAAGATTGTCTAAGTTCAGAAATTGTTCCGATCTAGAAAGCAAGTAGCTGCATAGATGATTTGAAATTACCACTTACAGTAATTTGCTAGATCAGATATTAGCTGTATTTTCATCAAGGATTCACTAGAGAACCCTGACAGTTATTCAACGATTGGGGTAGGCGTAGCCCGCACTTCGGCACGCTCAGTGACCATCGTAGACATCGTTCTTGGTTGCTAACAGCATTGATTTTAGCTAGTTTTGGCAAAATTTTATCTAAGCTCGGGTTGATTTTTTACTATAAAAACTCTAAAAATGCAAGATTAAAGTTTAGCAAACATAGGTATTTGATTGGGGGCATTTTTGGCATTAGCGATCGCCTGACTTTCTACATGACGTGGAAAGTTGAGCGATAGCGAGTCAAAATCTCAGACAAGTATATCCCCGACAACTTTTAGGAAGTCGGGGATATAGTCTACTAGTTCACGATTATTTTGTCCGATCGCTGTCAATTACGTTTTAGTGGAGTTCCCCAAATCTTGATTTGTTGATCAAATCCACCACTAGCAAGAGTTTTACCATCAGGACTAAAAGCGATCGCACTCACCCAGTCTGTATGTCCACTCAGTGTATTTATTAACTCACCTGTAGTTAAATTCCACAATTTAATCCCATCTTTACCAGCACTAGCAAGGGTTTGCCCATCGGGATTAATGGCGATCGCATTCACCCAGTTATTATGTCCTGTAAGGGTGCGGACTAATTCTCCAGTATTAATATTCCACAGTTTGACTGTGCGATCGCGGCTAGCAGTAACTAACGTTTGTCCATCTGGTGTAAAGACCGCACTGCTAACAACATTATCATGAGCTACAAATTCACTGATTAATTTACCAGTACTCAAATTCCACAGCTTGATTACACCCTTATTGTCACCACTAGCTAATATTTGCCCATGAGGACTAAGGGCTAGGGTATAAATCAAATTATCAAAACGTACTAGAGTACCAAGCGGGCGCTGCTGTACCAAATCCCATATCCGAATCCCATCTAAAGCTCCACTGATAAGAACTTTACTATCAGGAGACACCACTAAAGATAATACATTACTGGTATGTCCGACGAAAGATCGGCTAAATTTAAAATTTTTCAGGTTCCAGAGGTTAATCGTATTGTCATCACTACAGCTAGCCAGGGTTTGCCCATCTGGTGAAATCACTACAGATTCTACGGCTGTTTGGTGTGCTTTGTTAATATTCCCTAACTTTTTCCCGTTTGCTGGGTTCCACAGGCGAATTACACCCTCATTTTCTGCGCCTCCACTCACCAGAACTTTGCTATCTGGACTGAAAGCGAGAGATTTAACACTTCCATTATGCCCTTTGAGTGTGTAAAGTAGTTGGGCATTAAAGCTGTTGGTAGTTTGGGAGTTTGGTGTTACCTCAATGGCAGCATGAGCTTCATGAATATAAAACCCTTGCCACGTAGTCACTGGAAGGGCAACAACTGCCATAAATGCCAGGATAATATACGGGCGTAGAAAATTACCCCCACCTCTTCCCTCACTACTCACACTTTTTCCTCACTTTTATAGATACAATTACTCCATTGAACCTCACACCACTAGAAGTGGCGTGATTCCTGCTTCAACGATCTCTGCCGGAAAATTTTCTTTAATTAACCGAGTTGACAGTTTGTGCAGAAAGTCATCTCTGAGATTCGTAATTCTAACGCAAGCACGAGCCAGCTTGATTTTCGCTTTGACTCGATTACTGCTGCCTTTTACACTGCGAGATAGTTTTTTATGGCATGAGCGTAACTTACGAGTTTGAGTTCTGTAATATTTTGGGTTACCTACAACTTCACCGTCACTAGTAACGAGATAGGACTTAATTCCCAAATCCAAGGCAATATTCTGTGTAACAGTAGGATATTTCTCTATCTCTGTTTCGCACAAAATACTAGCAATATATTTGCCTGACAAGGTGCGAGTTACGGTAACGTTTACAAGCTTCCCGGTAATGTCCTGAGATTTATGAAACTTTACCCATCCTAACTTCGGAAGTTTTAAACGATTCTCGATTACCTGAATATTACCGTTGGTAAGATTCGTTTTGTAAGACTGCTTACAACCATGCTTCTTTTTGAACATGGGGAAGCCGACACCTTTTTTATTTTTAGACTTCTTCAAGTCAGTAAAAAAGTTTTTGTATGCTGTCTCTAAATTCTTGCGTGAGTTTTGCAGAGCAAATTTGTCTACTTCCTTTAACCACTCAATTTCTTTCTTGAGTATAGTTAGCTGCTGGCTGCAAGCATTGTAGTTTAAAGTCTTCTGCTCCGTGGCATATAACTCTTGTTTTAGTGCCAAAAAGCGGTTATACACATATCTTGCACAACCAATTGTCTTGTTAATTAAGACTTGTTGGTTGTGGTTAGGAATAAGTGTAACTTTAAACGCTCTCTGCATTTATAGGACTCCGATTTGATTTCTGAAAATATACTGAGACTGAAAAGCCCGTTTTATCAGGGTTTTATCTGAAATCTTGTTCAGAAATCAGATATGAGTCCTATATGTTTTAATATTTTGCTACAATGATTTTACCATAATACACAAGCATCTAAATATAGAAATATGGATCGCCTAACTCATGACTTGAAGTCACGAGTGTGCGGCTTGCAGAAATCAATTTTGCAGAGTTATTAAGTAATAACTCTGCACTTCCTAAAGAGGTGGTTTTTTCTTAGAAACGCTTAACATTGGTAAAGGCGCACTAGAAGAACGAGAGGGCAAATAATGTTGCACTACAGGCTCCTCTGGTAGAGGACGACGCTGCTGGAAACGCCACAACTTAAAACCTAGCGCTATCCCTGTTGTTCCCAAACCAAAAGCGAACAACGACCAGCTATCATTCAATCCGCCAATCAAGGCATCTATAGCGCCCATCGTAATCAATATACTGATTAGTGGCTCTTTTCGGTAGGTTGACTTCAAAAAACGAGGTAATACAGCATTCATCACAGCTTGGTTGGTTCCAGTTCACCTTTTGTGTATATTTACCAAGAATACCTCACCCGGAATTTGCCTTTCTCATCCAAGGCAGCTACTAATATATGATTTTCTTTAGTAGGGGAGGAATTGGACTCATTAATCGCCTTGTATATACTAGTTGCAAGTCTATAATATTTATATCAGTAATAAAATAAATATTTCGATTCCTCTCTTACTTACATTCTAGGTCAAGAATTTACGAATAAGTCTAATTAAAGTATTTAGGGCGAAGTACTTGGCTATTAATTGTTAAAGTCAAAACCAACTGGTTGTTCCAGCTGGTTGAAACTCTTTTAACTACTAGCTTACAACTTCTAGCTTGTGCTTGTGGGTGGCACTACTTCAGACCTAGCCATGATAGCACCCCTTGATTGGTTGTATATTCAATCACCAGCAGCAAAGCGAAGCCAATCATTGCAGCTCGACCATTCAAGCGTTCAGCATATTCATTAAAGCCAAATTTAGGCTCTTCTAGTTTAGGTGTAATCGTTGGTTGTGTTTGTGTCATTTTTAAGAAACCTTTTTTCGGCAAACGGGACTTGATTTTAGACTTCGCAGCATCTGATTTTTCACGGTGGAAAACCTCACTTCTATTTCTCTCTTCCTTTAAGGAGAGAGACTTTGAACTTTCCCCTCATCGGGAAAAGAGTTAGGGGGTTAGATTTTTCTTGGGTTTTTCCAGATAACGTGAAAAGTTAGGGTAGCTTAAAAGCTGATTGCAGTGCTTGAATGTCAAGATGATTTGATAAATTCAGCAAAAGCTTCCTGTAGGGAGCTATACAATCGCTCTTTTAATAAATTGTTACTATTCTTTATATATTGTATAAATACTGGGGCAATAGTCAAGGGTAAGAGTTTGGGGCTACTCAGATTAAATTGAGAAACTTAGGACACAGATTAAATATCTCTAATACAGCTATCTGTAATAGATCAGTAGCCAGCTTGAAATTCACAGGCTACAGTTAAACAAAAAAATTATCAGAGGCGATATATGGAAATTGGCGTTCCCAAGGAAAATAAAGATCAAGAATTTCGGGTAGGTTTAAGTCCTTCTAGTGTGCGGGTGCTGCGGGAAAATAATCATAGCATCTTTGTCCAGACGCAAGCAGGTAATGGTGCTGGATTCTCAGATGACGACTACAGAAGTGCTGGAGCCGAGATTGTCCCCACATCAGAAATGGCTTGGAATCGGGAATTAGTTGTAAAAGTCAAAGAGCCTCTGACATCAGAGTATAATTTTTTGCAGAAAGGGCAGATATTATTTACTTATTTACACTTAGCAGCCGATCGCAAACTGACAGAGCATTTAATTGATTGTGGCACAACTGCGATCGCCTACGAAACTGTAGAACAACCTGGTGCTAACAGACTACCCTTGCTCACCCCCATGAGCGTGATTGCCGGTCGGCTAGCAGTACAATTTGGGGCGAGATTCCTAGAACGTCAGCAAGGTGGTAGAGGAGTTCTTTTAGGTGGTGTCCCTGGAGTTAAACCAGGCAAAGTAGTAATTTTAGGTGGCGGCGTTGTCGGCACAGAAGCAGCTAAAATTGCTGTAGGTATGGGTGCGATCGTCCAGATTTTAGATGTGAGTGTCGAGCGCTTATCTTACTTAGAAACCCTATTTGGCTCTAGAGTCGAATTGGTTTACAGCAACTCTGCTCATATTGAAGCCGCCGTTAAAGAAGCTGATTTGCTCATCGGTGCAGTTTTAGTATTGGGACGGAGAGCGCCAATACTAGTATCCCGCGAATTGGTCAAACAAATGCGTCCTGGTTCTGTAATAGTTGATGTAGCCGTTGACCAAGGCGGTTGTATAGAAACTTTACACCCGACATCTCACACAAATCCGGTATACGTTGAAGAGGGCGTAGTGCATTATGGCGTTCCCAATATGCCAGGTGCAGTACCTTGGACAGCAACCCAGGCACTCAATAATAGTACATTACCTTATGTTGTCCAGTTGGCGAATTTTGGAATTATGGCACTGGAAGTTAACCCAGCATTAGCTAAGGGTGTGAATGTGCAGAACCATCGCTTAGTACATACTGCTGTGCAAGAGGTATTCCCTGATTTGGTAAATTAGATTTTTGTAAATTTAGATTAACAATAGTTCCTCGAAAACCCCACCCCTAACACCTCCCCGCAAGCGAGGAGGTGAAAGTTGGTGCTAAATTGCACCAACTTTATGAATAACTACAAAAATTCTTAAGATAGTTATAGAGCAATACGGTTCAGTTAAAGCCAAAAACCTTGATACACGTAGGTTGGGTTGAGGAACGAAACCCAACATTTGGCGGGTTTGTTGGGTTTCGCTGTCGCTCAACCCAACCTACAATTTTCCTTAACTGAACCGTATTGAGTTATAGAGTTTGCGAAATAAAGGACATCTTCGTTGAACTTCATCTGGTCGGATGTCTTGTAATAGTGCCGGGGTATGCAATCCTTTAGAATAACGTGTTGAAAGGCTATCAAATTCAGCTAAAACACTTGAATCAACTAGTGCCTGTGATAGCTTTTCTCGACAACAATCTCTATCTTCATCATATTCACTAAATGATTCTGGTTCATTAAAAGGAATATTTTTTTCTTGACTAAGCCAGTAACGCATCCGCTCGTGTCTACCTCGAAAATCTGGATGTCTAGCTATTGAGTTATTCCAATCTGCAATAATCCAAGCTTCCAGTTCAGGAGCAGCAAACACAACAAGTTTATTAAAATCAGCACATTCTGGTATAGTTGATATCGCATCTAAGATTTTATTTTCTTGAAGCTCTGGCGTGCGGCAATCTAAATCGTCAAACACTAAAATTAGATTACATTTATTTGGTTCACATCTTAAGGCAATAGGTAGTTCCCTAATGATTTGCTCAATTAAGCTTTGACCTGTTCTGCCATAACTATTTCCCCTACCAGGTTTAGGCCCAGGTTTTTGACGAGCTGGTGTTTTTCGTTCAAATTTGCAATTAGAAAAATTTTGTTCTAAAAAAGGGATTAATCCTCTAACTTCAGCTTCCCCACCACCAGCAAAAACCCATACTACCACGGCCATCCTCCAATACTGGGGTCGCCAACACGATATAAATCACCTAATTGCCATCCTTCTTCTAATTTTTGATTTAGCATTTCTTTGGAGAGTGTTTTGATGGAGAAATGTGTTTTATCTTCTGAAGCAAAACAAAAAACATTCTCTAAACAATCCGTGAAATGATCTAAAAGATCGGGACTATGTGTGGTGATAATTAATTGGGTTTTCGCGGCAGCTTTTTTAATCCACTCTGCTAAAATTGGCATCCACGATATGTGCAATCCTAATTCTGGCTCATCAATGACTAGCAATGAAGGAAGAACTGGAGAATGCAATATAGTAGCCCAACAAAGCATTCTGACAGTTCCATCTGACATTTCATTTAGATAAAAAGCTTCCTTAATATCATGAAAATACCATTCTACAGTCAGAGACAAGCGACCAGAACGTATAGGTCTTAGACGACGAGTTTTTGGTAAAATCGACTTCATTGCCTTGTTTATGCTCTCCTCGAAGTCGATATCTTGCTGAGTCAAATTATCTAAAACTAGTGGTAAATTATCTCCAGATGAAGATAGATAAATATCACTTCCTCCTATTTTAGGTTCTGCCGTTCTAATTTGATTTAAATCCATATTGTTGGCATTGTAAAATTGCCATTTGGAAATAAATTCAACAAGGTCTCTTCTAATTCTGAAAACAGGTGTGCTTTCGGGAGGATATTGGCTATATTCAAGCAGCCGAGGAATAGCAGAAAGCCCCAAAGAATTGGTATCTATATTATCTAAAGGTTCAAAATGAGTGCTGGAATTTTGTCCGGGACTATCATAAACTGAGACAGCGCCTTTGCCCGCTTCCCTGTCATGAAACTTATAATAATAGAAAGGTCTTGATGAAGCTGGTTCATGTAAATCTTCTCCGCTATATAAACATTCTTCGGAAATACTAACTCTTGGTTGGTTTTTGTCAACATAAATCTTCAAATCAAGAATTCCATTGTTTTTTCCGGGAGTACCAGTTTGAGAAAATTGTGAAAAACAATAAGCAAGTGTTACTACAGCAGGGCTTGCTACACTGCCATCTAAAATTCGATTAGCACCAATTTGAGTAACTGCATTTTCAAAACTACTAACACCGCGACTTTCGTCAGGAATTGTAGTTAAGCTATCTTTTAAAAATTTCAAACAACTGATAAAGTTGCTTTTTCCTGAACCGTTTGAACCTATAAATATATTGAGTTTTTTTAGCTCAACTACTTGATCTAAAGACAGATTTTTATAATTTTTGCTAGCAACAAAACGAAGTAGTGGTTGATTCATAGGATTTAAAAAAGTCTCTTTCAACTTAACAATTCGTCTACAGCTACACTAAAACCTAACAATACTTTTTGAGTACTAACCACATCACCAGCTTTAAACCCCAAAACCTGATTATCAGTCATTACAAAAACTAATCGACTTTCAGGAAATACTAGCCAAATTTCCTCGCAACCAGACTGTAAATACTCCTGGGCTTTCAAAAATAACTCTTCAGCTAAATCAGTGGGTGAAACTATCTCAGCAATCAACGGAAAACTCTGTGGCAAAGTGGGAACATCACCAAACTCAGCTACCAACTGAGGTGTCAAATAAGCCACATCAGGACGACGACCCTTTTTATATGTACGACAAGGTACTTCAGTATAAACTTTCCCACCTTGTTGATTGGAGTTGATATAACTTCTCCAATAAAAGTAAAGATTGCCTTCAATTTCACTATGTTTTAATGTCATCCCTGTTTTTTCTACTAGTTGCTCATCTACCCACTCCATCCCGTCTGGAGGATTTGCCATGAAGTCTTCTAAAGAGAGGATTTCCGGTACGGATACAACATCATTGTATTTTGAAACTAACATTCTAAGCCTCCACTTTGGCTAGTTGAATATATAATGTGTAATCAAGTAAATTGTGGTGATATTCATTTTTTAAAGCATTACCAAATTATCTTGCGCCTCTTCTTCAAGTTCATAACCATTAGACAATTTTTCAATTGCTTGGTCAATCATTGCCAAACCCTGATCTACTTTTTCAACTAAACTTAGCTGTCCTCGGAGTTCGGCTGCACCAACGAAACCTTTAGCATACCAAGTCATGTGCTTACGGGCTTGACGGACACCGCGATCGCCTTTATATTCCCACAAGGCTTGTAAATGATCTCTTGCACATTCCAAGCGCTGAATCGGAGTTGGTGATGCTAACATCTCTCCAGTTTTTAAGAAGTGATCAATTTCTCCTACCAAAAACGGATAACCCAAAGTCCCACGAGAACACATCACACCATCAGCGCCCGTTTGTTCTAAACATTTCACCGCCGCTTCAACGGAAAAAATATCTCCGTTCCCAATGACTGGGATAGAAAGTACTTCTTTGACACGGGTAATCCATTCCCAACGGGCATTGCCATTGTATCCTTGGGCGCGAGTGCGTCCGTGGACTGTGATCATTTTTGCCCCGGCATCTTCCATCCGTTTGGCAAAGTCGAGAATAGTAATTTCGTTATCATTCCAGCCAATACGGGTTTTGACTGTCACAGGCACATCAACAGCTTTTACCACTTCCCGCACAATTGCTTCTGCTACTTCTGGTTGCCGCAACAACGAAGAACCGCCACCATTTTTAGTGATTTTATTTACCGGACAACCCATATTAATATCAACAGTATCAGCACCTTCTGCAACTGCCTTTATTGCTGCTTCTGCGAGGAAATCTGGACGGCAATCAAATAATTGAACACTAATTGGGCGCTCATTGGGATCTACCTCCATGATTTTGGGTAACTGCTTGACATAATGCAACCCGGTAGCATTCACCATTTCGGTATACATCATCGAATCTGGCGCATAGCGACGCACAAGACGGCGAAATACCATATCTGTCACCCCAGATAAAGGCGACTGGAGAACCCGACTTTTTACCTCAAACGAGCCAATTTTCAGGGGTTGGGAAAGTCTAGCTTGGAGAATGGGAGAGAGCGAAATCATACAAAAAATAAAAATTAATGGGAATGGAAAATAGCAGAAATATTTAGAGGTATCTGCGATGAGTGCTAATTGTAGGTTAGATATGAGGTTTTAAGCATAAAGCTTTTTTCATGAAATGGTGTACTAAATATAGCTTTGCGTTCTCAGTCTTATGGAATATAGGTCTTTAGTTTAGTGCAATTTCTGATAAAACAGATGTTGTTCTTAATCTACTGGGGCAAAATAGAAAACATGACGATTGAATCCAATTCCTCTAATCTACCAACCCCAGAACCAGACCCCGAAAACGATTTGCAGCCGGATGACTTTGACGGTAGTGCAACTGAGAAAAACCTAAGCTCAGAAGTACTAGCGACACAACAAGCCCTAGCTGCGATCGCATCTTTGCAATCTCCGCAACATACAAATGCTCTAAAACTTGCCCGTTCTGACTTCAAGCAACCGATTACCAACCAATTCACAGTTAAGCCAAGGGCGTTGCTGATTACTCTCATAGCGATCGCCATCACCTTTATTGGAGTTATCCTCAATAACTGGATCATCGGCATTATCGGAACGCTGATAACCTTGCTGTTATCCCTAGCAATATTATTGCCTTGGTTCCAAGAAGTTTTAAACAACTGGTTTTCACCCCAAGAACGCACGCTGTTTGTGGCCTTTTTGGGACTACTAGTAGCCATCATCGGCTTGATTCGGTTTACAGGTGTGGGCGATCGCTTAGTGCTTTGGGGACGCCAGATTAACTGGGACATTGCTGGAACTCTAGCAGATTGGTTTGGTGCTTTGGGGCAAATTCTGATCGCCGTCATCGCCGTTTACGTGGCGTGGCGACAATATGTTATTTCCAAAGACTTGACAATTCAGCAAAACCTGCTAACAGTTCAACAAAATATCATCACCCAGCAACAGACAATTGATTCCTATTTCCAAGGCGTTTCAGATTTAGTATTAGATCAAGAAGGATTATTAGAAGATTGGCCTCAAGAGAGAGCGATCGCTGAAGGACGCACTGCGGCAATTTTAAGTAGTGTAGATGGCAGTGGTAAAGCCAAAATTCTCCGCTTTCTCTCACGTTCCAAGTTACTGTCACCCTTACAACGCGATCGGCTATTAGGTCGAGCCATTCTTGACGGCAGTGGCGGATATGCAGAAGACCGCCTAGAAGGTGTGCGTGTCATCGATTTAGGCGTAACCCTAGCCGCCGCAGACCTTTCTGGTACTGATTTGCGTTGGACTGACCTGAGCGAAGCTAATCTTGTCCGCGCTAACCTGAGTGGTTGTGATTTAGTAAAAGCCAACCTCTCCCGCACTATTTTATATAGTGCTAATCTCAGTGGTGCTGACATCAACGGGATTCGCCTATTCTACGGTGTAGTGGATAAAGCATCACCCCGTAGTCGTACTCAACCACCAAATTATCAAACCGGCGAACAAACTGGCGCTGTAGTGGAAAATGCCGATTTCACCAATGTACAGCGCATGTCTGAGTCTGCACGTAACTACTGTTGCGCTTGGGGTGGTGAAAAAACTAGAGGTACTATTCCTGGTGGTTGTGAAGGTATTCCGAATAAGTTGGGAAGATCAAAAATTAGTTAGCCGCATTAAAAATCTGCTGTGCAGTTAAATTTAATTGGGGAAAAGTAGGTGATGAAATCGCGGTGTTACCTTGAAACGCTGTCATTTGATATTCACCATCAACTAATTCGCACACAAAAATAGTAGGTTGTTTGGGATTACCGATGAACTTTCTTGCACCCAATGCAGCATAATCAGCAATCCAATATTCGGGAATGCCCATTTCTTCATAATCGCTAAGTTTATTGTAGTAATCATCTCGCCAGTTGGTTGAAACAACTTCAATAACTATTGGAACCGATGCTGCTTGGCTTACTGTTGACTGTTTCTGAAAAAGCGGTTCATTGTCAAGATTATCAAGATTTAGCAGGAACACATCAGGCGAATAAGCCGATTCGGCAGAAGGAGTTTGGATGAATGCAGTTTTGGGGATTCCATAGGGTAAATTAAGACGATCAAACTCCACGGTTAATTTCCGCGACAAAAATGCAATAACTTTTTCATGCGAACCGGTTGGGGGTGGCATTTCAACAATTACTCCTTTGTGCAATTCATAGCGTTTTTCATCGTTGGGATACCATTCAATAAATTCATTGAAGGTTAGTAATTTGGGCAACGCTTGGGTCATAGTCTTACCTCCATATATGATGTTTTACCTTATCATGCAATAAATGTTAATTAGGATTACAAATATATTAAATGGCTTTATAGCAGTTATCGTTTACGTGAGGTACACCCGTAAGGGCACGGCAATGCCGTGCCCCTACTCGTGATGTAACGTTGTACTGCATCTGAATGGGAACCGCTTTATGTAAATTCTTGGTGGTTGCCCGAATTCAATCAACAACTGTCCAAATTCAATCAACGGGGGTTAGGTCTGTATTGCACTTAAGTGAGAAGCGCTATATCAATAATTGTTGACATCAAAACAGTGCCAAGGTCATGTTATATCGTTTTTGCACTTTTCCAACATAACCCCCATTAAATAATTATTAAGCAGTTCAAATATTTATCCTCAGAGAGCGCTACCTCTTCCCCAATCCTAACTCTAGCGACCCGCGACAAATATCTGTTCTGCCGTCAAATTCAGGTCTGGAAATGTTTGGGATATGAGGCATTCTGTTCCCCTAAATTGTTGTCCTTGATAAGTTCCATCGACTAACTGATAAATTGTGATTACAGGTTGTTTGGATAAGCCAATGTAGCGTTTGCCTCCTAACCCTAAATAATCTGCGATCCAATACTCCCCAATACCTAAAGCTTCGTAGTCTTCCACTTTCCTAGCATAGTCATTCTGCCAATTGGTGCTGACAACCTCCACGACCAATTTAACAGACTTACCTAGTGTAATCACTGGCTCAGTTTTCCATAATGGCTCATTCGCCAAAGCCGTTTGATCAAGAATCACAACATCAGGTCTAAAGGCTGAATTTTGACCTAATGGTTTAATCAGGCATTTCATGGGAATAAACCAAGGCAAGTTGAGCAGATCAATTGCTACGTTGAGCTTACGATTAATTAACCCAGCTACCTGTTCATGAAGTCCAGTAGGTTCCAAGTCAATTAGTTCTCCGTCGATTAACTCGTAGCGGACATCATCCAGATAGCCAGCAATGAATGCCTCAGAGCTAAGATTACTTGTATTAATAGTGGCTGAGAGCATCGAGATTTGTCCTTCTAGGTTCAGCTGACTTTTCACGTTATTAGGACTTACGCAATTAGTTGCTCAAGTGTGACGTTTTCCGCAGCAAGAGTTTGAACCATTATGTTAATCAAGTAGTAGAAAAATCTACCAGTCTAGTAATTCTCGCCTTCAGGTAAGGTGAGGATTTCAACGCCGTCTTCAGTTACAGCTAAGGTATGCTCGCATTGAGCAGAAAGCTTGCGATCGCGCGTTACCGCAGTCCATTTATCGCCCAGAACCTCGACTTCGTAAGTACCTTCGTTAATCATTGGCTCAATAGTAAAAACCATCCCTGGTCTGAGGCGCTTACCCTTACCGCGTGTGCCATAGTGGGGAACATCCGGCGCAGTGTGGAAAATGTGACTGATGCCGTGTCCAACGAAATCTCGCACTACAGAAAAGCCTTGTGCTTCAGCATACTCTTGAATGGCTGCACCAATGTCGCCAATGCGTCCCCCAGGTTTAACTTCAGCAATACCCAAGCGTAAACACTCCTCTGTCACCTCTACCAGCTTCCTCGCTGTTGGCGAAGGAGTGCCGACAAAGAATGTCTTAGATGTGTCGCCGTGATAACCTTCAACAATCGGCGTCACATCAATATTAATGATGTCACCTTCCTTGAGGATTTGCTTGGCGTTGGGAATGCCGTGACAAATTACCTCATTTACGCTAGTGCAAATTGATTTAGGATAGCCTCTATAGCCAAGAGGTGCGCTTTTTGCTCCATGAGCTTGCGTCCAACGTTCGGCTTCATCATTGAGTTCGAGAGTGCTAACCCCAGGCTTGACGAACGGTTCTAGATGCTGGAGAAGTTTAGCAGCTAAACGCCCAGCTTGACGCATTTTCTCTATTTCTCGTTGGGATAAAATAACAATTATTTCAGTTTTCATTAACTTTTATCTAAAGTATTTTTTATAAACATAGTTAACCCTGTCTGTGCAGCTCTTTGTGCAGCATCAGCAACATGCAGGGTATACAAGCTCTCCTCTGGTGTAACATACAAAGGAGTGCCATCAAAAAGATGGTCTAAAACCATACTCGTATCTTTGGCGAACAAACCCCGGCGAGGGCCAACCTCTATAGGTGTTGTTTCCCCTGGTTGGATGAATATTCCGGTGTCGCCATCAAAAATTAAACCACCCTTTTCCCCGTGAACTTCAAACTTGCGTTCTGATTGCCAAACAGTTTCGCCTTTACCATAGACTACTTGCGCTAAAAGTCCACTATCAAAGCACAGTTCACTAGTGCAGAAACAGGTTTGGTAGTATTCCGGTTCTATTTCCCAATATCGCTGGTGACAGTTAACAGTAAATACTGTACCAAATAAATCGGTGAGACGATGTAGGCGAGACAGCGCTCCAATTAAGGGAAAACCGAACAACTCATGGTTATAAGTCCATTTGCGGGGTGCAGGATTCTGGGGATTTATGGTACTGTAGCGAACATAAAAAACTTCACCAATTTTTGCTAAGTTTTGCTTCAAAGCTTGATGCAAACCACCCAAAAGTTCCAGGTGTTCAACGTGCAGGAGTTTTTTTTGTGCTTTGGCTAAGGCAATCAGTTCTTCTGCTTCGACTACATCCAACGATAGAGGATACTCTACAATCACATGTTTGCCGTTCGTAAGTGCTGCACGAGCGATCGCACCATGATCTCGATTGATAGTGGAAATCACCACTAGGTCTATATCTTCACGCTCTACTAACTCTTGCCAAGAACTCAACGCTTCAATCTGGTACTCTTTGGCAAAGGTTTCTGTTGTTTCTACGGTATGACCAACAGCTGCAATTAACTGCGATCGCATTCCCTCATTATGGAGCAATGCCTTAGCTCGAAACTTTGCCGCATACCCAGTACCCACCAAACCTACACGCACTTTTGCTTTTTCCAAAGTTGCTTCTGAATTATACATGATCCTCACTAGTTCTGTTTTTCATTCTTTCATGCTTCTAGTAGTGAGATTCTCTTTTCATAAGGAATCAAAAGATTTCACCAGTTTAGACTCTACAACATTCGTACTAGTAGTCTGTCAAGAAATAATTGACGGATAGATTCCTTGTAGAGACGGCGATTTATCGCGTCTCCCTAACCGGAAAAATGAATTTGACAGACTACTAGAGCATGTTTTCAAAACAGACTTTATGAAAAGATGCCGAAAATATCACAATCTTGGAAAATAATAAAGTAAGTCGAGTATCACAAGACTCACTTGATATCCTCATTTATTCTAGGAAAATATGACTCATCCTTTCCTTGAACGCCTGCGTAGTCCAGATAGCCCAGTCCTCGTTTTCGACGGGGCGATGGGAACCAACTTACAAACCCAAAACCTCACTGCTGAAGACTTCGGCGGCCCCCAGTATGAAGGTTGTAACGAATACTTAGTCCACACTAAACCCGAAGCAGTCGCTAAGGTTCACCGCGACTTTCTCGCTGCTGGTGCTGATGTCATTGAAACCGATACCTTTGGCAGTACCTCCCTCGTGCTGGCAGAATATGACTTAGCAGACCAAGCCTACTACCTCAGCAAGACAGCCGCAGAATTGGCGAAACGTGTGGCTGCGGAATTTTCCACGCCAGAAAAACCCCGCTTTGTGGCAGGTTCCATTGGCCCCACAACGAAACTCCCTACCTTGGGACATATTGACTTTGACACCATGAAAGCTACTTTTGCTGAACAAGCAGAGGCGCTGTGGGATGGTGGTGTCGATTTATTTCTGGTGGAAACTTGCCAAGATGTGCTGCAAATTAAGGCGGCGCTGAATGCCATTGAAGAAGTGTTTGCCAAAAAAGGCGATCGCAGACCGTTGATGGTTTCTGTGACAATGGAAAGCATGGGCACAATGTTGGTTGGTTCCGAAATCAGCGCTGTGGTGACAATTCTGGAACATTACCCAATTGACATTCTTGGTCTAAATTGCGCCACAGGCCCAGACTTGATGAAACCACATATCAAGTATCTGGCAGAACATTCACCTTTCATCGTTTCCTGTATCCCCAACGCGGGTTTACCTGAGAACGTTGGCGGTCAAGCGCACTACCGCCTGACACCGTTGGAATTACGGATGTCATTGATGCATTTTGTTGAAGATTTGGGTGTCCAAGTGATTGGGGGTTGCTGTGGGACGCGTCCAGAACACATTCAACAATTGGCAGAACTTGCTAAAGACTTGAAGCCAAAAGTTAGACATCCTAGCTTAGAACCAGCAGCAGCATCAATTTACACCACTCAGCCCTACGATCAAGATAATTCCTTCTTGATTGTTGGTGAACGTCTCAACGCCAGTGGTTCCAAGAAGTGCCGCGATTTGCTAAATGCCGAAGATTGGGATGGACTCGTTTCAATGGCGAGGGCGCAAGTCAAAGAAGGCGCACACATCCTCGATGTCAACGTCGATTATGTGGGACGCGACGGTGTACGGGATATGCACGAATTAGTTTCGCGCATTGTTAATAATGTCACACTGCCTTTAATGCTTGACTCCACCGAATGGGAAAAGATGGAGGCGGGTTTAAAGGTTGCTGGTGGTAAGTGTTTGCTGAATTCTACCAACTACGAAGATGGGGAACCGCGCTTTTTGAAGGTGCTGGAGTTAGCGAAAAAATACGGTGCTGGTGTAGTCATTGGTACTATAGATGAAGATGGAATGGCGCGGACAGCAGACAAAAAGTTTGCGATCGCACAGCGTGCATACCGTCAAGCTGTAGAATATGGTATACCACCCACAGAAATATTCTTTGATACCCTAGCGTTACCCATTTCCACCGGGATTGAAGAAGACCGAGAAAATGGTAAAGCCACCATTGAATCCATCCGGCGCATTCGTGAAGGATTGCCTGGATGTCATGTAATTTTGGGTGTTTCCAATATTTCCTTTGGTTTGAATCCAGCCTCGCGGATGGTGTTGAACTCAGTGTTTTTGCACGAGGCGACAACGGCGGGAATGGATGCAGCCATTGTCAGCGCTAACAAAATTTTACCGTTATCGAAGATTGATCCACGCCATCAAGAAATTTGTCGGCAGTTGATTTATGATGAGCGGAAATTTGATGGTAACGTCTGCGTTTACGATCCATTGGGAGAGCTTACCACAGCCTTTGCTGGGGTGACAACTAAGCGCGATCGCTCCTTAGATGAAAGTCTCCCCATCCCAGAACGTCTAAAACGTCACATCATCGACGGCGAACGCATTGGCTTAGAAGAACATCTGAAAAAAGCCTTAGAAGAACATCCTCCCTTGGAAATTATCAACACCTTTCTGCTAGATGGCATGAAAGTTGTCGGAGAATTATTCGGTTCTGGGCAAATGCAGCTACCCTTCGTATTGCAATCAGCAGAAACCATGAAAGCGGCGGTGGCATTTCTAGAACCCTTCATGGAAAAATCAGAATCAGGTAACAATGCCAAGGGAACCTTTATCATTGCCACAGTCAAAGGCGATGTCCACGACATTGGTAAAAACTTGGTGGATATCATCTTATCCAACAACGGCTACAAAGTGATTAACCTGGGAATTAAGCAGCCGGTGGAAAACATCATCAACGCTTATGAACAGCACAAAGCTGATTGTATTGCCATGAGTGGTTTGCTGGTGAAATCCACCGCCTTTATGAAAGAGAACTTGGAGGTATTCAACGAAAAAGGAATTAGTGTCCCCGTAATTTTAGGTGGTGCGGCGCTGACTCCCAAATTTGTGTATGAAGATTGCCAAAAAACTTACAAAGGTAAGGTTGTATATGGCAAAGATGCCTTTTCTGACTTGCACTTCATGGATAAATTAATGCCAGCAAAGGCAACTAATAACTGGGAAGATTTGCAAGGATTTTTGAACGAAGTTGAAACGGCTGAAGTTTCGACAAATGGTAACAAAGAACCAAAAGTTACAACTGCTGAAGAAACATCTGCTGAACCCAAAGTAGTAGATACGAGACGTTCTGATGCTGTGGCGATAGATATTGAACGTCCCACACCGCCTTTTTGGGGAACGCAGTTATTGCAGCCTAGTGATATTCCCATCGAGGAAATATTCTGGCACTTAGATTTACAAGCTTTAGTTGCTGGACAATGGCAATTCCGTAAACCAAAGGAACAATCTAAGGAAGAATATCAGGCTTTCTTGGCTGAGAAAGTTTACCCAGTTTTAGAAACTTGGAAACAGCGAATTCTTGAAGAAAATCTGTTACATCCCCAGGTGATTTACGGGTATTTCCCTTGTCAATCTGAGGGGAATTCTCTACATGTATGGAACCAATCACAGCAGGTTACAACTTTTGAGTTTCCTAGACAGAAGTCATTAAGGCGGCTGTGCATAGCAGATTTCTTTGCACCGAAGGAATCGGGAATTATTGATGTCTTCCCAATGCAGGCGGTGACTGTAGGGGAGATTGCCACAGAGTTTGCCCAAAAGCTGTTTGCTGCCAATCAATACACCGATTATCTGTATTTCCACGGCATGGCAGTACAGGTGGCAGAGGCTGTGGCTGAATGGACACACGCCAGAATCCGCCGAGAGTTAGGTTTTACAGCTGAAGAACCCGACAATATTCGGGATATATTAGCACAACGCTATCGTGGCTCACGGTATAGTTTTGGTTATCCCGCTTGTCCGAATATCCAAGACCAATACAAGCAACTGGAGTTATTGCAGACTGACAGAATTAACTTGTATATGGATGAAAGTGAACAACTTTATCCAGAACAGTCTACCACTGCGATTATTGCTTACCACCCACTAGCAAAATACTTCAGCGCGTAACCTTTCCCTTTTCCCCTTCTCCACAACGGTGAAGCTGACAATTCAGGTTATGTGGAAAAGTCCACGAAAACCTAACCCCCTAACCCCCTTCCCGTGTCGGGAAGGGGGAAAATTCAAAGTCTCTCTCCTTTTAGGAGAGAGATTTAGAGAGAGGTTTTTCAGATACCGCTGAATTGTCACAACGGTGAAGGGAGAATTAAACAAACCGTAAAGCTCGTGACACCTGAATTCTGTTTCGATAAAAATTGCATAAGTCGATAATATACAGCAGAGAAAACTATACAGTAGTCTTAACCAATTTTTTTCGCAAGTGCTGAATTATATACCTTGGGGAAATGATAAAAGCCTTCAGCAACATTTGTATTGCAAATAAAAATTTCTTCTTTTCACGCCATAATATTCTTGCTAATCTCATAGCATTGTGACTTCTAGTCTCGATTTCAAAATGCTTATAAGGCAGACTCAAATCATGAGCAAAAAATATATCCAATAAATGAAATGTCTCTTTCACCCATAGTTTATAATTTCCTGTAAGATTATTAGAATGAGAATATTTAGTTACTAAAAAGTAAGGAACATGAACGGCATTGCCTAAGCAAAATAATCGTAAAAATAGCTCTTTATCCTCGCCAATTCTAAGATTTTCATTAAAATAACCTGTCTTATCTAAAGCTTTTTTACTTACCACTACAATTGATGCCGTCAGTATAAAATTTTCAGACAATAGATGATAAGTTAAATTGGGATATGGTAGCCAAGGCTGACAACTAAACTTTTGAATTTTCCCATCTTGCATTTGGTGGATACACCCACAGAAAACTATTACATTATCAGGACTACTCTCAATATATTTAATTTGGGTTTCTAAATACTTAGGTAACCATTCGTCATCAGAATCCAAGAAAGCTATAAAGCTGCCTCTTGCAAGCCGAATTCCTTCATTCCTTGCCCCACCAGCCCCAGAATTATTTGCTAAACTAACGCAGCAAACACCAGGATATTTTTCTGCAATAAAAGTTGCAGTTCCATCAGTTGAGGCATCATCAACTACAATCAACTCGTAATCAGTATACGTTTGATTCAAAACACTATTTATGGCTCTTTCTAAATAATGTTTACGATTACAAGTAGGGATAATGACTGAAACTTGAGGTTCACTTATTTGCATATTAATTAACCTTTATTTTCGATAATTTAAGAGAATTTTTTCAATTCCATTAACCATTTTGTCTACATTAAAACTATGTATTATATGTTCCCGACATTTCGCACTTAATTGAGGATCTAAATTTTTCCATTTCAACACAAAATTCAAAGTATCTGCTAAATTTTCTACATTTCCTGGTTCACAGAGCATAGGTTGAAACTTTCCTGTCAAGATTTCAGGTATTCCACCAGTACGACTAGCTACCACAGGAATTCCACACGCCATTGATTCAATAATTGTTCTGCCAAATGGTTCAGAATGTAAACTGGTTAAAACTGTCACATCACTTATTTGATAGAGAGGAATAGGATTAGTTAGATGACTCAGAAATTTAACAGATTCTGCTATGCCCAGTTCAAATGTTAGATGTTCTAGAGACTTTTTATATTCCTCTGGATAACATAATGGTTTGCCAGCAATCAATAACTTGGCACTTTTGTGGTTTTTGAGAAATAAAGAAAAACCTCTAATCAGCGTTTCGAGTCCCTTCTCCTTATCCAATCTTCCAATGTAAGAGATAACTTCTACATCATCAGAAATACCCCATTCCTTTTTAGTAATGGATACATGGGCTGATGGTTGAAATTTTTCAATATTAATTCCGTTGTATACAACGTCAATTTTATCTTCTTTAAAACCTTGCTTTATCCAATCTATTTTAGTTTGATTGGAAACAGCAATTAAGTGTTTTGCACCCTGCATCCCAATACTCCACTGGAAACCAAGTTTTTGGATTTGCGGTGGCGGTAGACGAAGATGACAAACAAAGGGTATATTCTTACATACTGCTAATGTATAAGCAAAAAAACTATTATGATATTGGTTGCTGTATACTATGCTATCTTTAGTGGTTTTTATTTTTCTAGTATCTATAAAAAAGTTGTATAATGAATCAATTATTTTTTTCCTTTCAATCCTAAAACCATTAACTTTTATTAACTCCCTACAAAAAAACTGATACTCCTTAAATAAGTTGCCTTCTGTTACATACACTAAAGTGATAGTGTGTCCACGTTTATATAGACCCAGGCAAACATCAAATAGGCTCAATTCTTGTCCACCACGCAGAGAAGTTACTTCATTTTCTAAAACAATAATATGCATAAAAAGTCGGTAAATAAAGAGATTAATCAAACAAAAGTTAGTTTAATTAAAATTACTAATTATTTTACAAAATAGTTAAAAAGGATAATTATTTTAAGGATGTTCACTTTTTTGAAAAGCTATTTTACACAAATAGAAAGGACTGATAATAGTAGCAATTAGTCTTTTCATTTCACAAGCAGCAACAATATCGCTTTTCAAAACTTTTCGATATAAAATAAAATGCGATATTACTTTGCGTATATCGTTGATAAAATACATTAAAAAAGCAAAGGGTCTTTGCCAAGTTTTAAGTAGCTTCATACGCAAGTAATAGCGAGCTAGACCAACCCCATACATTAGAGAAATTAAGTAGTTTGGTTCCAATCTCCAAGATGGGATAATGTGAGCTATTACCATTGTTGGGTTGTACCAAATTTCCCAACCAGCTTGATGAATATATAGTAAAGATTCAGCATCTTCACTCCCTAACATAGATGAACCGACTCTACCGACTAAAAAAAGGCGAATGGGAACATTATCTCTCCAGACACTTCTGCGTACAACCAAGCCAGCCGCAGGAGGAAAGCCTTTCTTGTAAGGTTCGTATATATGAGGGTTTTCACCTCTTTCAGTAATTGCAAGATAAAATAAAATTGGTTTGACAGATTCTGGCGGTTCTACTTCAAAATTACCATGAATTTGGCTAGCCCAAGCTCCTGCTTGAGGATGCTCTTGTGCAAATTTATAAGCTTCCATGAGCCAATTATGTTCAGGCAAATTGTCATCATCTAAAAAACCTACAATTTCCCCTCTTGCTTCCAAAACGCCTTTTGCTCTTGCAAATGCTACCCCTTGTTGGGCTTCAAAAATATATTTCAATTGGAACAGATGACACCAGCTTTGTTGGTACTCGTGTATCACCCTCGCTGTCGCATCTGTACTATTATTATCAACAACAATAATTTCCCAATTGAGGTTTTCTACTCCTGTCTGATGAAGCAGTTTCTCTATAAGTAAGGGTAAACGAACCTCGCCATTATAGGTTGGAATTACTACTGTAAAGTCGATTAAAGGCATTTTTAATTCTGGTTTAAATACCGGGTTTTCCATAAGTAAATAGGACTGAACAGACTACTTAATATTAGTTGCATCTCACAAGCCGCTACTAGGTCAGTCTTAACTTGGGTGCGATATTTAAGCAGGTGAAAAATAATTTTACGTATGTCATTGGTCATATAAGCAATTATTGCCAACGGGATAAGCCAAGGCTTAACACTGATCATGCGGGTGACATGGCGGCTGAGTCCAATTCCACGAAAAAATGGAATTAAGTAGTCCCTTTGTAAGCGCCAACTAGGTATTTTATGATTCACCTGCATCGTAGGGTTATACCAGATTTCCCAGCCTGCTTTTTGGATATATGATAATACTTCCAAATCTTCACTGGTCAACATATTGCCTGTTATTCTCCCTGTTAGGACACAAGCTACAGGAACGCTCTCCAGCCAAGCTTGTTTACGTACAACAAGTCCAGCTGAGGGGGGTAGTAATTTTTTGCGAGGTTCATACAAAAGAGGCTGTGAGCCACGTTCTGTAATTGCCAAAAATGGAGCGATTCGATGAAAATTTTCTGGCGGTTTTACCTCAAAATTCGGGTGAATTTGACTAGCATAAGCACCAGCTTTTGGGTACTCTTGTGCAAAAGCATAGGCTGCTGTAACCCAATCTAATGCTGGCAAGTTGTCGTCATCAAGAAAGCCAATCAGTTCAGCATGACTTTCATGAATAGCTCTTTTTCGGGCGAAGGCTGCACCTTGTTGCGGTTCAAAGCAATAAATGAGCGGATTAGTAGTTGACCAATTTGCTTGATATTCTTGGACAATCTTGCTGGTGTTGTCTGTGCTGTTGTTATCGATGACAACAACTTCCCAGCGAAGATATTGGATGTTAACTTGGGTTCGCAACAGTTCCAAAACTTCAGGCAAACGCTTTTCGCCATTGTAGGTACAAATAGCTACAGTAAAATCAGTGGATGTGGTCATGTTCAGCAATCTCGTGCAAATGTGGTTGACAGCAACAGCATTTTAACAACAAAGCGTCGGCGTGTTGGCTGAAGTTTTTCCTATTTGTGAGTTTCTGCTTTGGATAGTGAAATCCTTTATAAAGCAGGCTGCTTGAGGAACAAGTAAAGATGAAGCCTTAAGCCTCAAATTTATATTACCCATATAATTGCAACAACTAACGCTTGCCTTCGCTCGACTTTATCCAAAATTAAGAACTGGGTTTTCTTTATCGGGCAAAAACCCTGGTTTTTTTGATTATCATTATCTTTAAAGCCTTTACATTTCGTTTTCCAGTCCTACCTCCGCACTAAGCGCCTTCATGTAAATATCCTTTTGAGAAATTGAGGACGTATTATGAATGCGCCCTAAAAATTTGTAAAAATCTCATTTAAACCTCATCTAATACCAATTTAATGTGAAGTTGCACATATCTAGATCCCCCTAAATCCCCCGATAAATTGGGGGACTTTGATTCTTTTTCCCCATTTTTTAAGGGGGGCTAGGGGGGATCGAGTTCTATGCAGCTTCATAAAAAATTGGTATAAGTTGAAAACCGTAGTTTTCGCCCTCACCCTAAATCCCTCTAAGAGACATGGGAGAAGGACTTTGAAATTCTGGCTCCCCGAATCCCAGATATGGGGGATAGGTTGGGGGATGAGGGCAAATCCTTTTCATCAGGGAAAAACTATAGGTTTCAAGATAGATATGGTTTAGTTTTTGTAATTGACGCTGATAGTTTTTGCCGAGTAAGTGGGTAACCTTAGTTCATCAGTATAGATTGCGTAAAGCCCAATGCTATTACTGAAAGAAAATTTCATCCTAAAAGCACAGGTCTTTGTCCAAAACTTTTCAGTTAAAACTAGATCCTCCCATCCCTTGTTAATAAGAGGGGTTGGGGGGATCTAAAAGAGTTTAACTCTATTAACCGAGATGTATTGGGTCTTTGGCTAAACTCTTTGGTTTTAATAATGCAGCTATGAATAAACGCAAATACATCAGAGCATTTACCCGCTTTCTACGGCAAGTTATTAAATTACAAAAAACTTTAAAAACATCAGCTATTCGCTGGTTAGTGCGTGTTTTACGTGTGAATTTCCGGCGACACCAAGGTGGGTTTGTGCTGCCAACAACTGTCATGCTGTTGTTGATCGTAACTTTGGTAGTCACAGCTATAATCTTTCGGACTTTCAGTCGTACCAGTCAGGTTATTAGCGAACGCCAACAACAAGTTATTTATAATGCAGCCACACCAGCAGTAGACCGAGCTAAGGCAAAGCTAGAGTATCTTTTTAGACAAGATACTCGTTTACCTGCTGGGGTAGCGTCAGATAGCACTATACAGAGTATTCTGCAAGCACCCGCCAGTGGCACTGACGTTTATACACTTCCAGGTGAGACACGCCTCGCCAATTTTCAGGACTCTAACAGCAACCCTGGCATTGGCTGGTATTTTACACAAAACAATCAAACTATTGCCTATTCAATTATTTTTAAGAAGCAAGCAACAAGCGCAGATGCTACTACTACTTATGCTGAGGTAACAAATGCTGATACTGCAAAAGCACCTTACTTTGTTGTTCGCAATGGCCCTGTCAATACCAATAAATCTACAGCAGACAAATGCGGTGGTGCAGTTCAATTGGCAGCCAATGAAAAAGATTGGGAACCTATTAACGCTGCAACTTTAGCTAAGACTTTTCAAGTTAACGCTTTTGTTGTAGCAAATGCTGACCAAGCAAATAGAACTGTAACTACACTAGAGTTACAACAAGATAGACAAGTAGATAAAGGTAATAAATGGGGAGCTTATTTCCGCTATGACTTTGAAGTAGCTCAAGATCCTACCTTCCGTTGGAACGGAGCTATACACAGTGATGGAAATATGTTCTTTGGATCATATAGCAATCCTTTTCAATCCTACTTAATTAGTTCTCCCTCTTCTTGTGTCAATACTTCAGCTAGTGATTCTAAAGTTACAGTCAGTAGTTATACTGATACTTCAGGTGCTACTACCTTTCAAGGTCAAATAGTTGCAGGTAGATTAAGCAAAGCTGAAGGTAACAACGGCCAACAATTCGGGGGTTCATCAACATTTGATTTATTTAACGGTAATGGAAATCCTCCAACCCAAAATCAAGGATTCGACGACACAAAAGATTCAGTCACTCCTGGAAGCGGCAAAACACCTGTTGATATAGCCCTTGATCCAGTGGCTTTATTGACAGAAGATAAATTTAAAGCTAGGGGTTCTGACATAACAAACACAACTTATAGAGATACTGCTTGGAAAACAAGAAATTTCTTTACAAGTAAAAGAATTTTTAATGAAGAAACAAATCCGCCTTATCTAGATGATACTTATCGGGCTGATAACCTTTATGGGCCAAACCCTACTTATGACGGGAAGCCCATTGCCAGCAGTCTAGTCAAAATACCATCAGGTAATAAAGTCGGTGATCTGATTACTTCCACTAATGCTGGTACCAATTACGATTCTCTCACCAGAAATACCCCCCCAGACCCAAAAAATCCAGAGGCTTTGGGCTTAGATGGCTATTGGGAGCGACGAGCAGTCACAGGGGGCTTACGAGTTATTGTTGGACAAAGGCTGGAATTGACTGAAGCGCCACTTCCTACAAACCCAGTTACACCCACTGGTATGGGTAGGGAACATGAGTTTCTCCAGCGCCGCACTCAAAGAGATAATTTAGCTGCGGTGCAAGCTACTGCTGTTTATCACTACAAAAGTGGCAGTGGATTGACTCCTTTAGCTTGTCTAGCAACTACGGTTCACCCAGGAACAGCAGAAACCCTGAAACGAAGCTCAACTTTTGAACAAGTAAACTTTAAAGATGAAGCAGGTACTACTCAAACTAAAATAATTACCGACTTTTTCACGGGTAAAGGTACTAATGGTTGGGAGTTTAGTTTTCCTGCTGATACTCCTGCCCTACAGAAAGCGCTACAAAATCTGGCATATTTGGGCGGAGATCCTTACGGCGCTTTCCCACCCAGGCAGGATTCTGCATCATCGCAGGCAGTTAGTGGGCAAACAGTTGTTCACCCGTATCCACAAATGACGTCAACTTTTGGGGATTTTTCTAATCTGCGTCGGGCGCTCGCGGTTTCCAGTGGTTCAAGAAGCATTGCAGATAAATCTTATATAAATACGGCAAGTTGTATGTTGGGGATGTTAGCCTACAATATGAACTTTCCTACCCAATATGATTACGTTCAAAACTGGGACACTACGGATTCAACTACTAAGCTGTTGGATGATTTAGATGACGTTCTAAAGGGACAGCCTGGTGATAGCATAAATGGTATTCCAGCCAATCAACCTGACAAGGCGATCGCAGCGTTAGAAGCCTTATCAATAGCGAAACAGAATGATGCAACTGCTAGTGCCGCAGAAAAAGCCAAATATGTTGAATTTGTGAGATTGGCACGGCTAATTGCCGCCAAGGAACAGATGAGACTAGATCGCAGTCCTTCTAATGTCAATTGCACCAATCCTACGTTTCATGCGCCTAATACTAGCGGTAGCGGTCCTTCTGGGACAGCAAAAAATTCACAAGCTCTTTTTAAACTGTGTCCTAATGACCGTAAGTACCCAATTTTGTACTACCTCTTCCCAGCAGAAGGCGAGAGCCATAACGAGGAATCGCACGTTTTAAACCGCAGTAACAACACATATATCACCGCAGTTAATCCAGCAGTAGCTGGCACTAACCGCTACCAGGAACAAAGTGACGTAGATGATATATCAGCCATTGCAACTACTCCAAAGACAGCAGCATCAACTTGGGTTACTCCCCGAAGTGTCAGTAGTGTTAGTGGTTCTCACTTACCCAATAACAACACAACAGGCTCAAATAACCTAGTTAAGTATGTTGATTCCGCAAATGCTACACCTGTATACTACCAAGTCGCCTTTAAAGATGCTGCCCTGTTTAACGGACGGGAGATGATGAGCGTGCGGGTATTAGATGTTGACCTCAACCTGCTGCGAACTACAAATGCTCCAGTTGGTGATACATGGCTACCGATTAATGATAATACTGCCAGCGATCCTAACGCACCGCCTCCCAATGGTATATTTTACGCCTTCCGAGAAGATGCAGTGAGGGAAGATGGTATTGCTAGACCCGCAGGAACAGCTATGAATGCCATCCCTGGTAGTCTTAGCGATCCAACTATCACAACTGCTAATGGCATTTCTACCAAATCTGTAGACTACTACCCAGATCCAGATCGTCGTCCTTATGGGTTCCGGTTGAAAAATGGTTCTAGGTTAGATAGGGGGACAAACACAGCTGGTATGTCCTTTGTTTCCAACAACTCTGTTTATATCCAAGGCGATTTCAACCTCCACAGTGCCGATGGCACTAATACTGCCAGCAAATTATTAGAAGAGTTCAAAAACGACCCTGCCGATAGCACAGCTGACGACAACCTGGGCAAGCTGAAGTTAGACTGGTCTAATTTTTATCTCAGAACTAGGAAAGACGAAAGGTTTGCCACACCAGCATCAGATACTTGGCGACCTACAGAAGTTCTGGGCGATGATGTTAATATTTTGTCCAATCAATTCTGTGCCGGTAGTATACAAGATGGAATTATCAATGCTGGAATTACACAGCCATCCTCAGACTTAGATCAGTACGGTTGCGATCGTGCTGCTACATACACTTCCTACCTCAACCAAAACCGTCCCAACTTGCCAATGAATTCAAGTGTTCTTGCTGCTAATAAGTCATCAGGAACTAATAATTGGATTAGGACTAATCCTTACGATACTACTTCCCCAATTGACATTGACCCAAATGGTAAGCCCAGGTACTGTATTGATAACACCATACCTTGTCCATCTAATAAGCAGCAATCATACGAACTCATTGCTACTGGTGACGGCAGCTATCCCGATAGCTACCTCAGATTTCAAGATCAAGATCCTAATGGAGGTATAGGTGGTAATAGAAAATCTGTTGCTTTAGCTAATAACACCAGAGTCAATTCAATTATCGTTCAAGGTATCATTCCATCACGAGGTGGGCAGTCCTATGGAGGCTTCCATGTGTTCCCGCGAATGTTTGAAAATTGGCAGCCAGGAGACATAAAATTTTTCATGTCAGGAGCTTTTATACAATTAAGATTCAGCAATCAAGCTACAGGTAACTTTGACCAAGAAGCTTGGGAACCAGGTAATACACCTACTGCGGCTAATGAATATGCATGGTATTTCCGCCCACCTAGCAGCCGTCTCTGGGGTTATGATGTCGCTTTGCAATTTCAAACAGGAGGCCCGGTATCTCGACGCTTTGCCGTCCCTAGTACTAACCGTAGTGAAGTTTATCGGGAGCTAGCTGTAAACGACCCATATATTCAGAAATTGCGCTGTGCAAAGAAGAGTGCAAGCGGGCCCTACATTGATCCTACCGCTTCTTGTTCTTAACGTTTCCAGTTGAAGGAGAATAATATGCTACCAATGAAGATATGCTCACATCTGTCAACAGGACTCAAAACTTATCTTGAGTTACAAAAACCAGTTGTCAAACGACACCCGGAAGCAGGATTTACCATTATAGAATCCTTGATTGCGATGATTGTAGTTACCATCGTTGTTGTAGCAATTACTCCTCCGATTTTTTTAGTGGTAGCTACTCGCGTTCAAAATCAAAAAGCTCAACAAGCAATGCAATTGGCTCAACGCCAAGTTGATAAAGTACGTATATTGGCCGAAAAGGGAGGTTACGCCGATAGTGTATTACCCTCTCTACCTTCTACTTCATCTGAAGCAACAGGTAATGTAGAAGCAGTGGGAGCGCCTACAACTTTTCTTTCTTCTACTTATCCCTGCACTAGTTTTACTACTACTAGTCCTGCTTCATCTGAGGCTTGTCCTGTGTATAATAGCACTAACAGTACTACGCCCAGTTTTTATATACAAACATTCCGTACTAAGCAAAAGAGTTATGGAACCCCCTCTCAAGTAGTTGCATTTCAAATGGGGGTAAGGGTGTATGCAGCTATAGCTAACGGAGAGTCAGGACTGCAAACGACCCCAGCATCTCTTAAATTCACTACAGAGATGGGACAACAGCGAAAGCGTCCTTTGGCTGTGATGTACACTTCGATAGTTCGCAGCGACCTCAAAGATTCTCTAACTAGATATAAGGAATTTCTACAATAGGACTTACGCATTAGATCCTCCTAAATCCTCCTTAAAAAGGAGGACTTTGAAAAGGTTATTGAGACAGGTTTTGACCCTCCCTTCCTCCCGAAGCGGGTAGCGGGCTACGTCTGTTTTATATTTTTTAAGGTTGATCTACTTAATTAGGACTTACGCAAAACTACACGCTGTAGGGGCAATTCATCAATTGCCCCTACCTGAGAATCAGGGTTTCGGCTATTGTTTGCGTAAGTCCTGTTAATGTCATATTTGTTATTTTTATCAGGCTGAAAATCTATGACGAAAAGACATTTGAAATTGCTAGTGAATTTGTTCTGGGTCTATTCTAAAAAAAACCAAACAGCAGGCTTTACCCTTATAGAACTTTTGATAGGACTCTTAATTGCTTCTATAATTATTTTGGCTTTGTTGTCACTGGTTGTAGATATCTTGCAAGTTGACAGCCGGGAAAATGCCCGCAATGAAACCCAACAGGAAATGCAGGGGGCATTAAACTATATGGCAGCAGAATTACGTGAGGCGGTGTATGTTTATGACAACAATTGTATGTCAACTACAGTTCAAGGTACTGCCGCAACCACAACTGCTACAGCTAGTGCTAATTATTGTCCAGGGCTGCAAAACTACTTACCAACATCATTAATTACTACTACTCAAAAACCTGTTCTGGCTTTTTGGAAACCGGAAGTAATTGATGACACTGGATCGAGTAGCTTGAATACTTTGGGTACTTGCAGTGGTATAACGAACGTAACAAAAAAAGAAGATTGTCAAGACCTTTTAGTTAAGCGTCGGACTTATACATTAGTTGTTTATTTACAATCAACTACTTCTGATATCACTTGGCGAGGAAAATCTCGGATTATCAGGTATGAGCTAGATAAATATAGCAGTATCACCAGTAGTGATCTGGTTCAATCTACAGGATATGTAGACCCATCCGAAACAGATAGTACTTCCTTTCAAATGTGGCCAATAAAATCTAGTGATGGTACTAATCTGCAAGCATCTCTACCATCAGGAAGCGGCGTTAATGTTTTAGTAGATTTTGTTGATGCTCCTGATGCAACAAATACTGGTACTATTCCTGGATGCGACACTGGTTATATCCGTAGTAACACTACAAGTAATAGCTTTTTTGCCTGTGTTAGGACTGCTGTGCCACCTTCAGGATCAACAGCAGTTGCCAGTGGAGTCAATCAAGATGTAGTGATCTATCTCAGGGGTAATGCTAATGGGAAAACTGGAGTAACAAGTGATACTTATCGTCCAGTTTTACAAACTCAAGTACTGATACGTGGCGTTATTAATAAAATTCCAGAATCATAGCTGAATTATAAGTAAAGATGAAAAAACAATTTATATCAGAGCAATCAGAAGGTGGTTTCACTTTAATTGAACTACTCGTAGTTATTCTCATGATTGGTGTGCTATCTGCGATCGCTGTTCCTAGTTGGCTGGGATTTCTTAATCGCCAAAGGGTAAATACCGCACAAAAGACAGCATTAACAATATTACGTGATGCCCAAGCTAATGCCAAACGCGAAAGAGTAAAGTGGCAAGCTTGTTTTTGGGATGATGGCAATCAAGTTTTAGCTTCAATACAACCTGTAATTTCTTCAAATGAATGTCAAAGCACGAATGGAAAATCTTTGATTACAGATGACTCTAAAGCAATTACATTTACTTCCACTTTTACTCAAAACCCTACTAACTACTATCGTGTACAGTTTAAGTATGATGGTTCTGTAAATGGAGTTGGAGAACTGGGTAGAATTATCTTCACGCCTCGAAATAGTAGTGGTACTAAAAGGTGCGTCATCGTTTCAACTATATTAGGCGCAATGCGGACTGATAAGGATAGTGGATGTAACTAATCAATCTGAATAACTCTATTTAAATTAAAATATTATTAGTTTATTCAAATAAGGTATTGTGTGCTGAACTTACCAGCAATCTCAAAACAGCACTTGATTATTTTTACTCGCTATCCAGAACCAGGGAAGACTAAAACCAGACTGATACCTGCCTTGGGAACTGTTGGTGCTGCCAATCTTCAACGGGAAATGACTGAACATACAATATTTCACGTTCAAGAATTGCAAAAAGCCATTGCCATATCTGTGGAAGTGAGATTTGCAGGTGGCGATTCGCAACTTATGCAAGACTGGCTGGGGTTAGATTTGGTTTACCAGTCTCAAGGTGAAGGGGATTTAGGTTCGCGGATGGCGCGATCGCTTTTCGAGGCTTTTCAATCTGATGCCACAAAAGTAATTATCATCGGTACAGATTGTCCTGGAGTTAATGCCCAGATTCTAGAGACAGCCTTTGAGAAGTTACACTCCTTTGATATGGTACTTGGCCCTGCGATCGATGGTGGATATTACTTAATTGGCTTACGGCAACCCATCCCGGAGTTATTCGTTAACATCGAGTGGGGAACTGCTCAAGTATTCCAGAAAACCGTGGACATTGCTCAGAAACTTAATTTATCTTATGTGAACTTGTCGCCTTTAGCTGATGTTGACCGACCGGAGGATCTGCCGATTTGGGAACAAGCCCTTGCAAGGGAGATGGAAAAATAAGGGAAATAAGTAGTCGGACAAAAATATTTACAGTCATTGCGAGCGTTCGCGCAGCGTCTCGTAGAGAAGCGAAGCAATCCCAGCCCTTGCGATTGCTTCATTCCGCTTCGCTCCATTCGCAATGACATTGTGTAATTAATTCTGTCTGACTACTTATAGCGATTTTTATATGGATGCAAAAGTGGATGCAAAAGCCACTAGTGGTCTGTCTCATTAATTCTGATTGATTAGTTTGTTACCAAAACCCTGTAAAGACGCGAAATTTCGCGTCTCTGCAACCCCGCAAAATTAATGGGACAGGCCATTAGGGGGATACATTTGTCACAGGTGTCAACTTAAGCTAAAAGTCAGTAGACCGAAAACTTTTGCGATCGCTCTGTGATGGATACTTGCGAATCTGATTATTGCCTAAAAAACTGTACTTTTTGATACAAATTTTGGAAGATTTGTTGAGAGATATTATATAAGCAAAACTAATATTTTGAAGACTAAGGTAAGGGTAGCTCTCGCACCAGAACAATCTTCTGGTGCTGGTCTTGGAATTTTTGTAAAGTATTGGGGTGAAGAAGCAAAATTTTTGACGATTAGGATTAATTAGTTTGGCTATGACTGCAACCACCCCAGTTCTAACTGATAGTAAAACTTTGAACGAAGTAGTGAACTGTTTAACTGAAAATATTCCAATTCAGACTCAAGGCAAGTGTGAACAACAAAATATCTTTGAAATTCTAATTCGAGCAGCCACCCAAAAAGATAGTATTGAAAATACTAGCAAAGTCTTAAAAAATGTTCCTACAAGTAATGACATACGTTACCATTTAGAGAAATATTCAGACCTAAAATCTCTGGAATTAGACTTAAATACAGCACTACAAAGTCGCTTGCCAGATGGAATTCGACAGGGAAAACAAAAAATAGCCATTGACTTTAACTTAATTCCTTATTATGGTGAACCGACACTCTTTAGTTGCACCATATATTTACAGAAGTCAAGCGAAAAGTGGCACTTGTTCTTTTTATGCCTACGCTACTGTCTATGTAATTAAGAAGAATAAACGAGTCACCTTAGCTATTAAAGCTATTCAACAACAAAATACTTTAGTGGCAATTATCACTTACCTTTTAGCACTGATTGAGCCTTTAAATCTTCAAGTCGAAAGATTGTATTTAGACCGGGAGTTCTTCTGTGTACCAGTGATTAGATGGTTACAAGCTTTGGATATTCCTTTTGAAATGCCAGTTATTATTCGAGGCAAACATGGCGGAACTAGACAATTAATTAGAGGGCGGCGTAGTTACAAGACTAGTTATACTTTAAACAGCGATAAATATGGCTCAGTTACTTTTAATGTGTGGATAGTTTGTACATATAAAAATGGTAAAAGACTTTTCGCTTGGGCGGGAGTTTTTTATTTACGCCGTTTATAAAGTTAAGCTGTCATTACATTCAATACATGATGACTACCGTCTTCGTTTCGGAATTGAAAGTAGCTATCGGATGAAAAATCAATGTCGCATTAAAACTACTATTAAAAATCCTACCATTAGACTTCTATTTGTAGCTTTATCATTTTTAATTATTAATATTTGGATTTACCTCGTATGGCATTATCTTAGCCGTTTAAAAAGAAGCAGACGACAAGTTTTTTCTCATTTATTTACCCTCAAACAGATGCTTGAGTTTTTACGTCAAGTAGTAGACCGCAACTATGGAGTAAAGAGCGAAGTTTGTTTACCATCTGGGTGATTTTGGTTGATTTCCGAGATATTTAATAAGTTTTACTTATTTATTATCCAGAGCAGTCAGCTTTTTTATATTCCCTAAGAAAACGGTATCATACACTACTATTTTTTAGCGATCGCAGAACTTTTAGGTCTACTGAAAGTAGCTTAACTGTTGGGTTCCTCACCCGCCTGGGAATAAATTCCTTTGGCTTTTAGCTAAAGTCTACTGAAGTAGACTAAAGATTTTTGGCTATATTTATATTTAGTCATCTCTGAGATGACTACTGTACATAACAAATGTTACTCTGGCCTAGTTGAAAACCAAGAGGCAGATAGCCTTTACCAATATTGAATCTGCTTTGTGTTTCTATACAATAGTCACGGTCATAGGCACAATATTCAAGTAGCTTGAAATATGAAAATCACTCGTATTCACCGCCAGTTCAAAAAACTATGGTCAACCGTTTTACTTCCGTGAGTACTGCCCTCACACTTAAGGTAGTTGGAATAATTTGCATTTTGTCCTTTTTTGTTGACTTTTTGATTCTATTGTTACCTTTTCAACCGACTGATCGGGTATGGCAAATCAACTTGGCAACAGCGGTAGTTGATCGTGGAATTGTGCCTCTAGTCGGTTTGGGTCTGCTGTTTGCTGCCTATTGGATTGATACTGCTGATGCAGCAAGCGATCGCCCCCAAGGGATCGATTTAAGATTTCCCGCCGTGATCCTCTCAAGTATTTTAGGGTTGATGTTCTTGCTGATTTTTCCCCTGCATCTCAATAACGTCAATCAAGCGAAGGCTCAAACAGTTAACCGCATCGCCCAAGAAGCAGATCAGGCAGAAAATCAACTAAACGCTCGGTTCTCGCAATTGCAAGCACAACTGACTACTGATCAAGGAAAAGCTCAACTCGAACAACTGCGAAACCAAACCAAAGCTCAGTTTAGTGAAATCCTCAAAGATGACCAGAGATATAAGCAAGCACTTGAAAGCTCTCAAATTCCCGCAAATATCAAAGAGTTATTGAAGAAGGCTAAAACAGATCCCCAAGCACTTGAAAAAGCTATCGAACAACAAACAGATATTCAGACGCTGCGAACTCAACAACTGAGCCAAGTTCGCCAGCGCAGAGACGAAGCAGATAAACAAGCTAAAGATACTGCTTGGAAGTCTGGACTGCGGATTGGGATTAGCAGTTTACTGTTGTCCATTGGTTACATTATCATCGGCTGGACAGGCCTAAGAGGTAGGGGTGCTGTACAAGGTGGTAAACCTAGAGCTACTGCACGCTAATCCATTATCGGTATGGCAGTAGGACGTTTGACGGCTTGTACTGCCATACGCCTAATATCTAGTAACAATAAAAAGGCAATTATCACTTAGTAAAATCGCTATAAAACTTGGGTAATGTTCTCAATTTACATACTGACATATAACGAAGAGTTAGATATTGCTGCTTGTATCGAATCGGCGATGCTATCGGATGACATCATTGTTGTGGATTCATGCAGTAGCGATCGCACTGTGGAAATCGCCAGGCGCTATCCCATCCGCGTCATCCAACACGCTTTTGAAAGCCACGGCCGCCAACGCACCTGGATGTTAGAGTCTATCCCGCCGAAGCACGAATGGGTTTACATTCTCGAAGCTGACGAGCGGATGACACCAGAACTGTTCGCTGAATGCGAAAAGGCAAGTCAGAGTGTTGACTACATCGGTTACTACGTGGCTGAACGTGTCATGTTCATGAATCGTTGGATTCGCTACAGCACACAGTATCCCCGTTACCAAATGCGCCTCTTTTGCCACGGTAAGGTATGGTTTACAGATTATGGTCATACTGAACGGGAAGTTTGTGAGGGTGCAACTAGCTTTTTAAAAGAGACATACCCACATTACACTTGTAGCAAAGGTTTGAGCCGATGGATTGACAAGCATAACCGTTATTCTACAGACGAAGCTCAAGAAACGCTATATCAACTAGAACAGGGAAAGGTCAACTGGCAAGATTTATTCTTTGGCAAATCGGAAGTCGAAAAACGCCGCGCCTTGAAAGATTTGTCTTTGCGTTTACCCGCCAGACCGTTGCTACGCTTTGTATATATGTATTTTATCTTAGGCGGCTGTTTAGATGGACGCGCCGGAATTGCTTGGTGTACATTGCAGGCATTCTACGAATATCTGATTTTGCTCAAAGTCTGGGAAATGAAGTATTTACCAAAACCTAATTTAGAGGCAACAGCAATTCTGACACAGGAGATTACACAACAGAATTCTGAAACGACACAGGCTGATGTGGCGTAAATTTTGAAGTAGCGATCGCCTACTTGTCCGTCGTGGGCGATCGCAAAATTCAGAAGTATAGTAGCACATCTGTGCTATAATAGTCGGTCTTACATTTAAACAAAAACTTTTATAATCATAAATTAATATTTTTAACGGAACATTTTCATAAAAGCCTCTCCTGCTCAACTGACCAGATAAAACAATTCCTCTGTTTACCCGCTCGTACTTTCACAATCATGAGCAGCTTTTGATTGAGCGCGGTAGATTAGTAATACATAAGGACTTGCAACAATCGTTTACAAGTCTTACAAATAAAAGTAACATCCTTTGAAAATAACTAGTCGGTATCAGATTGGTTAATGTCTATGTGTATGCTTGTAGGAAAATAGCTGATTTCCAGCAACAAGTACGTGTTTTTGTGTCAGCAGCCAATTTGCTAACGTTTTAGACAGTTACTTGCGGTAAAAACTGCCTAAAGTTAAAGTCTTCGGAATTTGACGAATCTGCTGGTATGAATACCAATAACAAAAGTTCCTCTAGCTTAAAACAGGAGAATCGGGGCTTGGTAATCGATCGCCTAAAACAGGACTTAAAAAACGACCTGATCGCTGGTTTGTTGGTAGTAATTCCCCTAGCAACTACTATCTGGCTAACGATTACCATTGCTACTTGGGTAATCAACTTCCTCACCCAAATTCCCAAACAACTGAATCCCTTTGATGGGTTAAACCCAGTTCTAGTAAATTTACTTAATTTATTGGTAGGTTCCGCTGTACCGCTACTAAGTATTTTATTGATGGGCTTGATGGCTCGCAATATTGCTGGGCGGTGGTTGTTAGATTTTGGCGAACGATTATTACAGGCAATTCCTTTAGCAGGACAGGTATACAAAACCCTCAAGCAGCTTTTAGAAACAATACTAAAAGATTCTAATGGCAAGTTTCGCCGGGTAATTTTGGTAGAGTATCCCCGCCGAGGAATTTGGGCGATCGCTTTTGTTACTGGTGCAATCAGTAGTGATATCCAAGCCCAGATGCCTCGCCCTGTGCTAAGTGTTTTTATACCCACTACGCCCAATCCGACTACCGGATGGTACGCAGTAGTTCCTGAAGATGAGGTGGTAAACCTCTCCATGTCCATTGAAGACGCCTTTAAAATAGTTGTATCAGGTGGCATTGTCGCCCCCAATACGCCCTTGGTTTTACCCAAAGAGTCCACACTGGAAGTGAAACACAACGAAATCAAGCAGCAGGTTATTCCTGTTGAAGAAAGTTAAATTGGGGACTAGGGATTGGGGACTGGGTGAAGATGAGTATGTGGATTCATACCCTAAGCAAATCTTAAAATAATTTCTTTCCTAGTACCCAGTATCCAGTACCTTCTTAGCGTAATTTTGTTGTTTGACTGTACCAAATTTGATATGATTGCAAGTTTGCCCCGTCTAGTTAATCTGTTATCACCTAATCACCCCTCAGTTTTATGCAACCTCGGAAACCCCAGCAAATTGCTCGTGAATTGGCGCTTTTAAGCCTTAGCCAATTGCCAGTCAACCCAAAAAAATTAGATAAGTTGGAAGACGATCAACTAGTATCCAAATTGCTGCTAGGAGCAGTACGCACTTTGACCTCAGAAGTGCAAGATACCCTCGATAATGCCGCAGGTGAACTGCAACGCAGTAACGATCGCCTCTTAAGTAGCCAAACTCGGGCCTCCGATCTCAATAGTGCCAGAACAATGCTGCAAGAAGCGATCGCCTGCACCCAGACAGCAATCAATCAGTTGGGTACGGCAGTTGATTTTCCAGTATTAATTCAGTTAGCTAATCAGGACAAGGGAGTACGGAATTACGCTAAAGAGCTTGTGATTACCGTCAACGAAAATCGACAGATTATAGATGAACTCCTTTCTACTGCCTTAGTAGATTGGCAAGTAACTCGCCTCGCCCAAATAGACCGCGATATCTTGCAAATCGCTGTGGCTGAAATGAAGTTTTTAGGAGTTCCAGACAGTATCGCCATCAACGAAGCTGTGGAACTAGCCAAACGCTACAGTGGAGACGATGGTCATCGGTTTATTAACGGTGTTTTGCGCCGAGTCACTGAGCAGAAAAAAACAGCATAGCCTTTTTGACTTGCCAAAGTGAGAGGGATGAGGGAGATGAGGGAGCAGGGGAAAAAGAACTATTGATTATTGACCAATGCCCAATACTTCGACTTCTCTACGAGACGCTACGCGAACGCTCAGTACAAGTGCCCGATGCCCAATGCCCTAAGTTAAATTAAACTCAAAACTTATAACTATTAAACTCATATAACCAATACTGCTGCAATGGTTTTTAATTGGTTCCGTCGTAAATATAACGATTCCTCTGACACTCCCTCTGATAATAAACAGGAAGAAACTCCTCCTGCACAAGAACCTCAGCCAGAGCCAGCCGAAACGTCAAGACCAACTACTGAAACTGCTCCAGACACAACGACAGACTTGTTAGCGTTTGCTAAAGCTGCTTACAAAAATATTCAGCAAAAACAACAAGCCGAGGTAGTAGAAACCCCGGCTAATTCAGCAGATGCCTCAGTAGCATCAGCACAACCTGAACCCGCAGAAACGGCAATTGCGGAAATTACCGAACCAGAAGCAATTGAGGAACCTGTTAGTACAAAGGTAGAAACAGCACAGCCAGAAGTTATCCAAGCTGCTACTGAGGAAGAAAGTACAGAAGATTCCTCAGTAGCAGCAATTGCTGATCAAGATGTCACAAGCCCAGAACTCACAATAAATGAAGCTGAACCAACGCCCACCGAACCAGTAGCTACGCCAGAGGCAACACAGCCAACAGCACTATCCTTCTTAGAACGGGCGGCGGCAGAACGGCAAGCCAAGCTGGAACAACTAATGGCCACGGCCATTGAAGTTCCAGAACCAGAGGTAGTACAGCCAGTAGCTGCAACTTCAGAGACAGGAGAAGAAATTCCCGGACTGGTATTTGATGATGGGTTTGTCTGGTCGGCAAAAGTTTTAGCAGCTCAAGGTAGAAGTCCAGAAGACGTTTCTATTGAAGAAATTACCTGGCTGAAAAAGCTCCGGCAAGGGTTAGATAAAACTCGTCGTAGCATTCTTAACCAACTGAAGGCGATCGTTGGTCAAGGGCCGCTAAATCAAGCTGCTGTGACAGAAATTGAGGCATTGCTCCTGCAAGCTGATGTGGGTGTAGAAGCGACAGACTTTATTATCAATGCCCTACAGACAAAACTTCGAGAAGAAGTTACTGCACCTGAAGAAGCGATCGCTTACTTGAAAAAAATTCTCCGGGATATGCTGGATGCGCCAAGCAAAGCATCCCAGAAAACTACCTTTACCCCAGAAAAAGAAACCTTGAATATCTGGTTAATCACTGGGGTGAATGGTGCCGGTAAAACCACCACCATCGGCAAAATTGCCCACCTGGGACAAAAATCTGGTTATAAATGCCTGATTGGGGCAGCAGACACCTTCCGCGCCGCCGCCGTAGAACAGGTGAAGGTTTGGGGTAGTAGAAGCGGTGTGGAGGTAATTTCCAATCCGGGAAAAAATACAGATCCGGCAGCAGTTGTATTTGATGCGATCGCAGCCGCTCAAGCGCGTCAAACCGAATTACTTCTGGTTGATACAGCTGGGCGACTGCAAAACAAGAAAAATTTAATGGACGAACTTAGCAAAATTCGGCGAATTATCGACAAAAAAGCCCCAAATGCCAAAGTAGAATCTCTTTTGGTTCTAGATGCCACTTTAGGACAAAATGGACTACGGCAAGCCGAAGTTTTCTCCCAAGCTGCCCAATTAAGTGGCGTTGTCTTAACTAAGCTCGATGGTACAGCCAAAGGCGGCGTTGCCCTTGCCGTTGTACAACAGCTAGGTTTACCCATTCGCTTTATTGGTGCTGGCGAAGGAATTGAAGACCTGCGCCCCTTTTCTAGCTATGAATTTGTCGAAGCTCTCTTGAGCGGCTAATTGAAAAATTTGGAGTTAAATATTTTTCTTGACAACTGATAAATTTAGGGATGACTATCTGGTATTATCACTTGAACTCATTAGAAACAGATCAAGTGCTATAAATCATAAGTTTGTCACAATAAATGGATAACTTTTGCTAAAATTTCAAGCTAATGCCTTTTTTCATGCTCTGAATGGGCATTTAGACGCAACACACAAAACCCCCGAAGTTTCCATCTTGCAGCAATTTAAAGGGCAAGCGAGACGCTCACCCCCACAAATACAACTTATTGCAAGATGGACAGCAGTCTGAGCGGTGAGCAGTGCGTTGGGGAGCCAGCACAAAGTCCAGCACTGTGGGGGGTTTGCCTTTGCAGGTTATTGGTGTTGGCTATGGCAACTTGTATTCTTAGATCGAAAGAACTGCGTTAGCGAGTTGGCAAAACTCCACACTGCACCTAAGTTACTTAAGAGTAGGAATACGAGCAATACGGTTCGGATAAGATCCCACCGCCTGTGGCGACCCCCTTTTTAAGGGAGTAAAAGAGGAAATTAGCCCCCCAATTTATCGGGGGGTTCGGGGGATCTTCGCAGGGTAAACAAGCTAACCGAACCGTATTGGCAGTACGAGCATCATCCGTTTGCCCAGGGCCGACATTAAGAAAAGGACAGCTTCCGACCATCAGAACTTCGGAAAATCGTCCACTGTGGACTCAAAAAGCGAATTGGTGTAAGTGAGCTAATTCAACACTCCCAGGTGTATTCTCAGATCCTACTTGCGAAAGTATCTACAAATATTTTCTGTAATAAATCTAGGTTTTCACTCAAAAAACTTCCAGTTTCTTAGTTACCTCTACCCAAACAGTTACTATGAAAGCGTTATAAATTATTCTTTTGATAAAGTATTTTTATGACTTTAGAGATATGCTTTGGTAATTAAGTTATGAAAAAATGAAAAGCTTTCTTAACTATGACTGAATCTAGTAATTCTTACGGATTGGTTTTTGGCTAAAAATACATGATTTTAAATTACAAATTTTCCATCAAAAATACAATAAGCAAATAAAATACTGATAAAAGTTGCTTGTTACGTCTTTATACTCTTGCTAAAGTGACAAGTCTTATCTAAATATGGTTTAGCAATGCCAAAGCCAAAAGATTTATAAGTAATCTAAAATCTGCCAATATAAAGTGCAATAGTACCTGTGCCTGTGTCTCAACTGCCCTCTCAACCCACTGACAACAATAGTAGTGCCGCGACAGATGTCACACCAGTCGTAGCACTCAAAGAACTCGTAGCAAGGTTGCACCGGGAACAGAACAAAATTCAAGATTTGCTAAGTTCTTTAGGATTTGCTCTGAGAAGTTTCAATAATTTGAATCAGTTTTTGGAACTGATCCCACTGATGGCAACAAGAGTGACAGATGCAGACGGCAGCGCCCTGTTTCTCTACAAACCTAATGGTCAAGTAAGATTAGAGCAGTTACATTGGCAAGATAGTGGCCAGCGAAAAAATATCCGCAAAGCGCTAGAAATAGCCAGCAGTCAAATCACACTTCTACCCAATGCTGCCCCTCTAGCAAATGCCACGGGGATTTTGGATGACCAGATGCATCGCTATTTGGGGCCAGATGTGCAAATCTTTGGTACGGCGATTCTGGTGAAGCATACAGAACGGGGATGGCTCTATGTTTTGAGCCGCGATCCAGAATATAGTTGGACAGAAACGAGGCAAAAATTAGTTAGGTTAGTAGCAGACCAAACAGCCGTTGCGATCGAAAACGATGAACTAGCTGTAGAACTAAGAAAAAAAGAACGCCTAGATCAAGAGCTAGAAATTGGCGCAGAAATTCAACGGCGACTTCTGCCACGTCAATGTCCCACAATCCCTGGTGCAGTCCTAGCGGCACGCTGTAAACCTGCCAATCGTGTCGGCGGAGACTACTACGACTTTATTGCTACCAATCACAATAAGATTCAGCCCAAGACCAAAGATAGCACGGAAACTAGTCGCTGGGGTTTAGTTATTGGAGATGTTATGGGCAAAGGTGTCCCTGCTGGGCTGATTATGACGATGATGCGGGGAATGTTACGGGGAGAAGTGCTACATGGTAATTCTCCTGCCAGAATTCTACAAAACTTAAATAGAGTTATGTATGCGGATTTGGAAAATTCCCACCGCTTTGTAACGCTATTTTATTCAGAATATAATCCCCACAGCCGAATTTTGTCTTATAGCAATGCGGCACATAATCCTCCTTTGTGGTGGCACGCAGCCACGAAAACTGTCAGCCGTTTAGATACTCTAGGGATGCTAATCGGTTTGGATGCTAACAGCCAATATGAAGATGCCCAGGCACAGTTAGAGCCTGGAGATACAATTATTTACTATACAGATGGCTTGACCGATGCCGCAGCTGCTAGTGGCGATCGCTTCGATGAAGATAACTTTGTCGCTGGCTTCAATACGGCTTGCAAGTACTGCAATGGCCCAGAGGAAATTGTCGATTACCTATTTGACCAAGTTGAGCAATTCATTGGTGCTGATAAGCAAAACACTGATGATATGACACTAGTCGTTATGCAAATTTTATAGACAGAAAAGGAAAGCTGTTTTGCTGATTGGGTTTTAGATTATTTATTGCACTGCTGTTAATTTCACCCTCTCAGCCAATTTGTAGTTATTTCCCCAGAATTCATCCCAATTTGATTTAGCTTTTTGATAACCAGCAGCTAAATCTGGTAAATGACTCGGTTCAGCTTGGATAATTTCATTGATGGCATTCTTCACCATGACACGGTGACGGATATCTTCTTCACCAATATGAATATTCCAAAATTCCCAATCTATAGTTTCTTTATTGCTCTGAATATAAGGATTGAGAGTTATGTATTTATACATAGCAGTTAAATAAATCTGACACAAACACTCGCCACCCATGCCACACAGCCCAATGACGTAACCTATTGGCTTGTTTAAGGTTAGCTGTTTTAGTTCTGCTAGCAAATTAAAATTTTCTGGATGAAGAGAATCTGAAAAAATTTGGGGTTCTATTCCAATACTGGTGAGAAAATTATCCCAGAGTTGTAGATGAGTCTTTTTAAACCGACCATTTCCTAATTCCTCAGCCATAATTTGAGCCATTAAACTTTTAAAATCACCATAGTCCGCTTTGGAAATTAGGATTGAAAGTCGGCGGGAAACTCCATCCCCTGGTGGGTAGAGAGGGATAGCCGCCCGGCGACTTGGTGTATAGGGCCTTGGTGACTCTTTCCCATGCCCAAAAACTCCACGCCACTTGCGGGATGGAGTTTTTTATTTTTTCTTGGAATTTCTGTAGCGATCGCCTAAATGGTCGCACATTAACCTTTTTGGCTAAATTTTTTGTATTTACCCTTTAAGATATAGTGGTTCCCGACCTAGTGAGGTACGTTTTTAAAGCTATTAACCTTGGTGAGCAAGATTTGGTTGTACCTCAGTTGCCTGGGAAACGCTATAATACATAAAAAATGATCCTTAGAATACTTTTCCGTTCAAGTAAAAACTATATATTTTGCACATCTAGCACAGTAGGAAACGCCAAGGGGGAAACTAGGTAAAATGTACAAGGTAAAAAGTAAAAGGTAAATTTACTTCTTCATGTTTGCTTTCTTTCTATCCTTGTGACGCAAGCGTTTGGCCTGCTCCCTCTTAGCGTTTTAATTTTTACTTTCTCCGCCGTAGCAAGTTCACAACAGCTACGACGGAGTTTTGCTTTCTTTGTTTCTTACGCCCGGACTTGGTTTTTTAAATCTCCCTGGTATTTAAGTATTCAAATGACTATTCTTGCGCCCCAGCTTTTTGCAGACTCCGCACCACATTTTTATAACCATTAAATTCTGCAATCATTAAAGCAGTATAACCACCCCGGTTTTTCAAATTCACATCTGCCCCAGCTTGAAGTAATAACTGCACAATTTCGCCGTAACCTACTGAGGCAGCCCACATCAATGCTGTTGCCTTCGCTGAGTCTTGAAAATTCACATCTGCCCCCTTTGCCAGCAACAAATGTATTATCTCTGTGTGCTTGCGTTCGGTTGCCTTAATTAAAGCAGTTTTACCATCATCGCCCGGAGTGTTGATATCAGCACCATACTCTAGCAGCACTTTCACTGTTTCGCTGTGTCCCTGTGATGCAGCCAGCGTCAAAGCTACTTCACCGAGGTTTTTGTCAGTAATATCTGCCCCGGAACGCAGCAATGCTTCGACGATATGGCTGTGTCCCTGCAACGCTGCTACAAGCAGTGGCGTATCACCCAGGTGGTTCCTAATTTGGACATTTGCACCCCTGTTAAGCAACACTTGCACGACATCAATGTAGCCTTCCACAACGGCAAGGTGTAGGGCTGTTTCACCATCTTGGTCTTGGAGATTAATTTGGGCACCTCGATCTAGTAAAGCTGCTGCGATCGCACTGTGTCCAGCTGCTACTGCTGCCGATAGGGCTGTTCCACCATCGGCGTTTCTCACATTCACATCAGCCCCGGCTGCTAGCAGTGCTTCCACAACCTCCAGATGTCCTAAATCTGCTGCTAATGTTAAGAGTGTCTCACCTTCCTCATCTCGGATATTGACATCGACACCAGTTTGGAGAATTGCTTGTAAAACTTCTATTTGTCCCTGCTTAATGGCGAGTTTCAACGCAGTATCATCATCTTTATCTGCGATATCCACCTTTGCACCAGCAGCCAATAAGACTTGTACTACATCGACATGACCTTTAACTACAGCTGCCATTAAAGCTGTGCTGCCATCTTCATTAGTGGCATTGACATCAGCACCTTTGGATAGTAGAAGCTGCAAAATGTCAAGCTGTTTGGCACTAGCTGCCAACATTAAAGCCGTCAAACCATAGAGTTTTCTGGGCAAGTTGATATTTGCTCCAGCATCTAGCAGCGATCGCACAATTTCGGTGTAGCCTAAATTAGAAGCAAACATTAACGCTGTCGTGCCAAGGCGATCGCACAGGTCCACCCTCGCACCAGCAGCCAGTAGCGCACACAGATGCTTAATATCCCCGTTTTTAGCTGCTTGTAGCAGCAAAGTATCGTTGTTTTCAGTCATGGATGAGATCCCACACAGGGGGTTTTGTTCGTCTACCCTCAAAATTTAGTCTGAGATTGTTTATCCACTTTGGCAAGAGGTTTATGCAATTCAAAATTCACTCATTCTAAATTAAAATTCAATAGAAGCAGTCTTGGCAAACATTCTAGCTATTGGGTTGATGAAAATTCTTCTCTTTCTTAGCCTCTTTTTATTTGTGCAACTTTAAGCACAGAAAATAGAATTATGCTAATTTTTATGAAGATTTAATAATTGGGCGAGAACACGATGAGTCTGGAACTTTCTGCGTCGATAAAATATTGGCTGAACTTCTTTCATCCGGTGCTGATGTGGGCGCTATTAGTACTTTCAATTTATGCTGCCTACTTAGGGCTGCAAGTACAGCGTACCAGAAATGCTCAGGGGGAAGAAAAGAAAGAACTGATTAAAGGTAAATATAACGTCAGACACTACCAAATCGGGTCTATACTCCTAGCTTTGATGGTGGTAGGTGCAATTGGAGGGATGGGTGTCACTTACATCAATAATGGCAAGTTATTTGTCGCGCCTCACCTGCTGGCAGGACTGGGTATGACGGGTATGATTGCATTCTCTGCTGCTTTGTCGCCTTATATGCAAAAAGGGGCAAATTGGGCACGGGCAACTCACATTCTGGTGAATTTTACCCTTTTAGGGCTTTTTGCTTGGCAGGCTGTCACTGGTGTGCAAATTGTCCAAAGAATTCTTACTAAAGCATAGTCCTTTGTGATTTGTCCTCTCTTACAAAGTTCTGAGCGCCGGCTTCCGGCGATCAGACTTTGCGCTTTGTCATTTGTCATTAGTAGATGAGAAATGACAAAGGATTGTTGACTCAGCGCTTTTGTTTGGAATTCCCAGGAAAGGGTATTTCTAAAGATTTATGAAAATCTTCTTGAACTTTGCGAGTTAAGCGGCGGGAGACTTGGCGGACAATTTGGTTAAGTAAGCGATCGCCTGTAGATTGAATTATAGACTTGGGTAATCGCTGAATAAACCTGGGAAAGTGCAAATCAACTATTAAATCCAATTCCCATTCAACTCTGGTAATTTCACCAATGCTAGTGGAAGTATGGTTTTCTATTAACTGTAGAGATGCCCGATAGTCTACGTCATAACCAGGCGGTTGGTAGTCAGGGATAGGGATTGTACGGATGCGGTAAATACCCTCGTCTGGAGGCAACAATTCCAAACCAATTTTAGGTTCTACATCATAACCAAAAGCACCAAAACGACCAATTACTAAAGCGTAGCCATTTTCCCCAAGTAATTGCACCTTCATGGGTTCAGCGCAACGCGAAAACCATGAGGCGTGATTATTAAGATACTGGGCAACCTTCTCTGCTGGGGCAGGCATTTCCATAAAATCTTGATAACGACCGGAAAATTTTGTGACCGGCGCTACATTTGCTTGTGTTAATGTGTCCTGGGCTGCTTCTTGGCTGGAAGCTACAGGTAAAACTGCTTCTGTTATTTCCCAGGATTTATATTCGCTTTTTTTTGAAAGCATAAATGCATTAATGTATATTTTAGCGTTCGTCTATATTAATAATTCCCCACATTCCTGGGTCATTTCACACTAATATCCCATTTTTACCGAAACCTCATTAATCTACCATCAAGTCCATAGAATTACTAAAATAAAGAACTGAACAAGCACACAATAGTTTCCCAGGATAGCATTTCTCATGAAAGCATTTGTAGCAGGGGCAACGGGTGAAACAGGTCGCCGGATTGTGCAAGAGTTGATAGCGCGGAATATTCCCGTCCGCGCTTTGGTGCGGGATATAGAGAAAGCTAGGGGTATTCTCTCTCCTGAAGCCGAATTAGTTGTAGGCGACGTATTACAACCAGAAAGTTTAACTGCTGCGTTGGGAGATAGCACAGTTCTGTTAGTTGCAACTGGTGCAAAACCTAGTTTTGACCCCACTGGCCCCTATAAAGTAGATTTTGAAGGGACTAAAAATTTAGTAGAAGCTGCTAAGGCAAAGGGAATTGAGCATTTTGTCTTAGTTTCTTCTTTATGTACTTCCCAGTTATTCCATCCACTGAACTTGTTTTGGCTGATTTTAGTGTGGAAAAAACAAGCTGAAGAGTACATCCAGAAAAGTGGTCTTACCTATACGATTGTGCGGCCTGGTGGGTTGAAGAATGAAGATAACTCCGATGCGATCGTGATGCAGAGTGCTGATACACTGTTTGACGGTAGTATACCCAGGCAAAAAGTCGCCCAAGTTGCTGTTGAGGCGTTGTTTGAAGCAGATGCACGCAATAAAATTGTCGAGATTGTTGCCAAACCGGAAGCTACTTCCAAAACTTTTGGGGAATTATTTGCTAACGTCGCGTAATCAACCAGTGGGGAGTTAGGGGTTAAAACTCTTATAGCGTGTCTTGCTTGGATAAAAAACGCGCTTTGGGCACAGCAATGCTCATAGGTGTCAACTTAAGCGCAAATCCTCTTAAAACCTCGTTTACAGCCTCTAGGCTGGAAATGCTGCTCTTGGCGGCTCTGCCGCCAGCAAGGGAGGCGGAGCCTCTAGGACGGCATTCCCAGCCAGAGGCTGGGAACGAGACAACGAGACAATATCTAAAAGCTGGTTCTAGGCTGGCTTTCACGTTAAGTTGACACTAATAAGCAATGCTGTGCCCCTACGAACAGTCGGTTTCTATTGGATTAAGCTTCCCCGCGCTGAAGCGACGGGGATTTCTGAAGAGTCCATAATCGAACTTTCTTAGGCTGACTTAAACAACCTCTACTTACTCTACTTAAGTCAAACTTAAATATCGCAGCTACTTTCTTGATTATGTTAACCGCACCGTGGCAGTCCGCATTTATTTTGATTCCAGTTGAGGTTTGAAATTGACCTCTAGTAATCCGAAGACCGCTGCTTTTCCACCCTTCGGGTTTTTCACCAAATTTAGGCAGAAAATCATTATCGATGAACGAACTCTTGGAGGTATAACTCTCTTCTGTTTCAACAAAAACAATACCGTATTGTTCGCATAATTGAGCTATGCGTCTTTTGAGTTTAGCTGTTGGTATTTGAACAAACTTTTGATTGTTCTTTTTACCCATATCAGCACCGTCTTTTTGCCCCTCATTCCATCCAAAGACAACAGTACCGATTTTATTGTCTATGCAATGGTTGATTACGATTCTTGCAGCTTTATTAACAGCATCTCGCATTGTCCGATTACGTTTTTCTGTAATTGCCGCAAGTCGGTTTGACCAAAAACCCTGTGGTTTTCCTTCTTTTATGTTAGCAACTGATTTGTTGTACCACTGATTAATGCTTTTGAGATGTAATCCATCAACGATAAAGGATGTTCCAGTATTCGATACACAAGTCAACCAGTTATCGATACCGTGGTCAATTCCAAGTACTTTAGACTTATCAAGTTCAATAATTGTTGTGTTTGTTTTATAGACAAACTCAGCATAAAAGCATCTGTTTCTTGGTAGTATTCTAACCTCCCTGATATCCTTGAAATCTAAATTTGACGGCATTGGTAGATAAAAAGAATCAACACCAAACCAAGTTTTTACCAAACTTCCTAAAGGAAATCTCAGCATCCCATTTTTTAGTTTTATGGATCGTCCAGTAAAAGTAGCAACTGCTAAACCACCAGATGTTCTATAATTTGGCAATTTTGGCTTTTGAGCTACTGTACCGTTTTTTATGCCTTTCAATAACCCAACAAAAGACTTAAAAGATTCAGCAACGCCTGTTAATATCTGTTGTGCTGTATCTGAATACAAAGCTTGATAATGTTTGTTCTTTTGAAGAGTTCCTATCTCTTTGTGCAAATCAGCTTTACTTGGTAACTTGCCAGTTTTGAAATAAAGTTGACGACTGTAATAAATTCCACAGTTTATTAAGCTATTCGCTTCTATGCAAACAAATTCAAGCAAGGCTTTTAAATCCAAGTCTTGGTTAATTAAAACTTGCTGACATCCGTACACCTTTAAATTAATCCTTTGTCGTTTGTCTTGACCTATCAACTATAGCTGAGTTAAGCTATATTTGTCAATAGGTCAGAATAAACGACATGAAAACTACTTTGGAGTACAGAAATGGTAATCACTCAAAGGGGAATGCAGTAGTTCATTTAGTATGGATTCCTAAGCGCAGAAAAAAGGTTTTGACCGGAGAGATAGCTAAACGCCTTCGACAAATAATTAATGAGCTAGCCCTGGAAAAAGACTGGGATGTTTTAGCGTTAGAAGTCGCTCCTGATCATGTACATTTATTTGTAGAACATCAACCAGATATTGCTATTAACCAGATAGTAAAAGCCTTTAAAGGACGCTCATCTTATATATTGCGTAAAGAGTTTCCACAATTATTGAAATTGCCTAGCCTATGGACTAACAGCTATTTTTACTCTACTGCGGGGCAAGTTTCAGCAGATGTAATTAAGAGGTATATTGAAGATCCACATCACGGATAATATTCACGGCGAATTAATTCGCCGTTGGCACTTCCTCCACGCATCTGTTGCCAAGTGGCTTCCGTGCCGTTCGGAGAGTTTTTTGTGAACTTTACCAGAATGAGCGCGTCAATCAATGTTCGCTCCATCCCACAGCCAAAAGGGTAAAGCGCAATGCGCTTTACCCCTACACTGATTAACGATAAGTAGAACGGCGGAAATAATTTGCACGTTTGTAGTAAGGACTTTAGTCCTAAAAGAAGGACTGAAGTACTTACTAGGAACTGAATTACAATAATTTTACATTAGAAAACACATAGTTTGAATTATTCACACCGACTTACTTAGACGAGCGATCGCTCTCTGATTACTTTCGTCTTCACAAAAAGCGATATAAAATCACTTTTACTCTGGAAAGTACTCATTATTGAAAATTTCTTCAGGAGTAAAAGGGCATTTTTCTGGAAAAATTCCCGGCTGTAAAGCTGTTTTTTGAATTGCTTGTCTTCTGGCTTTAATATAAACTGCATCTAAGCAGTTAATAGAATAGTTATAAAGTGTTTTGGAACGAAAATAAAATTCTAGTTCATCACGAAAATTAGTTATTTCTATTTGCCAGCCTCGTTGACAATCTTGTTTTTGAGTTTCCCAATAACGATAAAGCAAAAGATGAATTAATAATTGTTTCAAGTAACTTTCTACTTTTCGTCTTTGTTCAATTCCCAAAGCTTCAATTTCTTCTGCTAAATGTTGCCAGTCCAGATTTTCAATATCTTTATTTTCTAATTGTTTAAATGTTGTTTCTACCCACAAATAATAGTCTTCTTCGTAAAGGGTAGGTTCAACAGATTTTAATATTTCTGTTGTCATAGTTAATTACTTAGAAAATTAATCATTTAATTATAACATAGGTTAGCGATCGGACTATCCGACACTAAAAATGCAGGGGTTTAGCAATGAACCAGTTTTAGAAGTACAACTCGAAAATAGCACAATTTAAGTGAGGTAGCGATTTCTTACCGAAAGTAGGATGCTACAAGAAGCGATTGAGTTTATACTTAGTCGAGATTGTTGGGAGTATCTCTTTATGCTCATTTTTCCTAATTCTTAAAGAAATGAGCAAAGTCGGGAATGATAACTAACAATTAGGTGTGAACTTTAATGGAATAAGTTCGTCAATGATTTTTGTTAGCAAAGAGAACAAATTTGAAGGAGTCGGATTCTGAAAGGCTTTGAATTCAAAGGTGTTGAAAAACTTATTGGGCCAATAGCCGCGCTTCTCGGCTTTGTGTATTTGTTGCAATGGTATATTGGAGACTTGCGATCGCCTTCTGATCCCATCTTTGCAGTTCAACAGCCGCCTCTAGTGATGAAACAGGGCGACCCCTATATCCGCGCTTTAATGCGAACCATCTCGGCAAGTGAGGCGAGTGGTAATCGTCCCTATTCGCTGTTGTATGGTGGGCAACAAGTCAACGACCTTAGCCGACATCCTGAGATATGCGTCACAATTGTCACAGGCCCCAACACAGGTAATTGTTCTACTGCTGCTGGCAGGTATCAAATTATCAACATTACTTGGTATCGTTTAGCCCCCCGTTATCATCCAAATCCAATGCAGATGATGTTTTGGACTGCTTATAGTTTTGAAGCAGAATATCAAGATGTAGTAGTTTACCGTTGGTTAAATGATTCTAAAGTTTGGGGAACTGATATTTCTCAACTGTTGCGTCAGGGAAAGTTAAATGATGTTTTGCGGCGGCTCTCTCCCACCTGGACAAGTCTAGGATATGGTATAGAAACTAATTCTGTTAGTAGCTCTCTGCCTAAAGTTTATCAGAAAATGTTGCAAGAGGAATTGGCCGCAGCTAATCAACCAACAGCCCCGATGACACCATCGCCAACTCCTTCTAGCAAGGCAGTAAAGAAGTTGCCAAGGAAGCAGTGAGGTTATCCTAATTTTTAACTTGCTGCATAGAAAAAATCTTTGATGTTTTCCACAAATGCAAAGGTATTTTCAAGGTGAATATTATGTCCAGCATTACTAATTATTTTTAGTTGAGCAAATTCACATATTTGATCCATTTGGTTATTAATAGATATAAACTTTTTATCATATTCACCCACTAGTAAGAGTAGAGGAATATTATTCTCTTGTAACTTTTGCCACAAAGAAGGTTGGCATCCAGTTCCCATGAAGCGCAATGATTTATCTAATTCGTGTGGATTATTCTGCAACCGACTTTTTATCATGCGATCGTATTCTGGATGATTTTTTATATAACCAAAAATCGGTTGATTGTACCAATTTGATAAAAAAGCTTTCAAATCACTTTTTTCAATGCTTCTTGTTAATTTTCTGCCTATTTGCGTATCCATTTTAATGCGTTCTAATCGTTCTGCTTCTGTTGGCAAACCTGGGGAAGCTGACTCTAGTAAAACTTTATGAAAACGTTCGGGAAAATGCAAGGTGAGGTATAAAGCCAATCTCCCACCCATTGAATAACCAATTAAAAAGCATTTAGCCATTTTTAACTCATCCAGTAAATTGATTAAAGCATGAGCAGTGTTTGCCATTGTGTAGTACTCGTCCCCACCCAAAACTTGAGTTTTGCCATGTCCAGGAAGGTCAAGTGTTAAATAATAAAATTCATCAGATAGTAATTTTATGGCTTCATCAAATTCATCTATGTTACCCATGAAGCCGTGCAGAAAAAGAATCGGTGGTTTGTCTGGGTTGCCAATTAAAGAATAGGAAAATTGATAATTTTTTCTGCTCATAGTTTAGCTAAAAACCATCGTTGCTGTATATAGCGCAATACGCTTAGAGGATGTTTGAAAAGGGTCGGCTTGAGCCTCAAGTGCGACTCAGGGGTGGGATCTCAAATCCCAAAACTCCTATTCTCTCGTAGCAGTTTCTCGGTAGCCAGGGTAGTGAAACACACGCTGAAGGACTTTTCAAACATCCTCTTAGGTTAAGGGCTACTGGCAAAAATTTTAGGTTTTTGAGACGCGATAAATCGCCGTCTCTACAAGTGTTTTGATCTTATCTTAACTGTATTGGTATATAGCGGTTCTCGTTTACGTGAGGTACACCACACCCGTAGGGGCACGGCAGTGCCGTGCCCTTACACCTTGCGATATAATGTTGTACCGCATCTGAATGGGAACGAGGTAAAAGGAGGAAAAGTCTATAAAAATAGGTTGTCTACTAGTTCGCAACATGATGTTGTGTTAATATCACGATGCACTATTGAATTTTGATGTATCGCTGTTAGTGCATCACCAATTTTGCAAATGTATTTTACATTATTTTTCTAATTATTAAGGTAAAAATCTATCTAAAGCAGCTTTTAACTGTTTAATTTCAACGTCAATATTACCCTCTTGTGCAGCTCTAGCAATACACTCAGTTAAATGTTCATCCAAAACAATTCGCGCTACCTTATCTAATGCGCCTCGCACTGCGGCAATTTGCAGCAGAACATCAGGACAAGGGCTATTTTGCTGCACCATTGTTTTAATACCACGAACATGTCCTTCTATCCGCGATAATCGATTGGCAATTCGCCGTAATGACTCTTCGCTATGGACGTGAGGATGAGCAGACTCTCCAGCCTCATGAGTATGATCTGTATGCTCGTGGTCTGTATCGTGATGGTGGGAATGTTCTGCTTGTTGGGGTATTGGCAAGGATTCCTTGTCTAATCGGTTTGATCCATTCATGGTTATCAGAAGACTTGTATTACTAAGATCCTAGCCTAGTGCTTGTGGGGAATCGGGCATTGGGCATTGGGCATTGGGCATTGGGAAAGAGGAGGTAGAAGGCAGAAGTTTTTGAATTTTGAATTTTGAATTTTGAATTTTGAATTTTGAATTGATTTCTCCCTCATTTCCCTCACTACCCCACTGCCCTAACTCTACTGCTGACGATTGGCTCTTTCTTGGGGAATGATTTCTGTTACTACCCTACCGCTAGAAGTGCCGCCTTTAACAACAATATTTTCTGTTTGCAGATTACCAACGGCTGTTTCACCTGTAAAATTTAACGGTGGGTCAACTTGTCGATAAACTACATTTCCCTGAGCTTCAACTAACTTATTGTCTAAATACCAAGTTAATGTATTAGATTTCAAAGACTGGCGACGCTGACCAATGGCGTTGACGTTACCTGTTAAATAAACCGTTTTTTGCGGTATTTTCATTTCACCTTGATTGGCGGTGACGGTAAGATTTTCGGCACGCTGGAACATCCTCACTGGGGAATTTGTAGTAACAGTTTCTGCGTTCATATTCCAAGTCATAGAGTTACTAGTTATTTGCACTGGTGGGTCTAGTAAATCTAATTGAGCATTTTTTTGAATAGTGGCAATTTTCGTTTTTAAGTTGACTTCGGCAGAATTTCCTTTGCCGCGATCGCTAATTTTATTATCTTTGTAACGGTCTATTTGTAAAGGGCGATCGCCAATCAGTTTTTCTTCTTTAATATTCCAAATTAAATGCTCGGTTCTTACTTGTAACTGGGGATCAATGGAATTTGCTATTACCCCTCCAGAAAATTCCATGCGCTGTTCGCGGGTTTTAACTCGTGCTTCCTGCGCCACAGCTTGTAGTTGTTTATGACTACCGTTAATCTGGTTGCGGACAATCAACAAATCTTCTTTGGGTCGCCATTCTAATTCATTACCTTGCAATACAATGCCATTACTGGGATCTGTAGCAAATATTCTACCTTTCAGAAATAACTGCTTTCCATCTTGTTCAATATCTGCGACATCAGCCTTGATTTGATAAACTACTTTGCCATCTTGATATAGTTCACCATAAGGACTTTCAGCTTGACCAATTTGTTTTTCTTTGGTGTATTTTGCTTGTTTCGCCCTGACTTTCCAAATCGGTCGTCCTACTTCATCTGCTTGTTCTAAGGTGACATCAAAGAAAGTCAAATTGCTATCTTGGTTAGATGAAGCCGCAGTATCTTGTTGAGAAGCTGTGGGAGATTTACCCCCACAGCTGACTAAACCAAATATCAAGAAAAAAATTAAAGGTAAAAGAAGAAAGGGAGGAGTAGAGGAGAAATTTTTAATTTTTCTCTCGCCCTGTCTCCCCCTTTGATGAAATTGATACGCCATTATTCTTGGATTTCTAGATGTCCATCACTAGTTCTGGTGTCTTCCAAAAAACCGATACCAGATAACGGGCGGTATGGATAGCTTTGGCGAGGGGTTTTTTGAATATCTTCTTTGATGGCTTCTAAATCGATGTAGCGATCGCTTACATTAATTAAGCTGTCGCTGGTCATCGAACGCAAGCTCACCACTTCTACCCGCACGCCGCGATAGCTGACTGAATTTACCGCATAAGCCAAATCCCCATCACCGCTAACTAAAACTGCGGTATCATAAGAATCTACTAGTGCCATCATATCGACTGCTATTTCTACATCTAGGTTAGCTTTTTTAGAGCCATCTGGTAGCTGAACTAGATCCTTAGCAATGACTCGATAGCCATTGCGACGCATCCACAGCAGAAACCCCTGTTGCTTCTCGTTTGTCCGGTCTACACCAGTGTAGAAAAAAGACCGTAGTAGTCTAGAACCTCCAGTTAATCGGCACAGCAACTTCGTGTAATCGATTTCAATCCCTAGTTGCAGTGCAGCGTAAAATAGATTTGAGCCATCAATAAATATGGCCACCCTACCCCGATTCTCCAAAACCTGTTCTGGCGTAAAGATTGAATCGGTTTCAAAATTATTCAACATCATTGTGATACCTCAATTATTATCCCTGTTATTTTTGATACAAATTACCAACTTTTAGATGCTAGTCACAGCGGCTTATGATAATGTTCCGGGACTAATTTAAGTTCAGCCCCGATAAATTTTTTGAGAAAATAAGAAATTGAACAAAATCAGACTTTGATAAGGATTAATCGTTCTTCGGGGGTTCTATTCGCTTAAAAATCGGTTGGGCTGTACCCAACTGTTGTTTACTAGATAGTATCCCCCATGTCGCATGGGTGGCAAAAGGAGCGGTAATTGAACTTTGTATTTGATCGTTAAAGTTTATTCCAAAGCCCAGTTGCTGATAAATATCGCTACTGATGTTCGGAATAATTGGGGAAAGCAGATAAGCTGCTAGTCTAACCGATTCTAGAACTGCGTACAGAACTTTTTCCACCGACTCCTGCTGTCCCTGTTTATATAATGACCAAGGAGCTTGTTCATCAATAAACTTATTACTGGCTTGCGCCAGTGAAAGGATTGCCTTGCAGGCTTCACTGAAAGCTAGATCCTGGTATGCTTGTTTTACCTGTTCCCCTAGACGTAAACCAATTGCTTTCAAAGGATTTTCGTCAGAAATTCCTTCATTGCCGATTGAAGGTACATTATTCTGGGCGCAGTATTTCTTCACCATGTTCAAGGTGCGATTGAGCAAATTACCTAAATCATTTGCCAAATCTGCATTCAGAACATTAATGAACCTTACTTCATTAAAATCTCCATCCTTGCCAAATTCGATTTCCTTAAGGAAGTAATAACGAACGGCATCACTACCATAACGCTGAACTAACGCTATAGGATCAAGGGTATTACCCAGACTTTTGCCCATCTTTTGACCATCTTTAGTCAAAAAGCCATGCCCAAATACTCGTTCTGGCAAGGGTAAGTTAGCCGACAACAGCATTGCTGGCCAGTAAACTGCATGGAAGCGCAGAATATCCTTACCAATTAGGTGCAGGTTGATTGGCCACCATGTTTCTAAAGCATTTGCTAAAGTCGGTTCTGCATCTGGTTCTAGTAATGCTGTGACATAAGCTAGCAGCGCATCAAACCACACATAAAGGGTTTGCTTGGGATCAACTGGTACGGGAAAACCCCAATCTAGATTTACCCGCGAAATGGAGAAGTCTTGCAGTCCTTGATTGACAAAGCTGAGGACTTCGTTACGCCGACTTTCTGGTTGAATAAAATCGGGTTTAAATTGATAAAATTCTGTCAGCTTAGTTTGATATTTAGATAAGCGGAAAAAATAGTTTTGCTCGTCTCGCCACTCGACTTCTTTGTTAGTATGAATCGCGCAACGGTGTCCTTCTAGCAGATCCCGTTCTTCTTTGAATTCTTCGCAGGATACGCAGTACCAGCCTTTTTGTTGTCCCTGGTAGATATCACCAGATTTCCAGACTCGATCGAAGAATTCTTTGACGATCGCTTCATGACGAGGTGCGGTAGTCCGACTAAAGCGATCGTATTGAATATCCAGTATTTGCCACAAATTAACGAAGCTAGGGACAATTTCATCGCAAAACTCTTGTGGTGCTTTGCCTAAAGTTTCTGCCGATCGCTGAATTTTTTGCCCATGTTCATCTGTACCTGTAATTAGTAATACCTGATGCCCCAATAGCCTATGAAATCGCGCTACTACATCTGCTGCGATCGTCGTATAAGCACTGCCTATATGGGGCACATCGTTTACATAATATAGCGGTGTTGTTAGTGCAAATGTTTTTTTTGTTTTATTCACTAGATTCATACAAAATAAAAATTAACTTATAAAACGTTTTACTTTTATCGGAAAAACCAAGTAATTATACAATATTATTTCTATTTTTTCCAATAATCCCTTCATAGTAGCAAATTTTTCAGATCAAAAATTGTTTTGTAATATGCATGAATTCAACTCATTTTTGCCTACAACAGCGAATCATTATCATAATTTTTTTGAATACTTTATATTAGAAATTATTGTGATCAAAAATACATAATCCAGAATCCGGAAAATCTATCTGGTTTTGTGGATTAGATATTTCTATCTTAAGACGGTCATGGCAGTAGTAAAGAAATGTAAAAATTAATTTAAGATAAACTGCCATATTTACCGGAAAAATATATTGATTAGGTATGAGTCGAAATAGCCCCCTAGAGATTTCTCGCGCTTTGGTGGCGGCGCTTTCAACCCAAATGTTTTGTTATTACCAGGATCGCATTCCCCAAGATGCCAGCGTTTTGGTAGTCAGCAATCACCGCAGCTTTATGGATGCACTAATTTTAATGGCGGCGTTATCGAGTCCGATTCGCTTTGCTTGCCATCACTACATGGGACAAGTGCCAGTAATGCGGGAGATTGTCACCGGACAATTGGGGTGTTTTCCTTTGGAGGAAACTCAAAACCGTCTGCAAAGCTTTTTTTCGCAATCACAGGTGTTATTGCAGTCCAAGCAGATGGTGGGAGTCTTTCCAGAAGGAACTCAACCAATGGTGAAATTTACTGTGCCAAACCAAATGGGTGAATTTCAGCGCGGATTTGCCCATTTGGCATTGCGGGCTGATGTGCAGGATTTAGCAATTTTGCCGATCGCGATCGCCTCCTTAGAAGAAGTAAATACGAATGGCTTCCCCTTAAGGCTTTTGAGTCTATTTGACCCTTCAGAACCTTTATTTAATCAAGCTGGTTGGCATCCTCTGGTATTTTATCGTCGGGTTGCAGTGTTAATCGGTCGCCCTTATTGGATTACGCCCCAACATCATCAAAAATATCATGGTAAACAAGCCAGAACTGTTGTGGCTGAACTGACAGAACACTGTCATAGTGAAATTAGCAATTTACTGCGTCAAGGTTGTTATTAGAGGCATTCGATTTTGGATTGTCTTTACGACTTTTAGTAGCTTGTTTCTAAACCTTTTTTATTTTTGCTCAAAACTACCGAAGCTCTTAACAGCAACAATTAGCAATCCAAAAGTTTTATACCCACGACTTACGCAAAATTATCAAAAAACGAACCACAAAGGACGCAAAGGACACAAAGTCATAAGAGTTTGAGAGAGTTTTCGCGTAAGTCCTAATACCATTGACTAATGACCATTGACTAATGACCAATGACCAATGACTATAAGAGAAGTTGAGCTAAACCCTTGTTTCCTGACTCCTAAACGAGTAAAGCCAGAGTATCCCTTGTTGGTATATTTGCCAGGAATGGATGGAACTGGTCAACTATTGCGATCGCAAACGGTTGGATTAGAAACAGGCTTTGATGTCCGTTGTTTGGCGATCCCACGCAAAGACCTTAACACTTGGGATGTGCTAGCGAAAAGTGTATTGGACTTAATTTACGCCGAATTAGAAAAAAGCCCTCAGAGGCCAGTTTACCTGTGTGGTGAGTCCTTTGGTGGTTGCTTGGCAATGAAAGTAGCGATCCAAACACCGCATTTATTTAAGCGAATTATCTTAATTAACCCAGCTTCGTCCTTTCGTCTTCGCCCTTGGTTACATTGGGCATCTCAACTTACTTACTTAGTGCCATCAGAGTTGTATGATGTTGGCGCACTGGGATTGTTGCCGTTTCTAGCATCTTTGCCACGCATTTCTCGGAGCGATCGCCATGAACTGCTAAAAACTATGCGTTCTGTTCCGTCAGAAACCGTTCTTTGGCGGTTGTCTTTACTGCGAGAATTTGATATTGATAACAAGCAGTTAGGTCGCTTAACTCAACCAGTTTTGCTGATTGCTGGTGGTAGCGATCGCCTTTTACCTTCTGTAACTGAAGTGAAGCGGATAGGGAATATCTTACCAAATACCAAAATTGTGGTATTGCCCCATTGTGGACACGCTTGCTTACTAGAGGAAGATATTAATCTCTATGAAATTCTTAAGGATAACGACTTTTTAGAAAGTAATACTGATATAGGTACGGGGTTAGAGGTGAGAGGATAGGGTGAAGGGCGATCTAAGAGGTTTTCCGACTCTATATTCATAATGACCTGTTGCCCTTCCAATTAGATGTTTAATTCGGTAAAGTGCTGGCCTTAACATTAAGCTCCAGGTTGTAACACTACTAGCTGAGTAGGGTTTTCAATTGTTAGTTCACAAATGTCGTTTTCTAGTTCTATTGGCTCTACTCCAATAATCTTGACTTGTTTTCTATTAACAATTTCTGGTGAGCTACCATCCATAATTTTGTTCAGCGTTTGTGAAGAAACAAAGACTTGACAGATTTTATGATTTTCTCGTTCCAATCGTAATCGAATCATTCCATTGCCCTGATTGGTGAAACCAGCCACCCGTCCTAGAATCCCTTGAGATGTTGCATTACAAAAAAATTGTACGGGATTTCTACTAAAATTAGCGCAAGACAAAACTTGATCTGCTCTTAATGCAATCGTTCTAAATTCTTTGTAGTCTGGCTCTTTTCCTGTATCGTAGTTTGCCTGCTCCTTAATTTTTTTAGGCGCATTTTCTAAAATGTTTTGAATCTGCTTTTGAACAGTAGGACTCAATTTTGGAGATAAGTAAACTCCTGTGCCTGGAATTTCTCTACTAATTTGAATTACTCTAAATTGTGGATCATCCTTGATTGTACTGTATACAACTGCTCCTATATCTGCTTGTTTATTAGCTACTAGCTCTCGAATTTTACTACTTCTATGTCCTGCCGTTACAGTCGTAGATTTTCCATATAAATCATAGGTAGGCATATAGAAGCTCGAAGCTGAATTGTAATCTCCAAGCGCGATAGTTGTTGTAGACTTAATATCTTCAATTGACTTAATTAGACTATCAGACCTAACAAATAAGGCTGATTGAAAAGTAAGTGGATATTTAGGATACATTCGAGCTAACCATTTATAGCTATTATCTTTAGCTCGCATTCCATTCATGGGTGAGTTGGCAAATACGATATCCCATTTGTTTTTAGAAATATTATTTTGAGCTTCTTTATATGTAATTTCAGAGTTACCTTCAACTACTACATCTCTGGCTTGATAACCGAGTTGTTTTTTTAAGTATGTTTTAAATTCTGAATACTGCTTAGGTGAAGTGATAATGCCTATAACAAGAGGTTTTTTAGTAATATCTTTATAACAAATACCATTTTCTCTTGTTTCAGTAGTAGTTTCGCATGGTCTTAAATTAAAATAGTACCAAACAGCAAATATTCCTACTCCTAGTACTACAAAGGAAAAAAGGATTTTAGAAAAATGAATATATTTGTTATGAGGTGGTTTTTTGGGGGGTTCAACAGGTTTTGGAGGTTCTAGAGTGGTGACAACAGGTTTTGGTTTTGGAGGTTCTACTAGAGTTTTTACTGTAGTGTGGTCAGGCGGCTGAACATTTATAAGTAGTTCGATTTTTTCTAGTGAGATTCCTGTGAGTTCGCTAATAATTTTTTTAATGCCAACTTCGTTGAATTTTGCAGCAATATTTTCCCTAGTTCTAATACTGCCTAAAATCTGTTTTATTCTGGATACATGACAAATATGCACTGATTTTCCAGGTTGAAAGCTATTAATAACTGCATCTTCTATTTCAAATTGTGTTTGATCGGGGGCAACAACAAAATAATTAACCCAGAAAGGAATATCCTGAAATATACAAGACCGAAGTTTATCTTTAATAACTAGACTATACCGTTCAACTTGTCTATATGGATTGCCGCCAACAGCTTCAATTTTTGTATTATCAGAAAACCATGCTTCGTTGGCGCTTCCTGTCCACTTCCCTCTATATCCTTTTGCCTCCAAACATACAAATACTCCTGGCTCCATAACCACCAAAGCATCAATTTCGTGAAAGTTTGAACTCAGAGCCTCTCTAAAAGAAAAACCCATAAGGGCATAACCGGCAAGTTGTGCTTGCTCTAGAGTTGTTTTTAATTCTCTCTCAAAACCTTGAAGTTCAACTCCCTCTGGTAAAAGTACTTTCATAACCTTCTAGTTTAAATAGCCTATACTATATTATTTATTACATGCTAACAATGTAAAATCACGGCTTTAATCAGTTAATATACTTAAATAGTGTTTTTAGAATAAGGGACTTCCAAGTAAAAAAATATTCCATTGCTATTGTTCACCGTTGACCGTTGACGGTTCACGAGTTTTCAGTCAACAGTCAACAGTCAACAGTCAACGACTTTAATGTGGAATAATTTATTTTTTGGAGTTCCCTAAACTTATTTTGCTTTAATTCAGGGAATTTTTTAAGTGATGTAAAATTTGAATTTAAGCGAGTCAAAATTGGGAAACAGCTATCGCCTCAGCTTCTCCCATAACTGAAGTGCGATCGCACGGAAAGACCTCAACACTTGGGATGTGCTAACTAAGAGTGTATTGGACTTGAGCCACGCAATATTTTAACTTTTGCCTTGTTAGGTGAGAAGATAGGTAAAGGACATCTAATATCTCGTTACCTTCAAATAATATTTGTGTCCTTAAAAAGCTTAACCACATATTTTTGGAGACTCTCAAATGGTTGCTCTCAAGGAGTTCCTCAGCCTAGAATTAGATAAATTGAATGAAGAACAACTCAAACAAGTTAGTGATTTTATTGCCTTCCTAAAATTTCGCAGCAAAAATATTAGCTGGCAAATAGATAAAAATCAAATGGCTGCTCTTTACAGTGAATTTGCCGAGGAAGATCGTCAACTGGCTGAAGCAGGATTAGATGAATATGCAGAACTTCTTACACAAGAAGATTTGAAATGAGGGTTCAACGAGGTGAAGTATGGCTAGCCAATTTAGACCCTACCAAGGGTTCTGAACAAGCAGGAACAAGACCAGTTATTATCTTTCAAGATGATATCGTCGCCGAATTTTCCACCACTGTCATCACCATTCCTTTAACAACAAATTTACGTCGTGTGTCTTTGCCAACCTGTTTATTAATTCCAAGTGGTGAAGGTGGATTGATGCCGTGCTATAATAGTTTAATTTGTTTTGTTAAAAAACTCAAAACAGACTATGACCAAAACAACAGTCAAACTGCAAATTCCTTTTGAATCACTCCTAGATGCGATTGCCAACCTTCCTTTAGAAGAAAAACATCAACTGCGGCAATTATTAAATGAGGAAATTAATCAAGGCGAAGGAAATTTGCTTCAAGAAGACTCTTATGATTGGGGTTCCCAAGGGCAGCCAAAAGGCAAGCCAGTAGAATATATCCCTGGAGTTGGGCTAAAAGTTGTTGGTGGCAAGAATGCGCCAACCTGATTTGCTTGAGTGTGGCGACGTAATTATAGTAAGTTTGCCTACTAGTACTCCTAGAGGACGAGAACAACAAGGAACTCGACCTGCTGTAGTAGTCGGTATACCTTGGGGAGAAGTCCGCTATCCAATGCTAATGATTGCACCTTTAACTACCCAGAGTGGTTCTTGGGTGTTCAATAATCCCAGCTTATACCCGCGTTTGTTAGCTGGTGCGGGTGGTTTGCCTCTGCCTTCCATTGTCTTACTAGATCAAGCGCGGGGATTAGATATAAATCGAGTTTTGGCGTATTTAGGAACACTCACCCCTGAACAATATGTTCCTATTCTTGATGGATTAACACAGTTATTCAGACAACAAAATAGTTAATTTTAAACTAATATTTACCTTTCTAGAGGGATGTAGAGCCGCTAATATTTCGCTACAACTTTAAAGAGAGAGGCTTTACAGGATGGTGTCAAGCAATGACAGACAAACCCCAAGAAATACAGGTGAATAAATCAGTTAATTCACCCAGAGAAACTTCAGAAGTAAAAATACAGGCTCAATCATCAGTAGAGAATGAACCATCTATAGTAGAGTATTTTATTAAAACTGTTGCTGAGACTGGCAAAGCAGTTTTAGACACAGCAGTAGTTGTGGGAGAAGCAACAGCGAAAGAAACACACAAGTTTATTGAGCAAACAACTCAAACTAGCGGTCAAGTTGTGAATCGCCTGAGTGAAAATTGGCTAATTAGAAAACTATCTGGAGTATTAAATTTAAATTGGCTAATTGGTACTACTGACGCTGTTGATTTGGAAAAAGCAGAAGTTGCGGTAAAGAAGCTCAAGCAACAGTATCCAAATGAATCAGCTAGCCAAATTGCTCACCGAATCATGGTAGAAAAAGCAACTCAAGCAGGCACAGTTGGATTAGCAACAAGTGTTTTACCAGGAATAGCAGTTGCATTGTTGGCAATTGATTTAACAGCCACAACCAAAATACAGTCAGAAATGCTTTATCAAATTGCATCTGTCTACGGGCTAGATTTAAAAGATCCTGCGCGTAAAGGTGAAATTTTGGCAATTTTTGGTCTAGGCTTGGGTGGAGGCCGTCTATTGAAAGCTGCGGGATTAGGCTTGCTGCGAAATATACCCTTGGCGGGTGCGGTAATAGGAGCTAGTTCCAATGCGACGATGATTTATTCATTAGGGTATAGTGCTTGTCGATTTTACGAAGCCAAGCTAGATGAATCAACTTCGCTCTCATCGCCACAGACACTAGCAACATTAAAAGCAGAGAGTGAAAAATATCTAGAAACTGCGAATCGCTCAACAAGCCGTCATGGATCAAATTTTAGTTCACATGATCCTTGCTAGTCATCCAGAAAAGACTTGGAAAGAAATTTTGCCAGAATTACAAACTCTAAACCTCACTCCTAACTCCTTGGATGCAATTGCCCAAAATATCAAATCGCCTAAGCCTTTAGATATACTGCTCAATCAGCTAAATCGTGATTTTGCCATACCCTTGCTAGCTCAGTGTGAAAAAATTGCCCAGCTTGACAATAAGACTACACCAGTTGAGCAAGAAATAATTAGTGCGATCGCTAGCAAATTTGATATTGACAAAAACGCAATTGGGGCATAAGGCATTAGACAGAGGAGGTAAAAAAGTGGAGTTATGAGCGCAGTTCACTAGTATCAGACACAAAACTAGCCATTTTTAATAACTTTAAAGCCTGCCAAACTCCAACGGCTTGGCAGGCTTTTCTAGTGTTTTACTAAGTTAATGTTCTATCATTAATTTTTTTCCAAATATAACTACCTCTCTTTTTTTAAACCTTTTCCTTTTATCTAATCTAAGTTTTTGTCTAGTTAATTCCTGAGCTATTAATTCCTGAGCGCGGCTTTCAATTTTTATTTGGTTTTCTATTGGCTGTTCTTTAATTTTTTCTCTTAGGCTTTTGCCCATTCTTCTTACCCTTCTTCTTTTAGTTTTTTAAGATGGCTCTTGTACCGTGCATCAGCCTTTTGAATTAAGTGTTTATAAAAAAGTTTTTGGCTAACGCCAGATTTGTCACCTGCTACCAATAAAATGGCTTGCCTCAATGGGTCAAAAGCAAACGCCACACGCCAAACACCACCAAAAGCTGAGAATCGTAGCTCTTTCATGTTTCCGTAGTTCGACCCTTTGAGGTTAAAACTTCATACATTTTCAAGCGTATTATCGATTGACACCAAATCTATGTGAGCCTGCATAAGTAGGTCGGCGAGAAAAAACCAAACTATGTAACGAAAAGTAAAATATCTGTATTTGGCTCGTAGTTGCGCTTTAGCGCTAAACCGCAACTACAAACCAGTGATGATTATTTGCGCCGACTTACTTAGAATAATTCCCTTGTCTGGTATGGAGTTGACGTTTGTTTTCTTCTGTGCGACTTCATAGAGAATTGGTATGACACTCTCAGCGCTAACATTATAGCTGCTGGCCCCTGCTGCCTCATCTTTGCCATCCCCACTCCCCTCAGCCTGAAACAAGAATTTTGAGCAATACTGGTACAAGAAGGAATATTTACACAAAATCCCAACATGACAATTCAACCTAGTGATAAGCCTTTGCTAGAGTGGGCAGGCGATAGTTTGGCAATTGGATTATTTGAAGATGCAGTAGAGTTAACTGGAGAATTGGCAACTTTAGATCAAAAGTTTTCCGGGGTATTAAAAGAACTAATTGCTGAAGAAGAATTTAAAGGTAAAGCCAACAGTACCATCTTCACTCGTGTGAATCCTGGTAGCCCAGTACGGAAATTGATTTTGGTAGGCTTAGGTAAACCAGATGCACTAAAACTCGACACTTTGCGACGCGCTGCTGCTGCCGTAGCCAGAGTGGCAAAAAAGCAAAAAAGCAAAATTCTGGGATTTAGTTTCCCATTGTGGAATAACGATCCAGCCGCAAGTGCCCAAGCGATCGCAGAAGGTGTAGAATTAGCCCTTTACCAAGATATTCGCTTTAAATCAGAACCGGAAGATAAAGGTTCACAAATAGAAACCGTAGATTTACTAGGATTTGGTGGACAAGAAGCAGCCATCACCCGCGCCAATCAAATAGTGTCAGGGGTAAACTTGGCACGGGAGTTAGTAGCAGCACCAGCTAACGCAGTAACACCAATTACTATGGCAGAAACTGCTCAAGCGATCGCTAAAGACTACGGTTTACAAGTAAAAATTCTGGAAAGAGAAGACTGTGAAAAGTTGGGTATGGGTGCTTTTTTGGGAGTAGCGCAAGCTTCCGAGTTGCCACCTAAATTTATTCACCTGACTTACAAGCCAGAAGGTACACCCAAAAGGAAATTAGCAATTATTGGTAAAGGTGTAACCTTCGATTCCGGTGGACTCAACATTAAAGGTGCAGGTAGCGGCATCGAAACCATGAAAATGGATATGGGCGGTGCAGCTGCTATCTTGGGCGCGGCAAAAGCAATTGCTCAAATTAAGCCAGATGTTGAGGTTCACTTCATCTCGGCGGTGGCTGAAAACATGATTAGCGGTCGCGCCATGCACCCTGGAGACATTCTTACAGCATCAAACGGCAAAACAATCGAAGTTAACAACACCGATGCTGAAGGGCGTTTAACCCTAGCAGATGCCTTGGTGTATGCCGACAAATTGGGATTAGATGCGATCGTGGATTTAGCCACCCTCACCGGTGCTAACGTCGTTGCCTTGGGTGATGATATTGCTGGCTTATACACTCCCGACGATGGTGTAGCTTCCCAGATCGAAAAAGCTGCCCAAACTTCAGGAGAAAAGATTTGGCGGATGCCAATGGAAGAAAAATATTTTGAAGGGCTAAAGTCTGGGATTGCGGACATGAAAAATACTGGCCCGCGTCCAGGTGGTGCCATTACTGCTGCCCTTTTCCTCAAGGAATTTGTCAAAGAAACCCCTTGGGCGCACATAGATATTGCTGGGCCTGTGTGGGCAGATAAAGAAAATGGCTACAACGGCGCAGGGGCAACCGGCTACGGCGTTCGGACGCTAGTTAATTGGGTAGAAGGGGAGTAGGGAGTAGAGGAGGCAAGGGAGCAGGGAGCAGGGGGGAGAATGAAACCAATTCGCAATTCGCAATTCGCAATTCGCAATTGAATCAAGCCCGACACTAGGGGTGGGGTTTCTACCTACCTTGGGATACAACGACTGTTTCGCGCCACTTGCGGGCGAGGTTTTAAACCTTCACTTTTCTTATAAAAAATTACCTCTTTCCCCTCTGCTCCCAGCTAAGAGACCCTCTGCCTCTTCTCCATGCCCAATGCCCAAATTCGTGCTATCTTGAGCTTGCCAGCAAAAATTGTTGCAATAGTAACAGAAATAATTTGGCGGTCAGAAAGTTAAGCTTTTTCGGGCTTTGCCATCTGGTAAAATTTGTAAGGTTTCTAGAAACTGTCAGCAATGGGATCGACTCGCGTAAGGATCGCAATTGACGCAATGGGGGGGGATCACGCACCCGGTGAAATCGTTGCTGGCGCATTGCGAGCAAGGGAAGAATTGGGTGTAGATATATTACTAGTTGGTGATCCTCAACAAATAGAAGCTGCCTTGCCGCCAAAAACGAATTTAGGGCAGGTGGAGATCGTGACTGCACAGGAAGCGATCGCTATGGATGAGGAGCCTTTAAATGCAGTTAGACGCAAACGCAAGGCTTCTATCAATGTGGCGATGGATTTAGTCAAGCAGCAAAAAGCAGATGCCGTATTTTCTGCTGGCCACTCTGGGGCAGCTATGGCATCTGCTTTGCTGCGCTTAGGACGATTGCCGGGAATTGACCGCCCAGCCATAGGGACTGTTTTTCCCACAATTATTGCTGGTAAGCCAGTGTTAGTACTTGATGTCGGCGCAAATGTAGATTGCCGTCCGAAGTTTTTAGAGCAGTTTGCCGTCATGGGATCGGCTTACAGTCAATATGTCTTAGGTACAAATGAACCTAAGGTGGGTTTGTTGAATATCGGTGAAGAAGAGTCTAAGGGCAATGATGCAGCCGTCCGCGCCCACCAAATGCTCCGCGAAAATTCTCAAATTAATTTTATTGGCAATGCCGAAGGACGTGATGTGCTTTCCGGTCGCTTTGATGTGATTGTCTGTGACGGTTTTGTGGGCAATGTATTATTAAAATTTGCCGAAGCAGTCGGAGAAGTAATTCTGCAAATTCTGCGGGAAGAATTACCCCAAGGATTACACGGCCAAATCGGTTCAGCACTCTTAAAACCCAATCTGAAGCGGATTAAGCAGCGAATGGATCACGCAGAACACGGCGGCGCTTTGCTGTTAGGCGTGGCAGGTGTCTGTTTTATCGGTCACGGTAGCTCACAAGCTCCTTCAATTTTTAATGCAATTCGCATGGCAAAAGAAGCTGTTGACAACCAGGTGATACAACGAATTCAGTCCCAATATATCCTAGAGCGCGAGAGCGGTTAGTCATTAGTCATTGGTCATTAGTCATTAGTCATTGGTCATTAGTCATTAGTCATTTGCAATTGGACTTTGGACAACTGGCAAAGGACAAATGACAAAGGACAAAAGACAAAGGACAAAAGACAAAAGACAAAGGACAAAAAGCTGATAGCTTGGGAGATTAGGAGTGCAAAACTTAGGCGTAGCAATTACCGGAAGTGGCTCGGCAGTACCTGCAACTTCCCTACACAATCAGACATTGAGTGAAGTAGTTGAAACATCAGATGAGTGGATTGCCACGAGAACCGGAATTCGTCAACGGCGATTAGCGCTGCCATCTGAGTCCTTGAGTGTGCTAGCTACTGCCGCCAGCCGTAATGCGATCGCAGCTTCGGGAATTAAACCAGAAGACCTAGATTTAATTCTGCTAGCGACTTCCACCCCTGATGATTTGTTTGGTAGTGCTTGTCAAGTACAGGCGCAATTGGGAGCCACTAACGCAGTAGCCTTTGACTTAACAGCAGCCTGCTCTGGCTTCGTGTTTGGTCTGGTTACAGCAGCCCAATACATTAGAACAGGTGTATATAAAAATGTATTGTTGATAGGGGCAGATATCCTGTCTCGGTGGGTAGATTGGGAAGATCGGCGCACTTGTGTATTGTTTGGTGATGGTGCAGGGGCTGTAGTATTACAAGCTGACAAAAGCGATCGCTTATTAGGATTTGCCCTTAAAAGTGATGGTACTCAAAACCATCACCTCAACCTTGCTTATGCAAGCACTTCCCAAGAACTCCTCCCCAATGTAAATATCACTAAAGGCACTTACCAACCGATTACTATGAACGGCAAAGAAGTCTACCGCTTTGCTGTGCAGAAAGTGCCGGAAATCATTGATAAAGCCTTATTTCAAGCCAATCTCAGTGTTGACAAAATAGATTGGCTGCTATTGCACCAAGCCAATCAGCGAATTATTGATGCTGTTGCCCAACGCTTGAATGTCCCAGAACATAAAGTTATAAGTAATCTCGCCCAGTACGGCAATACCTCCGCAGCTTCCATTCCCTTAGCTTTAGATGAAGCAGTGCGGGAAGGTAAAATAAAACCCAATGACATTATTGCTGCATCCGGCTTTGGTGCCGGTCTTACCTGGGGTGCGGCAATTTTCCAATGGGGAAGGTGAAGAAGAGTTAGGAGTTAGGAGTTAGGAGTTAGGAGTTAGGAGTTAGGAGTTAAGAGTTAGGAGTTAGGAGTTAAGAGTTAGGAGTTAGGAGTTAAGAGTTAGGAGTTAGGAGTTAAGAGTTAAGAGTTAAGAGTTTTTATTTCTTACTCCTCACTCCTCCCTCATAACTTGTAACTCCTCACTCCTAACTCCTCACTCCTCACTCCTCACTCCTCACTCCTCACTCCTCACTCATAACTTGTAACTCCTCACTCCTCACTTCTAACTCCTAACTCCTCACTCCTAACTCCTAACTTTTCACTTTTCTGACTATTGACAAATGACAAAAACTGCATGGGTGTTTCCCGGACAAGGTTCCCAAGCGCTGGGAATGGGAATGGATTTATTAGATATACCATCGGCTAAAGATAAGCTTGCCCAAGCTGAGGAGATTTTGGGCTGGTCTATAACCGAAACCTGTAAAAAGGAAGAAGAAAAGTTATCACAGACGCTATACACTCAGCCAAGTCTTTATGTTGTTGAAAGCATTCTTGCTGACCTGCTTCGGGAACGAGGACACAAGCCAGATTTAGTTGCTGGTCACAGTTTGGGAGAATATACTGCCCTTTATATAGCGGGTGTCTTTGAGTGGTCGGTTGGTTTATATCTAGTAAAGCGCCGTGCAGAACTCATGGATAGTGCCGTCGGTGGGATGATGGCGGCTTTGATGAACTTTGATTGCGAACAGTTAGAAAAAGTCATTGCTCAAATGCCTGATGTGGTAATAGCAAATGATAATAGTTCGGCCCAGGTGGTAATTTCAGGCACGACTGAAGCTGTACAAGCGGTAATGACTCAAGTTAAAGCAAAGCGGGCTATTCCTTTAAAAGTTTCTGGAGCATTTCATTCACATTTAATAGCACCAGCAGCTGCGGAATTTCAAGATATTCTAGAATCTGTGGAATTTCAGCCAGCTACTGTGCCAGTGTTGTCTAATGTAGAACCAATTGCGTCTATTGATGCCGAGATTTTAAAGCAGCGTCTGAATAAACAAATGACTGGTTCTGTAAGATGGCGAGAAATTTGTCTGCAATTACCAGCCAACGGCATTCAGCAAGTAATAGAAATTGGCCCTGGTAAAGTGCTAACTGGTTTAATTAAACGTAGTAGCCCTGACTTAATATTAAAAAATATCCAGAGTGCTGCTGATTTGCCTGATTAATTCTTTATGCGATGAGTGATGAGTGATGACTGATGAGTGATGACTGATGAGTGATGAGTGATGAGTGATGAGTGATGACTGATGACTGATGACTGATAACTGATGACTGATGACTGATGACTGAAAAGCCTTCAACAGTCAACAGTCAACAGTTAACGACATCGTGTTTATATAGTTTAGACGCGCATCAGCTTATTAAGTTAGCTTTTATCGGTAGGGTTACGACAAATTCTGTGCCCAATCCTTGTGTGGAATTACAATCAAGTTTACCTTGATGCAGTTCAGTCACAATTTGATAGCTGATAGATAAACCTAATCCAGATCCTTTACCCACATTTTTAGTTGTGAAAAAGGGGTCAAATAATCTTTTTATAATTGTGTCTGGAACTCCAATACCATTATCTGCGATCGCAATCATAATTTGCTTTTCAGATACTAACTGAGTCTGAATCCAAATTGTGTTGGGATGTGAAGCAATTTCTGTAGGTGGGCGCTGCTGATTTGCATCTTCTAACGCATCAATCGCATTAGACAGAATATTCATAAATACCTGATTGAGTTGGCCGGGGTAACAGATCACCGGAGGCAAGTTACCATAGTTTTTTACCACTTCTATTACTGGACGCTGCGGTTGAGCTTTCAAACGATGTTGCAAAATTAATAACGCACTATCAATGCCCTGATGAATATCAACCGCCTTAAATTCAGCTTCATCTAAACGGGAGAAATTGCGAAGTGATAACACAATTTCACAAATGCGATTGGTGCCAACTTCCATCGAAGACAGCATTTTGGGCAGATCATCTCGAATAAATTCCAGATCCAATTTTTTAGCCTCAGCTTGAATTTCAGCGACTGGATTGGGATAGTGATACTGATAAAGCTGAATAAATTCTAATAAATCTTGAGCATAATTTTGTACATAGGTGAGGTTGCCGTGAATAAAGCTAACAGGATTATTGATCTCATGTGCCACACCTGCCACCAGTTGCCCCAAGGCTGACATTTTTTCACTCTGGATCATCTGGGCTTGAGTCCGACGTAGTTCTTCAAGTGTCTTTTGTAATGTTGTTGTCCGCTCCTCAACCCTTAGCTCTAACGCATTATTTACCTGTTCAAGTTCGATGAAAGAAGTCTTTAACTGACTTGCCATACTGTTAAAAGAACTAGCAAGTCCTCCCAGTTCATCCTGTCGCGTAGTATCGAGATCGATCGCAAAATCACCGTTAGCAAGTTGGTTACTAGCGGCGGTTAATTTCTGGAGGGGTTTAGCGATTTCTTGTTGCAGCACCGACAAGAGCAACAACACTTCAACCAGCAGCGCTACTGCACCAGATATTAAGATAAATTGAGCCGTATCCCATGCTGCCCCCGATAGCAGTGATTTCGGATAGACTGTGACAAAATACCAGTCTGGGCCTTGTAAGCGAGTCACTGCTAAGTATTCACGATCTTGGCTATTTTCAAGGATGTGGGTTTTGGGTTTAGCGGTTGTCACTAGCTGAAAAATACGGTTGAGATGGGGATCGTTAATTGCATTGATTTTGAGTTGACCCTGAGCTTGCTGAATTTCCGCAGTCCGGTGGGGGTGGGCAATTAAACGACCGTCTGAGCGAAAAATTAGATTGTAAGTGCCCGGTAATTGATCCTGGATCGTATGCTCCATCAGTTGGGTTAAGACCACATCATGTCCCACAATACCCAGGAAGCGATCGCCCTCATAGATAGGTACAATTGCTGAAACCATCCAGAGCTTAACACTTGGATCAAGATAAACACCTGTCCATTTCGGCGATCGAGACGGGTTATGTTGAGGATCGGCAATATAGAAATATTCCTCTTTTGGATGATAGAGATCGGACGGTGACTGCAACGCGAACGGCACCCCTTTCCAGTAGCAAACCGATACATTTTCTGGTGTAATAAAATAGGTATCGACAAACCGATTAGACCAAGCAGATCCGTAGGCACTAATTAGTGTGTTAGCCCTGAACAGGCGTTGCTGTAGTTCTTCAGTAATTTGCACATTTCGACCAATGAATGATCCCGCATATCGAGTCGAATCAAAGTCTTTGATCTGTCGATTTTGAGGAAAATTGCGTCGGGTACCATCGTTCCAGGAAAAATACTGCCGCTCAAATTCAGCCTGGAAATCAATATTAGTGGGTTGTTTGAATTCCAGCAAAAGCCGATCGCCAAGCAAAGCGAGGTTATCCTGTGCAAGTTTAAAGATGCTGCTTTCTCGCTCTCCCCGTGCGCTGATGTACTTTTCTAGCTGCGTTTGGGTCTGGGTTTCCAAACGAGACATGACATGGATATAGCTCACCCCAGCAGACACGAGTACTACCCCCATTACTCGCAGTGCCATATTAATTAATGTTTTCTGGGTAAGTGAGGTGGGGCGATTCTTAACAACATGGACAGACTTCAAAGGCCACTGTTTGTTAAGGATTTGTCTAAATTGGGTAAGCATGGAATGGCTGAAATAAGTATTTAGACTGAAGATTTCCAGAAAATTCATGTCGATATGCAGACGTAGGTATATATTAGATTGGTAAGTAGATCACAAATTCAGTACCTTCACCTGGTCTAGAATCTACCTCGATCGCTCCTCCATGTTTTTCTACAACGATTTGACGAGCGATCGCTAACCCCAATCCTGTCCCTTTTCCCACACCTTTTGTAGTAAACAAGTAGTCAAAAATCTTTTGTTTGACTTCTTCATTCATCCCTTTGCCATTATCAGCAATAGCAATTTTTACGCCTTCATTTACCAAAGAGGTTTTAATTGTAATTCGGTTGGCATTGGACTTAATTTCCTCAAAACTCCTTCCTACATTTGATTCATCCAGCGCATCAATAGCATTTGCCAAAATATTCATAAATACCTGATTCAATTGCCCAGAGAAGCATTCAATTTTGGGCAAGTTTGCATAATAAGTTATCACTTCAATTGCTGGACGTTGTTCGTTTTCTTTGAGGCGATGTTTGAGAATTAAAATTGTACTGTCGATACCTTCGTGGATATTAAACGGTACTTTATAATCTTTATCAGCACGAGAAAAAGTTCTTAAACTAGTGCTGATATTTTTGAGGCGATCGCACGCCATCACCATTGAATCAATAATTTTTGGTAAGTCTTCTAAGGTATAATCTAAATCAATCTCTTCGGCATGTACTTTGATTTCATCATTGGGATTTGAGAGATTTGTTTGATATAGTTTTAAGTGTTTAACAATATCAGCAATCGTGGGTTTAGCTTGTTTGAGGCTAGCAGCAATAAAGCCTAAAGGATTATTCATTTCATGGGCTACCCCAGCAACTAAATTACCCAATGCTGACATTTTTTCACTCTGAACAATTTTTAATTGCGCTTGTTGTAAATCTCCTAACGCTGTTCCGAGTGCTTGAGATTTTTCTGTTACCGCTTCTTCAGCTTGTTTGCGATCGCTAATATTAATAGTTGTCCCAACTACGCGATAAACTTTGCCCGTCTCATCTTTTAATGGACTGAGTGTGGTTAACCACCAAATTTTCTGCTCATTAAATGTTAGACATTCTTCATGGGTGAGGGCTATTCCGCTTTGAAAACAATCCAGATACTTTTGCTCGACTGCTGCACCTTCACCTGGAGCCATTACTTCTTGCGGAGTTTTACCCAGCACTTGGGAAGCAGGTATAGCAAGCGCTAATTCGCACGATTTACTCCATCCTGTGTACTCAAATCTACCATTATCCCGAATATCGACCACAAAAATGAGACAGCCAACACCTTCGTAAATACTATTTAAGAACTTTCCGCGCTCCTGGAGATGATTATATAATTGGGCATTTTCCAAAGAAATGGCAGCTTGAGTGCAGAGAAAATTTATAATAGAAAGGCGATCGCTCGTAAATACCCCTTGCGTCAGTCGATTTTCTAAATAAAGAATCCCCACTAAACGCCCTTGATTAATAATCGGAGTACATAATACACTCTGGGGTTGTGAGGAGTGCATATATTCCCCAATTAACCCAATAATATGTGTTGTGCAATTGTCTATAACAACTGTTTGCTTGGTATTTTTGACGTAATTGATAATATTTACGGGAATATCTTGACAATTGTCTAGTGATTGTGGTTCAAGAATGGTTTGGATATGAATCTGGGAATTTAAGGTAATTGCCCTAACTTGCCAAGTATCTTCATAGGGAAGAATTAGTGCAGCTTTTTTCGCGCCGGAGTTTTCGAGGATAATGCGGGTGAGGCTGGCAACAAGTTGATCTAATTCTAGAGAACTGGAGATAGCTTGAGCCGCTTTGAGAACTGAAGTAAAATCTAGTGCATCAGAAATACTGGTGCTGCCAGTGCTAGAAGTGCGAGTGGAAGAAGAAGTGCCACGAAAGCTAATAGTTTCGTCGTGTTTGAAGTTGATTCGTTGCTGTTGCAGAATGGATTGGAGTAGTTGGGGATAGCGTTTTTCTAAATCCTCCACTTTGGCTTTTGCGCCCCAACGAGCGTAGCAGTAGTATGCTTCTTGCATATATGCTTGGGCGACTTTTTCTTTATCCCAGCCGAGATAGAATTTGGCTGCTAATTCGTTGCTAAGTGCTTCTTCTTGGATGTAGCCGTTGGCTTTGGCAAGAGTTATGGCGCGATCGTAATATTCCATCGCTTTGAGCTTGTCTCCCATTACCCGCGCTATTTCTGCCTCAACTAAGTCATACTTGTGCTGAAAATTAACAGGAGCATAGCCAGCCCAATAATGCATGAGTTTTTGGTTGCTAACTACCTGATTTAGCCAAAATTCTTGCTGATCCTGTTGGCGATCGCAGCTAGAATACTTTGCAAGTAAGCACAAAGAGTAGTAAAAGTTATGTCCCACAACTAAGAGTAGACCAAAAGCTCCATCCATATATTCGGTGGCTTTTTCTGCATTGGTTGCAGCCTGTTCATACTGATCAAAGGTATAAAGGATAGCTATTTTGGCAAGATAGATGGCAAATAGTGACTGATGATTGTGAGTGTTGTGAAGATGCGACAGCATTTCTGTTTCATCAAAATCAACACCAGTCAGGTAATATTGGTGAGAGGATCGACCGAGTAGATTTAAGGTGACTTGCCTCCAAACCTGGGCATAATCAACACAATGTTTTTGTTTAAGTTTTAAAAGTAGATTAATATATTTGGTTTGCCTTTCTTCAACAGCATCTAGAGTTTCTCCAATTAAGAATAAATGCGTACATTCAGCCATCATTGAATAGCTAGCGTGTTCAATATCTCCAACTTCTAGCCCACACTGGATACTTTCTCGTATAGCTGTGAGTGTATTTCGACCATGCTCTTTGTAAGCACAGATAAAAACACCAAAAAGCATATAAATTTTTGAACTTATTTCTTTACTTTGGTATTGTTCTAGTAGCTTTAAAGCTATCTGACTTGAGTAATAAGCGGTATCGACATCTCCGATTACAGCACAAAGAAATACACTATAACTTCCATAGGCAAAAGCAGCCAAAGATGAATGTCCCTGTTCAAGACAAAGATGGAGCTTTGTTAGTGCTACTGACGGAAACATATCCGGTTTGACATGATGAACAGGAGGTGTAATGCTAATCAGCAACCGCAGTGCAGCCAGAGATTCCAGATTGGTCATTTCTGGAATATTAGCTAAGTTTGTTAAACTTGGTAGTTGAGCTAAACGATTCTCCGGTTCTACATCAGGTGAACTCAACGAAATGTTTAACTGCTCCAGTGCTTTTAACCCTGTTTCAATGGCTTTAACTTGCTGATCTTGGGCAATATAAATCTGGACTTTAAGTTCATAAGCTTTAACTCTATCCAACATCTGCGTAGTTTGCTGTAATATCAGGTCTGTAAGTTTGATAGCCTCTTCAAAGTTAGTATTTAAGTATTCTGCTTTTGCTGCATTTTCATACAGCGCTAGGGTGAGAGCGTACTGACTTTGCCAGCTATCTGCTGTTAGCAGTTCCATTCCTAGCGTTAGATATTCAATCGCAGCAGTGTAGGCAGTGGCAGTTATAGCTTTCCGTCCAGCTAACAGATTTAACTGAGCGAGTTGATCTCGTTGTGTCTGTTGAGTAATTAACTCTAACCCCAGGTTCAATTGACTAACAATTTGAAATATTTTCTCTTCTTGTTCGCTTTGAGAAATATTATTTAACAGTAGCTGACCTAGTTTTAAGTGAGTAGTCTGCTTCTGAGCTTCTGGAATTAAAGAATAAGCAGCTTGTTGAACGCGATCGTGTAAAAATTTATAGGTGGGGACTTGTACATTAAAATTAAAAGGCTTTGAATCAGAATCCTGTTCACTGTGTTGAAAGAATTTATAAACATCACCAGTAGTTAAAAGTAACCCTTCTTCCAAAGCTTTCCACAAATCAGAGGCGGTTTCAATTTCCGATGATTCTGAAACAATTGCCAAAGTTGATAAATCAAATTGATTGCCAATACAAGCAGCTAACTGCAAGATGTTTTGAGTTGATTGTGGTAGTCTTTGTAGTTGAAATGCCATAAAGGCAACAACATCATCTATAACCGCTTGAGTCGTAACTTGTGCAATGTCACATTCCCAAAAGCCTGACTCAAAGTTAAATTGAATCAGCCCATCTTGATGTAATGCTTTGATAAACTGTGTAGCAAAAAATGGATTACCTTGAGTTTTTTGAGATACAAGTAGCGAAAGAGGAAACGCTAAATCCTCAGAACATTTAAGTGTGTCAGCAATTAACTGATTCACTTGTTTTTGACTTAGTGGTGCTAATGTGATTGTATTAATCGTGACGAGTGTTTTTTCAATTTCACTCAAAGTCAACATTAACGGATGTGCTTTTTCGACTTCGTTATCACGATATGCACCAATTAATAAAAGATGTCCTGTATCAGCCATTAATAACTGTATTAACTTCAGCGATGCTGAATCTGCCCATTGTAAATCATCTAAAAACATTACTAATGGATGTTCGGCAGTGGTAAAGACTTGGGTAAACTCTTGGAATATTAAATTAAATCTAATTTGTGCTGCATTTCCTGATAATTCTGGAGGCGATGGTTGTTGACCAATAATTCTTTCTAATTCCGGGATGACTTCAATAATTACTTGTCCATTTTCACCCACAGCCGCTAATATTTTGCTTTTCCATTGCTGGATTTGGCTATCACTTTCTGTTAATAGTTGCTCCATGAAATCTCGAAATGCTTGCACCAATGCACTTAAGGGAATATTCCGTTGAAATTGATCAAATTTACCTTTGATAAAATAACCGCGTTGTCTAACAATCGGTTTATGAACTTCATTAATGACGGCGGTTTTACCAATACCAGAAAAACCAGCTACCAGCATCATTTCAGTTGCACCAAGACTAACTCGCTCAAATGCTTGGAGTAGGGTTTCTACTTCTGTTTCTCTGCCATAGAGTTTATCAGGAATAATGAAGCGATCGCACACATCTCGTTGTGCAATTAAAAAACTCTTAATTTCACCAGTTTCTTGGAGTTGAGATAAACAATTTTCTAAATCAAATTTCAGTCCCAATGCGCTTTGATAGCGATCTTGGGCATTTTTCGCCATCAATTTCATCACGATGTCACAGAGAACTTGAGGAATAGGAAAATATTCCTCACCCGCATCAAGCACCCTCTCCTTACCAATAGGGTGAGGTTTATTCATATTTGGTGGAAGCTTTGCTAAATGACAATGTACCAATTCCATCGGATCGTTTGATTGAAACGGTAATTCTCCTGTCAATAATTCGTAAAAAGTCACACCTAAAGAATAAAAGTCAGCCCGGTAGTCAATTCCTCGATTCATTCTTCCTGTTTGTTCAGGAGAAATATAACCTAGTGTCCCTTCCAACACATTAGGATTCATCAGTGTTTGAGTTTCCCGTGGTAGTAGGGATGCAATACTAAAGTCAATTAATTTAATTTGTTTGGTTTCGGGATTAATTAGAATATTGGCGGGTTTAATATCTTTATGAATAATGCGCGAGCGGTATAGTATATGTAAGGCGTTGGACAGTGCGATCGCTATCTGTAAAAACTCCGTAATATTTCGGAGGTTTTCCCCTGTTCCCCATTCTTTCAGAGAAATCCCCCCAAAGTCTTCCATCACCAACGCATAGCCATTTTGATAAGGTTCCAGGCTATAAGTTTGGATGATTAGAGGTGAGTTAAGATTTTTGGCAATGGTGTATTGATTGCGAAACTGCACCAATTCGCTAAAACTGGGATAAGGATTTTTGAGCAGTTTAATCACCACAGGTAAAGAGTCATCTCGATAACCGCGATAAACTATGGTTCTGGAACCATTGTATAGTTCTTCACTGATGCGATATCCGGGAATACTGACAAGAGTGCTATCCATACTGCTAAATCTTTAATACTTACAGATTTAGTGTTCCCAGAATCTATGAAGTTGTTTATAAACAAGAGGAAAATTTTACACCGGAATTTCAATAATAAATTCTGTACCCTCACCTAGAACAGAATTACAACTCAATTTGCCACCGTGCGTCTCTTCAACGATTTGACGAGCGATCGCTAATCCTAATCCCGTACCTTTACCTACACCTTTTGTAGTAAATAAGTGGTCAAAAATATTTTCTTTCACTGATTCACCTATCCCCTTGCCATTATCTGCGATCGCAATTTTCACGCCTTCATTTTCTAAGGAGGTTTTAATTGTAATTCGGTTGGGATTGGACTTAATTTCTTTAAAACTGCGTCCCGTATTCGATTCATCTAGCGCATCAATGGCATTTGCCAGAATATTCATAAATACCTGATTTAATTGCCCAGGAAAACATTCAATCTGGGGAAAATTACCGTAATCAGTGACTACTTCAATTTCTGGACGTTCTTCATTAGCTTTCAGACGATGTTTGAGAATTAAAATCGTGCTATCTATACCTTCGTGGATATTAAACGGTACTTTGTAATCTTTATCAGCACGAGAGAAAGTACGAAGACTGGTGCTGATGTTGCGGAGGCGATCGCACGCCATTGTCATAGAATCAATTATTTTGGGTAAGTCTGATAAACTATAATCCAAGTCAATATCTTCAGCATGGTCTTTGATTTTATCGCTGGGATTGGGTAGACTTTCTTGATATAGCTTTAAGTGTTCAACAATATCTGCAATAGTGGGTTTAGCTTGTTGGAGACTGGCAGAAATAAAGCCCAAAGGATTATTCATTTCATGAGCTACCCCTGCAACAAGATTACCCAGTGCCGACATTTTCTCACTTTGGACAACTTGTAATTGTGCTTGTTGTAAATCTTGTAATGCAATTCCTGCTTGTTGATAGAGTCGAGCATTCACTAGAGATATTGCTGCTTGAGATGAAAGAAGGTTAATTACACTGAGGCGATCGCTAGTAAAAACCCCTTGAGTTAAGCTATTTTCTAGGTAGAGAATCCCTACCATAACCCCTTGATTAATAATTGGGGCACACAACACACTCTGAGGTTGATATTCCAACATATATTTGCCAATTATCCCAGGAATATCTGTTTTACAATTGTCTATAACAATTGTTTGTTGAGTATTTTTGACATAATTGATAATTTTTACGGGAATATCTTGACAATTGTCTAGTGATTGTGAATCTAGGATAGTTTGTATTTCCTCATGCTCGATAAAGGTAATTGCTCTAACTTGCCAATTGTCCTCCTCTTGGGGAAGTACCAGTACGCATTTTTTAGCGCCGGAGTTTTCTAGGATAATGCGGGTGAGGCTAACAATTAGTTGATCTAATTCTAAAGAACCGGAGATAGCTTGAGCTGCTTTGAGGACAGAGGTAAAATCCAGAACTTGGGAAATATTGGTAGTACCAGTGCTATTCGTGCAAGTAAATGAGGAAGCGTTGCGAGAGCTAATAGTTTCTAAGGGATTGAGCTTGATTTGTTCCTCTTGCAGAATGGATTTGAGAAGTTGGGGATAGCGTTTTTCTAAGTCCAAGGTTTTGGCTTTTGCGCCCCAACGGCTATAGCAATAGTAGGCTTCATATATATAATCTCCGGCGGCTTTTTCTTTGCCCCATTTGAGGTAAAATTTAGCTGCAAGTTCATTAGCGAGGGCTTCTTCATAGCCGTAACCTTGATGTTTAGCTTGAGCAATGGCTTGTTCATAAAAATCGATTGCCTCTGCTTTTTGTCCCTTTAGCCGTGCTTTTTCTGCTTGTATTAGCAGACACTTGTGGAGAATATTTTCTGGACAGGCTATTGCCCAATTGTTTAAGCGTTCCTCTAAGGGAATCAGCGCTTGCCAATGGAACTGACGCTCTTGCTCGTCGCTAGCAATTTCAGCTAGAGATAGATGCATTAATGCTACATAAAATACGCTAGAAGGGACTTTAGCATGACTAGAAATCGTGTTTTCAATTATGCTCAGTTGGGGAATTAAATCTGAGTATGCGGCTTTGTGGTCAAATAAATAAGCATGACGAATTTTGACAGAATATAACCAAGCCAGATGATAAGGAGTATTGCCATATTTTTGTAAAAACTCAGCTTCAGTGAAGCTATCGTCATCAAAGCTAAAGGGGGTTTTTGTTAAACCAAGAAGATTGCGAATTGGTTGAATAACTCCGACTATTAAAGCATCTAAATTCTCTAAACTTTTGATGTGACGGAGAAAATCTGCATGGCCTTGAGCGATCGCATATAGTTCATCCAGATTTTTACCATAAGTGAGGCGATCTGAACCACTTTGCATCATCATAAAGCCAACAGTCAACCAATTCCCTGCTTCCATGCCATACTTGTAAGCGTTGTCATAGTATGTATCTGCTTCTCTAATTGGATGACTCCAGCTATGCACATCAGCAGCAAAGATAAAATTAGTCATTCCCCGAACATCTGCATTATCAAACTGTTCGCAAAGCTGCACCGCCATTTGTCCAAACTGATAACCTGTTCCCAAGTCTTTGAGGATGGCATTGGCAATTAAGGCATAGCCGGCATAGCTAAAGGGAGACATATCGCTGTTACCATACTGCAAAGATAAAGTAGTCATCTTGGCAAGTACAAGTAATCCTAAAGTAGGTTGACCATCAAGCCATGCAGCATAGAAGAGAATTTGTAAAATTCGCAACATTTCTGCAATACCGGCATCTGACATTTTGGGAAGATTGAGAATGGATTCAATAGTCTGTTGCTCTAAAAATCTGTTAACTATGGCAATTTCTTCGTCCAGACTTTTTTGAATCAACTCTTGTTCTTTTGGTAGTTCCCAGTCGAGTAGTTGTAAACTCTGGCGTTGCATAGCGATCGCTTCTGCATTGCGTCCCTGAAGCTGATATTGAGTCATCTGCACACGATAAATCACCGCTTTGTCTAGGGGTGTTTGAGCATGGCTGAGTGCTTCCCCATAAAGGACTTCGGCTCTGTCAAAATTACCACATAGATAAGCTGCTTCTGAGCAATCGCGGTGCAAACTGTACGTTAGTTCATAGTCAGTCTGCCAAGCGGTTGCAGGTAATAAATCAATCCCAGTAGTACAATAACTCTGGGATGCTTGATAAGCTGCCGAAAGTTTGGCCTTTTGTCCTGCTTGCAGGTTTAAGCAAGCCAGTTGTTTTTTCTGCTGATCAATGGCGATGTTGGAAAGGGAGGAATCTTCAGCGATCGCACCAAGTCCTAGATTCAGTTGGTTTACTAGGTCAAAAATTCGTTCTTGTTGCTCTTGCTGAGATAACCCTTGCAATAACAATTGACCAATCATCAAATGTGTCTTTTGTTTTTCAGCTTCTGGTATTAAAGAATAAGCTGCTTGTTGGACGCGATCGTGCAGAAATTTATATCCAATAATTTCCGAATTTTCTTTAGTGAAAGCTTGATTTTCTAACCCAACAAAAAACTTATAAACCTCACTTTGAGGTAAAATCAAACCCTCCTGTAAGGCATTCCACAAACAAACAGCCGTTTCTATTTTTGATTGTTTAGAAACAATCGCTAATGTTTCTAAATCAAACTGATTCCCGATACACGCAGCTAATTTTAAAACACTTTGAGTTGATTTTGGCAACTTTTGTAATTGCAATGCCATAAATTCAACTATATCATTTGTGAGCGATCGCTGATTTATTTGCGTAATATCGCATTGCCAACATGCTGAGTCCAAGTTAAATTCAATTAATCCATCTTGATGTAATGCTTTGAGGAACTGTGTAGCAAAAAACGGATTACCTTGAGTTTTCTGATATACCAAGCCAGAAAGAGGCCATGCCAATTTTTCTGAGCATTTAAGTGTATCAGCAACTAATTGATTTACCTGCTCTTGACTCAGTGGTGTTAAAGTAATCGTATTAATCGTGGCTGCTGTTTTTTGGATATCATTCAAAGTCAACATTAACGGGTGTGCTGGCATGACTTCGTTATCACGATAGGCACCAATTAATAAAAGATGACCTGTGTCAGCCATTAATAGCTCCATTAACTTCAGCGATGCCGAATCTGCCCATTGCAAATCATCTAAAAACATCACTAATGGATGTTCAGCAGTAGTAAAGACTTGAGTGAATTTTTGAAATAATAAATTAAATCTATTTTGGGATGCGGTTCCTGATAATTCTATTACTAGTGTTTGCTTGCCAATAATTCTTTCTAATTCGGGAATTACTTCAATAATTACCTGTCCATTGTCATCTAAAGCTTCTAATATTTTGCTTTTCCATAGCTGAATTTGAATATCACTTTCTGTTAATAATTGCCCAATTAAATTTCGGAATGCTTGCACAAAGGCACTGAAAGGAATATTCCGTTGAAATTGGTCAAACTTGCCTTTGATAAAATAACCGCGTTGGCGCACAATCGGTTTATGAACTTCGTTAACAACCGCCGTTTTTCCAATTCCAGAAAAACCAGCTACCAGCATCATTTCAGTTGCACCCAAGCTAACTCTTTCAAATGCTTGCAGTAGGGTTTCTACTTCTGTCTCTCTTCCATATAGTTTATCAGGGATAATAAAGCGATCGCACACATCCCGTTGAGCAATTGCAAAACTCTCAATTTTGCCAGTTTCTTTTAGTTGACGTAAACAATTTTCTAAATCAAATTTCAGCCCTAATGCACTTTGATAGCGGTCTTCGGCATTTTTTGCCATCAATTTGATCACAATGTCACAAAGAACTTGGGGAATTAGTTCTGGGTTTTTTAATTGGGAATTTTCAATTTTGAATTTGTCTGGTTGTTTAGCAATATGACAATGGACTAACTCCATCAAATCATTTGATTTAAAGGGTAATTCACCAGTTAGTAATTCATAAAAAGTAATACCTAAAGAATAAAAATCAGAGCGATAGTCAATCCCCCGATTCATTCTGCCTGTTTGTTCTGGGGAAATATAAGCGAGTGTCCCTTCTAACACATTGGGACTGATGAGCGTTTGAGTTTCTCGTGGTAGTAAAGATGCGATACTAAAGTCAATTAATTTAACTTGTTTGGTTTGTGGATTAATTAAAATATTGGCGGGTTTGATATCTTTATGAATAATCCGCTCGCGGTAGAGTATATCTAAGGTATTGCACAGTGCGATCGCAATTGGTAAAAACTCTTGTAGAGACGCGATATATTGCGTCTGGTCAGAGGTGAAATAATCTTTAAGAGAAATCCCGCCAAAATCTTCCATTACCAACGCATAGCCATTTTGGTAGGGTTCGAGGCTATAGGTTTCGATGATTAGAGGTGAGTTAAGATTTTTGGCAATGGTGTACTGATTGCGAAATTGCACCAGTTCGCTAAAGCTTGGATAAGGATTTTTCAGGAATTTAATCACTACAGGCAATGAGTCAGCCTCTCGATACCCCCGATAAACTAGAGTTCTTGAACCGTTGTAGAGTTCTTCACCGATGCGATATCCAGGAATACTGACAATAGTGTTAAGCATATTGCTAAATCTTTAATACTTCCAGATTTAGTATTCCCACATGCCTGAAGCTTTTAGCAAAAAGAGGTCAAAATTATCGCGGAATTTCAATTACAAATTGTGTACCCTCACCCATAACAGAGTTACAACTCAATTTGCCAGCGTGGGTTTCTTCAACGATTTGCCGAGCGATCGCTAATCCTAAGCCCGTACCTTTACCTACAATCTTTGTAGTAAATAAGTGGTCAAAGACCTGATGTTTTACTGTCTCATTCATTCCTTTGCCATTATCAGCGATGCCTTCTCTGCGAGACGCTACGCGTAGCTTGCTTCCCGAAGGGTACGGCGGGCTTCGCCAACGCAATTTTCACGCCTTCATTTTCTAAGGAAGTTTTAATGGTAATTCGGTTGGGATTGGACTTAATTTTCTTAAAACTGCGTCCCATATTTGATTTATCTAACGCATCAATAGCATTTGCCAGAATATTCATAAATACCTGATTTAATTGCCCAGCAAAACATTGAATTTGGGGCAAATTCCCATAATCAGTTATCACTTCAATTTCTAGACGTTGTTCGTTCTTCATCCTCCGACAGGTAGGATAATCTCAAATTCCGTCCCCTGTCCTAATTTAGAAACGAAATTAATTTGTCCGCCATGAGTTGACATAATGGAGTAGGCTACAGCTAATCCTAATCCCGTTCCTTTACCGACAGCTTTTGTGGTAAAGAAGGGGTCAAATACTCGTTTTTGGATTTCTTCAGAAATTCCAATACCATTATCGGCAATGCGAATGCTCACACTCTTAGTTAGAGAATTGCTTAGTGCTGTACGAATTGTAATGGTACTTGTTTTTTGGACTTCATTTAAGGCATCAATGGCATTATTCAAGATATTCATGATTACCTGATTGATTTGTTTGGCGTGACAACTCACTAGCGGAAGTTCAGCATAGTCTTTGATAATTTCAATTTTGCTAAGTCGGTGTTGCAAAATTAACAGCGTATTCTCAATACCCTCATGAATATTTACGGCTTTGATATCTGCTTCATCAAGTCGGGCAAAATTCCGCAGAGATAAGACAATATTTTGAATACGTTCACTACCTTGTTGCATAGAATTCAGCAGATTTGGTACGTCTTTGATCGCGTAATCTAAATCTTTTTCATTGAGATAAGCTTGAATTTCGGTAGTAGGTTGTAGATATTGCTGTTGATAGAGATTAATACCCTCTAGCAAATCTTCAAAATGCTCTTTTAAATATGTAATATTCCCGTAAATAAAGCTAATTGGGTTATTAATTTCATGGGCAATTCCAGCTACCATTTGCCCTAAACTAGACATTTTTTCAGCATGAATCAATTGAGCTTGGGTTTGTTGTAATTCTTGGAGAGTAGAGGATAATTGCTGATTTTTGTGATGAAGTTCTTGGGTGCGCTGGTCTACTTTTTGCTCTAGGGTGTTGTAGAGTAGAGCGTTTTCTAGAGAAATCGCCGCTTGGCTAGTTAATAATTCTAGTATATCTAAGCGATCGCCTACAAATGCACCAATTGTTCCCTGATTTTCTAAATACAAAATTCCCAGTAACTGCCCCTGATTCCGAATTGGCATACACAGCGTACTTTTGGGTTGATGCTGGCGCATATATTCCCCAATCACATTAGGCAGATGGGTTTTGAGATCATCAATCAAAACTGTTTCGAGAGTGTTTTTCACATACTGAATTAGTTTGATTGGAATACCAGGATGATTATCTAAAGGTGCTGTTTGCAATATAGTACCTTCTAAGGTGGCGATCGCTCGCACTTGCCATAAGCCATTCTGAAAGAGAATTAACGCACACCGATCAGCACCAGCATTTTCGAGAATAATCTGAGTTAGCTTCTGGATTAGCTGATCTAACTGAATTGCGGTAGAGATTGCTTGAGAGGCTTTAAAGACAGATCCAAAGTCCAGCACCGAATTGCTGTTGGAGGAACTGGAGATATGGGTTGAAGAGTGAATAGAGGCACTAGATATTACACTCTTACTCAGTGTTTCTTGCAGGTTTAGTTTAAGGTTTTTTTGTTGCAGAATTACCCGCAGAAGTTCTGGATAACGTTGTTCTAAGTCTTCTACTTTGCTTTTGGCTCCCCAACGGGCATAGCAGTAGTAAGCTTCTTGCATATAGACCTGGGCAATTTTTTCTTTGCCCCAATCAAGGTAGAATTTGGCAGCCAGTTCATTGCTAAGTGCTGCTTCTTGGATGTAGCCATTTTCTTTTGCTCCAGCAATGGCGCGATCGTAAAATTCAATTGCTGCGGTTTTTTGTGCTAGTATCCGACACTTTTCTGCCTCCACCAACTCAAATCGATGTTGATGATTCATGGGTGCATAATTTGCCCATTGTTGCATGGTGTCCTGATTTTCTGCTACTTGCTGTAAAATACTCTGTTGTTCTGCGGGTGACGACGTAGGAAATAAAGCCAGTTGCAACAGTGAATCATAAAGGTTCTGCACTGGAGTGTTCACCATCGCATATCCTGAACCGGAATATTGTTTAGCTTTGATGGCATATTCCACTGCCAAATCTAGTTCTTGAAACAGATAACAAAGCATCAATTTGTTGACAAATAAATGCCATAAACCAGTGCCATCATTAGTTTGCTCATGTAACGCCAGCATGGATTTCTCATCGTAGGCTGTGCCAACTAATTCCCAAGGAGTAGTTTTTGACTCGATTAAATTCAAAACTACTTGGTGATAAATATTGTTATAGTTAAGTGCGGTTTTTTGGTTGAGTTTTTCTATTGCTGTCCCATAAATCGCTAATTCATTAGCTAATTTGGTTAATTCTTGACCGGCGATGTAAGCCTGCAAGCAATACATGTAGGCAGCGTAACCAGCATAGGCCAAATCCCCACTATTTAAACCACTGGTATAGGCTTGTAGTAATGGCTTGAGGGTTGCTGTTGCAGGCTGTTGCCAGTGGGCGATAAAATGATTAACAACCACAAGGACTAGTGCTTCATATTCCTGATCTTGAAACTTAGACAGCAATTGCAAGGCTAAATTACCCAATTCATGACCTACTGGAATACTGTTTGGTTGACCACAAAGCATCAATCCATAACCTGAGTAAGCCAAGGCAGAGGCGGAAGTATTTCCGTAGATTACAGAAAGAGTAACTTTTTTCAGTACCACCAAGCGATGGAGTTTAGGTTTTGCTAGATAAGCGGGAGTAGTTACTTTGACTAAGACACGCAAGGCTGCACGTAATTCGGGATTCTGCATCTCTGGCAACTCAACTAATTCAGCAATTGTTTTGCCACTCAAGGTAGCTTGAGTCTCTTGTAAAGCGAGAATAAAATCTTCATCTGTTGGTTCTTTGGGAAACTCAATGCCAATCGGCTGCAAAAATTGCATGGCTGTATCGATCGCTGCTAATAATTTTCCTTGGACTGTATAAGCTTCAATTTTTACTTCGTATACTTTGGCTGTATCAGCGATCGCTTTTGCGTGTTGTAAAATTTCCTGGGCGAAATCTTCCATTGCATCAATTTCGCCACACAGATAACTAGCTTCGGTTGCTTCGTTATACAAACTTAAAGTCAGATTGTAGTCAGATTCCCAAGGGTTGAATGGTAGCAATTGGATGCCTATTTTAAGATAAGCAATTGCTGAACTGTATGCAGTTGAGGCTTTTGCTTTTTTCCCAGCCATGAGATTTAACTGTGCGAGTTCATGGCGTTCTGTAGGTTGATGGAAATGTTCAAGCCCGATATTTAGCTGATTAGCGATCGCAAATATCCGATCTTCTAATTCAGCTTTCGGGGTATTTTGCCACAGCAGGCGGCCAATTTTGACATGGGTTATCTGTTTGCGATCTTCAGGAATCAGTGAATAAGCGGCTTGTTGGACGCGATCGTGCAAAAATTTATATCCTACAGCGTGAGCGATTTCCTGATTACTATCTCGATTTTCTCGGTCTATATAAAACTTATAAACTTCACTTTGTGGTATAACGAAACCTTCCTGTAATACTTTCCATAATGCGGCGGCGGTTTCGGTTTGGGATTGTTGATAAACAATCGCCAAGGTATGCAAATCAAACTGATTACCAATACAAGCCGCCAGTTTTAAAACCTCTTGAGTTGCTGGTGTTAGTTTCTGCAACTGTTGTGCCATAAACTCTACCACATCATCTGTCAGCGCCAATTGCTTGATTTGGGCAATATTACATTGCCAATACCCGCTTTGAAAATTGAATTGAATATAATTATTATCCTGATGCAGTGCCTTAAGAAACTGAGTGGTAAAAAAGGGATTTCCTTTGGTTTTTTGATATACTAATTGCGTTAATGGCTGTGCTATTTCTAGTTGACAATTGAGGGTATCTGCTAACAACTGATTCACACTTACTGGACACAGGGGATTGAGTATAATGTTGTTAACAACGGCTCCTGCATTGGCTATCTCATCTAATGTCAACATTAAAGGATGTGCCGGGAAGACCTCATTATCTCGGTATGCCCCAAGCAGCAACAAGTAGCCACTCTGGGATTCATCTATGAGTAGCTGCATCAGTTTCAGTGATGCCAAATCTGCCCACTGCAAGTCATCCAAAAATATCACTAAGGGATGTTCTAGTGTCGTGAAAACTTGAATAAATTTCTGGAACAGCAGATTGAAGCGATTTTGAGCCGCCATTCCAGATAGTTCTACAGCCGGGGGTTGGCAACCAATAATTCGTTCTAGTTCTGGGATAACCTCAATAATAACTTGGGCATTTTCACCCAAAGCTGTGATAATTTTCTCCTGCCATAGCCGTAAATTAGTATCAGTTTCACTCAATAGTTGCCCCATTAAATCTCGAAAAGCTTGCACAAATGCACTAAAGGGAATATTGCGATTAAATTGGTCATATTTGCCTTTGATAAAACAACCACGTTGCCTAACAATCGGTTTATGAACTTCGTTGATAACCGCAGTTTTCCCAATCCCCGAAAAGCCAGCAACTAGCATCATTTCGGTTGTCCCAAGGCTAACTCTTTCAAATGCTTGCAACAGGGTTTCTACTTCGGTTTCTCTGCCATAGAGTTTATCGGGGATAATAAAGCGATCGCAAACATCTTGTTGTGCAATTAGGAAACTCTCAATTGTACCTGTTTCCTTCAGTTGAACCAAGCACTTTTCTAAATCATACTTCAATCCTAAAGCGCTCTGATACCGATCTTCAGGATTTTTCGCCATTAGTTTGCTAACAATTTCTGAAAATACAGATGGAATTGCTGAATTAATTTCATCTATTAAAGGCGCTGTTTTTGCAATATGACAATGTACCAACTCCATAGCATCCTCTGACTGAAATGGTAATTTCCCAGTCAGGAATTCATAAAAAGTTATACCCAAAGAATAAAAATCTGTGCGGTAGTCAATCCCTCGATTCATTCGTCCAGTTTGTTCTGGGGAAATATAAGGGAGAGTTCCTTTTAACACATTGGGGCTAATTAAGGTTTGAGTTTCTCGTGGCAGTAAAGATGCAATACTAAAGTCAATTAATTTAACTTGTTTAGTTTCTGGATTAATTAAAATATTGGCAGGTTTAATATCTTTATGAATAATCCGCGAGTGGTAGAGTATATCTAAGGTATTACATAGTGCGATCGCTATTTCTAAAAACTCTTGTAAACACGCGATATATCGCGTCTCTACCGAGGTGAAATAATCTTTAAGAGAAATCCCGCCAAAATCTTCCATTACTAACACATAGCCATTTTGATATTGTTCCAGGCTATAAGTTTGGATGATTAAAGGTGAGTTAAGATTTTTAGCTATGGTGTACTGATTGCGAAAGCATAAGAGTTCACTGAAACTCGGATAAGGATTTTTCAGGAGTTTAATCACCACTGGTAATTCATCAGTCTCTCGATACCCCCGATACACCAACGTTCTGAAACCATTGTAAAGTTCTTCACTGATGCGATATCCGGGAATACTGACTGTAGTGGTATTCATACTGCTAAATCCTAATATTTTCTGGATTTAGTATTCCCAGATGATTGAAGCAATTCATCTTTACAGGTTTTTAGCATTTGCTCTGGGTGTTGCGATCGCGTATGCTAAATTCAGTCTGATTTGAATTATCTTCTGTGGACAGAAACCGCGAACCGTTTATCAGTCTGGCACTTTACCACGCCTTTAAATGGTCAGTCGTCAGCCCCATGCTTCATACTTACTTTCGGGGCCAGATTTATGGTACGGAAAATGTCCCCCAATCAGGGCCGCTACTGATAGTAAGTAATCACGCTAGCTACTTTGACCCGCCCATTGTCTCCAATTGTGTACGTCGTCCAGTGGCGTACATGGCTAAGGAAGAGTTATTTAAAATCCCAATTTTGGCACAAGTGATTAAATTATACGGTGCTTACCCGGTGAGTCGAGGAAGTGCCGATCGCAATGCCATCCGTTCCGCCCTAGAATATCTCGATAAAGGTTGGGCTGTCGGTGTTTTCTTGCAAGGTACTCGCACCCCAGATGGTAGAATCACAGACCCAAAGAGAGGCGCACTGCTGCTAGCGGCGAAAGCAAAAGCCCCAATATTACCCGTAAGTGTCTGGGGTACTGAGAAGATTTTACAAAAAGGATCGTCCCTACCCCGCGCAGTTCCCATCACCGTGAGAATTGGTAACTTGATTGATGCTCCCAGTTCTACTAATAAAGAAGAATTGGAAGCTTTAACACAAAAGTGTACCAAAGTAATAAACGAGATGCATGATTTAGGAAGATAAGTTAGACAACTTCAGATATATGCTTTAGGGAGGTAGCGATCGCGCCTTAGCCTCTGTATCTTTAAGGTCAATGCGCTCTAGCAATGAAGTCTAACTTTATGCTTAAATGCAACTACTAGGCAAATTTACCATAAGTTTCTCTCTAAACAACATATATATGAGCGGCTTTGAAGCCAAAAATTTTTGGGATCGATTAAATAATCTGGCGTTAGTCCGCTTTTTACTTTTAATTGCTTCTGGCTGGGCAATTGTACAGCTTTTAGCTTACTTTGAAGCGGTCATTGTTGTTTTCACATTTGCTGCAATTTTGGCTTTTTTACTCAGTTATCCTGTACAATGGCTGCGGCGTTTTTTACCCCACGGTGTAGCTGTTGGTGTCGTTTTCTTACTTAGTATTGTGATTATAGGCGGTCTGATCATTACCGTCGGCTTAACGGTTTTATCTCAAGGACAACAATTAATTGATAGTATCACTGCGTTTTTAAATTCTTTAGTACCTTTATTAGAGAGACTAGAAGGATTTTTGCGAGGCCGTAATTTACAGATAGATTTAAGTTTTATTGAAGAACAACTGCGGAACCAAGCTGTATCAAGTCTTGTGACTAGTTTAGCTATTCTACAAGGATTTATGACGAACTTCGTGACTTTTGTATTAATTGCAGTTGTGGCTTTCTTCATGCTATTAGATGGAGACAAGCTGTGGAATTTTATTTTAAAAATTGTACCCAAACATCGCCGCAATAGATTTACAATTATAATCAGAAAGTCATTTTTAGGATTTTTTAGAGGTCAGTTATTATTAAGTGCATTTCTCACAAGTACGACTTTCGTGGTTTTCTTAATATTACAAGTACCTTTTGCTTTAATATTGTCAATAATAGTTGGAATTCTTGATATCATTCCTGGCATAGGAGCAACATTAGGAGTAAGCACAATTACTTTATTTGTGTTGTCTCAAGGTGTTTGGTTAGCATTGAAAGTATTGATAGCTTGTATTATCCTCCAGCAGATACAAGACAACTTGATTGCGCCCCGAATTATGCAAGGTGCGCTGAATCTTAATCCTGTAGTGGTGTTTTTTGCTTTGTTAGTAGGCGCTAAAGTAGCAGGATTACTAGGAGTTTTTATATCTATTCCCATTGCTGGAGTCATCGTATCTTTATTTGAAATTGATGAAATGAAGTCTGAAGTTTAGAGACGCGATGAATCGTTGGAAGTAGAGAGATAGAGAGATAGAGAGACGCGATAAATCGCGTCTGTACAAGAGTTGCAAGTAGAGACGCGATTCATCGCGTCTGCGATTCATCGCGTCTGCGATTCATCGCGTCTGTGATTCATGGCGTCTGCGATTCATCGCGTCTGTAGTAATTAATGTAAAATAGTTTCTTAGTCAATACAAATTAAGGAATAATGTCGGATTTAAGAGCGGAATTAACAGAAATTTTGGATGAGGCAGAGTGGGAGTGGCTAATTCCTCATGTACAACGAGATGCAGTAATTTTGGTGGCACTTGAGCTAAATTTGGTGGATGTTGGAGTAGCGATCGCCAGTGATAACATCCCATCAGTAGAACAGTGGATTGATAAACAATTGATTGCCAAACCCACGATAGTACAGGTGGGAGAATGGAATGGCGATCGCACTAAACGATTTAATACTCTCATCGTTCAGCCTTACGTTCTAGCGCAAGAAATAGTCGCTACTTAATCAGTTTCTGTAGCATTTTCGATCAGAGTTGGTGTTGTGAGAGTTTCTAAGGAAAGATGGCTTTTTGTGTCAGTTATTACTTGGTTATTGCCACGTACTAACTGGCTGATTTGACTAATTAATTCGCCTAGTTTGCCTTCGTCAAGTAAGGTGTTGATTAAAGAAAGTCCACTGGTAGATAATAGTAATTTGTTAATGTCTTGACTGCCACTACTACCGTTTGCACCAGGAAATGAATAGATCCGAGTATCTCCTAAAACTCCTGGTTGTGGTGCTAAAGCGGTGACAATTTCTGGTAGTTTATCGGCTAGTTCTGGCCAAATGGAAGTAATAATTTTGGCAGTGAGGTTAGCGTTACTAATGGAATTCTCGGCGGCAATTTTTGCTTGAATACCTTCTGCTTCTGCTAAAACTTTATCACGATTAGCTGCTGCTAGAGTGCGAATTGCTTCAGCCTCTAATTCTGCTGCTTGTTGGGCGATTTCTGCTTGGCGGCGGCGGCGGAAAGCATCGATTTCCACAACGTTGCGATCGCTAATACTCCGTTCTTCGGCTTCTCGTTCCGCAGCAATTACCGATAGGCGTTTGTTACGTTCGGCTTTTTCAACCTCACCTGCTGTCTTAACTGATTCCTCAGCTTTGGCTTGTTGTGCTTGTGCCACAAAGCTTTCACGCTTTTTGTTAGCAATAGCGATCGCTACATCTTCTTGAGCTAGCTTGGCCACTCGTTCTGACTCAGCTATATGCACTTGTGCTTGTAATTTTCCAGATTCTACACTTTGTTCACGTACAATCTCTGCAAGCTCAGATTCTTGTTTTTGCAGTGCTTGTGCTACCTTTAGCTGTTTATTGCGTTCTTCTAGGGAAATATCAGCTTCAATTTGGCTTTGCTGCACCGATAATTTTTTGCGAATTTCTTCTTCTTCAATTGATTTTTCTTGCAAAATTTTGCTACGGCGTACTGTTGCAGCCTCTCTATCTTTGGATTCTTGAATTTCGCGCTCTTTCTGTGCTTTTTGTGCTTCTACTTGGAATTTTTGCTCCAATTTAGCGCTTTCTTGCTCTTGGGCAATTTGTAGCGATCGCTTTTGGGCATCCAGTTCTTTTTGCTCAATAGTCACTTGTGCTGCTAACTCAACTTCCCGCTTTTGTTGAATTGAGCGCTGAATAATTTCTGTTCGCAAACGCACACCTTGAGCATCAAAGAAGTTATCTGGATCGTAGGTAACACTTTCTAATATTTCTGAGATAGCAATGTTATTTAGAGTTAATCCCACTTTTTTCAAATCGGTACCAACTAAGTTCAACACCTCCTGAGCAAACCCTAATTTATCAGAATCTATTTCCGCTAAATCCTTAGTTTTAGCTGCCGCTCTAATTGCATCATCTGCTCGTTTTTCTAAAGCATTTTTAATATCTTCAGGAGTAATTTTACTGCCATTTTGAGATAGTCTAGCAGCTGCTGTTAAAACATCATCTTCGGAGGCATTAATACATACATAAAAGGTGACTCGAATATCTGCTCGTAAATAATCTTTAGTGCGAACAGCAAGTTTAGCAGTGCGTTCAACATCAATAGAAATTTCTCGCAGAGGTACGCGAGTTAGCTGATGAAATCCCGGTAGAACAATACAACCGCCATAGAGAATTACCGATTTCTTTTTGATAAAAAGACCCCCAGTTCTCACGAAAGCTTCGTTGTTGGGTGTCACTACATAAACCCGTGTATAAGCAAATAAGCTAAATAGGAGTAGTAAAACTAAAGCAGCAATAACTCCAGGAAATACTAATCCCCCGTTAATTTGGGCAACAGTTGGTTGGATTCTGACTGGAAGGGTTTGGGAAATTAATATTGTTTGCTTTTGTTGTGGTTGCAAATTAATTTGCGGAGCTTCAGCTATTGTAGCACTCGGTAAAGACTGGATAAAAGTTAACCAAAAAAGCATATTTTTTCCTTTCACTAAGTTTAATTTATCTGAGATGAGTTAGCTAACCATTGTTCTTGATCAGGACTATCTTTGGCAATAACTAAGTAAATTTGTGCTTTATGTTCAATGACTAAAACTTTTTCTCCTCGTTGTGGAGCAATAGTTGCCCAGTCTGGTATCACAGCACTAACTGTTAATAGATTGCGCTTTGTATCTAGTACATCTACTTGTCCAATTCTGCCTTGATTGCCGATAGGAATGTAAGCAGACGTAACAATACCAACGCAACCTATCAAGCGATCGCTACTTGCATCTTCACCAAACTCAGCAAAAATTTTGCCAATCGGCTGCGCTATTAATCCTCCCATCAATAAGCTGATTATCATCGAAGAAAATAATATTGTAACCCCGAATAAACTGTTAACTTTACTATTAATAATGCTACCAAACCAAACATTCAACATCCAGCCAAAAACGCCCCAGAGACTTAAATCTGTTGCCAGTAACAATATAAGTGGAGCTTTACCAATACCTGCCCATCCCAGGAATTGTCCAAAACTCAATTCGTTATTGGTATCTGCATCAACGTCGGCATCAACGTCTGTATCAATATCTTCTCCTCCCCCGCCAGAAATTATCATAAATAAGAATAGAAAGACTCCCATTCCTATAAATATCCAATAGGGCAAGTTGACTGGGCTGAACAACATAATATTTCGTAAATTATATGTGCTGGTAATTTTATAGCATCTAAGTCTATTTAAATCTATGCTAATACTACAATTTTTAATACAAAAAAATACATATTTTATCCTATGAGTATTTGTTTATAAGAATATCTATAATTTTTATTTCAAATAAAATATAATTATTAATTAATGATTCACGAAATTAAGTAAATCAAAAATTATTTGATTACCGAAAAAATTATATTTTTTTACAATATAGCCGCATTACATAGTTATATGAAGTTAACAAAAATGTTTAATTTTAGACTAAGACCGCATTACATATAGCATAAAATACACAATTTTACAAGATGTGGAGGTAACAGAGGGCGAATATACCTCTCGACTATTGACTAAAGCAAAACTTTCTCCTTTAAGATTTAGCCATCTAGGAGCTAGAATTGTTACGATAATTTCAGATTAGATGTTGAAACCTTGATCCAATCTGAAACCTTAGAACTATTAGAATGGCACCGCCTCTGCCAGCACCTTGCCACCTTTGCGGCAACTAAGCTGGGGGCGACAGCTGCGCGTCATCTGAAAATACCTGATTCTCAGATCCAAAGCGAACAGTTGTTAGAGCAAACCAAAGAAGTCTACCAACTGGAAACTCGCCTGACCACGGGACTGTCATTTGAGGGAATTCAAGATATTGGTGATTCCTTAGAACGGGCAGAACGTAGTGGAGTTTTGGCAGGGGATGAACTGTTAGCGATCGCTACTACCCTCTCTGGTGCTAGAAATTTGCGCCGTGTCATTGACAACCAGGAAGATTTGCCGATATTGACTGATTTGGTTGCCGATTTGCGGACTTATCCAGAACTAGAGCAAGAAATTCACCGATGTATTGATGAACGGGCCCAGGTAACTGACCGCGCGAGTCAAAAACTGGGAGAAATTCGCACAGATTTACGGCGAGTACGCAGCCAAATTACTCAAAAGCTGCAAAATATCTTACAAGCAAAATCTGGAGCAGTTCAAGAACAGCTAATTACGCAACGGGGCGATCGCTTTGTCATTCCCGTAAAAGCACCCCAAAAAGATGCCATCCCCGGTATTGTCCACGATACCTCTACTAGCGGTGCCACCCTATACGTGGAACCGAATTCAGTAGTGCCTTTGGGCAACCAACTGCGGCAGATAATTAGAAGAGAGCAAGCAGAAGAAGAAGCCGTTCGCCGTGCTTTGACAGAACTTGTAGCCGCAGTCAAACCAGATTTAGAGAGATTGTTAGCGATCGCTACCACTTTAGATTTGGCAACGGCTAGATCGCGGTATAGTTACTGGCTAGGAGCAAATCCTCCGCGATTTATCCAGCGTGAAGACAGAGAAATCATTACCTTGCGGAATTTGCGACATCCTCTGTTAGTGTGGCAGCAACAGCACGAACAAGGGCAACCAGTAGTACCTGTAGATTTACTGATAAGTCCGCAAATTCGGGTAGTGACAATTACCGGGCCAAATACTGGCGGTAAAACTGTAACCTTAAAAACTCTAGGGTTAGCAGCATTAATGGCCAAAGTGGGTTTATTTGTCCCCGCCCGCGAACCAGTAGAAATACCTTGGTTTGATAAAGTGTTGGCAGATATTGGCGATGAACAATCTTTACAGCAAAGTTTATCTACATTCTCTGGACATATCCGCCGCATTAGTCGGATTTTAGAAGCATTAGGTACTGGGGACTTGGGACTGGGGACTGAGGAACAGGAAGTTCCTAATCCCCAATCCCTAATGGCCAATCCCCAATCACTCGTTTTACTCGATGAAGTCGGCGCAGGAACCGATCCAGTTGAAGGTAGCGCCTTAGCGATCGCCTTGTTGCAATATTTAGCCAACCATGCCCAACTAACGATCGCCACTACTCACTTCGGGGAACTGAAAGCCCTGAAATACGAAGACGATCGCTTTGAAAATGCCTCTGTAGAATTTGACGAAAGTACTCTCTCGCCTACTTACCGTCTGCTGTGGGGCATCCCCGGACGTTCTAACGCCTTAACTATTGCCCTCCGCTTAGGATTGAACCCAGAAGTGGTACAACAGGCAAAAACTCAAGTGGGAGAGGCCACAGATGAAGTTAACCAGGTAATTGCTGGCTTAGAAGCGCAACGCCGCCGTCAAGAAACCAAAGCAGCCGAAGCCCAAAGTTTGTTACAGCAAGCGGAACGTTTATACAAAGAAGTATCCGCAAAAGCCGCAAGTTTGGAAGAGAGAGAAAGCAGTTTGCGGGCTTCACAGGAAATAGCAGTCCAACAAGCGATCGCTCAAGCAAAAGGTGAAATTGCCCAAGTAATTCGCCGCTTGCAGAAAGGTACGCCTACAGCCCAAGAGGCGCAGCAAGCAACCAATGCTTTGAATCAAATTGGCCAACTTTATCAGCCAGCAACGCCAGCAAAACCAAAAGCTGGATTTATGCCCAAAGTAGGCGATTCGCGTCCGCATTCCCAAATTGGGACAGATAGCAGATGTGATCACCGCCCCTGATGAAGATGGCGAGTTAAGCGTTCGGTTTGGGCTAATGAAGATGAACGTGAAGTTGCAAGACGTAGAATCTCTAGATGGTCAAAAACCCGAAGCGATCGTCAAACCCAAACCAGCCCCAGCAGCAGTAACCCCGCCACCGCAAACTGTCCCAGAAATTCGGACTTCCCAAAATACCATCGATTTGCGTGGTAAACGGGTAGCTGATGCCGAATACATTTTAGATAAAGCCATCTCGGAAGCTACAGGCCCAGTTTGGATTATTCACGGGTATGGTACTGGCAAACTGCGACAAGGAGTCCACGCCTTTTTGCAACAGCATCCCAGAGTTAACAATTACGAACCAGCAGAACAAGCAGATGGCGGCACCGGTGTTACCGTTGCTCACATAAAATAAAGAGCAGGAATGGTAAGTAGTCAGACAGAATTAATTACACAATGTCATTGCGAATGGAGCGAAGCGGAATGAAGCAATCGCAAGGGCTGGGATTGCTTCGCTTCTCTTCGAGACGCTAACGCGAACGCTCGCAATGACTGTAAATATTTTTGTCCGACTACTTATAGGACTCCTATTTGATTTTTGAAAAAACTCGTTACAACTCGAAAAGTCTGATTCCCTACTCCTTACCTACATAAAGAAGTTCAGAAATCAAATCGGATTGCTATATGTCAGGGCTATTTCGTTCTAGACATAAACCGCCCAGAACTAAAGTTCTTTGGCTTTAAGCCCAAGTCGTCTAAAGACGACTAAAAGCCTTTGTTAGTCGTCTTTAGACGACTTTTGCTATTAGCCTCAGAGGATGTTTGAAAAGTCCTTCAGCGTGTGTTTCACTACCCTGGCTACCGAGAAACTGCTACGAGAGAATAGGAGTTTTGGGATTTGAGATCCCACCCCTGAGTCGCACTTGAGGCTCAAGCCGACCCTTTTCAAACATCCTCTCAGAATTTATTCTGAGGCGGGCTAGATGAGAATGAAATAGCCCTGGCTATATGTTATGCCAATTTTAAAAATGATTACCACAAATGGACAGAGAAAACCCAGATACACCAAGCGATTTCCAATCCAAAATCTAAAATTCAAAATCCAAAATGGTATTACTTGAACTCAATCAACTAATTGTTAGAGCCGGTCATCAGTTGTTGATTAAAAATGTCTCATGGTCGGCATACAAACGCATTTTAGCAGAATTAGGAGACAATCGCAGTTCTCGGATAGGTTACAGTCAAGGGATGCTGGAAATAATGGCTCCATTACCAGAGCATGAAGTAGCTAAAGTTATTATTGGGGACTTGGTAAAAGTTTTATTAGAAGAACTCGATTTGGAATTTTGGAGTTTAGGTTCTACAACTTTTGATAAGGAAAGTATGGATGCTGGGGTAGAACCCGATGATTGTTTTTATATCCAAAATGAAGCTAGAGTTAGGGGCAAAGATAGGATCAATTTAGAAACTGACCCGCCTCCAGATTTGGCTATTGAAATTGATATTACCTCCCGCACTCGTTTCAATAATTATCAAGATTTGAGAGTACCGGAACTGTGGCGATGGAATGGAAGAAAACTGGAAATAAACGTGCTGTTCAATGGTAAATATCTAGAATCAAATACCAGTTCTATTTTCCCTAATTTACCAATTCAGCAAGTAATTCCCGAATATTTGGTACTAAGTAAAACCAATGGCAGAAATACGACAATGAAAGGATTTCGTGCGTGGATAAGGCAGAAAATGAGTAGCCCGATTTAGTTCAAATTGTTAGAATTAGCTACTCCAAAAGGTTGTGGATAGTGGTATAGATGAAGTTTAATTAATTTAGGACTTACGCAAAATATCTCTCAAACTCTGACTTCTCCGTGTACTCTGCGCCTCTGTGGTTCGTTATTCCGTAACTCTTGCGTAAGTCCTATAATTGCTTTTTGTTCAATATGAAAGCTACACCTATAGCCAGTAAAATTCCACCCGCGCCCTGATGTTCGGGAACAGAAGTAGAGGGTGCGGTAAATCCATTTTGTTATATTGCGTTACTATTCTTACCAGTAAATTATCTGTAACCCATACTGAATAATGGGTTTTGGTAAATGTCTAAACTATTACCTCTGCCCATCAAGTTGATAAATGAGTTCTGATATGTGCGTGGTTCGCGGTTAGAGCTATAGTACCAACTAAGTTGGAATAAATAAATCGCCCAACATCTTCAAATGCTGACTTTATCAAATTTTTAAGTTTGTCATCAATTGGATAGAGACATCAATCGTCCTGATGTTGCCTAACCTGTCCTGAAATAACAGGCTACACACAAGCGAAACTGGGGTGGGATCATGAAAAGCAACAAGAAGCGCCTTTATTAAACAGACAAAAAATTTGTATAGTAATTATGTATACATAAAGACCAAGTAATAAACATCAAAAAATTTCAAAATTTAAAACCGCAAATAAATTAGGAGGTATTCTACATAATTACTTAGCGATAATTAGCGGTTAGCATTCAAAACATTGTTTATTTATACTCTTGTACGGAACTTACAGCGAAAGTCAGGTAAACCTTAACTAGAATTGATACTTTTCTACTTTGTCGAAAATAAATTTTCATCTAGAGTAGGACAAAGATACCTGCTGCTTACCACATAAAAAATCTACCTGAAGTCTCTGGCTCATACCTATGGGAAACCAAGCTTGATTCTTAAGAGTCTGGTTTCAAAATGGGTAACAGCAACATCCTCTATCAGCTTGATCACCTATGCTAAAAGTTATGCACTCGGCCGCCAACTCAGCCACTCCGAATTCCCAGTGGGAGGATTTAATCAAGCTTCCAGCCCCAAACACAGTTCAATGGGACAATATCAAAACCCAATTAGACTTGGTGCTGCTGGCGCTAGAAACCTTAACTGGCATTGGTTCAGAGGCTATGCTTTCGGCGGCAACTGATCTGAATTTAGAGTCAAGAGTGCCAGACCGCGTAGCTTTATGGCGACTGCGCCAATCAAATCCCCTACGCAAAGGTCAAGGAGGGCGAAAAAAGCTAGATATCGAAGAAGCGCGATCGCTTGTTCTGATCATCTGCTACCTAGCCAAACAGCACCAGGAATTGATTCGCCGCGCTGTCGGTCTGTTAGAACAAATGGCAGAAAATAACCGGGAACCTCACCAGGCTGCTTTACTTGGAGATTATATTGATGCTTTTTGCAACACTTACCAAGAGCGGATGGAAGAGGACGAGCAAATCTCAACGGATTTACTTACCAACCTGGCCTTAAAACTGCTTGTAGAGTTACTTTTTTACAGTGCTCCTGGTGGGCATCGCCGTCTTTGGCTAGCACTTTTAGACCGTTCAACAAAATTTTAAATTTTAGATTTGAAATTCCTCAACCAAAATTCGCTCATGAAAGTTTGCTAGATAAGGATTCCGTTTTGATGGTCGTGAGCTTCTTGGGCGATGCACTATCAGCACTGCTTCCTCTTTGCATAACAGAAGGAACCTGACAAAGTTCTGAGTGGAGGAATCCGCCTTTCCAACTTTTCTTTGCAAGCAACTAGCTTAACTTTTTTGCAAAATCCCAAATAGTCTTCTTCGCAGTTCCTGCCATGCCTCTATCAAATTCTGTCATTCGTTGCTACACACCGCCGACTTGCACGCTAGAAATATTCGCGCAAAGCTCACCTCTATCGCGTTGGATGGGGAAAACTGTCCTCAAACACCTAAGCTTTGAGCTTCGTTTTGATGATCCCCGGCTACCAGAAGAAAACAGAGTTCCAATTCGGGGCGATCGCGATCAACTCGAAGCTTTATGTGATGCAGTCACAAGCTATGTACAGCAATTCCTCCAACAGTCTCCAGAAAACTTTTGCGTTAGCTTCTCGGATACCCAGGAGTCAAGCACAGTATTAGGTGAGCCGGAATTAAAGTCCTCTACAAAAACATTAAATTCCTTTACTACCCAGATTCCTGGGGCAAATATCCGCTTAGAACCAAGCAGCCATTTAACTCACAACTTATTTCTCGGTTCTCTCGCCAACCACTCATCGGGCCCCGTAATTAAACTCAGTCTGCTGCAACTATTCGATTTGGCCAGTGCTTTAGATGAATATTCAACTGATGTCATGGCACTCCCAACTCTCAACAGCCCTTCGACTCTGAGGTTCCCTGCTTGGGCACCTGTTGCCGCAGTATTAGTATTAGGTGTAGGTTTATTACCAGTTACTTGGCAATATGCTAACAACCTTAGGGAAAAGCAGCAGCAGACAGCCAAAACAGCAGATCCAGCAGCCCTAAAGACTGCTTTAGAAACTTCACCCTCACTAAACTTTCCCACGCCTCAACCTGGCCTAACCGCTCCATCAGATAATTTGCTAGGTTCCACCCCTCCACTTTCCACATCCACTTTACCCCAAGCACCTCTAACAGCCCCTAGTTCTAGTTTTTCTACACCGCCACCAAATGCACTGACAATACCTCAGGGCAAGACTTCAACCCTTTCTACGAATGGAGCGATCGCATCATCTAGCAAAATCCCAGGTCAGGAAATTGCCATATTACCAAATCTTGCACAGAACCCTACAGGGTCAAGTACCCAACCTACTACTCTCCCGAAGCTGCGGGATTTGCCACCCAGGCTATCTTCTAACACAAGCAGCTTACCAACTAATATCTCACCAGTCGTCCCCCCGTCTCTTGGGACTATACCCAATAGTGGCAATACTCCTACTCAACCCTCCCCACTAACCTCACAACAGTTAGAGGAAAGAATCAATTCCCTACAGCCACCTTCTCCAGGAGAGAAACCTGCTTCACAACTTTCCTCCTCTAGAACTGCGGATAATAATCCCTTTATCGATCAATTAGGGAACGAACGCCAAAGCCCCAAATCTACACAAGTGGCTACAGGGACATTATTTGATACACCTCAAGTAGCAGAAGCTAGAGAATACTTAACAAAGCGTTGGCAACCACCTACTGGACTAGGACAAACATTAGAGTACAGTTTGATTGTCAGTGTTGACGGCACAATTGAACGAATTATTCCTCTCAATAAGTCAGCAAGAGACTTTGTTGATAGCGCTGGAATGCCTGAAGTTGGAAAACCTTTTGTTTCCGCCAATAAACGCGGACAAAATGTCAAAATTCGAGTTGTTCTTACTCCTGATGGCAAGGTACAGACTTTTCCAGATGAATAAGTAAATTAATCTGTTAGTCATTGGTACTAATGACTAATGACTAAAAACTCCATCCCGCAAGTGGCGTGGAGTTTTTTATATTACTTAATCTAGTTTGATTTACTCTTGCTTATAGCTCAATACAGTTCAGTTAAGCCCAAAAACCTTGGTAAAGACGCGAAATTTCGCGTCTCTACAGGTCTAAAATTAGTACCAAAAATCCTTAACTGAACCGTATTGGCTTATAGCTCAATACGGTTCAGTTAGCGTCAAAAACCATAAACTGCGTAGGTTGAGTTGAACTTTAGTGTTACCCAACAAACCACTGTAAATGTTGGGTTTCGTTCCTCAACCCAACCTACAATTCTCCTTAACTGAACCGTATTGGCTTATAGCTAAAGTAGTCTTTAGACTACTAGTAAAAGGTTTCAGTCCACTTGAGTGGACTTTGGCTATTAGCCTCAGACTTAAGTCTGAGGCGGGCTAGTACCACAAGGGAAAAGTCAAAAGTCACGCATAATTGTATTCCGAGCTTCTTGCGCCATTTGAAGTAGTATGTTTATTTCCGCGCCTCCTGTACTACTTGGTTTATCGAGAATGCTGCAAGATTTAAGTTTAATGCCACTTGTAAAACTGGTACAAACCTTGTGCCAGTTTCTACTTAATTAAGTTGCTCTTGAGCTTACTTTCTAGAGTCCAGTTACCAAACTGGTCTTACTATTGATACCAGTAAACCCACTACTCAATACAATTACTGTTAACACCAATTCTCCAAAATAAAACTATAGATACAAGTCTGGAAACCCAGATGAAATCTGACTTTTCTTAATTACGAATTGGTATAAATAACTCATATTAAAGGTAAGAAATATGCAAACAATTGGTACTCAAAAAGACAGTCCAGCTTGGGTTATTCAAACTTGGGCAGCTTTTGTGATTTCTATTTCTATGACCACCTTCGGCATTGTAAACTTACCTGTAAATGGCTGGGTGAAAGGCTTTATGGGTATGGGTATGGCTTTCTCTGTTGGCTCAACTTTTACTTTGGCTAAAACTACTAGAGACTTGCATGAAAATAGAAGATTAACCGCTAGGTTAGACGAGGCAAAAGTAGAAAAATTGCTTTCACAACACGATCCTCTAAATTTTAAATGAAGGCAGCCATAACAATTTTGGATTTTGGATTGCCAATTTTGGATTAATGGGACTTAAACAAAAATCACTTTTAGGAATATCAAAAATTACTTTTGAACCGCAGAGACGCAGAGAACACAGAGAGAAAAAAAGAGATTTTACCAGTCACCTTGAAAGGGCTAGTCCTAATATAGTAAGCGGTTTCCAATCCAAAATCTAAAACTTGTACTGAGCGACTTGTGCCGAGCGTTCGCGTAGCGTCTCGCAGAGAAGCCGAGGTAAGTCGAAGTATCTAAAATTCAAAATGGTATGACGAAAAGCAAAAGGACTGGATATACCAGTCCTTTATTATATTGATTTAACGTTTTTATCTTAATAACGGGATTTTTTGGTTTTTAACTTTTGCTTTTTACGCCGACGTTCGCTAGCAGCAACTGCATGTTCCACCGGATAACCGACTACAGGAATTACCTGATATTTGCGTTCTTGTTCTAATTTTGTCAGTTCAGTGTAATCAACCCAATGAATGCAATCAACTGGACAAGTGTCAATTGCTTCTTGAATAATTTCCTCAGCATCCCCATCTTGCCGAACCACGCGCGATCGCCCGTAATCTGGTTCAATGTAAAAGGTGTTACGTGCAACATGAGCGCAATGCTTGCAACCAATACAGGTAATTTCGTCAACATAAACACCATTTTGGCGCAGCAAACCACCTAATTCCGGTTCTAAACCAGAACGTTCTGGGTCATCCCGTAAAAAACCCCCTAATTCTGGTTCCAAACCCGAACGATTGTCTTCTTGTTCTTCCGGCGACGGCAGAAAATCAGCCATTACGCACTCCAGCGCTGTACTACCAGGCGAATTGAACCATCTTCATTTTTTTGTTGTTCAGAGACTTGAAAACCAACACGAGCGGTTTCTTTCACAACTGTTTGATAAGCATAGCGCTGGGTTACCTGGCGTAAGAATCCGTCCACAGACTGGTTTTGCTGCCAATATTGCAAGTCAGCCACCAATTCATATTCTTTGCCATTCCATCTAAAACCGATGTCATAGCCATTTTCCTGCTCAATACTAACTTCCGCAGGATGGGTTTGACCGCGATAGCCACGCACTTCCCGTGGCCCGGGTTTCCAGTCTATGCCCAATTCAGTCAGAGCATCTTTCAAAGAATCAAGGTTACGGATTTGAGTCTTAATTTGGCTAAAGTGTGACATGGTGGTTGTGAATTAATAACACTAAACTACTGTGAAAACTTACCAATCGCTGTAAGTGGTGTGTGTATTCGCCACATTAGATTGCTGCACCTTGGCGGCGAAATATTCTGAGGTTGGCTCATGATTAAGTACTTGCCCCAGCTGGGCCTCTATTGCTGCTGTAACCTCAGCGCAAGAAGCACCCACAATGCCAGTGACTTTTTCTTGTACCCGACCGTCTGGATAGATTATGAACTCTAATGTCTCCATGCTCTTGGCCAACCACGATAAGTACGCTTAAATTCTACTGCCTTAGCAGAAGGCTACAAATATAGCCGTAGGAACATTTTTACTTAGATACAAACTTACCATTTGTTAAATAATGTTCCATCTCTCAATATATATATCTCAGAATCTTTACAAAAATTATTAATTTTATAAGTAGTCACATCAGTCTTTAGTTAGTCTCTCTTAACCTCATCGATTAGTCAAGGTAACTACTGAAGCTCGCCAAGTAAGCTGCAAAAGTCCTAAATATAAGCATTAGAGGTAATATAGCCACCAAAACTATTTACAAAAATATAAATTTTCTTGAAAAACTTTATCATTACCATTAGATTTACCTTATTCTCTTAAGGTTTTCCAGGTAGATTGTATGTAGCGCGGTGTCAGCCTACAGCAATATTGTGGAGAATAGGCAGAAGTAAATTGACCTGGGATAGGGTGTAAACGAATTTTTAAAGTGCGATCGCCATAGTATAAAAAACCTTTAACCTTTAAATATCAGCAAATTTTGGGTTTTATTGGAGCAAAGCAACATTAGGTGAAATATGCTTAGGCGTAGCCAATTTAGAAAAGTCTTATTTCCATGACCTCACCTGGAACGATGGCATTTAGAACTTTTCGTGCTTCTGGTATAAGCGGCATTAAATCAGGAAGACGATTTTTGGATGCAATTAGCACAATAACCGCAACTCCTGCTTGTTCTAAGTTTTGCTGGTATCGCAAATTCTGATCTGTAGTAAGTAGAATGGTGAAACTTTGTTGTTTCATCAGTTGTAAAAGTTCACCATTCTTTTTCCCTGACCATCCCATCTCGACAACTGTGCGTATTTCGTAATCTTTGAGTTCACGTTTGAGAGGACGGGGAACACATTCATCAAGCAGAATTCGCATAAGCAGTCAGCATTTCTTTTGCTAATTCCAGTGCTGCGATCGCTTGCTCACGGCTAACACTGGGAAAATGATCTAAAAACTCATTTAACGAATCACCTGCTTCTAAATAATCAAGCAAGGTCTTAATTGGTACGCGAGTTCCAACAAAGACAGTAGTTCCCCCTAATATATCGGGGTCACTATGAACAATACGCGATGTTGGTACCATAACAACTCTAGACATTTATTTGTCAATATTTCGCTATAATCCTAACTCGGAATTACTACTGTAAGCGTAGGCAGATCATCATTGTAGATATTGCACTCTACTCTATATTTATTAAACCATCGTGGGTACTACAATAGGCGATCGCGCTCATCACAGAAACTTTGCTTGAGAGAACTAACTATTGCGCTTAGAATCTCATAACCATCCGGTGTATGCGAATGTTAGCTAGACTATTCAGCAAACATTTCAGCCAAGGTATCTAAAACTGCTTTTTGTTCATCAGAGTCAATCTGACCTAGCTTTTTGACTAGTCGAGTTTTATCAACTGTACGAATTTGATCCAGAACAATTTGCCCATCATTGCCCTGAAACTGACAAGCAACACGAGTCGGATAAGACTGTCCCTTAGTTGTCATCGGAGCAACAATGACCGTGGTAATATATTTGTTCATCTCATCTGGTGAAATTACTACACAGGGTCTTGTCTTTTGAATCTCACTACCCATCGTCGGGTCGAGATTAACCAAAAACACATCAAATCGATTCACTACCACTCCCACTCTCGATGCTCCCACTCTGTAGTTACGGCATCATCGAGCAGTGCATCGTCGTGTTGCTTCGCCATTGTTGCAAATGCTTCCTCCCACCCCTTACGCGATTGAGAGGCAGCACGGATAATTAGGTGACAATCTTGAATTTCAATTTCCACCTCTTCACCAATACCACTTTGTTCCAGTAGAAGTTTAGGAATGCGGATACCTTGAGAGTTCCCGATTTTAACAATACGGGTTCTAATTGCTGTTCCCATAAGGATAATTTTCCTTAATTGTAATTACATTGTGATTACTAAGAAGGATTTTGTCAACAAGCGCTCAATTTTTCAATAATTTTTAATGCGATGCCTACGGCGGTTAATGTAAGCGTTTTCAAGTTAGTCGCAGCAGAAGATCAAAAAGGCTACGCTTATGTTGCTGATGGTTTAAGGGAACTCCAAAAAATAAATTATTCCACATTCAAGTCGTTGACTGTTGACTGTTGACTGAAAACTCGTGAACCGTCAACGGTCAACGGTCAACAGTGAACAATAGCAATGGAATATTTTTTTACTTGGAAGTCCCTAAATAGGGTTTTACAGCTTGTTGATGAAAATTAATTTTTGATCCTGTACAAGTAGCTTACAGAAAAAAAAACATCAGTCAGCTAAAGAACCCAGGATAATGAATCATAATTAACCTCTATAGCTTTGAGCTATCAGCCATCAGCCACCAGTTACAAGCCGGAAGCTGAAATGGCGAATGCTAAAGGCTTTTGATTCAACTTAACCAATTGACTATGAATTCCGAAAAAGTCAAAAATTCTCTAAATATTTCGCCAGCGATACGCATAGGAGTACTAGGTTTCGGCGGACTCGGACAAGCCGCCGCCAAGCTACTTGCTGCTAAACAGGAAATGATTTTAGTCGCCGCAGCAGATCAAAAAGGTTACGCTTACGCTGCTGAAGGTTTAAATACTCAACAATGCATTGCAACCTACCAGTCCCAAGGTTCGGTAGGTCATTTAGAGCCAGTTGGTACGTTAACAAATCAAAGTATTCAGGATGTAATCGAAATAGCTCAACCTGTGGATGGGTATTTTCTGGCTTTACCCAACCTCCCAAATGATTTTATCCCCTCTGTTGCCAAAGAGTTTATTAAATCTGGTTGGCGTGGGGTGCTAGTGGATGCGATTAAGCGCACCACTGCTGTAGAACAACTACTAGCGATGAAAGAAGAACTGCTTGCAGCCGGGATTACCTACATGACAGGCTGTGGTGCTACACCCGGATTGTTAACCGCCGCCGCCGCATTAGCTGCCCAAAGCTACGCGGAAATTCATCAAGTCGAAATTACCTTCGGGGTGGGAATTGCTAACTGGGAAGCTTACCGCGCCACTGTTCGAGAAGATATTGGTCATATCCCTGGTTACACAGTGGAAACTGCCAGGGCGATGACAGACGCAGAAGTAGAAGCACTACTAGATAAAACTAATGGCGTGCTTACCTTGACGAATATGGAACACGCTGATGATGTGATGCTAGAGGTAGCGGGAATAGTGGGGCGCGATCGCGTTACTGTTGGTGGTGTAGTAGATACTCGCAATCCTAAAAAGCCCCTCAGCACCAACGTTAAGGTAACAGGGCGCACCTTTGAAGGAAAGATTTCCACCCATACCTTTACTCTGGGAGATGAAACCAGCATGGCAGCCAATGTCTGCGGCCCTGCCTTTGGCTATCTCAAAGCTGGTAGACAATTGCACCAACGCGGCATTTATGGAATATTCACTGCTGCCGAAATTATGCCGCAGTTTGTTAGGTAATAGACGCGATTAATCGCCTCTCTACAGGAATTAGGAGTTATACCAATTTGAAAAAAGAATGCGACAAATAGACCATTTGTAGAGACGCGATTCATCGCGTCTTTACCCAAGGATGTGTTGCAATCATTAATTGAGTTGGTATTAAAAATATAAAATCGCAAATTTGGAGCATATTTAGAGCCTCCGAACTTGCGATTTTAAACTCTAAAGTCCTCACTATTAATTCCTAACTTTTCTAAGCTGATGGAAGTTCTGGAGAGAAAATACCTCTAGAATTCTCCTCAAGTAGTAAATCTGGTGTTTGTATAATAAATGGAAGTTCCGCCCCTATAAGTCCTCGTTGGATGCGTTCTAAAGTCTCACTAAAAACGACAAATAGAGGATATATAGTATTAGCTCCTTCACTCAAAATATGACTGTGACGCAGAGGCATCAACCACTCATAATCATTGTCTAGCCAAACTTGAGTTTGTCGCCAACGTCCTAACAAATCAGAAAAGTCTTCATCAGCACGATGAATAAATATTAGAATTTCTGCTCCAGTTTTGATTTTCCACTCAGGATCGCACATCAAAATTGCCACATCACAAGGTAAGCAAATCGTTTGCGGGGCTGTTGTAGCAGTATTGCGAAGACGGACAATTGGCAAGGGGATAGTGATGACACTTTCATCTGGACGGCGGAGGCTAGGAATCATCTCCAAGTATGGCCGATATTGCTTTAGTAAGGCGATCGCAGCTAAATGATTGCTGTACTCTGCCAAACTTGCTTCATAGTGAGATTTTTGCACAGTCATAGTTTATTAAATAGTGAGGAGTAGAGACGCGATTAATCGCGTCTGTACAAGTGAGGAGTAGAGACGCGATTAATTGCGTCTGTTAAGAATAAAATTAATCATTTAAGAGTTAAAAGTTAGGAGTTAAAATTTTTAATTCCTAACTCCTAACTCCTAACTCCTAACTCCTAACTTTTAATCCTTTATCCCATCTTTTCAAATACCTTAAACATGGGTAAATACATTGCTAGCAAAATGGTTCCAACCATCCCCCCTACAAATACAATCATAACTGGTTCCAAAATACTAGTCATTGCTTTTACTGCTTGCTCAACTTCATCTTCATAGAAATCGGCAACCTTCATCAACATTCCATCTAATTCTCCAGTTTCTTCTCCAATACTAATCATCTGAATTGCCATAGCTGGAAAAACGCTATCTTTTTGTAAAGCAATGCTAATCATACCTCCTTGTTGAATCTCTATACGGGCTGCGTCTATCGCATTGGCAATCACTACGTTTCCTGATGTATCTCGGACAATTTCCAAGCAAGTTAAAATTGGTACACCTGAACGAGTCAAAGAACCAAAAGTTCGGCTAAACCGGGCAACCGCAGATTTTTGAATTAAGTCACCAAACAAAGGCATCTTGAGAGAAAAACGATCAATTGTTAAGCGACCGACAGGAGTTTTACCGTATTGTGTAAAAGCAAATTTAAGTCCGATAAGACCACCGAGAAGGACGAAAGCGCCCGGACTTCTCAAAAATTTACTAGTATCCATCAAGAATTGCGTTAAAGGTGGTAATGTGATTCCAATTTCTTCAAAAATCTTGGCAAAAATCGGAATTAGAAAAATAGTCATACCGAGAAAGATAGCAACTGCGATAAAACCCACAACAGTTGGATAAGACAATGCTGATTTAATTTGGTTTTGTAACCGGGCAACATCTTCTAACAACCTAGCTAAACGATTTAATACTTCGTCTAGAACACCACCAACTTCGCCAGCTTGAATCATACTCACGTATAGTCCATCAAAACAGTCAGGATGCTTACGCATTGCCTCTGAAAGATTCATTCCGCTTTGAACATCGGTACTAATTTCCACAAGGGCTTGTTTCAGTTTAGTATTACTACATTGTTCAGAAAGTACGCCCAGGCTTCTAACGATCGCAACTCCCGCATTCATCAATACGGCAAATTGACGCGAAAAAACGGCTTTGTCTTTCACAGAAACCTTAACTAAGGAATTCTGGAAATTTTTGAAGGCAACATCTGGCTGAAATCCTTGAAATTGTTTGAGTTCTTGGACTACAAAACCTTGATCTCTAAGATTAGTACGAGCTTGCACCAAGGATTCGGCAGTAATTTTTTCTGTTCGGGATTTTCCTTGAGAATCTCGAACACGGGCAACGTAGGTTGGCATAAATCAATTCAAAATAGTTGTTATTTATTGGGCATTGGGAATTGGGCATTGGGCACAAGGGAAAGACTTACTGCAACTTCCTCATCTCCCTCATCTCCCTTTCCCCCCAGTTCCTTTAATGTGCTTTGGCAGCCGCACCAGATTTCCCACCTGCTGCCTGCGGTGGTACAGAAGTACCGATGAGACGTTGGATTTCATCTGGCTTAGAAGTCTTAGACATTGCCGCTTCAAAGGAAATCGTTCCGGCCTTGTAAAAATCGGCTAAAACCTTCTCCAGAGTTTGCATTCCCAATTTGCCGCCAGTTTGAATAGCCGAGTAAATTTGAGATGTTTTGCCTTCTCGAATTAAGTTGGAAATAGCAGGAGTGACAATCAGAATTTCTTGAGCCATCACCCGACCATATTCACCGGGTTTAGGGTTTTTCTTGGATACCAAAGTTTGGCTAAATACCGCTACTAATGAGTTAGATAACTGCACCCGCACTTGAGTTTGTCTTTCATGGGGGAAAACGTCGATAATCCGGTCAACTGTCTGTGCAGCAGAACTAGTGTGGAGAGTACCAAATACCAAGTGTCCTGTTTCTGCTGCCGAAATCGCCAAAGAAATCGTTTCTAAATCGCGCATTTCCCCCACCAGAACAATATCTGGATCTTCCCGCAAAGCTGCTTTCAAAGCATTAGCAAAACTCTTAGTATCTTCACCCAGTTGTCGTTGGTGAACCAAGCTTTTAATTGGTTCGTAGACAAATTCAATTGGATCTTCCACTGTTAAAATATGTTCTGCCTTGGTGCGGTTAATCAAGTCAATCATTGCCGCTAGGGTAGTTGTCTTACCCGAACCTGTAGGGCCTGTCACCAGAATTAGCCCTCTGGGCTTATCTGTCATTTCCCGCACGATATCTGGCAAACCTAATTTTTCAAAGTTAGGAATCTTAGAACTTAATGCCCGTAAGCAAGCAGCATAAGAACCACGTTCTTTATAGACATTGACCCGGAAGCGAGCCAAACCCTTAACACCATAAGAACAATCCAATTCCCAGTTCTGCTCTAAGGTTTTACGCTGGGTGTTGTTGAGCATACTAAAAATCAGCCTTTGACATTGATCGGCTGTCAATACATGCTCACCGATGGGGGTGAGTTTGCCACTGATGCGGAAGTAGGGAGGCAAACCTGCGGATAAATGCATATCCGAGCCACCCAATTCAATCAACTGCTCCATCAGGTCTTCAATCATCATTTCCATAGTTCTGCTTCCTTTTAATGTTTATTATTTGTCCTTTGTCAGTTGTCATTTGTCATTTGTTTAAAGTTATTAAGCATCGACTAATGACTAATGACCAATGACTAATGACTAATGATCAATGACTAGCCTTAAAACCGAGATGTCATACAGTAGGGACAATCGAGCCATTCTGGTTTCAATGTGGCCTCGCAAGTCCGGCAGGTAAGACCAGTCTTGCGTTTGGCTTTTAACTCGGCTTCCAAACCGGTATCAGTAAACGTGACTCGTTCTACTTCTTCTAAAGTGGTGGAACCTTCGCGCACTAAGTCCAAACTGTAAGCCAGCAAGGTTTTCATGCCCTCTTCTATTGCCACTTCCTTGATGCGTTCTGTGGGTGCATCTTCGTTGATGAGAGTTTGCAGGTTTTCGGTGACTCGCATGACTTCATAAACACCACAACGCCCTTTGTAGCCGACCCCATTACATTTTGAGCAAAGCTGATTTTTGGTTTTAGCTTCTGCGATCGCATCTAATGTCAAGGTGTTAGCCTTATAGAAGCTAACTGCGACATCCGAGGAAGCTGATAGACCATAACGAGCCAATTCCTCCGTTGTGGGAGTGTAGGCAATCCGACATTCAGAACATACACGCCGCACCAAACGTTGAGCTAAAACGCCAATTAGGGAACTAGAAACCATGAAAGGCTCAATCCCCATTTCTCCCAAACGAGCGATCGCACCTGGGGCATCATTGGTATGTAAGGTAGTTAATACCAAGTGACCAGTTAACGCAGCTTCAATTGCTGTTTTTGCCGTTTCCTTATCCCGCGTTTCACCCACCAGCAGCACATCTGGATCTTGCCGCAAGAAAGCCCGCAAAGCGGTAGCAAAATCCAGCCCTTTTTCTCGAATCACCTGTACTTGAGTAATCCCTGGAAGACTGTACTCAATGGGGTCTTCCACAGTACTAATATTAATTCCGGGATCATTCTTTTCTGATAATGCAGAATACAGCGAAGTTGTTTTTCCAGAACCAGTTGGCCCAGTTACCAAAATTAGACCAAAGGGACGGCTGACCATATCCTTGACAATATTCAAAGTCTCTGGATCGGTAATTAACTTATCTAATCCCAGTTGGGTAGAGGAGTTATCCAAAATCCGCAGCACCACCTTTTCCCCGTAGCGACTGGGCAAGGTATTCACACGAAAATCCACCTTACGTCCCTCAAACAGCCGCCGGATGCGTCCATCTTGTGGTAGACGACGTTCGGCAATGTCGAGATTGGAGATGATTTTAAATCGAGCTGTCACCGCCGGAATGATTTTTTTCGGCATTGAGGGGAAAGCTTCACGCAGTACGCCATCTTTCCGAAAACGAATGCGTAAGTTTTCTTCTTGCGGTTCGATATGAATGTCAGAAACGCCCTCATGCAAGGCTTTAGCCAGGATTCTGTTGACTAGGTTGATAACTGGGGCATCCTCTGCACCCTTCATGGCTGCTCCTAGATCAGCCTCCATTTCTTCAGGAGCATCCTCAATATCGAGATTTCCGAGATTTTCTAAATCCTGACTAATATCTGTAGAGTTTTCTCGTTCCAGGTGCTTTTGCTTAACAGCCATTTCATCCAAATATTGGTTGATTAGCTGTTGGTAGTCTTCCTGGGTAATCACCATGCGCTGCAAGGCCAAGCCTTGGGGGCGCAAGATGCGATTTAGGTCATCAGAAGCCTCTAGATTATCTGGAGCCACCATCGCCACTAAAACTGAGGGCGGGGTTTGGTCTTCGTGTTTCGATAGTGGTACTAAACGATGGCGACGGCAAATATCCACCGGGATGAGGGTTTCAATCAGGTTCGCCATCTCCGTGTTGCCAAAGGAGTTGACTTCCGGATCAAGGAATTCAACACCGTATAGTATTTTTAGTTCAAATAGCTGCTGTTTTTTGTATTGCCTGAGCAACTCAGGTGATAGTTGTTGCCCAGTGATTGCCTCTAGTACTTCCGTTAAGGGTCTGCCAGATTTGCGGCTTTCAATTAGTGCCTGCCTCATCTGTTCGGTATTGACATAGCCAGATTGCACTAGCTTGTTGCCAAAGGGCGAAAACTCTGTTCTGGTAGTTAGAGCGGTACTGCGCCGTTGTGGTGACGAGTTCATAAATGAGCAAATGAGTAGGGAAACCTCTGCTTAAAGTATTCCCCTACTGCGAGATAGAATTCTCATTTAGCAAAAAAGTCTTGAGTCGCGTCGCTTTGCTGCGAATTAAAAATTAAAAATTAAAGATATTTTCAAATAAGATGAGGGGCGAGTCACATTCAGCGCTACTATTGCAAATTACTCGTTCGGGTTCCCGCCTTAGTGGCGTCTGCGCTAAGGTGTTCACCATTTGTCACAATAAAAGGACGGTTACATCATTTTCAGAAACTTGTCGGCAACAAAATCAGCCTCAGTGGCAAGCCGTAAATGACGACGGTTGCAAGCTGTGGAGATCCACTGCCATAAAAAGCATCTGGAATGAGTAGACAATGATGGATGAAAATAAACAGATAAACAATACAAGCCAGCAATTGGGTGAACCAACAGAGGTAAAGCAAGCAATGAAGAGTGACTCCCCAGCCCAAATTAATTTCAATGAACCTGGTAGCGAGGTGACAGAGCAAGTGACAGCCCAAACTAATGTATCGGGGGATACGGCTAATCTCAATCCAGAAAATAGCGTCGCTGCAAGTGAGAAAACTGGAGTGGAAACAGCAGCTTTGGCAGAACTGACTCAACAAATCGAGTCTCTCAAAACGCAATTAGAAGAGCGTAGTACTCAATATATGCGGATTGCCGCTGATTTTGAGAATTACCGGAAACGTACTAGCAAAGAAAAAGAAGAGTTAGAGACGCTGATGAAGCGGAACACGATTTTGGAATTGCTGCCAGTAGTCGATAATTTTGAGCGGGCCCGATCGCACCTCAAACCGCAATCTGATGGCGAAATGACCATGCACAAAAGTTATCAAGGCGTTTACAAACAATTAGTAGATAGCCTAAAACGCTTGGGTGTATCACCAATGCGTCCTGAAGGTCAAGAATTTGATCCGAACCTGCATGAAGCAGTAATGCGCGAACCTACGGATGAACATCCTGAAGGAACAGTGTTAGAAGAGTTAGTGCGCGGATATTACTTGGGCGATCGCGTGCTACGCCATGCAATGGTCAAAGTAGCTGCTCCCAAAGAAGATACCCCTGCTGCACCAGAAGATCAGTCGAGTCAAGCCTTCAGTTAAGCTGTAGTCGCTCGCCTCGCTGACCGAAAGTGCCTGGGTTCTAGCAAAGACGAGCATCGCGTACCTAAAATTTGAGCAAGGCTTTGGATAACTCTCTGTGTTTCAACTTCTCTTTTGCTACCAGTAATAAGGGTTTCACAGACGTTATCCGCTAGCCTTGGTTCGGAGCAAAAAAATTTAGTCCGCGACATATTACAGCAGAAAAAACTCGGTAAAAATACTGATAGTTATGGGAAAAGTTATTGGGATCGACTTAGGCACTACTAACAGTTGCGTCGCAGTTTTGGAGGGCGGTCAACCACTGGTGATCTCCAATTCTGAAGGTGGACGAACTACTCCAAGTATTGTGGGATTTGGGAAGAGTGGCGATCGCTTGATTGGTCAATTGGCAAAGCGCCAAGCCGTAACCAATGCCGAAAACACAATTTACAGTATTAAACGATTTATCGGGCGGCGTTGGGAAGACACTGAAACAGAACGCGATCGCGTCCCCTACAACTGTGTCAAGGGTCGAGACGATACGGTTGATGTCCAAATTCGCTCAAAAAATTACACGCCACAAGAACTATCCGCCATGATCCTGCAAAAGCTCAAGCAGGATGCAGAAAACTTCTTGGGTGAGGAAGTCACTCAGGCAGTGATCACGGTACCGGCATATTTTACAGATACCCAAAGACAAGCAACTAAAGATGCTGGCACAATTGCAGGACTAGAAGTCCTGCGAATCATCAATGAACCAACAGCTGCGGCTTTAGCTTTTGGATTGGACAAGCAAGACCAAGAGCAGCTAATTTTAGTATTTGACTTGGGAGGCGGTACCTTTGACGTATCGATTCTGCAACTTGGGGATGGCGTTTTTGAAGTTAAGGCGACTTGTGGTAACAACCACTTGGGGGGAGACGACTTTGATAATGCGATCGTGCTTTGGATGATGGAACGCTTTCAGCAACAAGAGAAAATCGACCTTGCCCAAGATAAGATGGCACTGCAACGCCTGCGGGAAGCAGCGGAAAAAGCAAAAATTGAACTCTCCAGCATGACAAATACCTCCATCAACTTGCCCTTTATCACAGCTGATGACACCGGGCCAAAGCATCTGGAGATGGAACTCAGCCGCTCTAAATTTGAAGAACTGGGACTTAATTTAATTGAAGGTACTATCGAACCAATGATCCAAGCGCTCAAAGATGCGGATCTCAAACCACAAGCCATAGATCGGATTATCTTGGTAGGTGGTTCTACCCGTATTCCCGCAGTCCAAAACGCGCTAATTAAGTTTTTCGATGGCAAAGCTCCCGATCGCTCTATCAACCCTGACGAAGCCGTAGCATTAGGAGCAGCTATCCAAGCAGGGGTGTTGGGTGGTGAAGTTGATAATCTCTTACTATTGGATGTCACTCCTCTGTCCTTGGGAATTGAAACCTTGGGTGAAGTGTTCACCAAAATTATTGAACGTAACACCACAATTCCCACTAGTAAGTCACAAATTTTTTCCACAGCAGTTGATGGGCAAACCTCAGTAGAAATTCACATCCTCCAAGGTGAACGGGCAATGTCACGAGATAACAAGAGTCTCGGCAAGTTTCTGCTAACAGGAATTCCCCCATCGCCCCGTGGTGTGCCGCAAATTGAAGTATCCTTTGAAATCGATGTCAACGGCATCCTGAAGGTTTCTGCCCAAGACAAAGGTACAGGTAGAGAACAAAGTATCAGGATTACCAATACAGGTGGTTTGAGTACCAACGAAGTCGAACGGATGCGCCAAGAGGCCGAACTGTTTTCCGACGAAGATAGAAGACGTAAAGAACTGGTTGAACTCAAAAACCAAGCAGATAATCTGTTGTTCAGTTACGAATCCACCATCAAGGATAATAGCAATTTTATCGGCGACCAGATGAAAACCTTGGCCAGTGAAAAAGTTTCACAACTCCAAGCTGCAATGATTGACTCCAGCATCTCCACTGTGGAATTTAAGCAGCGCTTAGACGACTTCCAACAAACCTTGTTTGCAATTGGTGCTGATGTTTACAATCGAGCTAACAGCCAAAGTGATGAGATTGAGGAAACCTCAACTAATCTCGCTACCCCAGAAGTAGACTCACCAATGAATGGCACACTAATACCACAATTCAACTTTGATTTTGACGAAGAAAGTACTGCCCAGGTTGATTATGAGGCGATAGATTAGGGGTTGGGCATTGGCAAGAGGCAGAGGGACTCTTAGCTGGGAGCAGAGGGGAGGGAAAGAGTAATAAAAAGGTAATTCTTTATTCTCTCCCTTGCCCCCTGCCCCTTGCTCCCCTGCCTCTTTCCCACCCCCTAAGTTGCAGATTTTTATTGAAAACTCGTGAACCGTCAACGGTCAACAGTGAACAATAGCAATGGAATATTTTTTTACTTGGAAGTCCCTTTAATATATCTATATATTTAGATTATAAATTTAGCGAAGTTTCACAAGACCCCAGCAGTTTGCTAGATTGTAGAAGCAAATCACTCTGGGCTAGGCAGTGTCAGTTCAGATGCACTTCCATTGCATAAGGGTGGTTTTCCACACCTAATGGTGCGGGTAGCCCCTCTGGTTGATGGGCGGGGTTTTCCTCTCCTACGTAGCACAATTGTAAAAGAGACAGCCGACTCGGCAGTGAGAAGTCTGAGCATAGGCTTCCCCTGCTGCTAACTTCTATCGCTTTTGTCGTCTCCCACGAGGAAAGCACCTGTTGCTCAAGATTTGTCGGTGATTTTTGTAAAGGGTAAAGGGTAAAATCAGTTATTAACAAAAATTAATTTTATCTTCTGCCTGACCTCCGGCAAGCCGCTCTCTAAAAAATACTGTGTTGCTGCTTCATCTGTAGGCAAAACACTTTTCCGTAGGGTAGCAAGTGACCGTGACGTTCTACTGCCCTTCGGGTTCACCAGTCGCTGATGGGGGAAACCCCCAAGACCGCGCAGGTTCACCTTCTGCTTTCTTACTTCTAACTTTTACCTTTGTTATATGGCCCGCGACTATTATGAAATCCTGGGTGTCTCTCGTGACACCGACAAAGAAGAAATCAAACAAGCCTATCGCCGTTTAGCCCGGAAGTATCACCCAGATGTGAACAAAGAGCCGGGGGCGGAGGATCGCTTTAAAGAAATTAACCGCGCTTATGAGGTACTCTCAGAGCCAGAAACCCGCGCTCGTTACGATCGCTTTGGCCCAGAGGGTGTGTCAGGTGCTGGCTCAGGTTTCCAAGATGTCGGCGATATGGGTGGTTTTGCCGATATCTTTGAAAGCATTTTTAGTGGCTTTGCTGGCGGTATGGGTAATCCCACGCAACAAAGACGGCGCAGTGGGCCTGCTAGGGGTGATGACCTACGGTTAGACCTGAAGTTAGACTTTCGGGAAGCGGTATTTGGCGGAGAAAAAGAAATTCGCATTTCCCATCTAGAAAATTGTGAAGTCTGTAGCGGTTCTGGTGCTAAACCTGGAACCCGCCCCCGGACTTGTTCTACTTGTAGCGGATCTGGTCAAGTCCGCCGTGTTACCAGAACACCTTTTGGCAGTTTCACCCAAGTTTCGACTTGTCCCACCTGTAATGGGACAGGGATGGTAATTGAAGATAAGTGTGATGCCTGTGATGGTAAAGGCGCAAATCAAGTCACAAAGAAACTCAAAATTACCATTCCCGCAGGGGTGGATAATGGCACACGCTTGCGGATTTCTAGTGAAGGAGATGCCGGTCAGCGCAGTGGCCCTCCTGGGGATTTGTACGTTTACTTGTTCGTAAATGAGGACGAGGAATTCCAACGGGATGGCATTAATATTCTCTCGGAAATCAAACTTAGCTATCTGCAAGCGATTTTAGGTTGTCGGTTAGAGGTAGATACGGTAGATGGGCCTGTAGAACTGATTATTCCAGCTGGAACCCAGCCGAATACGGTGATGAAGTTGGAAAATCGTGGCGTACCCCGTTTGGGTAATCCCGTTAGTCGAGGGGATCACATGCTGACAGTATTAATTGATATTCCCACCAAGGTCACCCCTGAGGAGAGGGAATTGTTGGAGAAGCTGGCTAAAATTAAGGGAGATCGCACTGGTAAAGGCGGTCTAGAAGGATTCTTGGGAAATTTATTTAAGTAATGAAGCCCTCTTCTCTTTTAACTCCTGATGCTCAACTTGATTTACGCGGCACTCCTTGCCCAATTAATTTTGTGCGGACAAAACTACGTCTGGAGAAAATGCCATTGGGAGGTTTACTAGAAGTCTGGCTAGACCCAGGTGAGCCGATTGAGCAGGTTCCCGATAGTCTGACAATGGCAGGTTATCAGGTGGAACAAATTACAAACTGCACTAGTTATTTTTCTCTGTTAGTACGTCGTCCAGTTGCTAGCCAATGACAGGGGAAAATTTTGCCGCAACTGGACAGTTATTGGGTCAGTTATTGGGTACGGTGGTAGCTGTACAAGCTAATTTTTACCGAGTACAGCTGGATGAAGAGGATGGGGAGATGAGGGAGATAAGGGAGATAAGGGAGATGGGGGAGCAAAATCTTCCTCATCTTCCTCATCCCCTCCTCCTCCTCTGTACTCGCCGAACACGCCTGAAGAAAATCGGGCAACAGGTGATGGTAGGCGATCGCGTTGTGGTAGAAGAACCCGATTGGGCTGGGGGGCGGGGTGCGATCGCTGATGTTTTACCCCGCCAAAGTGAATTAGATCGTCCAGCGATCGCCAATGTCAACCAAATCCTATTGGTATTTGCCGTTGCTGATCCGCCTTTGGAACCTTATCAACTAAGTCGGTTTCTAATTAAGGCTGAGTCTACTGGCTTGGATGTGCTTTTATGTTTGAATAAAAGTGATTTAATTTCACCGCAAGAACAGCAGCAAGTTAGCGATCGCCTACTTGGTTGGGGCTATGAACCAATATTTATCAGCGTCAAAGATGGTATAAATACCGACCAAGCAGCCAGATATTTGAGTAATAAAATTACTGTAATTGCTGGGCCTTCCGGCGTGGGTAAATCCAGCCTGATTAATTCGCTGATTGACTCTCTTGAGCTGCGAGTGGGAGAGGTTTCTGGCAAACTGGCTCGTGGCCGTCATACCACTCGCCATATAGAATTATTTGAGTTGCCTAGCGGTGGTTTGCTTGCTGATACTCCCGGCTTTAATCAGCCTGATATGGATTGTAACCCAGAAGAATTAATCCATTATTTCCCAGAAGCAAGAAAGCGGTTAGCAGTTGCTAGCTGTCGGTTTAGTGATTGTCTGCATCGAGACGAGCCTGAGTGTGTGGTGCGGGGAGACTGGGAACGATATGAACATTATTTAGAATTTTTGTCCGATGCGATCGCTCGTCAAACTCAGCTGCACCAACAAGCTGATCCTGAATCTACGATGAAGTTAAAAAGCAAAAGCAAAGGCAAAGGGCAGAGTCAATACGAACCCAAGTTAGAAAGTAAAAAATATCGCCGAATTTCCCGGAAGACTCAGTTACAGGACTTACAGGAATTATATCGGGATGAGGAATAAGCAGTGCGATGTCTACGATGGTCACTGAGCGCGGCCGAAGTGCGGGCTGCGCTACGCGCTTCTATGCAAAGGTTGGTCACGGTAGCATGGATATAAATAGAAAAAGTATCTTGTATGTCTCAGCCGCTTGCTGCCACCGCTAGTGTAAAAGATGTCAATGAGAGTATAATTTTCCCACCAGGCGACATCTATAGTGATGAACCCCCTTTGGAATCTGATTTACACCGCGAACAAATAGATTTACTCATCCGCCTGATTAAATGGTGGTGGCGCGATCGTCAGGATTTTTATGCTATCGGTAACCTGACGATTTATTTCAGTCCTAATCAGAAAAAGTCAGAAGAATTTCGAGGGCCTGATTTCTTTCTGGTTTTAAATACAGAAAAAAAAGACCGCAAAAGCTGGGTTGTGTGGCAAGAAGACGGCAAATACCCCAATGTGATTATTGAGATGTTATCTGCTTCCACTGCCTCGGTTGATAAAGGTTTGAAAAAACAAATATTCTGAAAAATAGAATTTTATCTCTAAACTAGGCATGGGAAAATAATGCTATGAACCAAACAATACCCGATCAAGTCCGTTGGACAACCTCAGACTTAGAATTATTCACAACTGATGAATGGAAGCGCTATGAAATTATTGACGGAGAACTCTTTGTGACTAGAGCGCCTCATTGGAGACATCAAGGAACTGCGGGTAATATATCCTTAGAATTACAAATTTGGGATCGCTCTAGTGGGCTAGGGGAAACCCGTCAAACTCCCGGCATAATTTTTACAGATGCCGATAATGTCATACCTGATGTAGTTTGGATTAGTCGTGAGCGTTTAGCACAATTGCTAGATGACGAAGGACATTTAAGAGGAGCGCCAGAACTGATTGTGGAAGTGCTTTCTCCTGGGATAACTAACGAACGTCGAGATCGAGAAGCCAAGCTGAAACTATACTCATCCACAGGAGTCCAAGAATATTGGATTGCAAATTGGCAATTACAGCAGCTAGAAGTTTATCGCAGAGAATCTGCCCAATTAAAACTGATCGCAACCTTGCTGGCTGATGACGAAATCACATCACCACTGTTACCAGGTTTCGGCGTTCGAGTTGAGCGTTTTTTTATATAATGTGGCGATCGCTCGTCAATACGAACCCAGTGTTGCAGTTCTCGCTGGCAAAGCTGAGAAATTTACCCAGGAGGCTTGCTCCCAAGCGCACTTTGTGGGATGTAATGTTAAAGCCACTCACACGGTAACGGAGCCTACACCGCCTTCTCTGAACTACAGGCTCATACAATATGCAAACAAGCAGAGGTTTTACAACTAGTTAACAACACGGGGTGGGGGCATAACATTGTTGTGCCTTTACACATTATATTTAACTCAATTGAAAACTATTCTTCCGATCCCCATAAAGTCTTAAAATATTGTTAATTTCAGCCAAACCTCTCGACCTTCAACTTACAAGTATCACCCCAAAATCACTATGGCTATCGGCTACGTCGCGCTTGTACTTCACGCACATCTGCCCTTCGTTCGTCACCCGGAAAGTGACTACGTGCTGGAGGAAGAATGGCTCTATGAAGCCATCACAGAAACCTACATTCCATTATTGAAAGTATTTGAAGGCTTAAAGCGAGACGGTATCGACTTTAAAATCACGATGAGTATGACACCACCTCTAGTGTCGATGCTTCGTGATCCTCTGCTGCAAGAACGCTATGACGCGCACTTGACCCAACTAGAAGAACTTATAGAACTAGAAGCAGAACATAATGTCAATAACGGGCATCTTCGTTATTTAGCCGAACATTACATTACTGAGTTTAAAGAAGCGCGTCAGCTATGGGAACGCAATCAAGGTGACTTGGTGACAGCTTTTAAGCAGTTCCAAGACAGTAACAACCTGGAAATCATTACTTGCGGCGCTACTCATGGCTATTTGCCGTTGATGAAAATGTATCCAGAAGCGGTCTGGGCACAAATTCAGGTAGCCTGCGAACATTATGAGCAAACCTTTGGAAAAGCACCCAGAGGCATTTGGTTGCCGGAATGCGCCTACTATGAAGGTCTAGATCGGATGCTAGCCGATGCTGGGTTACGCTACTTTCTTACTGATGGGCATGGCATTCTTTACGCCCGTCCCCGTCCGCGCTTTGGCACTTATGCGCCAATTTATACAGAAACTGGTGTTGCGGTCTTTGGGCGAGATCATGAATCTTCCCAACAGGTATGGTCTTCTGAAGTGGGCTATCCTGGGGCGGCGGAATATCGAGAATTTTACAAAGATTTGGGCTGGGAAGCAGAATATGAGTACATCAAGCCCTACATCATGCCCAATGGTCAGAGAAAGAATACGGGTATTAAGTATCACAAAATTACGGGGCGTGGCTTAGGACTTTCAGATAAGGCACTTTACGATCCTTATTGGGCTAGGGAAAAGGCCGCAGAACACGCTGCTAACTTTATGTATAACCGAGAGCAGCAATCTGAGCATCTCTATGGTATAATGCAGCGTCCGCCAATTATCGTTTCGCCTTATGACGCAGAGTTATTTGGACATTGGTGGTATGAAGGCCCCTGGTTCATCGATTACCTATTCCGTAAGTCGTGGTATGACCAAAAAACATATCAAATGACCCATTTAGCAGACTATTTGCGAGATCAGCCAACTCAGCAAGTCTGTCGTCCTTCGCAGTCAAGTTGGGGTTTCAAAGGTTTCCACGAATATTGGTTGAATGAAACGAACGCGTGGGTTTATCCGCATTTGCACAAAGCTGCTGAACGGATGATTGAAATCTCGCATTTGGAACCAGAGGATGAATTGCAGTGGAAAGCGCTTAACCAAGCGGCGCGGGAATTATTATTAGCACAATCTTCTGACTGGGCATTTATTATGCGGACGGGAACAATGGTACCCTATGCAATTAGACGGACGCGATCGCACCTGATGCGGTTCAATAAGCTCTACGAAGATGTTAAAGTCGGCAAAGTTGACAGTGGTTGGCTGGAAAAAGTCGAGTTAATGGATAATATTTTCCCTGAAATCAACTATCGCGTTTACCGTCCCCTATAGTTTCACAAAAAATAATCAACAGCAGTAGGGTGGGCATTGCTCACCCTATATTAGTAGTGAGGAGCGTTTATTTTACCAACAACAGAGCAAGCCTTAGCCTGTGTAAGGGTTTGTCAAATGCTGTCAAATCTTTACAAAGACATCCGTTTATTTCGATTTGACGACAAAATCGGAGAAATTTATATTTTATCTGCGGATGAACTGCAAATCATTGTTTATCGCAATGGCGAATGGGAGTTTGTCAATGAACCCGAATTATGAGCAAATGAGTTTTACAGAGTTGAGAGCTTATGTCGTAGAAAACCGTGAAGATATTGAAGCTCTACGTTTTTTAATGAGCAAACGCGATCCTAATTCTCCAAAGTATCCCATGCCTGTGACAGAAGCTGATATGCAAGCCCAGATGGAAATCATTAGGCGTAAGATTAATGGAGAACTTTGAGATTATTGTCTAATTTAGTAAGCATAATTAGGGTGGGTAAATCATACTCACCCTATTATTTTATTAACACTGCCAGATTTAGCTAAAGGCTATCTGGATCGATATTTAATTCTCGAAGTTTAGCAGCTAATCTTTGCGCTTTTTGCTCTGTTTGCTGTCGAGCCTCTTCTGCGGCTTGTCGTGCAACTGCTTCCTCTTCATGAGTTAGGAGTGTTTGACTCGTAGCGGGATTGTAAAAACGCAGTTTTCCTGCTTCCAGCCGTAACTCTAGCCCCAAAACTTCACTGGGTAGGGACACTGTACCATCTGGTAGGGTATTGGCTGCTACTGGGAAATAATTCCCATCGACCAAGTGTAAACCCTGGAGTTGGGGATTGAGATAATCGCCTGTGGGGTCATATTGGAAATATTCACGCACTCCCAAAAAGGCGTAAATTCCTTTTTTTGCACCTTGGTCTTTGCTGCGGGTGCTTTTTGAGGTAATTTCTAGAACAAAATTTGGGGTTTGATTATTTTCTTCCCAGGTTTTGTAAGAACGTCTGTCACGGTTTTCCACTCCAAACACCACAAATACATCTGGGGCGACAACCGATTCTGGATAACCTTTTTCGTAGTAAATAAATAGATTACCAGCGACGTATACATCTGGGTGATTTTGAAAATAAATTTCCAGCACAGTGGTAGCGTATACAAGACACTTGCGCTGTAAATCACCTTCGGCCATCGGCTTACCATCCTCATCTGGGTACTCAATCGTAGTAACGGGGATGTACTCTATTGAGACTGTCATGGGCGAATCCCTCAACTCAACTAGGGCTAGATTCAATACTATCGCTCAAAATGCGATCGCTATGACTGAGAGGTTAGCAAATCACGAGAAATTCCAGATTGCGTAGGCGTAGCCAGCCGTAGACATCGCTTTCATTGAGCATCTGATGAGAAATATTAGCCGGAATTTCTACACTTTCGTGGTTAGAAAGCACTCGGCGAGAATCATTGATTAACCCTGGTCATAATCTTCAACATCTGGTTGCCCCCTTTTTGAAATTCGTAAGCAACAGGCTCAACCTTTACATCAAATCCCTGACTGGAAAACGTTTGGATCACTGACTCGATATAGGGTGATAATTCACCATCAAGTTTCAACAAGGGAAAAATCCTCACCTCTGGAGAGATTCTCAGGAGTTCATGAATAGATGCGATGTGAAAATCGAGTGATAGCTGCTCAGAGTAAAGAAAGAGCAAATGGGAACACACACATAACCCAAATTGATTGTTAGCTAGTTCTAGATTTGGTAGAGATAGCGGTAAGTAGCGCCCTGCTATTTTACCAGTTTCATAGTCCAACAAAAATTTCTCCATCGCTGCTAGACGAGCATAACCAAGTTCATCTGCATCACGAAAGTTCTTCCAAATGTAGCGGTTTGAATTTTGTTTAACCTGCTTGATGACTAGCTCGTAAGTTTCTAAAACTCGTTGTTTGATTTGTTCAGCAGAAAACTGATAGACAGGATCAATAGACACAACTGAATGTCCGAGTTCTGTCATTTCAGCATTGAAGTTTGCAGGTCCATCACCACATCCAAGAATTGTCATGTTCAGGTCTGCATCTGACAAGGCAAACATCAGCTTATACTCTTCAAGAGTTCTGCCCCACGGAACAACCTCATTTAACTTCATAGATAATTAACGTAAATTGCCAAACCATTACAAGTAAATGCACACATTAATCTATAACTACATCAGCTAGTAAATCATCCATTTCATCGCTCATTTCTTGGGTATAAGGAACAAGTTTAGAAGACTTCTGCATAGCATCCTTCATCAGCAAGTCAAGAAAAAGGCTCATGATAATGCCTTCATATTCATTAGCTTCATAAACATTAGCGACTTCCATAAGCTAATATAAATATTTTTGACTAAATACATATACTGTGATTTTAAAGCATTTATGATTAAAGTCTACTAGCAGTTAAGTCTCAAATTTCTAGGTTTCGTGTAACTAACATAAAAAAAGACAGGCAAGATGCCTGTCCTACAAATAATGATTTAGCAAAGAATTTAGAAATTCATTTCAGCAGCTTGGACTTTCTCAACCTGCTTTTTCTTCAGAACGAGCATAACTTGAGCCAACATTACAAGAGCGATGAACGCAATCATCCATTGGACTCTAGAGGCGTCTTGAAGTACGATTTCTCCATCTGCTTGACCGAATCCACCGACATTGGGGTTGCTGGTCAAAGCATCACCAGCCTTAACTGCTTGCCCTTCGGAAACAAGTAGGTCTGGCCCTAAAGGAATCGTATCAACGACAACATCACCAGATTCAGGTTGGATGTTTACTAGATATTTAACGTTACCGTCTCCATCTTCCTCTTTGGCAATCTTGGTAATTGTGCCAGTAGCGGAAGCGTTGTAAACAGTGTTGTTGCTCTTTTCGCCAGTTGGATAAACTTGTCCGCGTCCTCGGTTAGCACCTAAGTGAACTGAATATTTACCGAAGTGGATGTTTTTGTCGGTTGCGGGGTTGGGAGAAAGAACTGGGAAGACGATTTCCTGATACTGTTCACCTGGTAAGGGGCCGACGATGATAACGTTTTCTTTGTCTTCGCTGTAGGATTGGAAGGGAGTGTCGCCAACTTCTTCTTTAAGTTCTTCAGAAAGACGATCTTCAGGAGCAATCTTAAAGCCTTCAGGTAGCATCAGTACAGCACCGACGTTCAAGCCAACCTTAGAACCATCAGCACCAACTTGCTGGGCGCTAAGATCGTAGGGAATTTTCACCACAGCTTTGAATACAGTGTCAGGTAGCACCGATTGGGGAACTTCCACTTCTGAGGGCTTGGCTGCTAGGTGACAGTTGGCACAAACAATCCGCCCGGTTGGTTCGCGGGGGGTTTCGGGATAGGTTTGCTGTGCCCAAAAGGGATAGGCGGCAGCTGACTGGGGAAGGGCTAGATCGCTGGTGAAGTAAAATGTCACAGTAGCGATCGCAATGAGCAATGTTTTGACGATCGCTCTAGCGCTGCGAGTTAACCTCGCTTTTAAGAAAACATTTCTCATCTCTAATAAGGGCAACGATTGAATTAGTCATTAGTCATTGGTCATTAGTCATTAGTCATTAGTCATTAAGCCCTGAACAAAGGACGAATAACTAAGGACTAAGGACAAAATTATTAAGCCCACCAAGCTGCATCGCCGGTGCGGAAGTCGGTTTCAGTCCAAGGGGTCAAAACGATTTTGTCGTCTTTTACATTGGTATGGGCTAAAGGTAAAGACAACGGTGCTGGGCCCCGAACAACCTTACCAGTTTCGTCATACTGAGAACCATGACAAGGACACTTAAACTTGTTCTCTGCAATGTTCCAGGGGACGACACAACCTAAGTGGGTGCAAATGGCGTTAATGCCATAATCTTTGATCGCTTCTTTGCTGTCTACCACAATATAGGTAGGATCTCCCTTTAGCCCTTGGACTAGGTTGCGATCGCCTGCATTCCGGTTTTCGAGAAATTTAGCGACGCTAACATCGTTACCTAGCTCGTCTTTTGCCGTTACACCGCCACCAGCACCACCTGTTGCGGGTGGAATAAAGTAGTTGACAACGGGATACAATGCACCCAGAGCCACTCCAGTGACAGTCCCAAAAGTGAGCAGATTCATGAACTGACGACGCCCCATATCGGGCACGTCTGCTGATTCAGAAAATTGAGCCATAATCTCCGCGCTCTTTGTGTATTTTGTTAAGCATTTTGACAAAAGTACTGTACTTGAGGAACTCTTGTCTAAGTCGAAATGCTAGCGCTCACAACGATGCCATACTTCTTTGTTCCAAGATATAAAAAGCATCTTTTCTGTTAGCATTACATTTCTTTATATCCTTATCATACTGGAGTCACGGAACTTAACATCATAACTAAATGTAAAATCTGATTGAGAAAAGCTATGACAGGACAGGAATTACGTCAGATGTTGCTTGATAAGTGGGGATATTCTTATGATGTCCAGTTGCGGCGGGCACAGGGAAAGATATTTTTGCAAGTCATGTGGAAATATCTGGAGCAAGCTTCTTTTCCATTGAGCGAGGCGGAGTACCAAGAGCATCTTGACACCATTGCTAATTATCTTCATGCCTTGGGTGGGTCAATGCAGGTACAAACATATATTAACCAAACACGCGATCGCCCCCGCCTCGGCAAAGCTGTTAGCATTCCTTTAGATTTGGGTGAACGTTCTTCGGAATGGATATTATAATCAAGTTTTTCTTCCTTAATTTACAATCATCCTAATCCCTCATTTCAGGATAGTAAAACTATGAATTCTCCATTTCCCGGAATGAATCCTTATTTAGAAAATCCTGTCTTTTGGTCAGAATTACATCATCGATTAATTACAGCTATAGCAGATACTATTGAAGAAAATATTCCCCCACAGTATCGAGTTGCAATTGAACAACGTACTTATTTAAGTGATGACTCAGATTCTGTATTAGTTGGTATACCTGATGTTTCTATTTTTTCTCAACACAAATCACCGCAGCAATACTCATCAACTAGTACCCAAACAGAAACGTCAGAAGGCATCACGGTGATGATACCGTTACCTGAACATATTACGGAAAATTACTTAGAAATTCGAGAAGTTTCTACAGGTTTTGTGGTAGCTTCTATCGAAGTTTTATCTCCTAAAAATAAACGCCCAGGCGAAGGGAGAAAAGCCTATGAACTGAAACGCAAACAAGTTTTAGCTAGTCTTTCTCACTTAGTCGAAATTGATTTACTCAGAAGTGGAAAAGCCATGTCAATTTTAGGGGAAGTGCCTGTAACAGATTATCAAATTATTGTTAGCAGAAGTGAAAAACGTCCTCAAGCTAAATTATACGGATTTAGCGTCAGAGAAACGATTCCCGTATTTCCATTACCGTTACAGTCAGAAGATACAGAACCGATTGTAGATTTGCAATCTTTATTGCATGGTATATACAATCGTGCCAGATATTACTTAGCAATTGATTATAATAAAGAACCAGTACCACCCCTAAAACCAGAAGATATTTTATGGTCTGATACCCTCTTACGCGAACAAGGGTTAAGGAATAATTAGTAATTAGTTAATAATTTTACCTATTCCCTGTCACCTGTCATCTATTCCCTATGTTATTTACCTGTAAGTTTAACCAGTCCAACACCACCGAAATAAAGCCCTAAAACTGCTCCCGCTAAAAGACTTTGAGTCAGGGGGTCAGTAGAAGGTGTAAGCACGGCTCCTAAAACGACTGCTCCCATAATTACGTAACGCCAACCAGAAACCATGCGTTGAGAGGAGACAATGTTCAAATTACCGAGCAGCAGTTGGATGATCGGAATTTGAAATGCTAAACCAGTGCTGAATAACAGTAGCAGCACAAATTCAAAATATTTATCAATTGACCAAAGTTGTTCAACTACATCTGCTCCGTAGCTGATGAAAAATTTCAACGCTGCGGGGATAAGGAGTAAATAGGCAAATACTAACCCAGCAGCAAACAGTACACTCGAACCCAAAACCACAGGCCCCAATAAACGGCGTTCGCGGCGAGTCAGTCCTGGAAGCACAAACTGGATAATCTGGTAAAGAATGAAAGGACTAGTAAGTACGAAGCCAGTGTAGGCTGCAACTTTAACGGAGACAAAGAAATATTCTCCGGGTGCAAGTTGGAGAAATTTTACTCCTTGTGCGGGAACTTCAAGTAATTGGACAATGGGTTTAACGGCAAAAAAACAGCCAATAATACCCACCGCTACGGCAATCAGAGAATAGAAAATGCGCTGCCGCAACTCTTCTAGGTGGTCGAAAAGGGACATTTCAACTTCACCTGGCAACTCATCAAGAGGATTTGTGTCTGAGTTGCCATATTCTTCTGGGTCGATGTTGAGAACGTTTACAGTATCTACGTCTTGTGAAGGCGTCACGTCGCTTCGCTCCGAATTCAAAATTCACTCATTCAAAATTAAAAATTAACAATCCCCTAAATTTATTTATGGGCTTGTATCTTTTTTTTGTCGGTCATCGACCATTTCGGTGACTCAGCACTCTTCATTATTTTATCTGGGGAATGCAGCTAGCAAGATATGTTTTTGAGTGCTGTAGGTTTTTTGTCCTGTTTTTTCGGGTTGCATCTGCATAAATTAGTAGTAAGCCATCTTGTAGGCAATGTTTAACCTAAAAAAAGAGTGGAACCGATAATTTAGAAATTACGTCTCTGCGGCTAGTAGCGCTGAGTAAATTGACACAACATGAAGATATAATACTCAGTTTTGAAAATCCGGTTCATCAAGGTGGTATCTATACATAGCTTAAGCGGAAATTTTTAGCTGAGGTTTTATGAATCGGACAATTTGCATTGGACTGTTGGCATTACCTGTTTATTTATACAATGCTCAACTAGGCAATACTTATAGTAGTGACGTGTCAATTGTCGAAAACCAGCTTCCCATAATAACTGCTCTAGTTGTTTACAACACAAATTCTCAGTTAGACAAATTCCCGTGGCAAATATCGGCTAGAGATGACCAAACCGAAGATTGTCTTCGCGCTGGTACTTGCAGAGATTGATACTAATGCGTAATTCGTAATTCGTAATTCGTAATTCGTAATGACGCTCGATAGCGAAGCGTTAGCGACGCAGGAGCGTCTGACTCGCTAACGCCATTAGCGTCTCCCCAACTCTTGGAGACGCTGCGCAAAGGGAGAAGACTTGCTACCGCAACTCTTGGAGACGCACTCGCGTTCGCTAACGTAATTTCAGTAATTTCATCATAATACGGAGAGAGTTAATGGTTGCAGGAAATCAACGTACAGTAGTGGTTACAGGAGCATCAACAGGAATTGGTCAGGCGTGTGCTTTGCTTTTAGACCAGTTGGGCTTCTCTGTTTTTGCTGGCGTGCGTCAAGATATTGATGCTCAAACACTTAAACAGAAAGGGTCACAAAGGCTGATTCCGATTTTTTTAGATGTTACTGACGCTGAATCGATCGCATCTGCGGTTGCTCAGGTAACAAATGCAGTCGGTGGTGCGGGGATTTTAGGTTTAGTGAATAATGCCGGAGTTGCTATCCCAGGCCCGTTGGAATTATTAGCGATCGCAGAATTTCAACACCAGATGCAGGTTAATGTCACCGGGCAATTAGCAGTCACACAAGCATTTCTTGGTCTATTACGCCAAAATCGGGGCCGAATTGTCAATATGGGTTCCATTGCTGGTAGAAGCCCTACGCCATTCCTGGGAGCTTACAATGCTTCCAAATTTGCGCTCGTTGCACTCACTGATGTGATGCGGATGGAGTTAAGCCCTTGGGGAATCTCGGTTTCAATTATCGAACCTGGTTCCATCGCTACTCCAATCTGGGAAAAGTCTCTAAGTCAATCTCAAATCGCACAGCAGGAGCTACCGCAAACGGCACACAATCTCTACGGACAGGCGATGAATATTGTCCGCAAGAAAATGCAGATTATCGCATCTAAGGGAATTTCTGCCGATATTGTCGCTCAGGCTGTTGTCCATGCGCTGACTGCAAAACAACCTAAGACGCGCTATCTTGTTGGACAAGATGCCAAAATCGGAGCGCTGTTAAAGCATATTTTGCCTGATAAGTTACATGACCAGATAATTTTATATTCAATGGGATTGTAGATTAGCGATCGTCAATATTTTAGGGCTAGGGCGTGTTTTAAAACTACTCGTCTAGCCTCCTAATTTTTTAGATCCCTCCAGATCCAGAATAAGCTAGTTTTGTGCAAAGCCTACCGTAATAAAACTGAAAAGTGCGTTAGGGAACTCCAAAAAATAAATTATTCCACATTCAAGTCGTTGACTGTTGACTGTTGACTGTTGACTGAAAACTCGTGAACCGTCAACGGTCAACAGTGAACAATAGCAATGGAATATTTTTTTACTTGGAAGTCCCTAAGCAAGCTACGCAAAGCGTCTCGTAGAGAAGCTCACCGTTCGCGTAGCGTTCCGTAGGAAAGGTATCGCCTAGACTAAAATTCATATTGAACTAAGTAAAAATGCCATTCAACTTACTCAAAATGAGCTTTTACTTTCTCAAAAGCAGCTTTTACTTACTCAAACCCCAGTTTGCTTACTCATTTTGGTGTTTTCCGCAAGCAAAATAAGCTTTTACTTATTCAAACCCCAGTTTGCTTACTCATTTTGGTGTTTTCCGCAAGCAAAATAAGCTTTTACTTATTCAAACCCCAGTTTGCTTACTCATTTTGGTGTTTTCCGCAAGCAAAATAAGCTTTTGCTTACTCAAAAGCAGCTTTTGCTTACTCATTTAAGTAATTCACGCATTCATTTTGGTATATCATTGAGCGGAAAGCTGGCGATGTAGGGCTATTTCATTCTCATCTAGCCCGCCTCAGAATAAATTCTGAGGCTAATAGCCCAAGTCGTCTAAAGACGACTAATAAAAGGGAAAAGGTTAAAGGGTAAAGGGAAAAGGGATGAACAGGTCGCCGACAAGGGGCGAGGTTTTTACCTTCCCCATAAAATTTGGAAAATTTTCGCTTGACTTCGGGCGAGGTTTTTACCTTTCCCCCTTCCCCTTCTTCATAAAGGCTTTTAGTCGTCTTTAGACGACTTAGGCTATGAGCCAGGAACTTTAGTTCTGGGCGGTTTATGTCTAAAACGAAATAGCCCTAGCTGGCGATGCTCTAAAAAAGAATTTTATTTTTGAAATAGACAATAGAAATTAAAGTTATTAACGAACAATAAAATTTACAAGAAGTAATGCAGGTTTTGCTAATTAACTCTAAATTGAAGTTGTAATTAACCAACGCTTTTGCTAAAAGTCCTATTTTGCATGGATTGTAGATTATTCTCTCGCCAAAGTGATAAAAGCTCTTTAATCACTCAAGCTGATGACGGGTTCAAGAGAGCTACAAAACTGTACTTAACAGTACCTTTTTTTATGTTGGATATTTTTAATATTCATAAGAGTAGCTTATTTAATATTAGGAACTTTTGCTATTTGTACTTATAGTAGTATTTCTGCTTACTTTAACTAAGGGACTTCCAACTAAAAAAATATTCCATTGCTACTGTTCACGAGTTTTCAGTCAACAGTTAACAGTCAACAGTCAACAGTCAACAGTCAACAGTCAACAGTCAACAGTCAACAGTCAACAGTCAACAGTCAACAGTCAACAGTCAACAGTCAACAGTCAACAGTCAACAGTCAACAGTCAACGACCTGAAGCGGAATAATTTATTTTTTGGAGTTCCCTAAAATATCAGCGTTACCATGTGCTACATCTAACATGTATATGAACAATTATTCTGAATGCTGCTAGTTTAGTTAGTAGTTGGATGAAAATAAGGCATAAATTCCCTAAAATCAATATATTTATCCAGTAAATTTTGTCATCCCCATTCTTGAGTGAACTTGATTAGTTATGCTCCTAGATTTAGAAAGATTTTATCAGGCTTGCAATCCGAGCAGACCTCTAATCATAGGAAACGCCAGCGATCGCAGGTACTATATCGATTTTGCTGCGGTGCGGGGTGGTAAAATCATTGAGGCTTTGCAGCGCACGATCGCTAGAATATCGCCGGATGTTCCAACCTGTCAACTATTTACAGGACATCTCGGTTGTGGCAAATCAACGGAGTTGTTGCGCCTCAAAGCTGAATTAGAAGTGCAGCAATTTCATGTAGTTTATTTTGAGTCTACCCATGTCTTAGAAATGGCAGATGTGGATGTGACTGATATTTTGTTGGCGATCGCAGGCCAAGTGAGTGAAAGCCTAGAAGCAATGAAAATTAGGCTCAAACCTACCTACTTTACCAAGTTGTTTGGTGAAATTGTGGATTTTTTGCAAACGCCAATTGACCTTGGGGTAGAAGCAGAATTATCTGTGGGGATTGCCAAAATTACAGCTAAAACTAAAGAAAGTCCTCAATTGCGGCGGCGGTTAAGAGATTATCTAGAACCACGAACAGCAAATATTTTACAGTCAATTAATCAAGAATTGCTAGAACGTGCCACTAAGGAACTGAAAACCAGGGGTAAAAAAGGACTAGTAGTGATTGTTGATAACTTGGATAGAGTCGCAATTCGACCTTTACCATCGGGGCGATCGCTACCAGAATACTTATTTATTGAGCGGGGTGAACAGTTACGCAAACTAAATTGTCATGTAGTTTACACTATTCCCTTAGCCCTGACTTTTTCCAACGATAGCGCCGAACTTCAGCATCGTTTAGGGGGAGGAGTCGCCCCAAAAATGTTACCGATGATACCTGTACGTTTGCGCTCTGGGGAAATTTTCACCCAAGGGCTAGCAATGATGCAGCAAATGGTGCTAGCTAGAGCTTTTCCAGACATTTTACCTAGCGATCGGTTAGGCTTAATTACAGAGGTGTTTGATAGTCGGGAAACCTTAGATCGATTGTGCCTGATTAGTGGTGGTCATGTACGCGACTTACTAGGGTTACTGTTTGATTGTCTGCGAGAACAAGATCCACCCTTTGAGCGGGATTGTGTCGAATTGGTAATTCAAAGACAACGCGATTACCGAGCCAACGCCATCGATCCTCATGAGTGGGAATTAATCTTTCAGGTGGTGCAACAGCAGAGAGTTAGAGGTGATATACAATACCACGCTTTATTGCGAAGTTTATTTGTATTTGAATACCGCGATCATCAGGGAGTTTGGTTTGCCGTCAACCCAGTTTTAGCAGAGACGGAAAAATTTAAATCATGGTTGAACGACACCTACAAGCAGATATAAGAGCAGCTAACGAGCGTGCTTTGCGAAGTTTGGGGAGAGCAATTACCCTTTCTAACGGTCAATTCTCCCTGGTTTTGGTGTGCTGCAATTATCGAGTTTTGCAAGAGCGAATGCTGCAACAACTCGAAGAAATCTCTTCAGGAGTACACCGAATTCAAAAGGTAGTTCTGTCGCATAATGCTAGAAGCCTTTACACAAGTATTCATTTACAACTGTTAACCGAAGAAAATCCGCCCTCGGCGTTGATGATTTTGGGTTTAGAGTCGGTAGATGGACTTGATGATTTACTTAGCTCTATCAATCATATTCGTGATGAATTTCGCAAACGCCACCCATTTCCGATGATTGTGTGGATGAACGAGGAAGTATTGCAAAAGGTTGTGCGTTTAGCGCCAGATTTTGCTAGTTGGGCGGCGACACCGATTCGGTTTGAGATGACAACTGAATCATTGCTGCAATTTTTGCAACAGCAAACTGACTCTTTATTTGCGACGGTGTTACCAAGCGATTCTGCACAACATCAACCTCCTCAAGTTGCCAAGAATTATTTCACTGTGGAGCAAGTTTGGGAACATAGCTATGAACTCCACTTTGCCATTAGAGAGTTGCACAATCGTGGTATCACCTTAGAGTCAGAATTACACGCTAGTTTAGAATTTGTTTTTGGTCTAGATGATTATATTAGCGATCGCATTCATCCAGCTTTAAACCATTTTCAGCAAAGCTTGCAAGTTTGGCAGCAGTTGGCGAAGGAAGGGGATGAGGAAGAAATCAATTCAAAATTCAAAACTTGTACTGAGCGTAGCCGAAGTATTCAAAATTCAAAATTGAATAAAAATACTGGTGAAGATGGGGGAGATGAGGGTGTATTTTCTTCGCCTAAGCCTCCTAATCGCCCATCTCCACTACTTCTGAGACAGGGAGTTTTGCTGTTTTATATTGGGCTATGTTATTGCCGTTTAGCAGAGCAAAATCAAACAGAAAACCGCCGTCATTGGTATACAGCTAAATTTTATTTTCAGCAGTGCTTGACTATCTTACAGGTGGGTGGGCGTCCAGATATAGTTGCTGAATTTATTAGTCAACTCGCTGAAGTTTTGCAATATCTGCAAGAGTGGCAAGAATTGCAGACGGTTGCTCAAAAGTCTCTGGAGTTGCATCAAACTTATGGTAGTCAAATCCAATTAGCTTGTGACTACGGTTTTCTAGCGCAAGTGGCTGTGCAGCAATCGCGGTGGGTACAGGCGAGTATATTAGCACACGTATCACTGCTGAAATTAGGCGAGGCGCAAAAGCACAATGACCCTTATAACCGCTTATTTCCGTTACTGTTGGGGCAAATTTACTATTTAGTTTTAGCGAAAGCGCAGCGAAATTTAGGTGAGTTAGAAGTAGCTCGTGAATACTTAGACAAGGCGACAAAAGAACTACCAGCAGCCTTAGAAAGCAGTGCCCATCAATACGATGCCCATCGTTATATTCGCTTATTGCGGACACTGCGATCGCTCTATTTTGAAGAAGGGCGATATCTGGAAGCTTATTACATTCGCCAGAAACGGCGTTCTGTTGAGCAACAGTATGGTTTTCGGGCTTTTATTGGTGCCGGACGCTTGCAACCCCAAAGACAGGCGACAAACCCAGCATTGATGTCACCTTCTGGGAGTAGCAGCGTTGCTTTAGAAATTGGAGCTTCTGGCCGTGAGCGTGATATTAATAACTTAATTGGCAGAATTAGCCGCGCTGATCGAAAATTGACGGTGATTCACGGTCAATCAGGGGTGGGTAAGAGTTCTATTGTAACTGCGGGGTTAGTTCCAGCCCTGCAAAATCGAGCTATTGGCGATCAAATAGCTGTACCTGTGGTGCTGCAAGTTTACACAGATTGGGCACGGGAATTAGGGAAATCTTTAACTGAGGCGATGTCTAATGACGCATCCCTTGCGATATATACTGACATCATGGCAGAAACAGCCCTTGAATCGGAATTGCCTTACTCTGCTACACCTATTGCTATCCTCAGAATTTTACAACAACTAAAACAAAATGCTGATAACCATCTGATCACAGTTTTAATTTTTGACCAGTTTGAAGAATTTTTCTTTGGTTATAGCGATCGCAATCAAAAGCAAGAGTTTGATAAATTTATTAGCGACTGTCTGAATATACCCTTTGTTAAAGTTATTCTTTCTTTACGAGAAGATTATTTACATCGTTTATTAGACTTTAAAAATGTTTCAGCACTAGAAGCGATTAATAATAATATTCTTGACAAGCATATTCGTTATCAGTTAAATAATTTTTCGCCAGAATATGCTAAAGCAATTATCCGAAAATTAACAGAGCGATCGCAGTTTAATTTAGAACCTGCTTTAATTGATGCCTTAATCGAAGATTTATCCACAGGATTTGGAGAAGTCCGCCCCATTGAATTACAAGTTGTGGGAGCGCAGATTCAAGATGAGCGAATTACTACCTTAGAAGAATATCAGCCATATAGACCGAATAAACTCATCGAGCGATATCTTAAGGAACTGATTAAAGACTGCGGCCCAGAAAATGAACGAGCCGCGTTACTCGTCTTATACTTATTAACAGATGAAAGTAACAACCGACCTTTTAAAACTCGTGCTGAATTAGCGGCGCAGCTATCAGAATTAGAAGATGCAAATAAATTAGAGTTAGTATTAGAAATTTTAGTAAGCTCCGGTTTAGTGGTACTATTTCCTGATGTACCAGAACGCTATCAACTGATTCACGATTATTTAGTAGACTTGATTCGCTATTTGCAACAACAAGAATCGAGCTTACAGGTACAACTTAACCAGTTGCGCTACAAAGTAGAACAGAGTCAAGCTGAGATTGAACGACTTAAGAGCGAACTTAGCCAAAATGAGCAGCGATCGCAATTAGTAGATCCTTATCCCCAACAGGGTTTGGATTTATTAACAGAATTACGAGAATTACACAAACGCGAAGAATTGAGTCAGTTAGAAATTGAGCAATTACGAGCTGAACTTAAAGAAAAAGAATTAACAGCTAAACTCGCAGAAAGTCAAAAGAAACAAAGGCTCAGTGAAGCTCAATTAAATCGTTCGTTGAAAATTGCCCTTACTGCTTCTTTTCTTGCCATATTAGGATTAAGTGTTTCCATCGTCACAGCAGTAGATAGCGAAATTAAAACCCTCAGCGCATCTAGTGAAGCCTTATTTGCATCCCAAAAAGGTATTGATGCTTTAAAAGAAGGTTTAAAAGCCGGGAGAAAATTACAACAAACAGTCTGGGTAGATTCCAATACCAAAGAGCAAGTACAGACGGCACTATATCAAGCTGTTTCAGGGTTAAAAGAATATAACCGTTTTGACGGGCATATATCTGGGGTAAATAGTGTTACATTTAGCCTCGATCGCTCTTTAATTGCCTCAGCCAGTGCGGATACTACAATCAAACTTTGGCATCCCGATGGTAGCTTAGTTAAAACGTTATCGGGGCATGAAGATGTAGTTAATAGCGTCAGTTTCAGCCCAGATAGTCAAATCGTTGCTTCCGCCAGTCAAGATAAGACGGTAAAACTTTGGAGTCGAGAGGGTCAACTGCTTGCTACTCTATTAGGGCATCAAAGTGTGGTGAATAGTGCCAATTTTAGCCCCGATGGTCAAATTATTGCTTCGGCGAGTAGCGACAAGACGGTGAAACTGTGGAATCGGGATGGTAAACTGCTCAAAACTTTGCAGGGACATAATGGTGCAGTTTTAAGCGTTGCTTGGTCGCCTGATGGACAAACCATTGCTTCCGGGAGTGCTGACAAGACGGTAAAATTGTGGAATCGGGACGGTAAGCTGCTCAAAACCTTCCAGGGACATGATGATGCAGTCTTGAGTGTAGCTTGGTCGCTCGATGGTAAAGCGATCGCTTCTGCTAGTTTAGACCAAACAATCAAACTGTGGAATTTAGAGGGTAAGCTACTGCGAACCTTATCGGGGCATAGTTCTGGAGTTACCAGCGTTACTTTTAGCCGTGATGGGAAAGCGGTAAGCAAAGCCATGCCCTACGGGCTTATCGCTTCTGCAAGTACTGATGAGACAATCAAACTTTGGAGTTCTGAAGGTGTGTTGCTGGCAACCCTGAAGGGACATAATAATTGGGTGAATAGCGTCAGTTTCAGCCCAGACGATCGCACCTTGGCTTCTGCAAGTCGAGACAAAACCATTAAACTTTGGCATTGGGACGGTGTATTATTGCAAAAGCCCAAAGCCGATAATGATGACTGGATAACTAGCATCAGTTTTAGCCCAGGCGATCGCACCTTAGCAGCAGCAAGCCGAGACAAAACCGTAAAACTTTTCAGTCCAGACGGGAAACTAATACGTATATTCACGGGGCATAAAGGTGAAGTTTGGGGCGTTAGTTTCAGCCGCGATGGTCAAGTAATTGCTTCGGCTAGTAAAGATAAAACGGTGAAGCTTTGGAGTCGTGACGGTAAACTGCTCAAGACCTTGCCGGGTCATAATGATACCGTTTTGGGTGTAGCTTGGTCGCCGAATGGTCAAGTAATTGCCTCAGCTAGTAAAGATAAAACAGTAAAGCTTTGGAGTCGAGACGGTAAACTACTTAACACCTTGCAAGGACATCAAGATGCGGTGAATTGGGTAAGTTTTAGTCCTGATGGTAAGTTGCTAGCTTCAGCCAGCGATGACAAAACAGTAAAAATTTGGAATTTAGATGGTAAATTGCTATACAACTTAACTGGTCATAGTCGCCGGGTAAATGGGGTTGCTTGGACACCTGATAGTCAAGCGGTGAGCGGAGCCATGCCCAAAGGGCTTATCGCTTCAGCTAGTATTGATAACACGGTGAAGATTTGGAGCCGGGACGGTCATCTGCTAAATAATCTTATAGGCGATGGTGATAGTTTCATCAGTGTGAGTTTTAGCCCCGATGGTAAAACTTTGGCAGCTAGCAGTGATGACAAAGTGAGAATTTGGAACCGAGAAGGGACGTTGCTGATTGCTTTGAAAGGCGATAAGCAAGAGTTAACCAGCGTCAGTTTTAGTAATGACGGCAAGACTCTGGCTGCGGGTAGTGGTAATGGTACAGTGATTTTCCAGAACTTGGCAGATATCCAACTTGAGAAATTGCTGGCACGGGGTTGCAATTTGCTACATGATTATTTGCAGACTAATCAGAAGGTAATGAAGAGCGATCGCGCCTTGTGTTCTAGTAGATAATAGCGTATTTATTTATCAAATTTACTTTTTACTTTTGCCTTGTTCTACTAATGTGTTTACTAGTTCAATTTAATGTCTACTATATAAAAACGAACTTTACAACATTCGCTAATTCACATTCATACTTTCTTCTAAAATTTTACTTATAAGTTGACCGCGAACATTACGTCCTTTTCTACTAGCAGTACCTTGATGTGTATAATAATAATATTGAGCAAACATATTTTTAGATACATCTTCTTTCTTATTTATATGTAGTTCTTCTTCTAAAGATTTTAAAGCATGAGCTAAAGTTTGCTCTTGAGGTAAATAACCATACTTGTTTTTAATTTTTATTAATTCAACCATTAAAGTAAACAAACTAGACTTCTTTATCCACAAACTATCTGGAGGGAGATTAGACTCAATAATTAATTTAGATGCTTCGTTAAAATTATTAGACATCAACTCTTTATTTGGATATTCATTATTATATTTTTCTACATAGGTCTTTACCTCTTTATCACTAGTAAAATAACCACCTTCTTCTATTGTTGACATAATTAGCAATACATATTCCAGGTCTTTCATACGAGAAAATTCACCTTCACTAAAGACCTCTAAACTAGTAAAAAGAGCATTATTTTCTAGAATATCTTTAGCAGTTGTGATGAACTCTCCTTCGTATAATGAATTGCTAATTTCAATTGCATTTAGTGCGTATTGTACAGAGTTTATTCTCTTAAAAACTTCTCTAATTTCACTTTCAGGAATTCTTCCTAAATCTCTAACGACAACTGTATAATCAAAAAAATCTGTTTTTTCTTGTGTAGACAATTTTTCAAACTTACTGATATTTTTGATAGTGAATTCTGGTGATGCTGTGACATATTGGTAGATTGTACTTAATCTTTGTTGACCATCTACGACAAGTGTTTTTGATGTTTGAATATCAAGATCGATTTCACCATCAGCTAGATATATTTCAGGGAAAGGAAGTTTTAATAAAATTGTTTCTATAAATTTTTCTTTATGTGCATCATTCCATACAAGCTTTCTTTGAAAAGATGGAGCAAGTATTAAAGTACCAGTTTTCATCATGTTGAATAAATCTAAAACTTTTTTATTAGTTGCAATACCATTTTTGCTCATTTTAAACTTCCTCCTGTCTCAGTTTTTTGATATTCTGCATATGATATTTTTCAAATAGAGCGGAATTATAATAAATACCCCCTGCTATTTTTTGGGGTGTATATTTATAAGAGATTGATTTAAAATACTCAAACCACTCATTTGTACGAGAATATTTAAATGGAAATAAATCTGGTCTTAGCCACCCTTTAAAAAAATATTTTAAAAACTTTTTATACCTTTGTTCTTCTCTATCAGTTCTAGATACTAAACTTATGTCGAAATCATATAACTCTGACCAAAATTTTTCAAAAATTTCTCTAGATATAATAGCTATATCTATATCTGATTCTTCAGAGAACAAATTCCATAATTTACTTGGAGCTATACTAAATCCTAATTTAGCTGAACCAACCATCAGTACACATTCTGGTCTTTCTTCAAAATAAGTAGCGATTTCATGTTTGAGGTCAAAATATTTACCTTCATCATCTTTAAAAACATAAGGTGTACCATGTATTATATATTTTTGAACAATTAATTTTTCTGTTAGAGAGTAATCACGTAATGCTGCTTGGAATATATCAATCTTTTGATTAATATGGCTTTGGTCAATTATTAAAGTCTGCCACATAGAGTATTTTATTTAATTAACATAACTTGAGCCAAGTTTTTATAGCTAAAAATACATATATTAAATGCTAAAAATTACTAAGTCAATAAGTGTATATACTTGAATAAATGGTGATTTGATTTTTTAGCTTTGTTAGTCCGAACAAAAGACAACAGAAGTTACAAACTGTTAATAGTCACAGAATACAATCGGATAATTAAAATAGGTATTTTCACAAAAAGGCGATCACACTACACTCACCAATTGCGTAGGCGTAACCCGTCGTAGACATCGCCTTTTGTTACCCTACCTCAAGCTGTTGTTTCAAAATTACGGCAGGAAAATCAGCCAGGACTCATACACAAAGCTGTACATCTTGGTAGCATTGAGTGAAGTATCCGTCAGCAAGGGAGCGAGGGCGATGTATGCAACCGTCACACAACCACTGACTTTTGAAGAGTTTCTTGCCTGGGACGATGGTTCAGGCAGAGAGTTTGAGCTATTGGATGGGATTCCCGTGCCATTATCAGAACCAAATGCAAATCATGAGGATTTGATCGAGCGACTGTGTGCCTACTTAGAAAATCACTGCCAAGAAAATGACCTGCCTTATGTGTCGCGTCAGTCCAAGCAGGTTCGGCTCAAAACAGCACCAGGAGAAAAAGAAAAAAGCCGGAAAGCAGATATTGTCATATTTGCAAGAGTTGAATGGCAGAGAATGAAAACTAGCTCTAGTTCTGCTGCTGCATATATTCCACCACCCGGAATCATTGAAGTCGTTAGCAACAACTGGAAGGACGACTATCTGACAAAACTTGCTGAATATGAGGACTTGGGCGTTTTCGAGTACATCATTGTAGACTATGCTGCTTTTGGTGGCATTCGGTTCATTGGCTCTCCCAAGCAGCCAACCATTACAATCTACCAACTTGAAGATGGAGAGTATTTACCCCCAAAGGTATTTCGAGGACAGGATCGAATTGATTCTAGATTGTTTTTGAACATTCCCTTAACAGCTGAACAGATTTTTGCAATGAGTCGCTGATTAGCGAAGAAATTTCTTCTAGTCGTCTTCTTGCCACATTTGATGCCCGATCGCTCTTAAAATTGGAGGAGCGATCGATTTTGTTTTAAGATGGAATCAGAAATCGGATACAGAAAAGGTTGCTTCTATGGATTATCCCAACCTCAGCCGCGAAGAAATTGCTCAACGTGGCGAAAAACTTTACCAGCAGAGTATCCGTACCCAAGTCGAAACAGCAGAAAATATCGGCAAAATCATTGCAATCAATATCACTACAGGTGATTACGAAATAGATGACGATTTAATTGTGGCTTGTCATCGGCTGCAAACCAAACAGCCAAACGCAATCATTTGGACAGAGCGAATTGGCTATGATGCTGTTTATGCAGTCGGTGGTACATTGGTTAGGACAGCACTGTGATACATGGGACAGTTGTTGGGCTTCAGGCAACTATAAGTATCACTATTTGTCGTTTGGGGCGTGCAGAAGTAGAAATTGAATGTGTTGTCGATACAGGATTTGAAGGGTTTTTAACCTTGCCATCTACGGTAGTCACAGACCTGGATTTACCTTACGTTGCGCCAATCAAAGCGAATCTTGCGGACAATTCTCGGATCATAACCAATGTTCATCAAGCCACTATCTTGTGGAATCGCGCAGAACGCATCATCCCAGTTTTAGCGATGGGTCGTCGTCCCCTAATTGGCACAGCACTCCTGCAAGATTATCATCTCAGCATCGATTTTTGTGAGGGAGGGACAGTGCTGGTAGATGATATTATGTAAAAAAATCCCTATGACCTGCTATTAGTCAAGGTCTTAGGGATTTCTTTGCTTACGGGACTGGTGCGGCTCGAACGCACGACCTGACGCTTAGGAGGCGTCCGCTCTATCCAACTGAGCTACAACCCCAACTCTGAAGCATATATAATTATAGCAGTACTTTTACCGAGACTGCCAAAAATTATCCCAACTGCCGCCGCCGACTTCTAAACCACAAAGAAAACTTTCTGCTTTTAGGATTATTTTAGATTTTCTCTCACTTACTTCTCGTAACTCTAAATTTAACTTTCCTTGCATGGTGTCTTTGCAACAGTATCTTAAACCATCCTCTGTGGGCGCACGCAGAGGTGTACCAGGTAAATCTGTAGTTCCTGTCAATTCAATTTCATAATTAGAGTTGGTAGCTTTCATTTGCCATCTACCCCAAGGCTGAATTTCCCAATCTACTTGTGAATTCCAGGGAACAAATTCATAAAACTTGCCTTGATAGTGCAACCCAATCATCGCTACAGATTCCATCCACCACAATACACCCCGCCGTCCACCGCCAGCAGTTAATGCTAAATCGGGTTCGCCTTCAAAGCAATTACAATTTATCCAAAACCATTTCTGAGGAAAAGCACCACCCCAATTTTTCTCGCCGTAGGCTGGGGCGTTGGTGAATTCGTAAATCTTACCATTCCAGTCAATTTTTCCACTGGCTAAACCGTGAGCCATCAAAATTTGCCACCCAGGTTCAAAAATCTGCAAGAATGATACCCAGCCTGCGGTTGATTGCTGAATGCTATTTTTATTACCCCAACCGTATACAGGTTGAATTTCATACTGCCAACGGCAATAATTATTGCTGGCGCGATCGCAAATCACTCCTTGATTCAAGCTGGCTGTAGCTTGATAACCCTCTTGAACATGATGCTCAAACTCTGCTGGAAGCAAGTATAGAGGAGAAATTTGCAAATCTGTTTTACCCCAATGACCTAAACCCAAGACATCTCGACTACCCCAAAATTTATTCACATCAGGAAAAGTACGACATAAATACTCATCATCGGGGCCGAGAATTTGGGCTGCACCGCCACTGTGGGGTTTACCGCCAATGGGATCTTCTATTGAGTACATAAAGGCGAATGTTTGCCCAATTTCCGGTAAAGTGATGCGGTAATACCAGCCTTCAAAAAAGCGGCGACTACTACCATCCCAGTGATAACCAGAATGGGGCGTTTGAGTTGATTGGAGGAGATTTAGGGGAATAGTTAACATATATCTATATAGTTGCCGATTTTTTCAGTATGCGCGATGACCTCGATCTCAATCATGCTTATGAAATTCTTGGGTTGGAACCGGGTGCATCACAAGCACAAGTAAAGCGAGCTTACCGTCAACTGGTGAAAATTTGGCATCCCGATCGCTTTCTTGAGCAAAAGCAAAAACAGGAAGCTGAGGAAAAAATCAAATCAATCAACTCAGCTTACAACAAGCTCAAATCTGAAAGTCCATCTGAGCCTCCCACTTCTGAAAATCCACCTTCATCTTCGCCTACAAATCCCCCAAAAATATCTGTCAATCGTTGGGATGCTGAAACTTTCTATACTTTAGGAGTAGAGAATGCTACACAAGGAAGATATGAGGATGCGATCGCAGATTTTACCCATGCAATTCGTCTCAATCCTCACTATGTTGAGGCGTATAAATATCGTGGGCTAGTTTGCTCTCAACTGGGATACGAATATAGAGCCGCTTCCGATTTAAATAAAGCTGCACAAATAGAAGAATTAAGAAATCCGGGTGCTACAAGGAGAGTGCGAATCGCCTAGATATGTATCCAAACCTAGACCTCTATTAGAAAGATTTTGTCAGGGGATTAAAAAGATATTGCGGCTAAATCGGCGTTGGAGATGAGAAGTTGCGTAGAATACATATCGGACAAGCATTGCTCATCAACTTAACGTAAAAGCCATGTCCCGCAAGGAACTGAAGTTCCTTGCTAATAGCTCAAGTCATCTAAAGATGACTAAAAATATAGTCAAAAATCTTTAGTCTACTTGAGTAGACTTTAGCTAAAAGCCAAAGAACTTTAGTTCTAGGCGGGTAAGGAAGCTAACAGTTAAGCTACTTTTAGCTTAAGTTGACACGTATGAGCAATGCTGTGCCCCTACTGCGTGTTGCTTTAGACGACCACACATACCTAGAGTTCAAGAATACTTATATTGGGGAATACTAAGTGTAGTAATATTTGCTGCTGATTTTTTAGTATTCCTAGTATGAGCGATCGCGTCGATATAAATCATGTTTACAATATTCTGGGGTTAAAACCAGATGCATCTGTTGATGAAGTCAAGCAAGCTTATCGCCAGATGGCTAAGACTTGGCATCCAGATTGTTTTCTCGAACCGCAGCAAAAGCAAGAAGCGGAAGAAAAAATCAAAGAAATCAATCAAGCTTATGCAAGATTAAAGTCTTATCAGCCAGATGAGACAAATAAATCTGCTTCCACTTCTACCAAAATTGATTTCACTCCATCTAATGCTGAAAGTTTCTACAAACTAGGCATGGAGAAAGCTCAAAGAGGAAAATATAGTGAAGCAATTGAAGACTTTACCCAAGCGATTCGTCTTAACCCTAACTACTTTGAAGCATATAAATACCGAGGGCTTGCTTGCTCGAAACTAGGATATGAAAATAGAGCCGAGTCAGATTTTAGAAATTCTATACGACTGGAACTGAAACAGAAAAAAGCAGCACCCAAACCTACATCACCACCGCCAAAGCCAGCAACGCCGCCACCACCACCCAAACCTACATCACCACCGCCAAAGCCAGCAACGCCGCCACCACCTAAATCAGAGTCTCAACCTTCACCCTGGAAATGTGTACACACTCTGACTCATCTGAACTGGGTTTTTACAACTGCAATCAGTCCAGATGGGCAAACTTTGGCTAGTGGAAGTAGTGATAATACTATCAAGATTTGGCATCTCGACACAGGGAAATTACTACATACTCTCACTGGACATACAAAATGGGTAAGATGCCTAGCCTTTAGCCCAGATAACCAAACTCTGATTAGCGGCAGTGATGATAGCAGCATAATAATTTGGCAAGTGTCTACAGGTAAATTACTCAAGACGCTCAAAGTACATTCGACTCCAGTTTTTTCTGTAATCATTAGTCCAGATGGTCAAACTATCCTGAGTGGCGGTACAGATACTACTATCAAGGTTTCTCATATAGAGATGGGACAATTACTGCAAGTCCTCAAAGGTCATTCTGCCTTGGTTTACTCCCTTGCTATTTGCCCAAAGCAACAGATTTTTATCAGTGGCGGTGCGGATAATACCATTAAGCTGTGGAATTTAAAAAGTAGGAAACTGCTGCAAACTCTCAACGGGCATTCAGGCTGGGTGACTTGTGTCGCCATTAGCCCTGATGGACAAATTTTAGCTAGTAGCAGTTATGACCAGACTATCAAGTTATGGAATATCAATACAGGTAAGCTAATTAACACACTTGCTGGACATCACAGCTATGTTTGGTCTGTTGCTTTTAGCCCCGATGGTCAGCATCTTGTTAGTGGTAGCGCAGACTATACTATAAAGTTATGGCACATTGGCACTGAACAAGAACTTTACACGCTGGGCAACCATTCGGATTGGGTTAACTCCGTCGCTTTCAGTCCCGATGGCAAAACTTTGGTTAGTGGTAGCCGAGACATGAAAATCAAGCTTTGGCGATGTGATATCTAACCGCAAACCGAAAGACGCTTTAGACGGCAACACATACCTAGAGTTAAAGAATCTTGTACTTGGGAATACTAAATAAAGTTAGATTTACTGCTGATTTATTTAGTATTCTTAAATATGCAACGCCTAATATCTGTACGCACTCTCAAAGGTCATTCAAATAAGGTAATGTCTGTCGTCTTCAGTCCTGATGGGCAGACTTTCGCAAGTGGTAGTGATGACAAAACCATAAAAATTTGGCATTTAACTAACCAGGAACCACGCACCCTGAATGGACATGGAGAATCTTCTTGGTCTGGAGGGGTAAATTCTGTTGCTTTCAGCCCTAATGGTAAGATTCTAGCCAGTGCTAGTGATGACAAAACTATTAAATTGTGGGAAGTTCTAACAGGGAATGAAATCTGTACCTTCACAGGACATGAAGAAAAGGTTTACTCTGTTGCCTTTAGCGCGGATGGAAAAACTTTAGCCAGTGGCAGTAAAGACAAGACGATCCAACTTTGGTCAATAGAGACAGGAAAGAAAGTAAACACACTCAAAGGGCATTCAGATGACGTTTTATCCATTGCTTTCAGCCCAGATGGAAAAACTTTAGCCAGTGCTGGTGCTGGTAATGACAAAACCATCAAGATTTGGCATTTAGATAAACACAAAGTCCTAACTCTCACGGGACATTCCGATTGGTTTGGAGGGATAAATTCGGTTGCTTTCAACCCAAATGGCAAGATGTTAGCAAGTGGTAGTTGGGACAAGACAATTAAATTATGGCACGTAGAAAGCGGTCAAGAACTCCGTACCCTAACTGGGCATTCTGATCATGTTTGTTCTGTCGCTTTTAGCCCCAATGGCAAAATTATAGCTAGCGGTAGTAAAGACAAAACGATCAAGTTATGGCAGCTAGATACAGGCAATGAACTCTGTACTTTTTCAGGATCTGAAGATGCGGTTTATTCCGTTGCCTTTAGCCCAGATGGTAAGACGCTGGCTAGTGGCAGTGGGGATAAAACTATTACCTTATTCCCCGTTAGCAAGGCTGCCATTCTTTTCTAAATGGCCTATAAAAATAAATCTATTCAAGTTTATTAAAAATTTAGATAACTTAAGAAAATTACTAGATTTTTTATTAATCCATCACCTAACAGTTTAATAACATCTATCTTTGGGATAATCTTTCTTTCGATTAAGTATTAACTCCCTGGAGATAGAGCCACTTGTCTAATCTCAGAGGTTATTCTGATAATTACCAACAGTTGAGTAGCAAATAAAACTCAATATTTATCAGCAACATAAATTTTTAAGCTCATTAAAACCTCTTGTTCTTACAAAACTTTAGTTTGTCAAAATCATATCGAGGAGTGAAATCAACAGCTATGTCTATTCCCAATGAACGCGAAATCAAAAACAGTGAAGTTAAGCAAGAATCTTACACTGATATTAATGGTAATATTCACACTGACTTAACCCGAACTACTGAAACAGTCAAGAACAGCACAGCCAATCCTAACTCTTACACTAACGGTTATGTACAAGGTCGAAATACCGAACGTAACTACCAGCAAGCTGATTTAGCCGAGCGTGACAATAACAATGCTAGTCGTGGTTTGCTGTTGGGTATTATCGTTACTTCCGTACTTGGTTTGATTATAGGTGGGGTTTGGTACTTCAACCAGCAGAATAACGCAGCCGTTGACAATACTGTGCCGGTCGTGGTTCCTGTACCAAGTAGTAGTCCAACTCCTAGTGCTGCTCCTCAAACAAAAACAACGATAATCGAAAGAACTAGGGAAGTACCTGTTCCTGTTGCTGTTCCTGTTCCTGTTCCACAACAGCAGGTTACACCTCCATCTGCACCTCGCCAACCGGATATTAACATTACTATTCCACCCCAGCAGCCTGCGGCAGAAAAAGCGCCTTCTGTAATCCAGCCAACCCCTAAAGCTACACAAAGTCCAACTACTAATACAGTTGCGCCAGGTATCAAAAGTGATACCTCTAAAACTACTCCACCTCAAGGAGTAGACCAGTCAAACAGTACATCTAATAGCGGTTCTTCTACCGCAGATGATACTACTACAGGCGGTTCTGCTCAATAACGGCTTCTGAATCAGCCCACTTGATAATGCTGGCATTAACGCCAACATCTAACAAGTGGGAATATTCTTAAGAAAGATTTCTGAATTGTTGCGAAAAGTTAATGGTACTCAAGTTTAGTAAAGGTGTCTTGTAGCTAAAGAAACATGATGTTAGATTAAGAGCAAGGTACAAACAGGTTAAGAGTTAAACAAAAACTTTCCAGTTAGAGCCTGTACCTCCTGCTCTAATGTTCTTGCGATCGCTCTTTAAGTTGTGGCATCCATTGAATGTGTTTTCGCCTTAAGTTCAATGAGTTGTTTTGGAGGTTTTAAAACGCACTGCCAGAAAATGCCTGCCTAATTGGAATGTAAGGATGTGCAATTCTGAGTAGAGCGATCGCGAATGTTGTCCACCTTAGTTTGAGTTAGTTACTTCTGAATTCTCCAATCTTCAAGAAACCGCCCCAAGCTGCTGATATTTATCCACCGTAGCTTCAGGCGGTTTCTGCTTTGAGTGTTAGGCATTTTTGTCATTTGTCCTTTGTTATTTAGACCAATGACCAATGACCAATGACTAATGACCAACTAAGGTAATTACAGTCACTTCTGGCGGACAAAATAAACGTCCTGGTTTATAAGTTCCTAAGCCTCGATTGACATATAGTTGATTTTCTTCGACCTTGTGAAACCCTTGCGCCCACTCCCAATATCGCACGACTTTAGAACAGTCTCCCAAGAAAAATGTTACCCAACGCCGTAATTTTTTGGGAATTGTTTTGAGTAGTTTTTTATAATAAAATACTACAGGGCCAATGCCTGGAATTACGATGTGACCACCGTGGGTATGACCAGATAGTTGCAAATCTACCCGCCATTGTTGCAATATCTTAGCTGTATCTGGGTTATGGGATAAAACGATGCGGGGTGTAACCGAGTCTAATTGATTCATGACTGGTGCAGGGTAGAATTCCCGTGACCAATAATCAGCGAGTCCTACCAATGGTAATTCTTTTCCTAGTGGATAGGCGATTTCATTCCAAAGCACATGCACCCCAATGCTAGTTAACGCCTGTGTAACTTCTGCTTTTGAGTGACTGTAATAGATATCGTGATTACCAAGTACGGCGTAGATACCACACCGACTTTGCAGATGTTTGAGTCGATGCACCAATTGGTGAATCGGCGTCGGATCGTCAGTTACGTAGTCACCAGTTAATAAAATTAAATCTGGTTCAGCTTCGTTAGTAAGTGCGATCGCTTTTTCTAACATATCTTCCGACAACCGCAAACCATCGTAGTGAAAATCTGACAACTGCACTAGCGTTGTACCTTGTAAAGATGCTGGAAGTTCCGCAATCTTAACCGTGATTTTATCTACTCTTAAATGTCCCGTAAACAACCAATGCATAAGGCAACCGATACTCCTCATACCAGCGTTTACAGCTTACCAAAAATCAAAATGTAACTTGAGAAACTGCAACAATTTATGTCACATACTCCAGATCAAATTAACTAATTGATTTAAATCCTGAGACTAAACTAAGCAGCACTTGCTTGAATCAAAGCAGGTACTCATTAGCCAGAATACCTGCTATGATTCAGTTCTGCAATTTTAGAATTTGGATTACTTACTCGCCCTGTAGGGTGATCATAGTAACTTCTGGGCGGCAAAATAAGCGTCCTGGGAGGTAAGTTCCCAAACCACGATTGACATATAGCTGATTTTTTCCGAGATGATGAAAACCCTGTGCCCATTCCCAATGGCTGACTACAGAAACATTTTCTGACAAAAATGGAAATCGATGCTGCACTTTTTTGGGTAGTTTTTCTGTAAGCTTTTCATAAATAAGCATCGCAGGGCCAATTCCAGGAATCACGATTTGACCACCGTGAGTATGACCAGATAATTGTAAGTCAACTCGCCATGCTTGCAGTATCTCCGCAGTATCTGGGTTGTGGGATAAAACGATGCGGGGTGTGTCGGGGTTTAGTTGATTCATAACTGGTACAGGATTAAATTCCTGTGACCAATAATCAGCTAGTCCTACCAATGGTAATTCTTTTCCTAGTGGATAGGCAATTTCGTTCCAAAGTACATGAATTCCAATGCTAGTAAGGGCATCGGTAACTTCTGCTTTTGCGTTTTTGTAATGTATATCGTGATTGCCAAGAATAGCATAGATACCACTGCGACTTTGCAGATGTTTGAGTCGAAGTATCAGTTGGTGAATCGGCGCGGGATCGTCAGTTACGTAGTCACCTGTTAACAAAATTAAATCTGGTTTAGCTTCGTTAGTAACTGCGATCGCTTTTTCTAACATATCTTCCGATAGCCGCAAACCATCATAGTGAAAATCTGACAACTGCACCAGCTTCTGACCTTGTAACGATGCAGGCAAGCCTGTAATGTTAACCGTCAATTTCTCTATACTCAACGGCCCAGATAACAACCAATGCATAAGACGTTCACTAAAGCTCAATCATAGCGCTAACAGCTTAACGAAACATCCTCGATTTGTGTGTAGAGATCAGTACAACTTATTGAAAATTTCATGAAAATTAAGCAAAAGCCTGAAAACTAGTGGTCTGTCCCAAAAATTTTGAAGGGTTATAAAAGTTCGTAGTAAGGACTTTAGTCCTTGATTTGAGCGATAAATCGCTCACTACAAACCCTTCATAACTAATGGGACAGACCACTAGTAGTCCGTTCCATTAATTTTGATGAGTTTGTAGTAAGCACTTCAGTGCTTAAAAATCTAGGACTAAAGTCCTGATTACGAACTTTTCAGCCCTAGTAACTAATGAGACAGACCACTAGTGCTCTGTCTCATTAATTCTGATTGATTAGTTTGTTACCAAAACCCTGTAGAGACGCGAAATTTCGCGTCTCTACAACCCCGCAAAATTAATGAGACAGACCACTAGACATAGCAAAACTTTTCAGCCTAAATTGCCCTTTCTTACACAGATATTCGATTCAGCCCCAATAAGAAACCCCCTCTGCTTTCGTCGTAGTAAAGTCATTACAACGCAGAGGGGTTTCATTTTTTATTTTTGTATAGTGTATGGGCAGATTTTAAAGATAATGCTGGCAAAAACCAGTTTCTCTGATGTTGTGTTTATTCTAACCTGCCTACTCAGTTGAGCCTAGTAAAGTACAGCGTAAATAACACACCCATTAAAAATGGCCAAAAAGTCTACCCTATAAGCTTTTTGACTTTTGACTTCCTGCGGTACTAGTCCCAATCGGGAATCTGGGCATCTTCTCCACCAACCCCGATTCCAGTGTTAAAGATTTCGGCATCAGTGAGATTGAGATCATTCATTGATGCTTTATACACATTAGAATCGTGAATCGTAGCGCGAGTAAAATTGACACCGTTGAGATTGGTTTGCTTCAAATTCACATTGGTTACATAAGCTGATGTTAGGTTAGCACCTGCCAAGTTTGCACCAGTTAAGTCAGCACCTTCGAGGTTAGCCCCTACAAGGTTGGCTCCTTGGAGCTTCGAGCCTCTTAAGTCAGCACCAATTAAATGAGCGCCACTGAGGTTAGCTCCTGATAGATTACAGTTGATACATTCCCCAGTTGAAAGCAGCTTTTGTAAGTCCTGCGGATTCTCGGCTCTAACCAAGCTAATGAAAAATAGGGGAGTTGCTAAGGCCATGGCCGCTAATAGCTGGAGTTTCATAATTTTCCCCCTTAAATAATCAAGTTGCGTCCGTTCTATCCCTCACAATTCTATTATCTCATTAAACTTCCTGAGGTCAATCTATCTCTTGACAACTTAGTTGTGATATGAGAAAGGAATAACGGTAATCTAAAAATGCCGTTAATTCTGATTTTTGGCGATTTTTACTTGACAATCCCTAAAAAACTGCCAATGTTAAATCACTGTTAAATCTTTTTAAAAGCTTGCACTACTCGCCATAATTTGGCTACTTTGATAAGTATTTATACTTTTTAGTAAATACTGTTAGTTTTAGTCCTCAGAAATTCTCGCATATACTGATTAACCAATTCAGGTTGTTCTTGTTGCACCCAATGGCCGCAATTGGGTATGTACTTGATTTGAAAGTCTCTCACATAGGCTGCGGTATCGTAGGTTAGTTCCTTGCCGAGTGCAGTGTCATTTTCTCCCCAAATCATCAGTGTTCGCACTTCCAGAACGCCCCAACTTGGATTTAGCATTCTCTGTTGAAAAATATTGCGGTAGTAGTTCAACATTGCTGTGAGGGCACCGCGTTTTGCAGCAGCATTTTTATAAGCGTCTATATCCGCTTGGGTGAAAGCATTCTTATTAACTGCTGTACCTGTAAAAGCTGTTTCAATTGCTTGGTAGTCGGAAGATTGTAAAAGTAATTCTGGTATCCACGGGAGTTGAAAGAGGAATATATAGTTGCTACGTAGCAACTGTTGGGGAGTGCGTAAACCTTGAGCAAATTTGGCAGGATGAGGCAGGTTAAGAATAGTTAATTGTTCTAACATTTCGGGGTGAGTATATGCAAAATTCCAAGCGATCGCACCTCCCCAATCATGTCCAACTAATACACATTTTTGGTATCCTAATCCTTTAATTACTCCCTCAACATCTTTGATAAACTCATGCATTACATAAGCTGATTGCTCATTTGGTTTATCACTATCGTTGTAGCCACGCAAATCAAGGGCGACGACTTTAAAATCTTGGGCAAATTCTGGTATTTGATGCCGCCAAGAGTACCAAAACTCAGGAAACCCATGCAACATCAACATTAACGGGCCTTCACCTTGGGTAACGTAGTGTAGTTTTACCCCATTGGTAGTTATATATTCGTGTTTCCAAGTCAGTTCTGTTACAGTCATCTGTTGTATTTTTTGTTGGTGGTATTCATTATGTGTAATATTTTTAATCAAAACATCTGCTGGGAGATACAGCAGATTGCGCTCTATAGCGGTTCCCATTCAAATAAGGGGCTTCCAAGTAAAAAAATATTCCATTGCTATTGTTCACTGTTGACCGTTGACGGTTCACGAGTTTTCAGTCAACAGTCAACAGTCAACAGTCAACGACTTGAATGTGGAATAATTTATTTTTTGGAGTTCCCTAAGGTACAAAATTATATCGCAAGGTGTAGGGGCACGGCAGTGCCGTGCCCCTACGAGTGTACGTCACGCTTGCCGGCAAACCCTATAATCGAATACACCTAGAGACGTGAAGAAAAGAAAGAGAAGCTTTCAGGTATGATTTAGGACTGCTATATCAAGTGGATAACATAATTATTTGATACACAAATGGGCACGATAGAAACCCGTGGTATTTGGCTGACTACTACTGATAGTAAGGTTCTCAGGTCAAAGCAACGCATTGCTGAGGCGATGGATTTGCTTGCCGAGACGGGTTTTAATGTGGTGTTTCCCGTTGTTTGGAATAAGGCAGTAACTTTATATCCTAGTCAAACAATGCAGCAGACATTTGGAGTCGAAATTGACCCTATGTCTCTAGGCCGTGACCCTTTAGAAGAAGTGGTGGTTGAGGCGCGGCGAGTTGGATTAAAAGTTATTCCTTGGTTTGAATACGGTTTTGCCAGTTCTTACAATTTGAATGGTGGTGTACTTTTACAGAAAAAACCGGAATGGACTGCGCGCGATCGCAACGGCAATTTACTGAAGAAAAACGGCTTTGAATGGTTAAATGCACTGGATTCACAGGTGCAAGAATTCTTTTTGAACTTGGTGCTGGAAGTTGTAAAGACTTATGATGTGGATGGTGTTCAAGGAGACGATCGCTTCCCTGCATTCCCCTCTGAAGGTGGCTATGATGAGGGAACTGTAGGACTTTATCATCAACAATTCGATCGCAATCCGCCACAGAACCCCAAGGATAGACAATGGTTACAGTGGCGTGCAGATATTCTCACTGGATTTTTGGCGAATCTCTACCAGGAAGTAAAAGCGGTGAATCCTAATTTATTAGTAGCGATCGCACCTAACATTCATGATTGGGCATTCCAGGAATATCTGCAAGACTCGCCCACATGGCTGAAGCGGGGAATAGTTGATATGATTCAGCCGCAGATTTACCGCCGTGACTTTGGGAGTTATTGTGCGATCGCTGATAAACTAGTAAACCAGCGGTTCACAGATGCAACGTTGCCGAAGTTAGCACCGGGAATACTGATGAAACTTGGCAGTTATTGTATTAGTCCAGAATATTTGGTGCAGGCAATTGAATACAACCGTCAACTTGACATTCAAGGAGAAGTATTCTTTTTTTACGAAGGTTTGCGCGAAAATAACAATAACCTAGCTAAAGTTTTGCGAAATGGGCCTTATGCTAAGTCTGCATCATTTCCCACTCTGTCAGATTTGAGTGCGGGTGCTGTGAGTAGCAAGAGGACATCTTCTATTTGGCAACGGTTGTTAAAAAAGATTTTTTAAGGAAAAATGCGCGTGGAATCTCAATTATCGGTGGAACAGGTAATTAAAACTTTAAAAGAAGATTTGCCAACACTTTTTCAAAAAGATATTTCATACCACATTTATACAGATGATATCTATTTTAAAGATCCGGTAAATACATTCAAATACAAGTTTAACTATCGCATTATATTTTGGACATTGCGATTTCACGCTCGGCTATTTTTTACCCAAATTTACTTTGATGTACATGAAGTATCTCAGTCAGCCGAAGATACGATTTTAGCAAAGTGGACAGTGCGAGGAGTGTTACGAGTTCCCTGGAAAGCTGGTTTGCTTTTTAATGGCTATTCAACGTATAAACTCAATCAAGATAATTTGATATACGAGCATATCGACACTTGGGATAGAAAGCCAGGGGAGATTTTACGGCAGTTTTGGCAAAGGGGAGAGAGAGCTAATTAGCTATTGGAAAAATGGCCACTTTTTGAATTCAAAATTCAAAACTTGTACTGAGCGTAGCCGAAGTATTCAAAATTCAAAATAAATTGTTATAAATTTTGAATTGATACCTAAAGGGATACAAGCCCCTAATTTAAATTATGAAAAAAAATAAAACACGTAGTATCAATATTCAAGCCCCCGCATTTATGCGTGGGGTATTAATAATGAAATTGATAATTTTGAATTTTGAATTGTTTTGACCCTTACTTTTAACTCAGATATTTACAAAAAATTGCTGTCTTAACATCAACCTCGGATTATCAAAACAGAAGAGGAGAACGAGAAGTTTTTAGAAACTGTTGAAGAATTGCCTTATCGTAATTATTAAATTTTAAGTTGCGTTTGTTCTGCTATCTTATGAGCTAATTTCTTAAAATCCTCATAAACGTTTTTCACTGCTTTAGTATGAGCGCCAATAGCACCATCAGCTGGTTTCAAGTGGAACATAGGTTTATGAGCTTCTTGAGCCATTGTCATCAAGCTGTGGTAGCTTTTAATTAATCCTAAACAGTTTGGATCATTTTCAATAGAAATTTTATTTTGAGTAGGCTGATTTGAAATTATTTCTTGATAAGTATTTGGAATTTCAAATATTGCTCTATTATATACTTTTGCTGGACGGTCTAATCGCATTGGCATCTGCCAAACAACGTAACCAATAGGCTGTATATCACCATTTGGTAAAGACAAACTTGTAGTATTATTTTTACTTAATATATACTTCCAATCATTTTTCCAAGATTGCAAGATATCACCAAGGCTGCGTAAACCTATCAAGGAAAAGTAATCTAATGTAAGTGGTATCACCAAATAATCTGCTGCAATTAATGCTGCACGATTGATTGCTCCTAAACTTGGACTTAAATCCATCAATATTACATTTGCTTTATGATTAACGGCTGCTTTTTGGAGAATTCTCCAAAAAGCAGAAGTTACCTGCAAAGCTCTTTCTTGACCACCTTTATCAAGACAATTATTCCATTGCGCTGAAAGCTCATCTTCAAAACTAGAAAGCATTAGGTCTCCAGGTAAAAGAGCTAATCTTCCTACTTCTGTAGACAAAGATAATGAGGCTATATCTTCTGAGAACTGATTTTCTTGGATATATTCTAAATGTGGATTATCAATATCACCAATACCCGTTAACAGGGGTTTCACACAATCAAAAATAGTATCTATTTTATTTTCGTTTAAGGAAAATAATTCTAAGCGTTCCTCATCTAAGAAAGTAATAGTGAGGTTAGCTTGTGGGTCTAGATCAGCCACAACTACCCGTAGCCCTAAATCTTGATACATCCATGCTAGATGATAAACTAGAGTAGTTTTACCAACACCTCCCTTAGTATTAAAGAAAGCAATAATCTTTGCACTCATAGTTTTTTCCTAAGAATGACCAACAAATGAGTATCTTCCACAGTGAATTCCAGAGGTGGATTACCATTTTTTTGAAGCTCCTGCCGAGCATATTGAATTCCTACCCCAAATTTCTGAACATAGCCAAGATTTTTCATCGCTTCGGCAAGGTGAGGATTTCGATAGTCTGTTATGCCTGGTTGTCCAAAGTTTTGCCGATTTACTTGACCAAAAGGGCCGCCAGGATTTTGAATTTCGATGCGATCGCTAAACCATGTAATTCTTACTGGCGCATTTGTTCCTTCATAAGTGCGATGCATAACGGCATTTCTTCCTAATTGTTGCAAGGCAACTATTGGATAGTCAGGCTGTCGCAACTCTATAGGTTGAGCAGTGATGTCTGTTGCCACTGAAATATGAACTTGAAAAGTTTCGTCCAGCATCCGCAACAAGTCTGGAAGCGGCCCGCCAATTTCTTTTTGATCTTTAATCGGGTCTGTTAACTCAATGCCATCAATGCGAAGAAATTGAATATAGGCACTGGGAACGAATTGTCTAGGATCGTTACCCACAACTAGCACGCCCAAGATAGTTGGTTTAGGCAACAGATCAACTGTCGCAAAACGCATTGATTGAAGTTGTTGTTCAACAGTGCGTTGATTTTCTTGAAGAATATCGTTTGCCAACGCAGAAGGCAAATAAACTCGACGAAAAATTTCTAAATCGAGGTCATCTAAACTAGCTGATGATAAGGATCGTAAATCGAAAGGCAAGTCTTTTGAGCGTCTTTTTTCAGCTAAACGACGTTCCTCTTCTGCTGTAGCAGTAGCTCGACGGGGGCCAACTCTGATCCAAACACGTCCATTAAAGCGTACAGGTGGAGCATCTGATGGTTCTACAATTAAAACTGCTAGTTCACATCTGCCAATAGTCCGTTTTTGGACAATCATTGTAGGAAAAGGCAAAATGTTCCCATCAGACCGCATAGCTGAGAGTGTAAGTAAAAGCCTATCGTCTATAAAAAGGTTTGCACAAATACCATTATCCTGAACCCCAATAAACAAGACTCCTGGTTTTTGGTGATTCGGTAAGTCATTGGCAAATGCACAAATAGCCTCGCAAAGCTTACCTTTATCAGAAATCGAAGCTTTCCGTTCAACCCGGTCTGATTCTAGGTCGTTCAGGAGAACTTCCAACTCCTGGTCATTCATTCAGTTCTCCTTGGAAATACCTATTCGCCTCTATCTACTTTTCATAATAGTTGTATTTGCCGGATACTGTTTCAAAACCTGCTTTAAATATTGCCCAGTATAAGACCTGGGATTTTTTGCAACTTCCTCCGGTGTACCCACAGCAATCAATTCTCCGCCTTTGTCGCCACCTTCTGGCCCCAAATCTATTACCCAGTCAGAACAACGAATTACATCTAAGTTGTGTTCAATTACTAATATTGAATTGCCTTTATCTACCAATCTTTGCAACACATCTAATAATTTGTGGACATCGTAAAAAGATAACCCTGTTGTCGGTTCATCGATTAAATAAAGTGTCTTCCCGGTAGCGCGTCGAGATAGTTCTGTTGCCAATTTCACCCGTTGCGCTTCACCACCAGATAAGGTAGTCGCAGGTTGTCCTAATTGGACATAACCCAACCCGACATCAAATAAAGTTTGCAAACGCGCGATCGCTTTGGGTATATTCTGGAAAAAGTCTAAACTTTCCTCAACTGTCATTCTCAAGACATCAGAAATTGACTTATCTTTATACTTCACTTGTAAAGTCTCGCGGTTGTATCTTGCACCTTTACAAATTTCGCATTGCACGTAAACATCTGGAAGAAAGTTCATTTCAATAACATTTACACCCTGTCCGCTACAAGCTTCGCAACGTCCACCTTTAACGTTGAAGGAAAATTGTCCAGGTTTGTAACCCCTAGCTTTGGCTTCTACTGTTTGGGAAAATACATCCCGAATGGCATCGAAAATTCCTGTGTAAGTTGCAGGGTTAGAACGTGGTGTGCGTCCAATGGGGGATTGATCGATAACGATCGCTTTATCAATCGCATTCAATCCCTGAATTTTATCCAAATGTCTCGGTAAGGGAACTTTCTTAGTTAAATGGTGTTGCAGAGATGGGTACAGTAACTCGTTAATCAGCGTAGATTTGCCAGAACCAGACACACCTGTGATGGAGACGAGTTTACCTAATGGAATGTCTACATCGATATTTTGTAAATTGTTGCGATGGGCATTTTTAATTCCCAAACTACGCCCATTTCCTTCTCGGCGTTCTGCTGGTGTGGTAATTACTCGTCTTCCCGATAAATACGCACCTGTCAAGGAATCTTCTGCTGCTAATAATGTCTGAAAATCACCTTGGGCGATAATATTTCCGCCGTGGATTCCTGCACCAGGGCCAATATCAACTATATGGTTAGCTGCGCGAATTGTTTCTTCATCGTGTTCAACGACAATCAACGTATTACCCAAATCGCGCAATTTCGTTAAAGTTTTAAGCAACCTGCCATTATCTCGTTGATGCAAACCAATACTCGGTTCATCTAAAACGTAGAGAACTCCTGTTAATCCAGAACCAATTTGCGTTGCTAGACGAATTCGTTGGGCTTCGCCACCAGAAAGGGTCATAGCGGGACGGTCAAGGGTGAGATAATCTAAACCTACATCTAACAAGAATTGCAATCTAGCTTTGATTTCTCTCAGAACTAAATCAGCAATTTGTAACTGGCGATCGCTCAACTTAAATTGCTCAATTCTCTCCCGACAATCCCGAATTGATACGGTAGTCAATTCTAAAATTCCATATTGTCCCAACTTCACCGCCAAGGCTTCCGGTTTTAACCGTTTTCCCTGACAAACCTCACACGGTTGATCGATTAAATACTGTTCTAATTTTTGCTTAACTAATTCAGATCCACCCTCATATTGCCGTTGCAAAATTGGAATAGCACCTTTAAAACTCTGCTTTCTTTGTGCTTCTGCGGCTCGTTCATCTTTCTCACCAAACAAAATAATTTGCTGCTGTTCTTCTGTTAGCTTGCTCCAATTTGTCTGTAACTCAAACCCATAAATCTGTCCGACGCTATAGAGTAATTCCAGATAATAAGAATTATCTTTTTCTGACCAAGGCGCGATCGCAGCATAAACTGGCGCTTCCCAGTCGGGTACGATCAAGTCTGGCGAAAATCTTCTTAAAGTCCCGATGCCATGACAGTGCGGACAAGCACCATAAGGTGAGTTAAACGAAAACAATCGCGGTGATAATTCTTCCATTACCGCGCCATGTTCTGGACAGGCAAAGTTTTCCGAAAATACTAATTCTTCTTCTTTTTCTTGTCCGTCGTCACCAAGCACACTCACCAGGATGGCTGCAATACCACCCGATTGCTTAAGACACGTAGACAGGGAATCAACCAAACGCTCTTGAATATCAGCTTTTTTCACCAAGCGGTCAATTACCACTTCGATGGTGTGAGTAAAATTTTTATCCAATTCAATTGAATCTGACAGTTCACGGATCTCGCCATTGATCCGCACGCGGACAAAACCTTGAGAAGCAAGACTTGACAAAAGCTTACGATGTGTGCCTTTTTTACCCCTGACAACAGGTGCAAGAATTTGGAAGCGGGTGCGATCTGGTAATTCCATGATGCGATCGCACATCTCATCGATTGTCTGGGGGGCAATACAGCGATCGCATATCGGACAATGGGGTTCGCCAGCCCGACCAAATAACAGCCGCAAATAGTCGTAAATCTCTGTCACCGTACCCACAGTGGAACGGGGGTTATGAGAGGTTGATTTTTGGTCAATAGAAATTGCTGGGCTTAAGCCTTCAATGGCTTCTACATCCGGCTTATCCAGTTGTCCTAAAAATTGTCGGGCGTAGGCGCTGAGGGATTCCACATAGCGACGTTGCCCTTCAGCGAAAATGGTATCAAAGGCTAGGGAAGACTTACCAGAGCCAGAAACGCCAGTGAATACGATTAGGCGATCGCGTGGCAATTCTAAGTCAATATTTTTCAGATTATGCTGCCTAGCACCCCGAATCCGAATGGTATTCTGGCTGTTGTGGCTGGGGTTGGGAAGATGGCCATTCAAGGATGCTGCTAGCTGTTGGTCTGACATATTGGGCGGCGAAGAAGGAGTTTCTTATGAAACAGTCCTTAATAATACTATCTTTAATCGGTTTATTGTAGAACAATAGTACTGTTTTAGAGAGTTATCATTCCAGATTCATGCCGCAGACATACTTAAGAGTCTGCTAATTTGGAAGCATCCCGATTAAATATCCTTCTGAGGGCGAAGCTATGGTATCGCAAATCCAACCGCCGACCCAGCCAGAGGTCATCTACCCAGATAATGACGGACAACCAATTGCTAACAGTACCATACAGTTTGGCTGGATTGTAGAAATTAAGCAGAATCTAGATTGGCTATTTGCCGACGATCCAAATGTATTTGTCGCCGGAGATTTGTTTTGGTATCCGGTAGAGGGACGCAACAAAATTGTTAATGCCCCAGATGTGCTGGTGGTATTAGGTAGACCAAAAGGCGATCGCCTTTGCTACCAACAATGGAAAGAGGAGGGAATTGCACCGCAAGTGGTGTTTGAAATTCTTTCTCCCAGCAACACCCAAACTGAAATGGACAAGAAATTACTTTTCTATGACCGCTATGGCGTGGAAGAGTATTACATTTACGATCCTGAGAAAAATAATTTGTGTGGATGGTTGCGTAGTGAAGACGGTTTAGATGTCATCCCCCAAATGGAAGATTGGGTGAGTCCTCGTTTAAAAATTCGGTTTGTTCCATCATCAGAGGGTTTACAGCTTTATCGCCCTGATGGAGAACGGTTTTTAACTTATACAGAAATTTCTCGCAACGCCGAACAAGAAAGGCAACGGGCTGAACAAGAACGACAACGGGCGGAACGGGCTGAACTTGCCAGAAGAGATGCCATACCCCGATTATTGCAAATGAATTTGAGCATCGAACAGATTGCCCAAGCTTTAGCATTGTCAGTGGAAGAAGTGCGAACCCTTGCTCAGGAGTAACGCCGTGTGCAATTTTTTAATCGGGTTATTAGAAATTGAATTTGTACTTGAGATATTCTGATTATGCTAGCCAATGCAGCCACCCATAATGTCACCTGGGAAAAGTTACCTGATGATTTTGTTTTAGACAACGAGCCAGTGGATAACATTAATCAGCCACTCTTGGCTGCTGCTTTAACAGAAAGCTTGGAACTTGCCAGCAGACTACCCGCCGATGCTTTAACCATCACTAATTACGGTATCTGCGCCACCTTGAATAATCGATTTGTAGTCAAAGCACCAGATTGGGGTTATGTACCATCAATTCGAGTCTCACGAGAAGAAGTGAAGCGCAGTTATACGCCACGACTTCAAGGTGATATTCCCGTAATTGTGATGGAATTTCTCTCAGATACCGAAGGTGGAGAGTATTCGAGTAAACCGACCTATCCCCCAGGTAAATGGTTTTATTATGAGCAGATTTTACAAGTGCCAAACTATGCCATTTTTGAACCAGATAGCGGAGTGTTAGAAGTTTATCGGCGAGATGATTTAGGATATTATCAACTGCAAACACCAGATGCAAATAATCGTCACTGGATTGCCGAAATGAATTTGTTTTTAAGCGTATGGCAAGGAAGCCGAGAAAACCGCACAGGTTATTGGTTACGTTGGTGGGATGATAACGGCGAATTATTACTGTGGGGTTTGGAGTTAGCAGCAAAAGAACGCCAGCGTGCAGAGAGATTAGCTGCTCAGTTAAAAGCGCTGGGAGTGGAACCTGAGGTTTAACTCCCAACTTCGACCTTTTTGCTCGGCGATTCGTGTTCGGAACTCGGAACTTCAGCCTTTTTGCTCGGCGATTCGTGTTCGGAACTCGGAACTTCAGCCTTTTTGCTCGGCGATTCGTGTTCGGAACTCGGAACTTCGACCTTTTTGCTCGGACATTGGTGTTCGGAACTCGGAACTTTGACCTTTTTGCTCGGACATTGGTGTTCGGAACTCGGAACTTTGACCTTTTTGCTCGGTCATTGGTGTTCGGAACTCGAAACACCGAGTTTATAACTGCGATGCCTACGACGGGCTACGCCTACGCCTTTGGCTCTACAGTTAAACTTAGCATTACAGCAGCCTCGCTTGCTTATCACTTCTTTTTGCAAAGCTGCTTATCACTATCACTCAAATTAGGCGCATAAATTAAATAGTTATGCAACCACCGACAACCCCGTGCTAGTAATTGCTCCAAGCTTTCCACATTCCACGCATAAATAGAGACAACCAGCCCTGTTTTGTCAACGGAGGCGATGAGGATACGCTGTCCGTCCGGGCTAAAACTGGCACTTATGACAGAATTTTCATGCCCCTGAAACTTGGCAATTTCCTTGCCCTGTAAGTCCCACAGCCGCGCTGTATTGTCATATGAGGCGGTGAGGATGCGCTGCCCGTCCGGGCTAAAACTGGCACTTGTGACATAACTCTCATGCCCCTGAAACTTGGCAATTTCCTTGCCCTGTAAGTCCCACAGCCGCGCTGTATTGTCATATGAGGCGGTGAGGATGCGCTGCCCGTCCGGGCTAAAACTGGCACTTGTGACATAACTCTCATGCCCCTGAAACTTGGCAATTTCCTTGCCCTGTAAGTCCCACAGCCGCGCTGTCTTGTCCGAGGAGGCGGTGAGGATGCGCTGCCCGTCCGGGCTAAAACTGGCACTTGTGACCCAATCCTCATGCCCCTGAAACTTGGCAATTTCCTTGCCCTGTAAGTCCCACAGCCGCGCTGTCTTCTCATATGAGGCGGTGAGGATGCGCTGCCCGTCCGGGCTAAAACTGGCACTTGTGACATCACTCTCATGCCCCTGAAACTTGGCAATTTCCTTGCCCTGTAAGTCCCACAGCCGCGCTGTCTTGTCCAAAGAGGCGGTGAGGATGCGCTGCCCGTCCGGGCTAAAACTGGCACTTCTGACATAACTCTCATGCCCCTGAAACTTGGCAATTTCCTTGCCCTGTAAGTCCCACAGCCGCGCTGTCTTGTCATCAGAGGCGGTGAGGATGCGCTGCCCGTCCGGGCTAAAACTGGCACTTGTGACATCACTCTCATGCCCCTGAAACTTGGCAATTTCCTTGCCCTGTAAGTCCCACAGCCGCGCTGTCTTGTCATCAGAGGCGGTGAGGATGCGCTGCCCGTCCGGGCTAAAACTGGCACTTGTGACATAACTCTCATGCCCCTGAAACTTGGCAATTTCCTTGCCCTGTAAGTCCCACAGCCGCGCTGTCTTGTCCGAGGAGGCGGTGAGGATGCGCTGCCCGTCCGGGCTAAAACTGGCACTTCTGACATAACTCTCATGCCCCTGAAACTTGGCAATTTCCTTGCCCTGTAAGTCCCACAGCCGCGCTGTCTTGTCCGAGGAGGCGGTGAGGATGCGCTGCCCGTCCGGGCTAAAACTGGCACTTGTGACCCAATCCTCATGCCCCTGAAACTTGGCAATTTCCTTGCCCTGTAAGTCCCACAGCCGCGCTGTCTTGTCATCAGAGGCGGTGAGGATGCGCTGCCCGTCCGGGCTAAAACTGGCACTTGTGACCCAATCCTCATGCCCCTGAAACTTGGCAATTTCCTTGCCCTGTAAGTCCCACAGCCGCGCTGTCTTGTCATCAGAGGCGGTGAGGATGCGCTGCCCGTCCGGGCTAAAACTGGCACTTCTGACCCAATCCTCATGCCCCTGAAACTTGGCAATTTCCTTGCCCTGTAAGTCCCACAGCCGCGCTGTCTTGTCATCAGAGGCGGTGAGGATGCGCTGCCCGTCCGGGCTAAAACTGGCACTTGTGACCCAATCCTCATGCCCCTGAAACTTGGCAATTTCCTTGCCCTGTAAGTCCCACAGCCGCGCTGTCTTGTCATCAGAGGCGGTGAGGATGCGCTGCCCGTCCGGGCTAAAACTGGCACTTGTGACCCAATCCTCATGCCCCTGAAACTTGGCAATTTCCTTGCCCTGTAAGTCCCACAGCCGCGCTGTCTTGTCATCAGAGGCGGTGAGGATGCGCTGCCCGTCCGGGCTAAAACTGGCACTTCTGACATAACTCTCATGCCCGGCCATGACTGTAAATCCCTGCACTTTATCCAAAATCGTCTGTAAAGCCAACACAGGGCTAGCAGCTGGGTAGTCCTGGAGTTGTTTAATTCCCTGCTTGTCTATTAAACTTTTTAACTCTCTGCCATCCCCCATCGCCGCCAGCAAAGCCCCCAGCTGATTAAACTGAAAGCGGTTGATATTCGCTACTCCTGACCGTTCCAGCCGCGTAGCTGCTACTGCAACTTTTTGGGCTGTTTCCGTCTTTCGCAGGTCAGCTTGAGCCTGTTTTACCCGTTCCTGCGCCTGCTGTTGTTTTGTTTCGGCAGTTTTTAACCCCGCTAAAGCCTTTCGCTGTTGTTTTTTTGCTTGTTGCACCTCATTTTGTGCCTTTCCTACTTGTTCTCGCGCCTGATTTTCCTTGTCTTTGGCTTGTGCTAGTTTTTGGTTTGTTGCAGCTAGTTGTTCCTTGGCAGTTTGCTGTTGCTTTTTTAAATTAGCCTCAGCATCCACTAGCTTTTTTTGTGCATTAGTCAGCTTTTTATTAGCATTGGCAATTCGCTGCTGTGCCGTTATTAGTTCTTGCTCTCTCTGTCCTTTCTCACTATCAAATCTCTTCAGTTGATTTTCTGCCGAAGCCAGTTGTTGATTACTCTTGCTTGCTAATACTCCTAACCCAATCGCAGCTACCGCAGAAATAAACAACAAAACCCAAGCAATTAAAACTGTCTGTCTGGCTTTTTGATTAGCTGCGGTTAAAATTTCTTGTTCTTTCTTGGCTAACTCTAAATTTCTCTCAACCTCTAATCTTTCTAACTCTTGGCTAGCATCCAAAAATCGGTCATCGACATCAGTCAAACTTTTACCAATTCGCCAAACCAAAGCCTCTTGTAACGCTTTTCCCCGCAACAACCGCGATTCATCTTGAAAATCAGCAGCGACCCAAGCATTAAAAGCATCAGAATATGGACGCAACCTAGCTAAAATATTTTCAGACCATTCCCACTTAAACACCTCTGCATAGATGCGGTTATAAATTCGCAACTTTCCATCCCGCTTTACCACCAACCCAGTCAACCGCAGCGCCATTTGGTCATCACTATCATCAGCGACAATCTCACTCTGCTGCACAATTTGCTGACACAATCCCAAAAGCCGCCCAGTGCGCTGCTCCCCACTTTGCATGATTCTGTCTCGAATCGTCTTCAAATGCTCCGGCTCATCTTGCGTCTCCCAATTTTCAATAATCCGCTTTCTTACCACCCCTGCCACTAACGCCTCAATTTGGGATTTATCCTCGTCTCTAGAAGAAGACGCGATAAATCGCGTCTCTACAAGGCATTCCTCAATTAACAATTTACAAACTTTTTGTGTCAAAAATGGCTGTCCCCCCGTCCAAGCCAGCACTGCTGCCATTGCCTCTTGAGGATTTCCCGTTACCGCCAAACCCTGTGCCAAGGGTTGCGCCTCTGGGAGTTGAAAGCCGGTTAAATCAATTGCCTGTCCAATATTAAAAGGTGTCCGGCGTTTGTCTTGAATCAAATCTGAAGGCGTAGATACGCCAATCAAAGCAAAGGTGATGCGATTATATTCAGGATTGTCTGCCCGTCGGTTGTAGCAATCGCGGATAACTGCAAAAAAGTCATCTAAGTTGAATGAAAGACTCAGAACGCTGTCAATTTCATCAATAAAAATAACAATGTTTTCAGTAATAGTTTTAAGTAAAATTGTTTCAATAAACTTGCTCAAGTGCTGCACTGGTGAAAGCAACCCGTTATCAGCCCACCAAGTATCTAAATCAAAAGTTGTATAAATATTAAAACTTCCCACCAGAGTATCAATCACCCCGGCATACCACTGTTCTGGCGTAATATCTGCCGTCCCAATAGCTGTAAAATCAACAACAGCACAAGCAAATCCCTCAGTTTGCAACTGCTGCATTACCTGTACCCGCAAGCTAGATTTCCCCATCTGCCGGGAATTGAGTACATAACAAAAATCCCCAGCCTTCAAGCCTTCATAGAGGTCATGGTCAGCTTGCCGTCTAACATAAGTTAGGGCATTTTGAGGCAGACTACCACCGACTTGATATTGATACTGGGTCATAAACAATTGAAAATTCAAAATTATGAAATACAACGTGAGTTCAACAAACCTCTCCCTCCCCTGCCTTGAACTTTAGTTAAAGTCTTTCCCTCTCCGATTCGGAGAGGGACGGTTTTACGTAGTAAAACCAGGGAGAGGTCATAATTACAAATTACGAATTACGAATTAAACCAGCTAGATGTTTTAACACTTTTACGACAGTATATAAGTCATCCCTACGATTAAGCGACAGTGTGTAAGATAAGGCATATCTCGGTGTAACCTGTTTCGTCAACTTAATAAATTGAAATTCACTACCATTGGTGACAAACCCAAAAACAGGTTTTGCCGAAGTTGCATCTGCCAACATATAAGCCAATGCTTGTGGAATTGCAACTACTAGAGAGTAATCTGCTCGTTTTGCCTCAATCACAAGCACCCAGAATGGTGGATGGAACACCAAGATGTCAATACGTCCTCTGATAATCGTGCCTTCGTCTTCAGAAGAAATTCTGACCTCTTGTTCTGAGGCGATGTAAAAAGGCGGTTGATAAAAACCTGCTAGACGCAATAGTGGAGATAGCACCACCATTTTGACTACAGGTTCCAAAATAGAATATTTTGATAGATGCAAATATTCTGCCTTGACTTCGTTGAGAGATTGCTTTTCTAAATCACTCAACTCAGGTAAATCTTGTTGCCACTCTGAAAAAAAAAGTTCGTCCTCTGCAAGGTGTAGACCAAATTCATCGATGAGTTGGGCTAGGGTGATATCTTTTCCTTGAATAACTTGAACCATTGTTGATCCTTTTTGTTATGGCGATTCAAAAAATGTTTGCGATAGATTACCCCACCCTAACCCTCCCCTTATAAAGGGGAGGGAACTAGATTTTCAGGTTTCCCCCCTTAACAAGGGGGGATTAAGGGGGGTGATATCTGGATAAGCGGAGGGATTTGTCTATGTGTCGCATTCTTTTTTCAAATTGGTATTAAATGCTAATTAGAGATGAAAATCATATTGCACTCCTAATGTACTTTTTTAATTTTTAATTCCCAAGCGATCGCAAAAATATTGACGGTACAATTCACACAGTGGCACTACTTGATTGCCTTTAAACTTAACTAACCCCATACTGCGGAGTTTAAACGCTTCAGTTGTGCCTACATCCACGGCGTGATTTGCCATCATCGCTTGTTTGACGGCAGCTAGCAATTCTGCATCTTCTTGCAAGTTCAGCCAATGGCGGCGCAGATGGTCACTGTAAGGCCCTTCCTCGGTTGCCGCGATTTTTTGCAGATTTTCCAGCGTCATCCTACCACGGGCAATTTCATAAAGCGCTACCCGCACTAAATAAGGATGACCACCCACGAGTGTCATTAATTCTTTAATTTGTGATTCAGACCAATTGAGTCTGTGACGCTGTACCAAGTCTTGTATTTGTATTTGATTTAAGTATGGCAACTCAATGGGTAAGCCCACATTAAAAGGCGACTGATTAATATTGAGTGGAATATAAACTTCCTTAGAATGCACAATCACCAACCGGAGATTTTTCCAAACTGTCTCATTCTTTGACCGCTCATGCCAAGCTCGTAATAATCCAAAGAAATCAGCAGCAATTATAGGATGCTTGAAGACTTCATCGACTTCATCCAAACCTAAAGCGATGGGGCTATTAATGGCGGGTAATAAATACCGTTGAAAGTAATTTGTACATTTATTCTTGCTACCTAAAACACCTTTCCAATACTCGTCTAATTTATCGGGTAGATTCAATTCGTAGGTAATGCTGGCAGAGAACCACTGCAAAAACTGATCTAAATTAGCGAGAAATTCTGCATCGGCTGACTGGAAATTTACGGGTGCTGTCTGATAGCCATGTTGACTAGCATGATGGAGAACCCGCGACATGAGCGAAGTTTTGCCCATCTGCCGGGGAGCTTTGATGCGAATTAAGGCCCCTGGTTGAAGAATCGCCTCATAACAGTCTACCTCAATAGGCGATCGCTCGACATAAAAAGCAGAGTTTAGAGCTACCTGCCCTTCTGGATTTTCTAAGGAGACTGCTAGTTTTATCTCGCTATCTGGAATCGTTTCTTTAGCAGAGATAGCACCTTGGGGATTGTTCCGACTTTTCAGCACTGGTGTCGAAGACTCTGGAATACTTTCTAAATCAATAGCGCTACAGCCAAACTCATAAGCATCCTCATAAGACCTATCAGCACCCAGTGCATCATAAAAGCCTACCGCGAATTTAATTGCGGCTCTGTCTCCAATTGCCCGATTCATCCCAACCACGCAGTTAATGTGTTGATAAATAGACTCAGCTTGCACCTCGCTATAACAGGCATTTAATAATACACACTCAATTTTGTCTTTAAATAATTTAAATAGCCTTGCCAGTGACTCTGTACTCACCAGCTGCATTTCCCCTATATTATTTTCCAAGGCTAAACCTTGATTTCCTCCACCATGTCCAGAAAAATGGATGATATGAGGATTATGATCTAAAAGCGCACGCCGCAAATCGTCAGGACGCACCGCCCATTTAGTAATAAGTTCAAACTTATCTCGGCTGCGAGAGCGTTGCAACCCTTCCTGAATTTTCCTTACTTCCTCGTCCAAGCGAAGTTTATCTGTCGTCGTGGGGTTAGCTGACACAATCAGGATTTTTTTCACAGCGCTATCAACTATTGAATGCAGGCTTCTGGCTTAGATGTAGTTTACTACAGCAGGTAAGTAGACAATTAGTGATACTGCGTTACCGTGAATGAGTCTTTGATACTCGTGAATGAGCCTTTGAACTCCGTGAATGAGTCTTTGATACTCGTGAATGAGCCTTTTATCTCCGTTAACGAGTCTTTGATACTCGTGAATGAGCCTTTTATCTCCGTTAACGAGTCTTTGATACTCGTGAATGAGCCTTTTATCTCCGTTAACGAGTCTTTGATACTCGTGAATGAGTCTTTTATCTCCGTTAACGAGTCTTTGATACTCGTGAATGAGTCTTTAATACTCGCTGACGAGTCTTTGATACTCGTGAATGAGCCTTTTATCTCCGTTAACGAGTCTTTGATACTCGTGAATGAGTCTTTTATCTCCGTTAACGAGTCTTTGATACTCATGCAAATTGCAGCAATTTTCACAAGCATGGAATACACATAATTTTAGGGGCACAATATATTGTGCCCCTTAGCGTGTTGGCAACCTGAGCTTAAATCAAAACTTTGACATTCTGTAGCTTCCAGCAATTGCCTAACCGTATTACCAGGCTGACAACTCATCAAAGTTCCTGCAATGTTTCTCGAATCATTTGAAAAGTTATTTTGTTGTGAATTAAAAGCTTAGGTGAGAAACAGCAAATATAAAGACGATTTCTATAAACCTATTAGGGACTTCCAAGTAAAAAAATATTCCATTGCTATTGTTCACTGTTGACCGTTGACGGTTCACGAGTTTTCAGTCAACAGTCAACAGTCAACAGTCAACGACTTTAATGTGGAATAATTTATTTTTTGGAGTTCCCTTACAGTTCTTCAATTAGAATTTTAACGGAAACACGGTACAATCCAGAGGCACTTTTATTGTTACCAACGCAAATTAAGGATGGAAGCAAATTTTCTGACGGCTGTTTTTCTGCCCCTAGCTCTATTTATTATCATGTTAGGCATGGGGTTAACCTTGACCCTAGAAGACTTTAAGCGAGTTGTAATCTATCCCAAAGCAGTGGTGATTGGCTTGGTGGCGCAGTTGATTATGTTACCGATTGTGGGCTTTGGCATTGCGTCGGTGTTTCCCCTTGAACCACAATTAGCGGTAGGCGTAATGATTTTAGCAGCCTGTCCCGGTGGCGCTACTTCTAATATGATTACGTTTTTGGCTGGGGGTGATGTTGCTCTTTCTGTGACACTAACAGCTATTAGTAGTTTCATTACGGTTTTTACGATTCCTGTGGTAGTAAATTTGTCAATGCAGAGATTTTTGGGGGAAGGAACAACGCTACAGTTACCTTTCTTAAGTACTGTTTTGCAAATTGCGGTGATTACACTTTTACCTGTAGCAATTGGGATGATAGCCAAGCGGTATGCACCCGGCTTGGCAGACAAGGCAGATAAACCTGTGAAGTGGCTGTCTTTATTTTTCCTGGCGGTGGTAATTACTGGAGTGCTGCTGCGAGAACGGAATAATTTTGTTTCTTATGTAATAGATGTGGGCTGGGCAACTCTGGTTTTGAATGTGGTTGCAATGGCTTTAGGTTTTGCGATCGCAACCTTAACCAGATTAGAAGAAAAACGCGTTACGGCAATTACCATAGAAGTAGGAATTCAAAATGGGACTCTGGCGATCGCGATCGCTTCTACCCCTACGCTGCTAAATAGTCCTACAATGGCCATTCCTGGGGCAATTTATGGTCTGCTAATGTTTGTAACCGGCGCTGGATTTGCTTGGTGGTCTAGTCGTCGCCAAAGCTTGTTGAAAGCATAAAAGTAGTTTGCCTGATTGCCAAGTCTGGTTGTCCAGTGGTTGAAAGTATCCCCATACAAGCTACACTTTCATTCCTTTGCTAAGTTGTAAAGTGGAATAGGAAGTCGAAGAGAGCATCAAGAATATACATGTACGTACTAATTGGTGGTGCAGGCTTAGTGGGCTTAAGTTTGGCGCAAAAACTCGTAGAACTAGGACATACTGTTGCCGTAATTGACATTGACCCTATCGCTTGCCGCTATGCCCGTGAACAAGTGGGTGCAATGGCTTTTGAAGGTAGTGCAGTGAGTACAGAAGTATTGTTAGAAGCAGGGATTCGCAAAGCCGGTTCCTTGGCAGCTGTTCTGAGAAGTGATGCCTTAAACTTGGCAATGGTAACTCTTGCAAAACACTACGGTGTCACCCATATTTTAAGTCGGATGCGCCACCCCGATTTTGCCGAACCGTTGCGTATCGCTGGAGCTAACCATATTATCAGTACTGTTGAACTATCAGTTTCAACAATGGTGAATGCCATTGAATATCCGCAAGTGGAATCAATGATGCATTTTGAGCAGGGACAGATTGAGGTTCTGAAACTTTCCATCCCCAACAATTGCTATGTTGCTGGTCGTAGCGTTGCCGAAATTGCTCAGGATTCCCAATTTCCTAGTGGTTCGCTAATTATTGGCTATCAACCCCATCCCCACGAAGATTTGATGATTCCTAACGGTAGTACAATACTGGAACCTCATTCAACTGTGCTGATTGTGACTAAACCAGGATCTTTACATCAAGTCATTGATTTTATTGAACAAAAATGTTGAGCATAGTTTCTAGCTAAACTCTTTATTAAGTGGGTTTAGCTACACATATAAAAAAATGGTGTAAATAGTTTTGATGAAGCTGTATCGATATATTTATTTAGCGATCGCTGTTATTCTTCTTGTATCTTGTCAATCACCCGAAATTCCACCAAAGTCACAACCCGATGCCATTCCAGCAACCCCATTGCAAAAAATCGTGACACTGGATAAGAATTTTAAGATAGCAAGCAGTCAAACTGTTTATGTTCCTGTCTATTCTCATATCTATCATCACAATCGCCAGGAGATTTTCGAGTTAGCAGTTACGCTAAGTATTCGGAATACAGATTTGACCAATGCGATCGTTATTACTTCTGTGCGCTACTATAACTCAGAAGGGAAACTAGTTAAACAGTATTTAGAGCTACCTATTCAACTTGATGCCCTAGCTTCTACAGATTTTTTTATCAATAGAAATGATACCAGTGGAGGTTTAGGCGCAAACTTTGTTGTCGAGTGGGTAGCCCAAACAGAAATATCCGAACCGATAGTGGAAGCAGTCATGATTGGCACTGACTTTCAACAAGGAATTTCTTTTATCAGTCCTGGTAGAGTAATTAAAAGTCAAAATAACGATAAGCGATCGCCTGTAAAATAATTCGTAATACTTCGGCTCCCTTCGGCTTCGCTCAGGGCAAGACGCTCAGTACAAGTTCGTAATACTTCGGCTCCCTTCGGCTTCGCTCAGGGCAAGACGCTCAGTACAAGTTCGTAATTCGTAATTCAGTTTTTCCTCGTTTCCTTGTTCCCATGCTCCGCATAGGAATGCAATCATTAACTTTCCTCGTTCCCATGCTCCGCATGGGAATGCATTTATTGAGTCTCTGACTCAATATCTAACTAGAGGCAGCAGATTCTAATCACTCACGAAGCTCAGAGGTTCACTCACAAAGCTCAGAATATGCCCAAGGCCCAATCCCTAATCATCTTCAAGCTTCAACAATTGCTCATCAAGATTTTGTATCCGCCCACGCACAATTTCTTCCGAGAGAATTCGCTTCCGCATTGCCTCATTGAGCGCTCCCTTTTCTGCCAAAAGTAAACGTCGGCGAATGGCTTCAAGCTTACTGCTGTTGCCACTTCCACCTTCCACCTCATCAGGACGACGATTATAAAGTTCCCGCAGTGTCTTTTCTGCACCAGCAATTCGCACCTGATAAGCTGAACGCATCTCTTCATAAACGGCTTTTGGTAACACCCCTGATTTCAACAGACTATCTAATTCATCTTGTGCTGCCTTACCCGTCATCAACTGGGCTTGCAATTCTTCAACCTGTTGTTGAGCTTCTGAAAATTTAGATAATTTTAAGCGTTTTACCACCCAAGGCAAACTTAAACCCTGTCCCACTAACGATACCAGCACACAGCCAAAGACTATAGCTATCAGAACTTCTCGCCCTGGCAATGTGGTAGGTAAGCTCAACGCCAGAGCCATTGAGAGGGAACCTTTGATATTGCCTAAAAACAGTAAATGTTGCCAGCGCAAAGGAATTGGACGGTCAATCCAGCGAACGCCTGCTAGTAGAGGATAAACTGTAAGAACTCGTCCGACTTGATAAGCCAAAACTGCAAGTAGAATTGCAGGTAAAGTTTTCCATAGCGTTACCAAGTTTATTTCTACACCAATCAATAGAAAAATAAAGGTGTTGACGGTAAAACTGGCATATTCCCAAAAACTTAACAAGGTGATGCGACTAGAAGCAGAAGTATTGCGAGAAAGCCCTAAATTCCCGAAAATTAATCCCGCGACAACTACAGCCACCGCACCTGATACACCGAGAAATTGCCCAACCTGAAAAGTTCCTAATGCAACTGCGACTGTCAATAAAAGACTACTAAGAGCATCATCTAAACGGGCGAATATAGGTATACTCAAGTAGCCCAAGACTAACCCCACCAGGCAACCCCCTAGAGAGATAAATAGCAGTTGTTGGATTCCCTCTATAAATGTGATTGAGCCTGTTGAATATACTTGCAAAATTAGGTTGAAGGAAACTAGGGCAGCCGCATCGTTGAATAGAGTTTCTCCTTCAACGATGGTAGAAAGCCGGGATGGTACCGGTATATCCTTAAAGACGGCAATCATGGAAACAGTATCAGTGTTTGCCAGAATTACTCCGACAAATAAGGCAGGTATCCAACTTAATCCCAGCCCAAATTTCAACAGAACGGCAATAATACCACTGGAAAGTACAGCCCCTGGCCCAGCTAATAGGGCAATTGGTTTAAAGGTGCTGCGTAGGCGGCTGACATCTGTATTAATACCAGCTTCAAAGATCAGAATTGGCAAAAAAAGATTCAAAACAAGGGTTGGATTTAAACCAATTGGACGAGACAATAGCTCAGTGATGGGCAAACCTGCTAATACTAAACCCGTAACATAAGGGATTCCTAATCTCCGTGACAGCAGAGCTACACCTGTAGCAAGCACCAAGAGAATAATTGAAACTTTGACTAATTGAGTTACATCCATTATTACGTTCTGAAAAGTTATTTTGACTTTATCAGTATTTTGTTAAAGATTGGATAGGACAATTAAGAAAGCCAACTGAAGGTGAGCGATGCCTGCGGTGGTCACTGAGCGCGGCCGAAGTGCGGGCTACGCCTACGCGACGATTTAAGGCGCATATATTTAGATAATGCCAACGTCATCGGTATCACCTATTTTCAAGCTGCAAATAGAGGTTTTTCGGAATAATTCAAATCCTTTGATGTCGTTATTATTGATGAAGGCTAAGAAAAAGTAATTTTTAAGCTCCTAGAAAGAAGTTACAATTAACAAACTGCCCTCCAAAACTGATTACTTCTCATTTAGAAACAGACTGGAGACTTTTATGACCCCAGCAGCGATCGCTACACCCACAAAAGAATCACCCCTTTTGTTTGAAGGACTGACTTGGAGAGAATTCAAAGCAATTGAGCAGTTATTAGACCGTCCAGGATATCGTTTGTCTTTCCTGGATGGTATTTTGGAGATCCGAAGAATGCCTGGAGAACCACACGAAACCGTTAAGGAAAGACTCGGCGCATTGTTAGAACTTTACCTGCCATGGCAGGGTTTGACTTTACTCCAACTGGGTCAATGACCTTAGAAAGTGAATCGGGTGCTGTAAAGCGAGAGGCGGATGAATCTTATAAACTTGCTCCTGGTCGAGTGCGTCCCGATTTAGCGATCGAAGTGGTGTTTAGCAGTGGCGGTATCAACAAACTGGAGGCATACAAGCGGCTGTTGATTCCAGAAGTGTGGTTCTGGGAAGATGGAGTGTTAGAAGTTTATCACTTGCAAAAAGAAAGCAACGCACTTCACTATGAAAGGGTTTCCAGTAGTGAGGAGGTTAAAGGTATCGATCTGGATTTATTGTTGCGCTGCATTAATATGGTGAATCATGTTGATGCTATCAAGACTTTTCAGCAGGCGCTTCAAAAATAGCTGGCGATTTCTGCTAAACCTATTGATGATAATCTTATACCAATTCGGTATGAAGATGCGCTAAAAAATATTTAAGTATAAGAAAGAAGAAAGAAAAACGAACCGCAAAGAACGCAAAGGACACAAAGAAAGAAACAAAGAAAGAAAGAAAGAAGAAACAAAGAAAGAAAGAAACAAAGAAAGAAAGAAACAAAGAAAGAAAGAAAGAAAGAAAGAAACAAAGAAAGAAAGAAACAAAGAAAGAAAGAAACAAAGAAGAAAGAAACAAAGAAAGAAAGAAACAAAGAACAAAGAAAGAAACAAAGAAAGAAACAAAGAAGTTAAAAGGGTTTGGCCCATCCTAATACAGAATTGATATCAAGAATTTGCTATATAAAATTGAGCCAATATACTGGACAAATTAGCCATCACTAAAGCTGACATTTTTAGTCGTAAATTTCGATTTTGAGTGACTGTGCAGTATTGACAATACAGACTAGATAGCAATTGTATTTGATTTATAAAAATTCAAAAGCTTAGATTACCGACTTCTCTAATAAGTCGGTAATTTTTTTGTTGGTGGGCAATACTACCCAAAATAAGCAAGGCGACAAAAGTTGAAGATGTTGTTCCTTTTCAAGAAGAAACGACAGGAACTTCATTTTTTAATATTCCAGAAATTAATGCAATTGAATGTCTATGTAAGCAATTTGAGACTACTTGGGCTTCTAGAGTTGCTAATGGTCAACCAAAAAAAGAAATCGCCGTGATTACTTTTTATGTTGCTCAACTCAGAAAAATTGATGAACGCCTGCAATCTAAAAATTTCCCATCATTGCAAATCACCACTGGTACAGTAGACCGATTTCAAGGTATGGAACGACCTGTTGTAATTGTGAGTATGGTTCGCAATAATAGTAAAGGAGATGTGGGATTTGCCAAAAAACCAGAACGAGTTAACGTTGCATTTTCCCGCGCTCAAGAACTACTAGTAATTGTGGGTTGTCATTCGCTATTCACTCAGCAGCGTGGACAAATCGGGAGTATGTACTCCGAAGTTTCAAATATCGTGCGTCTACATGGAGGTTTCGTTGATGTTTCTCGCCTCTTCTGCTAAACCGATTGATGAAAATCTTAAAAAACTGGTAGACGAAATAGAAGCACAAAGTCCTAGTTTATCAGTTTTAGCCGCGCGTGAATTCCGTTATAGTTTGCGGCAAACTCCTGTAGAAGTAAATATTAAGGAACCTCGCCAGTTTAACGTACTCGAAGAATTTATCATCCGCGCCGCTATTGAATTTCAACCTCCCCCAACAGAGGATGAATTAGCATCTGTACTTGGGCTTGATTCTGTATTTATTAAAACTACTACTACAACTCTTCGTTCCTTACAAACTCTATCACCAACATCGCCACTAACAGTTACTCCTGAAGGTCGCTTATTTTATGAAAAAGGGTCTGTACCACAGCCGCCATATCCTATACAAATTTATGCTATTACAGATCCTTTAAGCGACAAGATAACCTTTCAATCTGAATCTTTAAATGAAACAACGATAAATTACCTGATTTGACAGACTTTATCACTCTTGATCATACAATTGCCGATATTGCTTCTTTACCACTTGAGGAAATCCAAAAAAGTATTCAAGCTTCAGGTTTAGCACTTCATGTACCAGAAGAGGGAAAAATTGTCACTTCTTGTAGGGTACTAGCTTCGACTCAAAAATTTTGGAGAAAGATATCACTTTTCATTATCTTCGATGCTCTTGAAGATAAATTGACTATTCAAATAAGAAATGGAAAGCGAATTTTAGAGTCAGCATCAAATTGGTTAGAACTGCTACATACTGAAGGTAAAATATCCTTGCAAGCATTATACAAATTGTCAACCGAAACCATCAATTTTCAACGTGAAGCCATTCTCAAGCAGAAAAATACTGAAATAGAAGCTAGACTTGAAAAGATTCGCCAAAAGGCGCTAGAAGCTGCTACAGAAGCCACTGGTGAGGGAGATAACTATAAAGCATTAGGTGAAGCTGTACAGTTACGCGATGGACAAATTAGCCTAGCTTTTTCAGAAGTTTTAAATTCGGCTAAAAGTCAGATTCTAATTTATTCTCCTTGGGTGAATCAGGCAGTTGTCAATGAAAAATTTATAACTTTATTACAGAAATTAGCTAATCGCGGAGTTCGGATTTTAATTGGACATGGAATTGCACGGCGACAAGAAGATGAAGATAAACCAATTCCACCAGAAGTAGAGAAAAAACTTCGAGCTATCAAAACACCTGATGGTTTACCATCTGTACAGGTTTTTTGGTTGGGAGATTCCCATGTTAAAGAAGTAATAGTTGATAAACAAATCCATCTTTGCGGATCTCATAACTGGTTATCCTATCGCGGCGATTACCTACCACGAGGTGAGTCAGTCTATAAAGTTACAATTCCACATCAAGTTCAGGAAGCTTATGAATTTCTTGCTAATCGCTTCCAAAATCACGCTCAAAAATTATGGGGAAATGCTTTAGAAAACCGTGATTTTCAACTGGCTGTAGAGTCTTTATGTGTGTGGGGTGCGCTAGGTATGGAAGATATTGCACTCAAAGAGATACAGAAAAATAATTGGTTGGAACTTCTTCCTGTATGGTTGAATGTAGCACTACAGGGATTAAAATCGAAAAAAATCTCAGGTGATTCAGCAAGTTTTAAAACTGCACTTTCGCTACTGAATCAAGTTTCTATTGAAGAGAGTTTTATTGAACAATTGCAACAGGGATGGCGTAAAGTTATCGGCGCGATCGCAATTAACAATCCCAAAACTGCTTTAAACTTACTTAGTGATGAAGTCTGGGCGCAATTTCTACGCCTCAGTATTGCCCAAAATAGTGATTCACCTGATAATTTTATTTCTCAATATACTAAAACTGGTAACTGATAACTGTTAACATAGATGATGCCGAACTATACAGTGCGTAAATTCAACTAGTATATTTATCATACTTCAGTAGTAATAATTATCCGAAAGACAGCCAATAAATCCTTGGTATGAATTATCAACAAAATGATTCTTAACCTTTGATTGACTTAAAGATAGATCCAGAGATTCGTCTTATTCGATACAATTTATAGGTAGAGAGAGCCGAGGAGAACAAGGTGGTTTTATTAAAAGGCTTTGAGATTGAGATGTATACTGGCACGCCTCAAGGTGAAATCGTCGGTCTCTCCGACAAAATTGTTGCGGATTTGGATGGATTTATGCGGGAGCCAGATAGCCGCAACGTGGAATACATAACCGAACCATCCCAAAATTACGAAAATTTATTGTGTGCCTTGCTGCGTCCGAGGCGGGTGTTGCGAAACTACCTCAATCGTTTGGGCGATTATACCCTGATACCGGGGAGTACTTTATCTTTAAGTGGGAGCGATCGCTTTCTCCGTTCCGATCCAGCAAACCCTATCATGACTACATTGAAAACACCTACGGCACAAAAGTAGTTACCGCCAGCGTCCATAAATATAGGCATCAGCGATCCAGAAGTATTAATGCGGGCTTGTCGGGTGATCCGTATGGAAGCACCTCTATTTCTCGCCCTCAGCGCCTCATCTCCCTTCCTGGATGGCAAAACTACTGGCTATCACTCCACCCGTTGGGGCGTATTTCCGCAAACGCCTAGCCATGTGCCTTTATTTGCTAGCCACGCCGATCATATTCAGTGGGTGGAAGACCAACTCGTTGCCGGAACCATGCAAAACGTGCGGCATTTGTGGGCATCAGTGCGACCAAATGGCGATCGCCGCCCTTACGATCTAAATCGCCTAGAATTGCGAATTTGCGATTTAGTTACAGATCCCATTGCCTTGCTAGCCATTACTGCCTTATTAGAAGCGCGTTTGTTGCAAATAATCGAAAATCCCAGCATCGATCCGTTAACTCAAAGTACCTTCTCTGGCGAAGAACTCGTCACCCTGACTGCTGAGAACGAAGCTGCTGCTGCTACTGGTAGTCTTGATGCTAATTTGAGGCATTGGCAAGATGGTAGAAGTATCCTAGCCAGAGATTGGATTTCTGAAATGTACCAGGATGTTTGGGCGATCGCTAAACAACAAGGCTTTAGTTGTTTCCTTTCCCCTTTGCACAAAATCCTCCGCGAAGGCAATGAAGCTCAACAGTGGTTGCAATTACATGCAGTCGGCTTTGACAGCCAGCGCGTCATCACCCAAGCTATTGTCGCCACCCAAGAACGCGAAATCGAACTCGAAGACAAATTGTGTTCATCCCTGCTGGCTTAACTCAAGACGCATTGGGCATGGGCATTGGGCATTGGGCATTGGGCATTGGGCATTGGGCATTGGGGGGGCACTGGGAAAACACTTTGTTTATCCCCTTGTCCCCTCACTCCCAATAGGGTTTGGTTAAGGCAAGAGACGCGATGAATCGCCGTCTCTACAATAATCAGTCCTTTGTAGAGACGGCGATTTATCGCGTCTTTGCTTTGCCATTAGCGGCGTGTCATTAAAAAACCTTATCTGAACCGTATTGCCCCCACTCCCCACTCCCCATTCCCGTCTTCACATAAATGATAGATTTTCTGGGAGACACCAGCCTTAAAAGACACAAACACTTAGTTTTTGTAAATAAAACTTAATATTTATCGATTATAGCTAAATATCCTCTCAGGCATTGCTCTGGGAGGGTTTATGCTTCGTTTTAAAAATCTAATCGATGGAGGATACTTGATTATTATTAACAAAACCTATGAATAGCCTCTACCCTTTGGTAGATTTAACATGGACAAGAAATTGTTTTATACAATACGTAGATTATACGGATAATGCCTCAGGTAGTTTTAGTTTACCCCCAAATCCCTCCTAATACAGGCAATATTGCCCGTACTTGTGCCGCTACGGGTACAGAGTTGCATTTGGTGGGGCCTTTGGGATTTGAAATTAGCGATCGCTACCTCAAAAGAGCAGGCTTGGATTACTGGCCTTACGTCAAGCTGCACTATCACGAATCGCTAGAAGCCTTTAAAACCGTACATCAGCAGCGTGGAGGCAGATGGTTAGGTTTACTGTCGGTGGAAATAGTAATTACGTCAGCTTTCAGTTTCAACCTGATGATTGGCTGCTGTTTGGTAGTGAAACTACGGGCTTACCACCGGCAATTTTGTCAGATTGCGATGCTACTCTGTATATTCCCATGAGCCAACCGGGGGTTCGCAGCTTGAATCTTTCAGTGAGTGTGGCAATTAGCTTATTTGAAACCCGTCGTCAGTTAGGCTATTTAGAATAGTTGTTTACCTTCATAGCCATAAGTAAATATACTTATAAAATTCCTAAATATCTATTATACAAACGATTTGTGGCAGCAAAGATTTTCTTGATTACTGCAATAATATGTAAAACAAGATACCTAAAATGGTTTTTTTCCGAAATTGTAGTGGAAGATACTTACAAGGATACGAAGGTTATTATAAGAAATTTGTATATAAAACTTGGGATATTGCCAAATTTGAATGATAGATTTTGATGAATCTGAAAGATCCTAAATTGGGAATAAAAGGGCTAAAACCCAGTCAAATTGGGCATTTAAGCCGTTTTAGTTCGAGCAACGCTAGAAAGTAGCCCCAAAGTAGCCGATAGATCATACGGTTGTTTTTTAGGGAATAATCAACGTAAAGTCTCGTGTTGAGAAGACTGATTGGGTAGAAATATCTTGAAGATATCTACAGTGGGGGGCATCACTTTTCCAGAAGTCGCAGCAATTAAATTCTCGGCAGCGACTATGGACTTGGCAAATAGTTTGTCCAGTCCCCGCGATTGACGCAAGACAAGCGCGGACAATGGTAAAAAGTAAAACGTCCTAAGTGGTGTAAGGAGTGGTTCGGACAAGTAAACACAGCAAAACTTAAATTTTGCTAATACGTGTGAACTTGTTTAAATCAGAGAAGCAGGTTAATCTTGCGTAAGCATCTCTGGTGAATGTGATCTCGATCTATCATTCGTTGTGATCTAAATCATTGACTAGTATCCAACTGAAAAATCGAGGTCAGTTAAGCGCTAGTGATCATAGGAGGTCGTCTTTGAAACGAGCATTGAAAAAGAGAGTAAAAGCTGTGTTGAACAATAACCCCAGCAGCGATGAAGCCCCGGTAGAACTGCTAATGTGACAAATCCAAAAGTTAACCGCCGGGTGCGGACAAAAGCCGCCATGATTGGCTTGGCAATCTCTATGGGAGCAACCAGCCTTTTGGTGACTCGACAAAGCGATCAAGCCCAAGCAGCAGTGCCTGTAGGTAGCCAAAAGGCAACTTCAACGATTCCTGCTGTTCCTGACACTGAGGTGAAATTTGCCTCCACAAAGCTGGAGTCCCAAGCAGTCTCATCAGCGAGCGTGCCGGAAAATCCTGTTATTGTGGAACCAACGGCAGTCTCACAAGTGCCCGGGCTTGAAGCTAAATGGCAAGTCGCGGCAAATGGAATGTCTTTGCAAGTTCCTCCATCAGAAAGGTTTTCCCCAGGAACAGCATTTTATAAAAATTCTACCTACCTGAAGCCCCAAGTGGCACAGGGATTAAACAATACCTTAGCTGAAACTAGTTTCCCAACAGTCAATAATCTGTCTGAGTCTAGTGCTGATAGTGTTGGTATTGGAAATGCATCACTAACTGCCCAGCCACAAACAGTGGCAACCTCAACCGCAGCTAACAGCGAAATAAATGCACAACTTAAGGCGCAACAAGAGTTCGCACTGAATCGCTTACAAGAAAAATCGAACCGTTTAAGAAATAGTCTGGCACAGTTGCAGTCTGGGGAGACTAAAAATTATCACAAGCTGATATGGGGTTGGCACAGCCAACGACTGTAGTTGAGAAAACTGTATTAGCCCAGTCGGACACTTCTGACGATGCAAGCAAAGCGAAGTTGATATCGAAGTTAAAACAGAAGACACAGACAACTGCACAGACACCAGCGAAACCAACAGTTATTGCCTCCTCGACTCGAACAGCCTACGAAGTTAAGCCTGGAGATACACTAGCAGCGATCGCCAGCAGATATAACACTTCCGTATCAGAACTAGTCAAGGCAAATAACCTCAATAATCCAAATGAACTGAAAATTAGTCAACAACTAATTATTCCTGCTGTTCATATTGAGGCAACTGTAGCAAGTAACCCCACTGTAGCAAATAACCCCACTGTAGCGAGTACTACTTTTGTAGAGTCCAGCAAAACTCCTCATGTTGCCAACTCCCCTATAAACATTGGTAGCGCCAACTCATATCTACCTAGTTCACAATCACCAACTATTGCCGACAACAGTAACATTACCGTCCCTACACCGGTAACTGTTCAGATTCAGGCAAATAGTGCAACCGACTTAGAAACAGCCCCCACTCCTGCTACTTCTTATGGCGTCGGTGGTGAAAATCAAGTGCCACAAACTTTTGCCGAAATACAAAAGTTTAAACCACCAACAAATAGGGTAGCAAGGGTAAACAATAACAATAATGACCGTTTGCGGAGCTTACAAGCGGAAATTCAGAGGTTACAGCAGAAATATCGCACTCAACAGTCTGGGAACTCAGTTGTGTCAGCAGCAGCTTCCGAAACTAATAATGCTGCGATGATCACTCCTGTTTCTACCCCCAATAATTTCACTGTACCCAATGCGGCTCAACCCAATAGTGTAGCAATCCAAATTCCAGTTCCTACACCAATTCGGAGTAACTATAGCGTTCAGCCAATTAAGCCCCAATTCCGTACTTCTGTACGCCCTAGCGAGGCAGTAAACCCAGAGTTCTTGCCTAATCTAGGTTCTCCTAGTAAGTGGACTCCCTCTGGCACTCCAGCAGCCGTAAAGGTTGCAACACCTTCTGGAAGAGTAAATGCTTCTGACTCATTAGGAATGATGCGAGGAAGGACAGTTACTCCACAGGTGATGCCACCTTTGGCAGCAGTCGATCAATATCTGCCCAGACCCATTGACGAACTAACGCCTCCTCCATCTAGTTCAACCTTAGCTTACACCTGGCCAGCAAAGGGCACTCTCACCTCTGGCTTTGGTATGCGTTGGGGAAGACCGCACAAGGGAATTGATATTGCTAACTCCACTGGCACACCAATTGTTGCTTCAGCTGAGGGGACGATAGAAAAAGCTGGCTGGAACAACGGTGGCTACGGCAACCTGGTTCAAATCCGCCATCCTGATGGCAGCACGACTCGTTATGCTCATAACAGCAAAATTCTGGTACAACCTGGTCAGCAGGTGAATCAAGGAGAAACAATTGCTTTAATGGGTAGCACTGGTCACAGTACTGGGCCACACACCCACTTTGAAATCCATCCAGGAGGTAAAGGTGCTGTTAATCCAATAGCCTTCCTACCGCAACGCGTGTAAAACAGGCTATCTGTAACGAAATCATTGCCTTGTTAGTTGAGGGAGTTTACCTCCCTCTTTTGCTTTCTATTGCCTCAACAGAGATGAAAGCTGTAAGAAATTTGCAAAAAGGCTAGTCTTGAGCAAATTTGTATGCTATACTAGTTTATGATTTGAATATATATGGCTCAGTAGCTCAGTTGGTTAGAGCGCGGGACTCATAAGCCTGAGGTCGTTGGTTCAATTCCAACCTGAGCCATTTTAAAATTAAGACTACATAAGGGTTTCAGCTTCTACACATTGGTAGTCATGGAAGCTGAATCTTTGTTTTAACTCCCTTTTGACTATCCAATGACTATCCAAAATAGTCAAAGGATTACCATGAAAGTTGGTATTGAAGTATCTAAAGGTTATATCAGATTAAGATTTCCTAGAGCTTTATTTAATGGCAATCAGAAATACTTATCTCTGAATTTGGTTGACACTCCAGAGAACAGAGTGGCTGCTGAGATAAAAGTAAGGCAGATAGAGTTAGATATCCTAGCTGGTTATTTTGACCCTACCCTTGCCAAATACAAAGCTGACCACACCGCTACCCCTAAGAAACAAAAGGTATACAGCCTACTTGAGTTATGGGAAAAGTATACTCAGTTTAAAAGTGGTCAAGTACAGGAATCAACTCTTGTCCGTGACTACTCATTAATAGAGAAGCGCATCAGAGCATTACCTACTAATGATGCTAATCAAGCAGTGATGGTAAGGAATCATTTACTGAGTACTTATTCTGCTGAAACAGCCAAGCGCACTCTTAAACAAATGAATGCTTGCTGTAATTGGGCTGTTCTATCTAAGTTAATAGAAGTTAATTCTTTTCATGATTTAGCTAAAGGTATTAAGACCAAAAGAAAAGATAACACTATACTTACTTTTACTAGAGAGGAAATAAGTATTATTGTTGACGCTTTTGATAGTAACAAGTATTGTCCGAAATATTCACCACTGCCTCATTCCTACTATGCCAATTATGTTCGCCTATTATTTCTTTCAGGCTGTAGACCTGAAGAAGCTGTGGCATTGAAGTGGAAACATATTGCTCCTACACACATTACTTTTGCAGAAGCGGTACCTTCTGATGTCAGAATTAGGAAAGATACAAAAACTCATCAAATTAGATTATTCCCTATCAATAATCAATTGAGAGAGCTTTTGAATAATATTGGGTATGGGGAAGCTGATAAATTACTATTTTGTAACCGCAATGGTAGAGAGCTAAATACTCATAATTTTCTAAATAGAGTGTGGAAACCTATATTAACTAAATTAGTGAATGATGCTCTAATCAGGTATTACCTGCCTCAATATAACTGCCGCCATACTTTTATTACCCTATCTCTGGAGGCAGGTATTAGTGTTAAACAAATAGCAGCATGGGTGGGTAATTCTCCTGAAGTAATATACAAACATTATTCAGGGATAATCAAACAGCTTGAAGTACCAGAAATCTTTTAAATATAAATCAAACAAGGAGTTGCGATGAGAGACCTTGATATGCTTAAACACTACTTGGAGCTACTAAGTGGAATGTGGGATGGATGTGAAGTTCGTTTTGCTGATGGGAAGATTCTACGAAGAATGGATAACATAATTTGGGAAAGCATCCATTTTATTACTGAGAAAGATGAAATTAATAAAGAGACTATAGAAGGTGAAGAGGAAGTTTAGGGGACTACTTTCAACAAATTAAAGGTTGCCTATATACTTGTTAACTTTACTCCAATCTAAGTTACCTTGTGAGTCGAAGAGATACGAATTATCAGTTGATGATTGAAAAGGATATGACATGTCAGTTATGAAAGTACAAGCACATAGTAGGAGCTATTTCCTTTCATGGTGTGATTTAAATCACAACTCACTTGGTATCTTAAAATTCAGTGAGCATAAATACTTGTAATATAAATTCAGTGTTTCTTCTCTGATGAGGTAGCTATTATATATAGTATCTTGAGATAGAAGTTCTGAAATATTTTCAAGTAGGCTATATGAGTAGTAATAATAATTCAGGTAGTCAAATAGCTGGGGGTATTCTTACATTATTAATAATGATGGGGGTTAAATCCTGTATTAGAGGTAATTATCAACCTAATAGGACTTATCAATATGAGTCACCTAGTAGAGTAGGACCTTGCGGCTATTCTGAGTGCCCAACCCCTAGCTTTAGATATTAATTAATTTTCCTTGGGTGCGATCGCTTAATGTAGGAGCCTGAGACAAAAGCCTCAGCTCATTTTACTAAAATCTGGGGGTTTTTTCAAATTTCTATTTAGATAGCAAAATGGCTGTAACCTTTACTAGATAATAGTTTTAGGGGTTGACTATAGTAATATATATAGGTATCTAAGAAGGCTGAGCTAGAGAAAGAGAAAGAGAAAAGGAAAAGAGGAAAAGAGGAAAAGAAAGAAGGGAAACGCCCAACCTAATGTAAATAAAACTATTTTAGTTTACTTAATTTATAGATTACTTAAGCAAATTTATACTGAAGATTACTTAAGCAATTTAATTCATTTAATTTCCCTAAATGCCGCCCATTAAAAAAGAGGGTCAGATTAAGTTATCCTTCCCTCTCAAATGTCCCGCAGGGACTGTCAAGCAAACTTCAGCTTTAAAGCAACCCACCCTCAAGCTTGGTTATAATACCTAGCTGATTAGCTCTATCAGCAACCACTTGATTGATTTTATTGACCCACCTAGCTGATTTAGATGAATCAGTAAAGTTGACGCTGAAGCCATCATGTTGCCATAAGGTAATTACAAAGTCCTTAGTTGTCTTAGCAAGGTCAAGCACAGGCAACAGTAAGTAAAGTTCCACTGCTTGAGCCTGCTGTGCCATGACGCCTCTTATACATTTCTCTCTAGCAGCACCAGTACCTTTAATATTTAATCTTTTACTAAAGATTGTCTCAACTGAATCACAATCACTTAACTCAGCCATTCTCCTTTCTCTAGCATCAAATAAAATAGCCATTAATGGATATTTAAGAAACTTTTTACCCCCATCTTTAATACCAAATCTAATTAAACCTTTATTTAGAAAAGTTATAAGATTACCTTTAGTCATCCCATACATTAATGAATAAAGAGAATCCTTCAATACTTTTTTAATAGCATCATACTCCTCTTCATTATTTTCTTTTAGGTTTAATGCATCAATACCATAGTGATTGATAAGTTCTACCCAAATTTTTCTACCACTTCTTAAAAAGTCTTGAACTTCATCAATCTCCCAAGTTTTACCAGCAATAGATAGCTGGGCTGAGGCTAGATCAAATTCATACCACCCCTTAGTAATAATCTTCCTTAAATTCTTCTGAAGCATTGCGATACTGTAATTAATGGGGAAGATACGCACAGTATTTCCTCTTTCAGAAGGGATGTAGAAAGGTTGCAACACATCTCTAATTGTGTTTAGTACTTCTGCTTGAACCCGTCTTTTCTCAGGTTCTTTAATCCTATAAGCAGCAAGCAAAGCAGCGTCAAAGTTATTATTAATTACTTTAGAAAAGTTATGAACTGGTAAGTTATTCATATATTCAAATAAATCTTCAGCTTCAGGAGCACAAAAATCAAAGTAAGTATAAGCTTCTTGTTTAATTAGCTCCCTATCAACTTTCTGAAGCTCCTTACTGAACTTACGACCTGTCTCAAAATATACTCTGTCTTCTAGCATAAGTTTATAACTCTCTGACTCAATAGCATCTATTACTTTTTGTGGAAACTTTACTGAAGCTACTCTTGCTTCATTATCTTTTAAACTCCAATCAGACCACGAGAAAGTATCTTTTGACATTACATCATTCTGAAACTTCTCTAAAAACTTTGCGGCACAATAAGCATTTGAGTTTTCTAGAATATTTAGTTTACCTTCAGCTTTAGCTACTGCTCGTTGACCAATTACAGGCTCACCTGTAACCTTATCCCTCCTACCAAATAAGATATACCTCATAAACCTCCAATAAGATTCATTCTTACCTAATCCTGGGAAAGTATCTTTAATAAGATTTCTAAATTCTAGGGATACTGTTTTTCTCATATTAATATTTAATTTTAAAAATAAAATTTAGAGGAGAGAGAAATAGTAATCCCTCTCCTTGTTATCTAAGCAGCCTTATCAGCAGCCGCAGCTTCTATAATTTCATTAACAACACTACTCTTAATAGTATGACCAGCTTCAAGTATCTTCTTAACTAAGAACTGTTGACCACCTGGAGTTACTAATACTACTGAATATACATCACCTGTATGTTTATTTACTTTTTGTACTACATTAAAGTGATGCATATACTTTTGGTAAGGTTTGTTTTGTTGGTCAAGTATACCTGCTGTCCTTAAGAACTTAAATAGATTATTTTGACCAAGCTTCTTAACATTAATAAGGTCAGCAAACTCACCAATTTTAATAGCCTTATTTGCTTCTAGCAAAATATTGTACATTTCTACTTTAGGTTTCATTTCAACTATCTTACTTTCAGCAGCAGCAGTTAGTGCCCTTTCCTTTTTAATAGCCGCAGCCGCTTCTTCTAGCATGAATACAATATCAGCAGGTTTAGCAGGCAAAGACTTGAGTTCCTTCAGCTCCCTCTCACAAGCAATAAAGTAAAGTCTTACCTCTTTACCTTTAGGAGTTCCACTTAACATAGCTAACTGCTTAAAGCAATCTGCTGTTAAATGCATTTCTTCAGTTGGTCTACCACCTGAAAGGTTTTTATCACTATTGATAACAACTAAATAATCTATAGTCTTTTCAAAGTTATCAGTTAATACACGCTTAGCATTACCCTTAGTAGAATATTCTAACCACTGCCAAGCATCATCAAAGTTAACTGAGAATTCTACTTCTGATTCAACTGCATTCTTAATCTGAGAACGTACACTTAAATTTAAATCTGACATATAATTAAAGAATAGTTATTTTATATAAGTTTTAATTTAGACCACCCTTTTAATAAGAGTGGTTTTTCTGTTTAATAGAGAAGCTTAGTTAACTAAGATAGCCTCATTTTCTGCCGCCTCTGTTAATGTAGTAGGAAGAAAGGAATGATTATTATAGTAGATAGCTAAGTAATCATTAACAGCCTTTCTAATAATATCAGCCTTATCTAATCCCTGATGGTTAGCTACAATCTCAAGCTTCTCATTGTGACCCTGGAATAATCTGATTGAAGTAAGTTTGTCTAGTTTCATAATATTTAATAGTAACTCTGTTTCTTTATATATCTATTATAGTCTATTAATTATCTAATGGCCACTGTTTAACAGCATTATTTAGGCATTACTAAGTTTATTAATTAAGCAGTCTAAAAATGAGCCGCCTCAATTAATACTAATAATATATACACCCCTTCCAAAACCATAAGGAAACATAAGAGGAGAGTAATAGAGAGAATAGATAACCTTTAGAAAGTGTAATTGTCTAATAACTGTAGGAAGTTATCCATACCAAAGTTCCCTGCCCTAAGTTTTATATATAGTTACTTGGACAAGTTCCTTTAATAGGAACCTGTAGTTTAAATTCTACTTTGAGCCAGGATGCCCAATAATCAAGATTATTTGAGTTAAGTTTACTTTTACTGTAGAAAACTGTTTAAGAATAATTTAGTAGTAATCTATTTAAGTTCCATTTAGTAAAGAAAAGTTGTAGCAACCTTCGTATAGTAAACTACAGCTATGGTGCGTATAGGTTAAAGGTTGCTATATATTTAAGTTACCTATAGGTTTAGATGCCCTCTAAGGTTGCTTCATAATTTAAGATATCTTGAATAGCCTGTGATTTGTTTTGATAATTGAGAAGGTAAGAATTAGTTAACTGTTTTAAGTCACCTGCTTTAAGTAATCTTAGTTGAGCTTTCCTGCTCTGTTTAATTGTTGTAGGGACATTAACTGCCTCTACTAATTCACTATCTGTTGTGGGTGCTGTAGCCTCCTTAGGTGCAGTAATCATTAAAGGTTCCTTAATAGTAGTAAGCTCAAGTAAAGTAAACTCCTGTTCATTATCTAATGTCAAGTTAATAAATAGTTCACTGTTTAAGTTATCTGTAGCTATCTGTTCTATAGATAAGTTATCTAACTGCTGTTCTTCTATAGCTTTTGTTAAGTAGATATATACATCCCTTATAAAGATTGCAAGGCTACCAAGTAATAGAAAGATAAGCCTAAGCAACCTCAGCACTAAGCTACCTGTTGCCTTAAGTTCACTAATGAATTCTTCTGATTTGAGTTCTGTTAAAGTTTCTTGAAAGTAAATGTTCATTGTTTAGTTTATTGTTTAAATTAATTGAGATGAAGTGATGCTGTCTACCTTAAAATAAAGTTAATTAAATGAAGCGATCGCTTACCTATAAAGGAAGCTGTCAACTCTATTTAAAAGGTATTTAAATTGCTGTCTAACCTTACTACTGAAGCGTTTAAGTAAAGTTGCTGTCTACAGTTTATAAGCTGTCTATTGAAATTTATGCTGTCTATAGTGAGTTACCACAGGTTGATTAAACCTATAGATAGCTATCTACTGGTGTGGGGTTAGAGGATATCTCACCTATTAGTGAGTGACCTTAAGAAGACACTGAAGCTCATCACTGAAGCATTGAGAGATGAGATAGATACTGGATACATTCTCCTTTAGTGAGAGGCTTAGGAGAGACATTTAGATTAATTAGAGAGACGTTTTCTTCTGGGTAAACTTAGGGAGTACCGCCATTACAAGCTAATGGTGTTTAGTGCATATGAGCTAACTTAAACTAATTGTACTCATAAGAGCCTTTCGTTTAAGTTAACTAACCTCTATTAGTCTACTAAGCTAGTTGTACTCCTGAGAGCCTTTCACTTAGTAGATTAACAGATATGGTTTGTAGTTATTAGTAGTAACTGAATCACTTCAGTCCGTTCATAACTACACACACTAAACCTTTCGCTTGTCACCCCTCTCAATTACTTAAGAGGCTCCATCATTGCTTGGTTAGGCTAAGTTAAACTACAATCATTCCCTCAGGAATAAGAGTTACTGCTTAGGCTTAACTATACTTTAATGTTCAACTCTTCCTAAGAAGAGGCCATACTAGTACAGTTCATTGAGTAGACTAGATACCGCACACATCCCAACAAGGGGCAGAATAAGTATCGACACACACTCAATGTAGCAATGATAGCTGTTAGGCGATTCACCGTCATTAAAAAGGGGAGGACTTGATGCCTCCACTGTACAGGTATAGAAAATATTTATATACACCTCCCGCCATATATAACCTGTCCCTACCCACTGTAGAGATAACCATATAATTCAACCATACAGATATACATTTTCAACTTTCTATCTTTTAATTTTACTTACTATTTATTTAACCTAGCGCACTTTTAATAGTGGTTAGAATAGTACAATAGATTTATATATAAAAATTATATTATGGCAACAAAACAAGAATTATCAGATGCCTTTAAAGGTGTTAACCCTACTAGTACTAAAGAGTTACCTATTAAATTAGTTGAGTTAATAGTTGAACAGATTAGGACATTTTTATTAGGTGATGGGTTTCAAAAGAAGATTAAATTTTTAGCAGTTGATTCTAATCAACAATCTCAGTTAGATGCTAAGTTAAGTGAATTAAAACTCTATAGTTTACTTAATGATATTTATATTGATGTGCCGCTTTATGGTGAAGCTTACGTTGACATTAGTAATGGAGAGTTAAGGCATATACCTTCATTAAACATTACTCAAGTAAAAGTAGACCCAGCCGACCCTCTGAAAGTAGTTTATCTGAAAGAGAACAGGGAATTTTATATTGCCTCTCAAAATAATTACAAGAACGTTCAGGTTGAACATTACTTAGCACTTAATAATCCTGCACAAAATGAAAGTGATTTAGACTTACTTAATTTGCCTGAGTATAAATACTTTTTGAAAGTAGGAAATAGTGAACCTGTTGAGATGGGTGATAGACTTCCAATAGTTAGGGTAGTTAATGGTTTAAATGGTAAAGAGTCTATATCAGTTATTGATAAGATTGTTCACCTTCAGCTTGAATATAATGCTGTGAGGGCAAGGATTAATACAAATGGTCGGCATCATAAGCCTCAAATTTTTACAGTTGGTACTTCTGCCCCTGCTATTATTGGACGCACCAATTCAAGTAGACCTGAAGCTATAGATACTGCAACTGGAAGTGCTGAGTTCCAGACAGCCTTTACAGATGATGCTGCTAGTATTTTACATTTACCAATCAACAATGCGGCGGCTGAGTCAGGTATTGCTCCTAAGATTGGTTATTTGCAACCAGTTGATTCACCTTATCTTGAACGTCAAAGGTTGATTATCCTTCAAGACATTTATTCTTTGACAGGAGTAATGGTACTTGAGTTACAAAATGCTCGGTCAGCCAGTAGTTCAAGTTCTCTCAGTGTTCTTTATGAACCATTAATGAGAGCTACATTGAGTCGAGCTAACTATTTGATTACTGCTATTGCTTCTATCTTTGAACAATTGGGTCTAAATATTCTTTACAGAGTAGAGTTACCTGATATGTTGCCACGCAATTTAGAAGATAAAAAATTACAAATTGAAGCGGTAAAGAATAAACTTATATCTAGGAAGCGTTACTTAATTGAAGTAGAGGGTTTAACTGAAATAGAAGCTATTAAAGAACTTGAACAATTAGATAGTGAAAAAGCTCTAAATGTGCAATACTCTGCTGCTTTATCTGATTCATTAGACACTCCTAATATTGATAATGGAGATTTATTTACTAATAAAATATTTAACACTACTGACTCAAAATCTAGTATGATAGATACAGTAGATTCAGTAAATAAAGTTAACCCAGATATTGCAGCTATTACTGATATAGGATAATTAGATTGTCAACTAAAAGTTATTCTCTCCCTTAAAAATATTAAAGTTACCAAGTAATAGACTTTAAGTATTAATTAAATTAAAGTATGGACTCAGTTCAAGATACTACACAAGAAAATATTTCCTCTGAATTAGACTTAGGTATAGAAGTAGTTGCCCCCTCTATTGATTATGAAGCAGCCATAGCTAAAACTAAACCTGACTTTCAGAGAATGGTAAAGCTTCTAGGAATCCAGCCTACTGGTAGTACTCAAGAAGAAATAGAGTCAGACATCCTTGCTAAACAAACTGCTTATGAAACAGATTTAAAAACCACATTGGTTCCTAAGATTCAAGCAGCTTTACAAGGAATAACTTCTAAGACATCAGGTAAATCTAATAGTAATATTTCCCCTAAGCCTGGTGTTGCAGTTAATTCTCAATCTGACAAGATAGAACGTAAACTTAAAGCCTGGAAAGGTTATTAATCCCTTAATTATTTATAAAGAAAATTATGTTAAATGTAGCTTACAATACAATCCTATATCGTTTCATTTCTTCTGCTAACTTAGATGGTTCTATTGTTAACTTAGTTGCAGCAGTAGATATTCCTGAAGGTGCAGTAGTTTCTATTAACTCAAGTGGTTTAGCTATTCTTGCCACTGCCTCTACTATCCCTGTTGGAGTAGCTAGACATTCCCGTAAAGCTGGTACAACTGTTGCAGTTGAAGGTAATTGCATTATTGAAAATAAAGGTACCTCCTTGGCTCTTACACCTGGCACTAACGTATTTGCTGGTGCAGCAGGTATTGTAGCTGGTACAGGAACCAATAAAGTTGGTGTTGCTCTTACTGCTAACAAAGTTAAAATTTCACTTTAATATTATTAATTAAATTATTTAAATTATTTAAAAGTATATGACTTATACCACGACCTTTTTTGGTGAATTAAACAGTAATGATGCTGAACTAGTAACAGTTGATAATGTTTCAGTTGTTAGTATTCTGCGTGAACTAGACCAAGACATGCTGTTCTACACAGATATGAACACACGTTTCTTTGGTTCATTGGTAGAAAATGTTTCTACTCCTCAAAAAGTAGTTAAATTTTATGATGGAGAAGGCCTAGAATCATTTACAGAAGCAGCACGTCCTACTTCTAGCTCAACAGTTTGGGATTACGTACAAGAAATTCCTTATTCTGAATTCTTCACAGCTTTGACCTTAACCAAGAGAGCTGTTCAATTAATGACTTCAGAAGAAGTTGCAGCTTATGTTCAATCTAAACTGACCAGCTTCCAAAAGTCTAGGTTTTCTTCTTTGCGTCAAGCTCTGTTTAGCAATACTAACCGTGTTGTTATTGACTCTATTAACAAATATCAAACAACTTCACTTCCTTTCTATAACAGTGATGTAAGTGTTGCTGCTCCTCCTGTTAATGGTTACAACTTTGTAGCTGGTGATTTACAACATTACAATGCTGTAGCTTCTGCTGGTAGCCCTACCCTTGCTGAAATCCGCACCAAGCTAATTGATAAAGTTAGGCATCATGGTTTCCGTCAAATAGAAATCTGGGTAAGTGACTATGACTATAGCTTTGAAAATCTAGCTGGATTTGTACCTGCTGAAAATCAAATTGGTCGCAACCTTGAAATTCAAAGTGGTAGTGCTAATGGTGAGCGCCAACGTCAACTATCTCCTTTTGAAGGTTTAGTTGGATACATTTCAAATACACCTATTATCAAAACTCCTGTTGCTCCTGTTGGGTATGCAGTTGCAATTGGTGCAGATGGTGGTCCTAACCGCACACCTTTGTTGAGCCGTCAACCTCAAGTAGCTTCCTTGGCTGGACTTCAAACTGATGTTAAGTCTACCTTTGCTTTGGAAAATACAATCATGAGCGAGGGCTGGGGCTATGCAGCAAATCATCGCGGTGCTGCTGCTGTACTTCAATTAAATGCTACTTCCTACACAGCTCCTACTGTATAGTAATTAAATAAAAAATAGAGGGTGCAATTCCCTCTAATATAATTATGTATGCTGACTTTGAAAGATATAAAGCATTAGATAGAGATTTACAAATAAGAGAATTAGTAAGTCAGTTTTCTGGTTTAATTTACGTTCCTGATTTAAGAGATGGTGTAGTAGCTAATAGTAACGCAATAAGGGATTCATTAGGAGTAACAGTAAATATAGATAATGCTACATGCATTTTAAATGCTTTTCCTAGTACTGTTTATAACTGTTATTTTATCCCAGGTTATTTAACCAGCACTTCTAATTTAAATGGAAATATTCTTGTAAATGATATTACTTATTTTGATTTAGAATCATTAGTAACTCAATTAGACCCTAAGTACTGGTACCCTAACACTTATCCTACTTCTGCTTGGTTTAGAGCTAGACAAGCACCTTTTCAATTAAGTTATTGTTTTCATTTAGGTAGTGCTAAAATTTACACAACTACTGCAGATTACTTTTCTTATACTGAATCAGAAACATTTATTATTAATTTAGTACAAAAATATAAGGCTACTACTCCTCTTTTAAATGTTAATGTACAATCTAGTTTAGCTAATATGACTTATGAACCTTATACTGCTTCTCCTATTAGTGGTGTTCAAGGTTTAACTAAAAATACTGTTATTAATTACGTTAAAAGATTTCCTGCAAGGTTAGTTTAAAATATGGCACTTACTATTACATGGACAGATTTATTTAATAATTATGTTAGACCCGCTTTAAATGATACTACTTCTGCTATTGTAGATGGTAATAGAGCTAACCTTTTAGCCCAGTATATAGTATCAGATTTACAAGCTAAAGGGTTAATTGATATAGTTTCTACCATTAGTTCTGGAGCTATTACTTCTGTAGATGCTGACTTTGTTGATGCTTGGAATCTTATCTCATTAGGTATTAGATACTATTATGTAAATGACCCAGTAACAAAGTATGATTCTGCTGCTGGTAGTTCTATTACTAGAAATGAAAAGTTAATTCAAAAAGCTCAGTCAGATTATTTTCTACACTTAAGAGCTTATATAGTTATTCATAAATTAGAAACTTTAAGTGCTTCTCAATTCTGGACTCAATCAGATGTACTAGATGTCATTAATGATAGCAGTGGCACTACTTGTTGTAAGGATAGTTTAGAAGATAAAATAGCTTTACTGATCCAAGAAAACATTAATAAGTTAGCTCAAATTGCTAGAGAGGAAGAGAAAGCTTTAGTACTTGGTGATCAGAAAAGAATATCTGCTATTGAACTTAGACAACTTAATAGAACTTATGAGTTAGAAGATAGAGCTGCACTTATTGAAAAGACTGCTACCAATGGTGCATGGACTTCAGGAGGTCAATTTACTGTAAGTTACTTAGTTGATTATCAAGGAGAATTAGAAGATACTGTTCCACTATTTGAATATGATTTAGAGAATGATTCTTTTGGTATTCCTACTCTAATAAATATAGGAACTTACACTGGAGGATTTGTTGATGTTAAGAAGTATAAGAGATTAGATATTGAACTTGTTGCTACAAATAATGTTAGTTTTATATTACAAGAATTAATAGGAATTGATTGGGAAGATGTTGGTACAGTAACTACTGATAATACTATTGTTAAAAGTTACTCACTAGTCAATACTAATATCATTAAAATAGTAGTAACAGGTCTTGTAAATGGAACGCAAGTATTTGTTAGAGGAACACTAAAAGGATATTAATATGGCTATTGAAATTAACCCAAGTACTCCTTCTAACGCAGTACCTCAAATTAATGGTATCTCTGTTATATGGTTAGGTAATTGGAACTCAAGCAAAGTTTATAGAAGAAATGAAGGAGTATTCCATCCTCCCACTGGTTCTAGTTATAGAGCTAATAAAAGTACAAGTGAAATACCAAGCTTAACTGCTTTAGATTGGGATGTCTTAGCTCAATCAGGGGGTGGAGGTGGTACCACTATTGATAGTTTAAATGATATAAATGATGTCACTATCACAACTCCTTTAGATAATAATTTATTAGCTTATGATACAGCTACTTCTAATTGGATTAACCAAACTCCTTCTCAAGTAAATTTATATAATAAAACTGAAGTTGATACTTTAGTTAATGCTAGACCAGATACTTTAATTGAACTAACTGATGTAGTAATCACCACTCCTTTAGATGGTCAAGCTCTTGTATATGATACTGCTACAAGTAAGTGGGTTAATGAAACTGTTAGTGGAGGGGGTGGTGGTTCAGGTGAAGTAAATACTTCTAGTAATGTTGGTATTGCTGGGGTAGGAATCTTTAAACAAAAAACTGGAGTTGACTTTGAATTTAAAAAGTTAAATGCTGGTTCAGCTAAAGTTTCTATTACAGATGATGCTGCTAACTCTGAAGTAGATATAGACATAAATGAAGCTAATCTAACTCTAGGAAACATAGGAGGAACCCTTCCTATTACTAAAGGTGGAACTGGGTCTACTTCAGCTTCTAATGCTCTCACTGCCCTTGGAGCTGCCTCTAGTAGTGCATTAACTTCTCACACTTCTAATACTTCTAACCCTCACAATACAACTGCTGCCCAAGTTGGTAATACAGTTGCACAGTGGAATGCTAATAAATTGCAGAGTTTTGATGTAGCAAGTGCTTCACCTACTAATGGTCAAGTATTAACTTACAACACTACTAATGCAAGATGGCAACCTTCTAATCCTTCTAGTGGTGGAGGTACATTAGTTCAAGCTGTTTATGGAACTACCAATACTGCTGTAACTGTAAGCTCTGGTACAACTACTTCTATTGGTTTAAGTGCTACTATCACACCTACTAGTACCTCTAATTTTCTATATATTACAGGTACTGTAGCAAACATGATTAAATCAAGTACTACACCTTTTGCTAATACCTGGGTGAATTTATTAAGTATTCAGAATGTTACTACTGGAGCTAATTATTCTTTAACAGAAGCTTTAGGTAGAGCGGCTGAAGTTAGATGGATTAACCCTGTAACTTTTAATATTAGAGTACCTATCACTAGTACTGCTGCACAAACCTTTACTGTATTTGCCAGTATTCAAGGAACTAACGTTACTTTCCAAACAGGAGGAGGTAGTGATTTTTTACTATCTAATCTTACTATTATGGAGATTGGGGCTGCTAGCTCATCTAGTACACCTGTAAAAGATATAAACTTTGCTTACACAGATGTTTCATCACGTTTGATATATACTGCAAGTGTAAATGAAATTATATTAACTGTAACTGTAGTAATATTAGTTCCTTTTAACGGAGTAGGAGCTTCTATTTCCATTGGTGATGCTGGACAAACAGACAGGTTAGGTAATGACACACAAATCTATCTTGACCAAGTAGGTGAATATTCTATTAATCCTGCCTATAAGTATACTTCATCTACTGCAATTAATTTACTTTTAAATGCAGGTGCTGGAGCAACTCAAGGTAGTGGATACATTATAATTGAAAGTAAATAATAAATAATTATTAATAAATAATATGGCACAAATTTTAGATTTAAAAGGAACTTCTTTACCCTCTATTCAAATTGAAAAAGCAGGGGTTAGGTTAAAGAATAATGCAGGTGATTTACAAGTTAAAAACTCTGCTGATTCTGCTTTTACCAAAGTAACTGCATCTATTCATGAATCAACTTCTGATACAGGTTTAGTTATTAATTCAGATGCAGCTTCTACAGGTGCAGATTGGAAAATTACATTAGCTAGACCTACTTCTGGGCAGACTGCAGATTATACATTAACCCTACCTACCAGTGCTGGTTCTCCTTCTCAAGTACTTACTACTAATGGTTCAGGTGTAACAAGCTGGACAACTGTTAGTGGTGGTACTACTAATGGTCAACTAGTAGATACAACTGCTCTAGCCTTTAATAGTGCATCTTCTGTATCAATGTTCACTTTACCCGCTAATGCTGTAGTTCATAGAGTTGAGGTGATTATTGATACTCCTTGGGCTACTGGAAGTGCTACAATGACAGTAGGAGTTTCAGGTACTACTTCTAAATATGCAGGTAGTAATTTGATTGATTTATATGGAACTGCAAAAGACATTTATGTATCTACTCCTGGTGAGATAGCTAATGCTTCTGCTGAGTCTTTAATCATTACTTATGCTGCTTCTACGGCTACTGCTGGAGCGGCAAGAGTCCTAGTTTATTATAGTAATCCTGGTTAATAATCAACTTATTATATGACATTAACATTAGGGTAATTAAAAGTTATCCTAATGACTTTTTTATAAATAAAGATAATAAAATATATGGCTTCTTATTTTGATTTAAAAGGTACAACAATTGATTCATTTAAAATAGGTAAAGGCGGACCTACTTTAAATAGAAATGGGTCAGATATTAATATAGACGCTAATAAAATTGTTACTGAAGCAAGTCAGTTAACTGATTTAAGTGGAACTTTATCAATTGCTAAAGGTGGTACAGGAGCTACTGATATTAATGGCGCTTTAGCAAATTTAGGAGCTGTTTCTCAAAATACCTTTACTTCTTTTTTAAATCTAAAAGCAAACCTAGCTTCACCAACTTTTACTGGTACTGTATCTGCTCCTACTCCTACTGCTGGAGATAACACAACTAAAGTGGCAACTACTGCTTTTGTTAACACTGCGATCGCAGGTAAAGCAGATTCATCTACTGTAGCTTCTGACTTAGCTTTAAAAGCAAACCTAGCTTCACCATCTTTTACTGGTACTGTAAGTTCTTCTGGTATTGTTGACATTACAAATACAACTGCCTCTACTTCTATTAACACAGGGGCTTTAACTGTTGATGGAGGAATAGGTATAACAGGGGCAGGTTATTTTGGTGGCAATATAGTTGTAGGTGGCGACTGCATTAATACAGGAGCTGCTGGGGGGCCAAGAGTTTTCAGGATTCAAACAGCAGGTCTTGATAGATGGAGACTTGGGGCTGGTAGTACTGCTGAGTCTGGTAGTAATGCTGGTAGCCAGTTTTTTATACAAGCTTGGAATGACGCGGGTAATTCTACTATTGATAACCCAGTAACAATCCTGAGGCAATCTGGTGGGTTAATGACTCTAACTAGACCTACTAGTATTACAAATACTACTGCTTCTACTTCTATTGACACAGGAGCTTTGACTATAGACGGCGGATTAGGTGTAGCTGGGGCAGGTTATTTTGGAGGAAATGTAACTATAGGCGGTAATAGTGTATCAAACCCTACCTGCTTTATTAATGGTGCTGCTGCAACTCAAAGGTATATAAGGTTTTTAACTGCTGGGATAAGTAGATGGAACATGGGGGTAGGTACTGTTGCTGAGTCTGGTAGTAATGCTGGTAGTCAATTTTATATCCAAGCCTTTAATGATGCTGGTAGCGCTATTGACACTCCTTTAACTATAACTAGAGCGGCTGGAGGGTCAGTTAGTATTACTAGACCTGTTGATATTACAAATACAACTGCCTCTAATTCTATTAGCACAGGTGCTTTAACCCTAGATGGTGGAATAGGTGTAGCTGGTGCAGGATTCTTTGGTGGTGCTCTGACAACCACTCAATTCAGACTATCTGCTCTCAATACTGCACCAGCTAGTGCCACTGCTACAGGCACTTTAGGGGAAATTAGATATGATGCTAATTATATGTATGTGTGTACTGCCACAAATACTTGGAAACGTTCAGCTTTAACAACTTGGTAATCTTAAAGGTAAAAAAATGGATACTAATATAATTGAATTTACTAAACATAATTGGATTTGGAGAATACAAACTTCTTCCGATATTGTAAGAGGTGATTTATCTAATTTAGAAATATCTGCTTATTATAAAACAGTATGGGTAGATAGTGAAAATAATATTATTAATGAAATTAAAGCCATTGAACCTATAAAAATTAATGCTAATTCTTCATTAGAAGTAGGGTCAGTAATTCTTACTATACAAACTTATTTACAAAGTCAAATGACTACTCAAGAACCAAATTATTAATGAAAAACACAACGTTATCTATTCAACAAAGACTACAAGATGATGCTTATCAAATAGCCACAGACTCCATTACTAGTAATTCACTAAGTGTTCTTATAACTCTAATGGCAGTAGGAGCAGGAGTAGCTATTACTGTTAGTAAATTTTCACAATTCTTTACTGCTAAAATACTTCCTAAAATAGAATCTTATTTATCTACTCAAGAAACTTTTATTAAAGCAATTAATTCTAACTCTGAAGAGATTAAAAAAAACCTTATAGTTTTAGAAACTGATACAAATAATGAGCATAATAGGATAATTAGTAAATTAGACACAATTGAATTAGATGTCAAAGAAATTAAAATTATTATAGGTAATAAGTAAGGGTGTAATTATCCTATTTATGTATAATTTTAATATGATATCCTTTAATTATAAATAGTTGGAGGATATCTTTTGTCTTCATATAAAGAAAGTGCAGTTTATAAGCATAGATATCTATCTGGTAAAAGAGAGGAGCCAGTTAGATGTTCTACTATTAAAAAAGATGGTACACAGTGTAAGAATAAAGTAATGCTTGGTTATAAATGTTGTCAAGCTCATGGGGGTAAAGCAGCTAAAGCTAAGATTACACATGGTTTAAATTCTAAATTAATTAAATATCAAGATATGAGAGCTATTAAATCACTATCAAGTAAAGAGAAAAAAGAACTATTAGCTACTGATTATAATAAAGAAACTTTATTAGATAATAGCTTAATGCTTAGTGATGCTATGCTTAGCAGACTAATTGAGCATCAATCAAATATAATAGAAAGATATGACAATGCTGTTACTCTACTATCTGGTTCTGAGAATAGAGAACCAAGGGAACTAGAAGTTTTAACTAATAATATTAATGGTTTAAGTAAAGCTATTACTGATATATCTAAAGTTATTCAAACTCATCAAGCTCAGATTAATTCCACCTTAAAAACTAGAAAAGAATTACGTGATAAGAATGAGAATGAAGCTATTCTTCAATCTTTATATGAACAAATAAGTGTTGACCCTAAAATGTTAATTCAAGATATGGTTAGAGGTTACTTATCTGCTAATCCTGAAGCTAGGTTAGATGACCTATTAGCCCTTAAACCTGCTGATATAGAAGTTGAATATGAATTAGGGGATGATGACTAATGAGCGCTATCCCATCAGATTTAGAAGGCATATTAAAGTCAGAAACCTTAAAGCAACAGTTCTTAGCTGGAGCAAATGACCCTGTGTTATTTGTTAAATACTTTTTAGGGGAAAAGGTAAACTTATACTTAAATGAAGTTGAAAGAATTCATCCTGAAACAGGTGAACTAGTTAAAGGACATCCTAAACAAAGGCAATGGTTAAGGCAATCTGTTAATGCTCAAGAGGGAATATTAAAAGCAGGTAGTAGAAGTGGTAAAACTTTTGTTACTGCCCTTATGCACTTGTGGTTTTTATTCTATAGAAAGCGTCCTACTACTTCTGTCTTCTATGGTGACTATAGTAAAAGGTTTCAGTCTATTAACTGTGCGCCCTCTTTAAAGCAAGCAAAGTTAGTAAAGGATGAAATAATCAACCTAGTTAATGATAGCCCCTTCCTGACCAGCATAGGCTTCATTAAGCACATTTCTGATGGGCAGCAACCTTTTATAGAAACTTGTCTAAATAGTATTATTTGGTTTCAAGCTACTGTTCAGAGAGGAAGATTCATTTTAGGTTTCTATTTAGATATAGCCACACTAGATGAATCTGCTTCTGAGTATGCCTTAGAACATTTAAGGATGAAGATACTTAATGTCAGAGGAACTGAAGTTAGTGGGCGCAAGTACTTTATCTCAACACCACAAGGGGAAGGAGAAACTGCTGGGCAGGGAGCTATTTACTTTAGAAAGTTATGGGCTGAGTTTAAAGAAAGGAGACTTAAAAAAGATAATTCAGTTGTCATAGCTGAGTTTAGTCAGTTTGATAACCCTGTCAATCCACCTGAAACTATTCAAGCCAACATGGTTAATATGACCCAGGCTCAGATAAGGGAAGAAGTGTATGGTAAGTTTGCTAACTATGGGTCTACCTTCTTTGCTGGTAATTATTTAGATATTGCTGTTGAAAAAGGAGAGAGGCATACTTGTTTCTTCCCTTATGATGACCCAGTTACAGGCTTCTGCTTACCTGAACATGGTACTCACCCTGATTACCCTTACCTTCCTAAAGGTGGACCTAATTCTTTATTCTTTACTGGAGTAGATGTAGCTGGTGATACTAATGGTGACTCAACTGTATTAACTACACTTCAATATGTTGATAGAGAATTGAGAATAGTAGCTTTTGAAAGGATTAGTAAAACTCCACTATTTGACCAGAATGGAACTATTGAAAGGGTTAAGAGAAGGTTGGCTCAATTTCCAGGTGAACTATACTATGATGCCACTGCATTATCTGGTCAGTACCTGCGTGAGGCATTAGAGAAGGAATTAGACCCAAAGGATGTATTGCTGTGTACACCAATTAACAGTACTAAGAAGCCTCTTAAAACTAATAAACACAATCATAAAACTCTTATGCTGTCTAACTTAGCAGGAGTTGTAGAGAAAGCTAAACTTGTTATTCCTTATGATGAGCACGACAGATTAAAGCAGCTTAAGACTGAGCTTAGATTTTATAAGTTATATGACAAGGGTCTAGCCACAGATACTGTAATGGCTTTAGCTTTGGCTGCTTATGCATGGAAGAGAAGGGAGAGTAACAATACTTACTACGATGAAGAGGAGGGTGTAGATTATTTAATGGGTAGAGTTGCTTAAGCTAAGTAGACAAAAAGGAAGGAAATAACATTCCTTCCTTTTTGTCTAAAGATGTTCTATTTAGTTTTCTTGTTTTTTTAAATGAAAAGCCAACCCAGGTGGATCTGGAATATTATTCAATTTTTCATAACTAAGAATATTCCAAATTTCTCCTTCGTCATCAATAAAACTTACATAATTTTCAGGGCCAACTTTATTGTGATCTAGTCTTACACTATTTATTTCACTATAATAAATCGAAACACTAGCATCATACGAAACAGAAGGGTTTTCAAATAGAGCATTAAATGGAGGAGAGAAAATACGAAACCAAGGGCACTTGATTTCTGGGTACGTATTTCCTGATTTTAGTACTACCTGAAGGGTTATGTCTTTGTAGTCACTGTAACCATCGCCTGATTTGTATATATTCATAAAGTTTTTAATCCTGGTTTTTAAGTTGTATCAATACTAATCAGTGAATTTGTTAGTGTCAAGAGAAACCAGTATAATAAGATTATAAAAAAGGTGTTGACTATTACCTGACTATGCAATAAGATATTCGGAGCTGAAGCTCCTTATATAGTTGGCTTTCCATAGGGACTCATAAGCCTGAGGTCGTTGGTTCAATTCCAACCTGAGCCATTTTAAAAGTTATAAGTAGTGAGCGATAAGTGAAATTAAGATAGAGTAACTTTGACCTCTAATACTTAGGATTCAGCACTAACTGTTTGATGAGTTTGTAGCCAGTTGAGCAAATCAGCGATCGCACTAAAATCTAACAAAGCCTCACCCAGTGCTTCCAGTTGTTCTAGAGAAAGACCCTGAATTTGTTCTCGAACCTCTTGTGGTAACTCTCCTACCCGTTTTTGTAGCTGTCGTAGTACAAGTGTCTGTGCTTGTTCCTGTTGTCCTTCCTCCTTACCTCGCTCGTAGCCAATGCGTTCGCCTGTGGTAATGTAACTCATGGTACGCTCCTGCTCGAATTGTTTAAACTCCTGCCAAAATTCTGCTTCTAATCCTTTTGGTAAAATCATAACCCAATCGATAAAACGATAGAGGTTACGAATATCCCTTTCTTGTAGCCCTTGTTCATACAATCGCCGAATTAAACTAAATTTCCACGTTTTCCTTTCTCCCAACTGTTTAGTAGTTTGTTGGGTTTTCAAATGTGCCATTACCACCGTCGCAAAGGGATTATCGCTGTTTTCTAACTCTGTCCATCGATTTTGATAATCGAGCAGTTTGACGGTTCCAAATCTAAAATGCAGACCACAATCGGGATAATTATAAGTATATTGATTTGGTCTCCAAGTCGAGTCAGCATCGCACAAAATTGCTAGGCTAATGGCTGGTTTAGCAAATTTGTCAAAAATTCGCAGGTTGTAGGAAAACATCCTTTGAGCAAAATTATCTTCCGATTTTGCCTGAATTTCGACATGAATCAACAGCCAAATTTCCTCTCCTTGAATTTGCCAGACTTTGACCAATTTATCTGCATATCTTCTACCAAGTTCTGCTTCCCGATCTATTTGTTGAAATTCCTTATCAAGAAACTCGTGGGGACGTTCCCAATTAATTAGTGCTGCTGTTTGCGGAAAGAAAAATTGCATTGCTTGTGGGAAGTAAGCTTCTAGGATTTCTTTCCACGGGGAATCATTATCGGCTCTTTCTCGTTCCTCGCTCATGAGTTGATTGGTAGATTAATGTTCTTGATAATAAAATGGGAGCAACCGATATTTTTCAGCAGGTTAAAAGTTCCTCGGTCAAGAAGTACAAGTGTTTGTGCTTGTTCCTGTTGTCCTTCCTCCTTCCCTCGCTCGTAGCTAATGCGATCGCCTGTGGTAATGTCACTCATGGTACGCTCCTGCTCGGAATGATCAGCGTTTGGGTCGAGTATTGGACAAAAGAGTAAGACTCTGAATTGAAACGTAATCGTTCAGGGAGGGTAACGATAGAATGAGGGTTACAAACACAATTTAATTGAATTATTTAGCCTTATTTCCTCAAATTTATGGGCTTAATAGTGCCTCAAACCTTGTTAATTTCGTATACTTCCTGAACGGTTCCAGCAGACAGCATCAAGATTACCTGAAGCTATGAGAGACATCTCCGAAAACGTTCAAAGCCTTTATATGGCTAGGCTATAGTCCGTAAATGCAATCATCCTAAATTAGCTAGTTTGTACGATAGAATAAGGCTTTGAGATATTTCCTGTTGATAATCAGGCAAAAACATCTAGTTATGTGCGTTAATTTTAACCTAATGACATAGCGGATATTTCTAATGGTAATATTAGCGCTCTAATTCGTAATCTGACTAATCCACAAATTGTCAAAATAACTTGTTCATACTTTTTTGGATTTAACCTAAATCTGTCTTGAACAACTCGAAATATTTTTACCGAACGGATTCGATGTTCGACAAATATTCGTTTAGAGGAGAATGCCTTGTTTGATTTTTTCTGGTCAGATGTTAACTCTTTATTTCTTGGTTTCTTAATGGGAGTATCAATTAAATCTTCTCCTAAATCACCTAAATCTCCCTTAAAACTTTGTTTTGGGTCAAAATTATCACGATTTTCTCTAAACATTGTTATATCGCTTTTAGTACCTGGTTCTCCTGCCACAACATCAACGATGTCTCTACCATCTGGCATGATGATTATTTGGCTTTTAAATGTGTGATTACTCTTTTTTCCTGAAAAATATTTTTCTTGTTCCTCATTATCTCCGGGTCTTTCCCTAACTTGTTCATAGCTGTCTACAATTAATTCATAATCTGTAAGTATTTCTTGAACTACCATCAAGTCAGATTCGTTTTTTTTTACTTGTTCAATTAAACTACATGGCAGCAATTCTCTCAGTATTGGCAACCAATAATTAAATGTGTCATTCGCTGTCGATTCACTCACTCCAAACTGGATACCAAGAAATTGAAATGTCGTCATTTGTCTGAGATACACCAAGGTTAAAATTATTTGTTCTTTAACAGATAGTTTTGGTTTTCGACCTCCACCGCCAGCAATAATTCTAATTTTTTTTGATTCTCGGAAAGCTTGTTTTTCATAATTTAATCGTTCGGCATTTCCGATTAATTGTTGTAACTGTTCATACTCCAGGCCAATTAACCTCCGTGTTTCTTTAGGATTTTCTTCAATGTGCTTCAGTATATCACTCATGTTTATGTGTCAAAAAACTTCTCTAATATTCTTTTATCACAGAATGATACTATTTTGGAGATGTCTAATAATCAAGCAGCGATTGAGGATTACAATCAGGCAATTCGTCTCAATCCTAACTTTGCTGAAGCTTACAACAACCGAGGTGCAGCCCATCATACGCTAGGCAATAATCAAACAGCAATTAATGACTATAACCAGGCAATTCGTCTCAATCCTAACTTTGCTGAAGCTTACAACAACCGAGGTACAGCCCATCATACGCTAGGCAATAATCAAACAGCAATTAATGACTATAACCAGGCAATTCGCCTCAAACCCAACTATACCGAAGCTTACAACAACCGAGGTACAGCCCATCATACGCTAGGCAATAATCAAACAGCAATTAATGACTATAACCAGGCAATTCGCCTCAAACCCAACTATACCGAAGCTAAAACCAACTTAGATATTGCACGTTCCAAACTTGAGAAGATACAGAAACCAAAAGTTAGCCATACCACAAACTCTGAAACTTCTACTACAACTGACGTTAGCCAGGAATATATCGATGCCTTAAACTTAAGTGATATTCATAGAAAAATTGATCAGATAGTTACTGTCAAAGGACAAGTCGCCAGCGTAAATGTGGATAAATATAATAATATCATTTACTTTAACTTTGCTGAAAATACTTACCAAGGATTCTATGCTTATGTGCCTACAAGTAGTGGGCATAAATTCCCACATCCAACCAAGTATTCAGGTAAAACTGTAATTATTTCTGGAAAAATAAGCCTTAATAAAAATAAACGGCCTCGAATGGCATTAAATAATAGTTCGCAGTTGAAGGATGCAGAGTAATGAAACGATTGTATGCTACAGAACCAGATTTATTTATTATCACTCCTGAAAGACTGGTTAATTTCTCTAAGGATGTTATTTTACCAAAATATTTTTATAATCAACTCATATTTCTTAGTCAAGGAAACTTTCAGTCTGCCAGTGATGCTGCAAATACAATTTTAAATTCATTAATAAAGTTGGTAGAATCAGATATATTGACATTTAAAACAATTACTGGGGGAACAGTTTATTTTATTGACGAAGCAACTCAGTATATAGATATTGATAACTGCTATGAAAATATAGATATCAGAAATCCACTTGATCCCTACCTATTAAGCTTAATAAAACTGTCTGCAATTCTTGAAGCTAAGATAATTTTTATAGCCTCAACTCCCGAAATTATTAGAAAATGCCGTTATCTAAATTTTGAAATTGCAAACTTAGAAGAATTGTCAACCAGTGGCGAGTCTTGGTTACAACCAGAAATGTTAATAGATATTGAAGCAAGCATATCTGAATCCATCAGCCAACCAGAAGCTTTAGTAACTCAAGAGGAGATAACTACATCTGAACTAGAGCCTACTATACAAGTTCAATGGCGAGACATCAGAGTAGCAGTAGAGGTAAATAATATTGAATGGATAGACATTATCTCTAGATAATATTCAGCTATCTGAGGTGTTTGACACCTGTAAAAAGCCTGACGATTGGAGATGCGATCCTACCAGATCCATTAATCATGAGGCTATCTGGTAAATTGCAGGAGGATATCTCGGTTCAGGAATTAGTTTTCCCTCCTTTTTCGCAGCATCTAACCATGCTTTTTTTGCTTTCAAAACTTCATTAAGTGCTTCTTCTTCAGTTTAACCAAATGCTGAACAGTATTTCAAATCAGGAATATCAGCAATGTAGCCATCATCTTCTTCACTATAGAAAATATTAATGTGATAGTGTTTCATTCTTAGCTCAGTATCGCCACCAAAATCCGAAGCAAGTCTTCTATATCAGCAGGAACACGATATAAATTGAGGTCTTGAGTTATTTGTTTAGTTTCTCGATTTAATAGAGCAAATTGCCAAATATCCCCTGTAGAAACAGCCCCCTGTAGATTTGTCTCTTGAGAGTCAGTCCATGCATCGATAGCAATCAGTTCTACCGCAAGCTGGGTAAAACCTCTTGCTAAATCAGCATTTTTAGCTTCCACAACCAAAAGTTTATGGTCTGCATGGAGATAATAGTCAAGGGAACCTTTTAACTGTTCTGTAACAATTAAAGGATATTCGATTCTAAGTTGGGCGTGAGTGTAATGAACAACATCCAATAAAATTGGCGCAATTAGTAACTCTCTGCGGGCTGCCTCACTAGTCAAACTAATATATGGCAAACTCTCCTCAATCCTAGATTTGAGATTTGCAAGCCTGTCTAATTCAATGTTGGACTTTTGTCGATTGAGAGAGGAACGTTTTAAAGAATATCCAAATTCAGCCAGTATATCTTCTGGCTCAAATGACATCTCGAAATAGTTTCTGAAAGTGTATGATTGATTTGGTTTAAGAATAGGAATTTTGCTCATAGCTGCATAATTGATAATTGAGTTTTTTAACATACCATCAGATTTTCAAACGGATACTGATTTTTCCAACGGTAAGCATTAAAATCTCTGAAATCTATAGACAAAATTTTTCCATGCCCCAGATGTTCTGCCAAAATTACTAACGAAGCATCGCCCAGATCCATTGGTAAGTTCGCATATTTTTCCATCAGTTCACAAATGCGTTTACCATGATGGGGTTGCAAATCAAAAACCGTAAAGGCCCCTAAAAATAAGTTATTAATGAAACTTACTTGGGCGTGGTTGCCCATCTTTGTTAGCAGTAGATAGCAAGTCTCTGTAACGACAGCCCAAGTCGTAATCAGAGGTTTGTTGACATTGGCAAGTACTGTTATTGCTTGAGTGTGGTACAAGTCATTTCGATTTGCTAAGGCTAACCAAAAGCCAGTATCAACGATAATCATACTTAGTTTTCAAGCCATCTCTCAAAAATAATTTGTAATTTACAGATAGATCCGAATCTGTCTCACCACAACCAATAAAGCCTGTTTGGGTCAGCATTGACAAAGGATTCTTTTGCTCCTGCTGAAGCTGTTGGTAGTACAATTCGAGGGCAGATTTAATTACATCTGTTACTGCTTGATTAGTCTGCTGTTGAATAAAGGCTAGTTTGTCAGCATACTCGTCATCTAATCGCGCATTAATTCGCATGGTTAAGTTAGTTTGTCATACATTTGTATGACAAAGATAACATACTTCTACCTCGTCAACAACTTCCGCCGCAGATTATCCAACGCTGCATTCGCGCTGACATGACGAATTAAAGCTCGACCTCTTACTGTGCCAAACTGATACTCAAAACTTGCCACTTCATCCTTTGGCCCAGCTAAACCAATGTAAACTAAACCCACCGGCTTAGTATCTGTCCCTCCAGTTGGGCCAGCAATACCAGTAATACTCAATCCCCAAGTTGTTGCAAGGCGAGTTTTGACTCCAACAGCCATTTGCTCTGCAACAGTTGCACTTACCGCCCCAAATTTATCTAAATCTTCCTGGTTAACTCCCAGCAGCCCAACCTTCACGGAATTGTCATAAGAAATTACGCCACCCCAAAAGTAATCAGAACTCCCAGAAATCTCAGTCAACATTTGCCCTAAACCGCCACCAGTGCAAGATTCTGCCACCGAAAGCGTTTCTTTTGATGCCCGCAACAACTGACCAACTACAGAAGCAAGAGTATCATTATTAACGCCGTAGAAATCCAGTCCGGCAATTTCTTTAAGTTGTTTCTCAATGGGCGCAATTAGTTCTTCTGCGGCTGCTTCTGAAGTGGCTTTAGCAGAAACTCGCAATCTTACTTCCCCCTTACCTGCATAAGGGGCTACTGTCGGATTTGGCAACTTCAAATAGGAAGAAACTTTTTCCGCTAAAGCAGATTCACCAATACCCCAAAACTTTAAACTCCGACTGTAAATAATTTCTTTACCCCAACCTTGACTTTTGAGAAATGGTACGGCTGTTTCTTCCCACATCGGATACATTTCACTGGGAACACCGGGAAAGGTAAAAATCGTGATTTCAGGACGGGGTTGCCAAATGATACCGGGTGCTGTTCCAGTAGGGTTGGGGAGAATTTCTGCACCTTGGGGAATCAAAGCCTGCTTGCGGTTACTTGGTGACATAACCCGACCACGTTGGGCGAATTTTTGGGTTATGTCTTCGATGATGTCAGAACGTTCTATCAACGGGACTTTAAAAAAATCGGCGATGGTTTCGCAGGTGAGATCATCTGGTGTTGGGCCGAGTCCACCAGTGAAAATGAGAATTTGCGCTCTGGAAATAGCAATTTCTATAACTTGCTTTAACCGTTCTGGATTATCCCCAACCACTGTTTGATAGTAGTGGGGAATTCCTAGCTGCGCTAATTGTTGCGCCAAAAATTGAGCATTGCCGTTGAGGATATCTCCTAACAGCAGTTCAGTACCAACACAAATAATTTCTGCACTCATTGGATTGGGGAAGGGGAGTAGGGAGTGGGGAGTGGGGAGTGGGGGCAAGGGATTAAGAATTTTAGATTTTAGATTTTGGATTTTGGATTAAATTTCAATCTAAAATCTAAAATTGAATTGCCCCATGCCCAATTATGCTAGTGCTGGTACAGGAATTTCCAGGTGAGGATATAAGGGGAAGCGATCGCACAATGCTGCTACCCTTTGCCGACAATCTTGGGTTACTACGTCGGAATCTGGAGAAAGCAGGCGATCGCTAATAATATTTGCAATCTCGGTAAATTCTGCTACTCCTAAACCTCGCGTGGTCATTGCTGGCGAACCTAACCTTAAACCACTGGTAACAAATGGCGATTGCGGATCAAAGGGAATAGTATTCTTGTTAGCAGTAATATTCACGGTACTAACTAGCTGATCTGCCTGCTTACCAGTTAGACCGACAGAACGTAAATCTACCAAAATTAAATGGTTGTCAGTGCCATTTGAGACTAACTTTAAACCCCGGTTTTGTAATTGTTCTGCCAAAGCACGAGCATTTTCAATCACTTGGGCAGAATAGGTTTTAAACTCAGGCTTCAGGGCTTCTCCAAAAGCTACTGCTTTACCGGCAATGACGTGTTCTAATGGCCCGCCTTGACTGCCAGGAAAAACAGATTTATCTAGCTTTTTACCTAGTTCTGCGTCGCTGGTCAAAATTAAACCACCTCTAGGGCCGCGTAGAGTCTTATGTGTAGTTGTTGTCACCACATGACAATGAGGAATGGGATCGGGATGAAGACCACTAGCAACTAAACCAGCAATATGGGCAATATCGGCAAGTAAGTAAGCGCCGATTTCATCAGCAATACTACGGAACTTTTCAAAATCAATTATCCGGGGATAAGCCGAATAACCACAAATCAAGAGCTTAGGACGCTCCCTCAGCGCCAGCTCTCGAATTTGATCGTAGTCAAGTTGTTCTGTTTGTTGGCTGACACCGTAGTGGCTAACTTGGAACCACTTACCTGAGACATTTACAGGGGAACCGTGGGTGAGATGTCCCCCATGAGACAAATCCATCCCCATAATTTTGTCTCCTGGTGACAACAGCGACAGGAACACTGCAAAATTGGCTTGTGCGCCAGAATGAGGTTGCACATTCGCATGAGCAGCACCAAATATCTGTTTAGCACGATTAATTGCTAGTTGCTCGATTTTGTCGATATACTCACAACCGCCATAGTAGCGTTTACCAGGTAATCCCTCGGCATATTTATTTGTCAGTACTGAACCTTGAGCCGCCAGTACCGCAGCAGAGGTAAAGTTTTCACTAGCAATCAACTCCAAGTGATCTCGCTGACGCTGTAGTTCGTCGTTGATTAACTCCGCGATCGCTGGATCGGTGGAGGTAAGAAAGTCTGAGTTAGTCTTAGTCACTTCAATTATCCTTGTGGAAATTTGTACAACGGCTGATTTTGGTTGGGCGCAGCACCTAACAGTCCACTTTCAAGAGTCTATAGCCCAAAGTCTATGAGTTCAATGATTTTTGACTGCTCTACAGAGGCGATTAATCGTCTCCGTACTATTGAGGTTTATTTGTGCCAACTTATTTATTATTAAACGATTAATTATCATAACGTTGCTTGTTGAGGCTGCGCTAAATAAAGCTTGTTGCGACGCCGAATAGCCCGTCGGAGACATCGGCCCTCTGCGAGACAAAAAGCTGAACGCTTCGGTAATCGACTGTGCGTAATACAGCATTTGCGAGGTTCTTTACTTTTTCGTAGGTCATAGATGTCAAGAAAGCTCTAATACCAATTCTGTATGAAGATGCACAGAATATTAAACGAACTGCCAAGATCGCCAATAATAGAGAGTTGCTCATTTAGTGCAGCTTCGCATTAAATTGGTATAACCTACTTGTCCCACGCTAATGAGACTTTTGCAAGAGGTTTAATATACAGCAGGAGTTAGGAGTAAGATTTGCTCTAGTTCCCTCCTTAAAAAGGAGGGTTAGAGTGGATGAAGAATTAATCTAAACGTATTGATTTAAAAGGACTCTCATCTGCGTTGGCTAGCAAAAATCCAGCCATCGCTATGAGCTAGATATTATCAAAAATAGTCGGCTTAATAGCTGCTTATTGAAACAGTTTTAGCGACGCCGATAGCGTTCGCGTAGCGTCTTATAGAGAAGCGGTAGCGAGTCAGATGCTATTGAGCGTAATAGCCCGTCCTAGACATCGCTTTGAGTCTGAGAAACTAAACCAAACGAGAAATACTGATTTTCCGTTGGTTCTTAACCTTGGTTGCGATCAAAAAAAATTAAATACCTTTACCCTGATTAGTATTTTTCTCTGAAGAGAGTATAATCAGTATATTCCCTTAAAACCTATGAGGAGTCTTTGATTGGTTTCTTGAAAGGCTACTTCCACCATCACGGTAGTAGAGCAGTATTGTGATGCTTATCGCGGATTTATCACTTATGAGAAATTCGGGATAACTAAATTAGCTTTAAATTCCATGAATTACGTATATTTTCACAAAGGATTAATATAAAAAGCAATTTTACCAAAGATTGTTTGAAATTAATTAAACTTTTTGTGAAATATGTCAATTATTTATTCAACTAGTCAAACTCACGTTTCAATATGCAATTAAACATCTATTCTGATGATAATTATCTTCCGAAAGGAATAGAGCCAGTTCCAATGCTTTATCCCTTTTGGAAACAGTTTATCCCTACTGAAAAATATCCTTGGTCTAAATTGTACGGCAAGTATATAGAGGTAAGTAATTCCCTTTTTAAAATGACTTCCTTAAAGGAAGCTGACTTAGTTATCATGCCTATAAACTGGAGAGCAATCAGAGGAGAAAGTTGGAGAAGTAAAGTTAATAAAGAAACAGAAAGTCTATCTATTGAATTTGCTGAAAAAGTAGCTACTATCGGCAAAGAATTAGTTATTTTTTTCGCAGGGGATTGTTGCGCCGAAGGAATTCCTGTTAAGAATGCAACAGTAATGCGAATGGCAGGATATCGGTCAAAAAGGAAGAAAAACGATATTATTATGCCTTCTTTTACTGAAGATTTTGTTAAAGAATATTTAGGAGGGCAAATGTCTCTCAGGCATAAATCTGAGAAACCTATTGTTGGATTTTGTGGACTAGCAGTAAAAGATTCATGGGAAAAGAAACTAAAAACGGTTTTATTCCACGGGGCGATGTTAACCAAATCATTAGAGCTTGGGGTTTCGCCTTACAAAGGACAAATTTTACGTAGTCAGGCTGTGAAAGTACTTACAGAAAACCCGTTTTTAGTAAATACAAACTTTATCATCAGAGACGAAACAGTATTTCTAAATACACAAGATATAGAGCGAAGACAGAAGGTTCGTGCTGAATATGTGAAAAATCTAGTTGAGAGTGATTACATTTTGTGTTGTCGTGGTTCTGCAAACTATTCTATTCGATTATATGAAATCCTCAGTTGTGGTCGAATTCCAATTTTTATTGATACAGACTGCGTTTTACCTGACGATTCTATAATTGACTGGAAAAAATATTGCGTATGGATAGATGAGAAGGAAATACCACAGATTGCAGAGAAAGTAGCTGAATTCCATAGCAATATTTCAGACCAAGAATTCTTAGATTTGCAGCATGAGTGCCGAAATCTGTGGAAAAATAGGCTTTCTGCTGAGGGATTTTATACTAATTTCCATAATCATTTTTCGACAAAATAATTCATTCAAATAAGTATTATGTCTAGAACAAAATAGCCCTAAGCTAAAACACAAAGGTGCTAAAATTTGCTTTACGCCTTTGTGTTTTGGCTTGAGGTAATTAGCTACCCTTGGGTACAGTCTCTTCAGGGCCAGCAGTGACAATTATCAGACTTTCCGGCTTAATTAAATCTTCAATTGCCTGTTGCATCTGAGCCATTGTGACTGCTTGTATTCTTTGGGGAAAGTCTCGGATTTCTGAGCGTGAAAGTCCTAAGACAGCATTATCCAAAATTATGCTTGATACATCACTAGGATTAGCTAAATCCACAGGATAGCTATTAGTAATTGAGCGTTTTGCTGCGTTGAATTCAGCCTCAGTTACTCCTTGCTCGCGCAACTGTTTGAGTAAAGCGAGAGTACTAGCGATCGCTTTTTGGGTATCAAGAGGAGCAGTCTGCATCTGAATCAAGAAGGGCCCCGGATTGATTCCGGCGGCAAAACCACTATAGATACCGTAGGTTAAACCCTGGCGATCGCGCACTTCCGTACCCAAGCGACTCGCTAAGGTATCACCACCCAAAATTTGATTCAGTATCAGTGCTGCATAATAACGTGGGTCTTTCCGAGAAATACCGTTGTAGCCGATGTAGGTAACAGCTTCGGACTTACCAGGTATCACTTTGTTTAGACGTGTCAAAGTTTGTGGCAATGGCACGGATGGTATTTTCAGAACAGGTGGCTTACCTGTGGCTGACCATTTGCCAAACGCCTGATTTAGCAAAGCCTTTACCTTAACTGGATCAAAGTCTCCCACTAAGGCGATCGTTGTGCTATCTGGTCGGTAGTGTGTCTGGTAGAAGCCAAGCAAATCATCACGAGTAATGGTCTTTAAACTCTCGGCTGTGGGAAAGCTATGGAATGGATGATTTTCTGGGTAAATTGCTTGCTGAAATACTTGCCTTCCTAAACCTCTGGGGTCATCTAGCTGGACTTTAAGACTTGTCAGTGCCCGTTGGCGACTCAGTTCTAACTGATCGGCTGGAAAAGTGGCGTTTTCTAACACATCTGCCAGAGTTTGAATCAATATCGGCAAGTCTGCTGAAAGTCCCTCACCGCTAACGCTAACTCCCTCGCGGCTGGCACCGAAGCTCAAATCGGCTCCCCGGTCTTCTAAGGTTTTTGCTAGGGTCAGAGCATTTTTAGTCTGCGTCCCATTCATTAAGTTGGCCGCAGTCAAATTCGCTAATCCAGCTTTTTGATTGCCGTCAAATTCAGTACCAGCGTCAATTTGTCCACTCAGGTTAATTGTGGGGAGATTGCGATCGCGCAATAGCAAAACCCGCAGACCATTATTTAAGGTAAACTCTTCTGGTAATGATTGTTTGGCTGAATCTGTAGCTGATGTGGCAGGTGGCAGATATTTAGCCAGTTCTGCTGGATCTACAGGCTTACCAGGGCTGAAATTTTCCACTGTGCGACCAGAACCAGCGCTGGAAGCCCCTGGTTTACCATCTGGTTGAGTTGGCTCAAAGAAGCCGATGGTTTGTTGAGCCGGATTAAGGTAGGTTTTCGCTACTTTCTGTACTTGGGCTGGGGTGACTTTTGCGATCGCAGCTAGATACTGTTCAATAAAACGATAATCGCCGGCCACTGTTTCGTTATATCCCAGTTGGGTTGCCTGACTAGTGATGTCTTGGTTCCCCAAAACAAAGGAGGCTTGTAGTTGTGTCTTCGCCCGGTTTAATTCTTCTGTAGTAACTGGCTGTTCTTGCAATTTTGCTAAAGATTCCTGAAGCACCTGGCCAATTTTCTCTAACTCTTGACCTGGAGCGGCTGTCGCATTAATTTCATACCAACCTGGTTCGATGAGTTCGGCAGCACTGCCATTCGCTGAAGTAGCGAGTCCAGATTCCACCAAAGCTTGGTAAAGCCTAGAACTACGTCCACCTGTGAGGATGGCATCCATCACATCAATTGCTGGAACATCAGGATGCTTGATATCTGGCAGAGGATACACCGCTTGTAATAGTGCTGCACTTCCAGGCTGCTTTAAAACAATAGGCGCTTTTTTAGTAGTAGGTGCAACCGGAGAAGACGCGGTGATATTTCCCTTCACCACGTCCCCTCGTCCTTGCGTCCCCGTATCCTCTTTTCTTCGTTTTGCCAACTTCCCATAAGTTTCTTTAACAACTTTGAGTACAGGTTCTGTGGCAAAATCCCCTGTAATCACCAACGTAGCATTTTCTGGGCTGTAGTAGGTTTGGTAATAATTCCGCACCTGCTTTACCGTAAATTTCTCTACATCAGCTTTTGTGCCTCCTACGGGTAAGCCGTATGCTCTGCTAGGGAAAGCATCTCGCATCACTGCCCGACTCAGACGATAGCCTGGTGAATTTTCATACCCCTGTAACTCGGAGATTACCACCCGCTTTTCACTTGTGAGTTGATCGGGGCCAACTAAAGAATTTTCCATGCGATCGGCTTCCAATGTCAACAATGCTTCGAGTTTGTCTCGTTGCACTGTGCCAAAGTAAGCTGTTTCGTCATAACTAGTAAAAGCATTGAACTGGCTACCCAAGGCACTAAATAACCTGCCAAACTGCACAGGACGGTCAGTTGTACCCTTGAACATTAAATGTTCTAGCTGGTGAGAAATGCCATTCTGTCCTTTAACCTCGTTACGTGAACCTACTTTATACCAAACTTGTACACTCACTACTGGAGCGGTATGGACTTCTTTAGTTAGCACTGTTAAGCCGTTGTCCAATACCGTTTTTTGTACCCCTTGAGTGAATGAGACAGCAGATACAGGTGCGACTGCTGTTGGTGTTACAGCATTGGTGAAATTGCCCCAAAGAGGCACAATACTTAGCATAAAGCTAAGAAAAAACCCTATAAGCATATATGAGCGTAGCTTCATAAGCAATGGGAAATGCAAAATTTCTAATTATAAAACAAAAACTTTAGTCCCGCTTTCTGGAAGTCAAAAGACTTACATTCTCGGCTTTTTTATCATTTTTAATGGTAGCTTTATTTCCACTATGCCGTAATAGGCTGTTTTAAAGTTTACCTACCTATTTACAAGACATCTACGAGCAATAACCAACAACAATGGTATAAAAATTCCTTTCCTTATTCCTTGCCACTTATTCTCTATTTTCAAAACACTTAATTTGATTGCTTTTTAATTTCGCATCTGGGTGATAACATCTTTTGAACAATGGCTTATTGCAACAGATTTTCCAACTTGTTATTTTTATGAGCGATCGCTTTTACATAATTATATGACTTACGCAATAACTCTCTGAAACTCTTATTCCTTTGTGTCCTTTGCGTCCTTTGCGGTTCGTTTTTTCATTATTTTGCCTAAGTTCTGAATTATTTAAATTATTTAATGCTAACAGGACTTTCGCACTGTACAAATGCATCGTGATCTGAGTTACCTAAAATAGCTTGTTTCAGGCTTTTCTTAATTTATAGAGCGGTTATAATAAATGGTATCAATATTTGATTGCACTTATCGCTATGGAACGCGAAGCCCTAACAATTCGGTTTCCGGCTGATTTACTTGTCAAAGCTAAGAAGATTAAAGAGGGTAGTGAATCCTTGAATGATTTAGTGGTTGAGGCTTTGGAACGTGAGGTAAGCCGCCGCAGGGGATGGGCAGCCCATCAACGCATAATTGATCGCAGCGAAATCGTGAAAGCTAAAACGGGGATACAACCAGCCTCTACAGATTTGATTCGCAGCCTCAGAGAGGACGAAGGGCAACGTGACTAGAGTTTTGTGTTTAGATACCAATAAAATTTTATGAATCTCTCCTATCTTGTCTACAATTACCGTTTAATTTGCTTAGGAAACTTAGGAACTAACAAAGATTGCTCTAATTCACCTTGTTCATTATAGAATTTCATCTGACCTTGTTCATTACATAACCATACTTCAACAGCTTTAGCTTCTAAATATAAATTTCTTTTAAATTCCATTTCTTCCAAAGTGTTCCCACTGGATTTGACTTCTACACAAATTTCTGGTGCAATAGATGCTGATACTTCATTTTCAATTTTAGAAAATCGTTCCTCTGAACACCAGACAACATCAGCAACTTTCACACCGTCTGATGTGTTGATGGCACATTCTGGCATTACTTCACCTGTATTCAAGAAAGATTCTAATAAACGTTGGATTCTTCCTTGATAAAAAGAATGTTTAATTTTGACTGGACTCATTACGATTTGACCCCATTTATTTAATTCAATTTTGAAGGGTAAATCTTGTAATTGTTTGTGTTCACAAACTTCTTCCCATCTCATAGTTAATATTTGTCTAGGGTGATTGATTCGATTTTAACTCATCTATAGCAACCCGATTTTATTTTTGAAATCCACTGGATTTAGATCCCCGACTTCTTGAAGAATCGGGGATCTAAGCAGTAACTTTTGCTTAAGTAAGTGCCATTCCACCCTACAAATAAATTAACCCCTAAACTTCAACATTCAAAGTACGTACCAAAAAAGCCCATTTATCTGAGGCTTCTTCAATAATCTTAGCCGTGGGTTTACCCGCACCATGTCCTGCTTTTGTCTCAATTCTAATTAGAACTGGCGCATTACCTGCGTGAGCCTCTTGCAAAGCGGCGGCAAATTTGAAACTATGAGCAGGGACAACGCGATCGTCATGATCGGCTGTGGTAATTAAGGTTGCTGGGTAAGCTGTATCTGGTTTGATGTTGTGTAGTGGCGAATAAGCATATAGCGCTGGAAACTCTTCTGAATTATCTGCTGAACCATATTCGGAAGTCCAAGCCCAGCCGATGGTAAATTTGTGGAACCGCAACATATCCATCACGCCGACGGCGGGTATTGCTGCACCAAACAAATCGGGACGTTGCGTTATACAAGCACCCACTAATAAACCGCCATTACTACCACCTGCGATCGCTAGCTTATCTGTCTTAGTATACTTATTAGCAATCAACCATTCAGCTGCACCAATAAAGTCATCAAAGACATTCTGCTTTTTATCCTTGATTCCTGCTTGATGCCATTCTTCACCATATTCTCCACCGCCGCGTATATTGGGCATAGCATAGACACCACCCATCTCCATCCACACCAAAAGACTCACAGAAAAACTAGGTGTCATTGAGGCATTAAAACCACCATAGGCATAGAGATAAGTCGGGTTATTTCCATCTAACTTTATGCCCTTTTTATGAGTAATAAACATTGGTATTTTAGTACCATCTTTGCTATGATAAAAGACTTGTTTAGTTTCATAATCATCAGGATGAAAATCTACCTGTGGCTGGCGGAAAATACTACTTTTACCAGTTACCATATCGTAGCGATAGATAGTTCCTGGTGTGGTGAAACTGGTGAAACTATAAAAAGTTTCGGTATCATGACGCTTCCCTCCAAAACCTCCGGCTGAACCGAGTCCAGGTAATTCTACCTCACGAATAAATGCACCTTTGAGGTCAAATATTTTAATTTGGCTGTGAGCATCTTTGAGGTAATCAGCAACAAATTGGTTATTGAGTATCCCGACACTTTCCAACGTTTCTGCTGATTGGGGAATGATTTCTCGCCAATTTTCTGATGCAGGGCTTTTGGTGTCAATTCCAATAACTCTTCCTCGTGGTGCATTTAAATCCGTGCGGAAATAAAACACGCTATCATCATTATCAATAAAGCTGTAATCTGCCTCAAATTGGTTAATTAGTTCAATGACTTCAGCATTAGGGTTAGTCAAATCTTTAAAGAAAACCAAATTTTTGGAGTCAGTTCCCAGCCAAATTGAAATTATTAAATAGCGTCCATCTTCAGTAACGCCGCCACTAAAACCCCATTCCTTTTGGTCAGGACGATGGTAAATTAGCACATCTTCTGATTGGGGTTTACCTAGTTCATGATAGTAGAGCTTTTGATAATAGTTAACATCTTCTAATTGAGTTTTTTCATTCGGTTCATCATAGCGACTGTAAAAGAAACCTTGATGATCATGTGTCCACGATGCGCCAGAAAATTTAATCCACTTCAGATGGTCTTGCAAGTCTTCACCAGTTTCGACATCGCGTACTTTCCATTCTTGCCAATCAGAACCAGAGGCGGATAGACCGTATGCTAAAAGTTTACCATCCTCGCTAATAGATAATCCCGAAAGAGCAACAGTACCATCTTCCGAAAGTTTATTAGGGTCGAGTAAAACTTTGGGTTCGTCGTCGAGGGTTTTCAGAGTGTAGAGGACACTTTGATTTTGCAGTCCGTCATTTTTGAAATAAAAGTAGCGTTCGGTGGAACCGTCTTGCAGAGATTCGCCTTCTTTAAAAGGGATGCCATATTTTTCATAATCCCAAAGTTTGGTGAGGCGCTGTTTAATTTTTTCCCTGCTAGGAATTTCGTTCAAGTAACCAAAAGTAACTTGATTTTGTGCCTCAATCCAAGCCCTTGTTTCTTCAGAGTCAGGATCTTCTAGCCAACGGTAAGGATCTGCGACTAAAGTACCGTGGTAGTTATCGACTTGATTGCTTTTGTGGCTGGATGGGTAGGTGAGGGGTTTTTTAGAGGAGGGCATAATCTCAGGTCAAAAGTGCTTCTTTACATACTACAAAGATAGACCCAAGACGTAGAGCATGTACTGAATAAACCTGCGGGAAAATTCCAATTTAAGACCAGCCCTTTCAAGGTGGTGAAATTTTTAGACAATGATTCCTCTTTTCTCTGTGTTCTCTGCGCCTCTGTGGTTCTAGAAATTACTTTTAAACCGCAGAGACGCGGAGGGCGCAGAGAGAAGAAAAGAGATTTTAGGAGTTGCCCATTGACAGTAAATACAAAATATGTTGATTTTGAAATAATCACATCTGTGGTAGAGGTAAAGCGCATTGCTAAACCCCTACAGCGCGGGTCTACAGCAGTATTTAGGAGGCTAATTGCCACCAACCGAAGGCTGGGCCGATAAAACGGATAGTTGCCCATGCTACAACCATAAGGATAATACCTATCCAGGCACCACGACTTGTCCAACTGACAAATAATTCGGCTTGCTTTTTTGTGATGGGAAGCCAAGGCAAGATGCGAGTCTCTTTCTCTTGACCGTATGTTTCCCCTAATGTGGTTTTACGACGCTTTGCTTCACCCATAATCAGCAACTCAAATTTTTACTTAGGTTCTATCTAAATTTATCTTGCCAGGATTCATAGCTATAGAGAGGCAATAAACTGATAATAGTGCTTGCTTTTAGACGATCGCGCTTTGGTTGACAAAATTTAAATTAGGCATTGGGCATGGGGCATTGATAACTGAACTTTAAGCAGAATTTTCTTCATCGGTATTAGAAAACAGACTGGGGTCGAGATAGTTAATGCGGGCCAGGGGGCTTAAGGCAGCGAGAATTTGAGCGCCGTAGCTGCGATTAACTACACGACTGTCAAGTAAAGCAACAATACCTTGACTTTCTCGGACTGGAGCGATCGCTCTTTGTAATTCACTCAAAGCAGTTGGCAATAAATATAAACGGAACCAATCTTGATGCGATCGCTTATAACGAGCTACCCTACCAGCTACTAGCGGATTTTCTAAAGATGGTAAAGGTAAAGTAGCAATAATTAACAAATGGGGTGCTGGCAAAACTCGTTGATGTTCTCGCCAAAATTCCCAACCGCTAATCAAAATACCATTTTCATCTAAACAAGTTTTTTCTACTTGCACCCGCGAACCAAATTCTGAAGCCAGAATTGTTGCAACTTGAGATTTGAGTGGTACATCCCCCACCAAGACAACCGTTAATCCTGGTGCTGTAGCACTTAGACAAACCAGTGTGCGGACTTTGTGAATAAATGCCGCTTGAAATTCTGGCGTGTTAGGTAGGGGCAACTTATAAGGTACATACAGTTGAATTGCTTCTGCTTGATCCGCAGAGAACTTCAGGCAAGTTAAATCGTCCAAACCAAGGCGCTGTCGGAAAAGAGGAGCCTCAGTTTCTGGTTCGATGGCGCTGCCAATTAAAACTACTGGTTGTCGCTGCCATAAGGGTGAGAGGATTTCCCCTAATTCCATTGGGGCGTAGTGTAAAGAAAATAAACCTTGTCGATGGGCAATAGTCGCCCAGAAGAGGGCAGGGGGGGCAGGGGGAGATGAGGGAGCAAGGGAGGAAAGATTTTCATTAAGGGTTTGAAATTGCTGCCAGAAATTTTTCCAATTATCTGGGAGGTTGGCTTGATCTAAAGCTAAATACAGACGGCTTAAAATTTCTATTTCTGGCTGGGAAATTAGGTAGCACTGATATGGATTGACAGGATGCTGAAAAAGTTGGTGTGTAAGTTGTATCCTTACTTCACGAATTGCCTCAGCTTGATTTGGGCAAGCCAGTATGAGTTGCTCCCAATCATGGGGTTGAATATCTTGGGTAAGTTGATCGCGCACCCAATCTTCTAGATCATCTACTCCATCAATAATTGTGGGGATGCCTTGGGGAAAGCAAGAGCCACCAGCAAATTGTCCTTTTAACCAAGCTTCTGGGGAGGTTAACAGTAGCCCTTGGAACTCAGCACTAGGCCAAGCGTCACCTGTTCTAATCGCTTTGTTGGCTGGTAGCCACTGCTGTAGACGGGGAATTTCCACCCGCAGCAGAAGTTGCTGTACCGCTTCTTGAGCAACAATAATTACAGGGCCATGCCACATCAGGGCTGATGCTACGAAACTGGTGCGATATCGCCCTTGATAGCCACAAACCGCCCCTACTTGAATTAGGGCGCTACGTCCCAATCGCAAGGCGCGTGCTACCAACCGTGCCATCGTCAAATGATGGGGCCAGGAAGGGAACCCCGCCTGCGATCGCAAAAAGTTATGTAGTGAAAAATGAACTTCTGCTTCAATCACACGCTTTTAATTCCATACAAAGTGACTTTTACTTCCAATTGCCCCATGTCTATTATGTTGTCCTTTGTCATTTGTCATTTGTCCTTTGTCCTTTGCTAATGACCAATGACTAATGACCAATGACCAATGACCAATCACCCAATACCCTAAATTATGCCAACTTACACAGGAATTTCCAGCGAAGCCTTTAGGCATCCACTAGATCGCCAAGCCGAGCAAGCTTTACGAAATTTACCAGGATTTGATTTAATCGCTCGTAAATTTGTGGAATTTATCTACGAACGCCCTCAGTTAGTCTATCTAATGGGTAACACCATCCAAGTCGGGCCGCGTCAATATTCCACTATTTACCAGATGTTTCGGGAATGCGTCCGAGATTTGGACATTTACCCAGAACCGACACTGTTTGTCTCGCAAGATCCCCAAGCAAATAGCTATGCACTGGGGCAAGAGAATCCTTACATAGTCATAAATACAGGGATACTAGACTTACTCGACGAAGCCGAGATTCGGGCGGTGCTAGCCCATGAACTGGGGCATATTAAATGTGGTCATACTATTTTAATTCAAATGGCGATGTGGGCGATGAGTGCTGCTTCCGCCTTGGGAGAATTGACCTTCGGCATCGGTAATATTGTCACACAAGGTTTGATTTACGCCTTTTTTGAGTGGCGGCGGAAAGCCGAGTTATCGTCAGATCGCGCCGCACTACTAGTCATGGATGACTTGAATCCGGTAATGTCAACGATGATGAAACTTTCTGGCGGTAGTAACAAATATGCCAATGAATGTAGTTTACAAGAGTTTATCAAGCAGTCAGAAAATTATCAGGCACTGGATGAAGATGGACTAAATCAGGTGTATAAATTTTTGATCTACAATGGCGCTCAGGGTACGATGTTGACCCATCCTTTCCCTGTGGAACGCTTGCATTACTTACGGGCGTGGGCAGTATCCGAAGAATACCAGCAAATTCGCCGAGGAAATTATCAGCGATCGCCTGCTTCAGGATCAGTAAATGTTGCAGCAGAGTCTTCCGCGAATGAAACAGAAACTTTACGCCGTCAAATTGAAGAATTACAACGGGAAATCGACAGAATGAGAAGACCTGAGTAAATTGTTTTAGGGTGCGTTAGACAAGCCTAACGCACCACATTCATTCTATCTAAGGGACTTCCAAGTAAAAAAATATTCCATTGCTATTGTTCACTGTTGACCGTTGACGGTTCACGAGTTTTTAGTCAACAGTCAACGACTTGAATGTGGAATAATTTATTTTTTGGAGTTCCCTAATAGGTTATACGCTCCGTAACACTACCTTTGTTCGGTGATTGCTACAGTTAAGTTTGCCATTCTAGTTTTTTTGTATTCCCTTAAAGCGGATAATATTTTCTAGCTGAACTACCATCCTCTTGGGGGTGGATAAATTCAAGATTCAAAATTAAGGTTTGAAGATTGCTTAACTATATCTCAGCATTAAATTAGATGTAGGCATTTCTGAATATGGCAATTCACTTGACAAAACGGCTTTCTGTGTTCGCTGCTATTCTAACTCTTGTCCTTTCCATGCCGGGAATTGCCTTAGCTGCACCCGTTCAACTCCATACTGCTTTTGGTGTTATTTCTGCCCAAACTACCAAAAGTGCAACCTACTCCACCTCATCGGAGATTAACCTGACTCCCCTACAGCGCCAAGAACTCCAGGCTGTGCGTCAGAGAAGAAATAGGGAAATTGAGGGAGTCTTAAACACATCGCAACGTGCCCAACTTAATCACCATATCCGGGCTGGTAATAATATGAATCAAGCCCTAGAAAAAGTGCATTTGCAACCAGAGCAGCAAGATTTTGTAAAGGCGATCGTGCAATTTACTAACTTGAAAATGAAAGCTATTTCATCTAGGCATTCGCTAACAGCAGATCATAAATAAGGGAACTCCAAAAAATAAATTATTCCACTTAAAGTCGTTGACTGTTGACTGTTGATTGTTGACTGAAAACTCGTGAACCGTCAACGGTCAACAGTGAACAGTCAACAATAGCAATGGAATATTTTTTTACTTGGAAGTCCCTAAAGGTTTGACTTGTACATTAGATTATTGAATCGTTGTCATAGAAGATATAAATAATATTTTCTATGACAGTCTTTTGGATAAAATGGGATCAAGCGATGTCTACGACGGGCTACGCCTACGCACTTTTTATTTAAAAAATTTCATCCTCCAATTCTGTAACCTAACTTATGGAAACAATTGGCTAATCTGGACTTCAATTTCTGGAAATGCCATCAAAGATAAAGTTGCATCCTCCGGCAAAATAAATTTAAGATTGTAGCCTTCCAAACCCGGTTCACGGAAAACATAAACCTGACGCTGATTTACATCCAAAATCCAGTAATCAGCAATTCCTGCCTTAGCATATAAAGGTGCTTTCTGTTTGCGATCGGTGTCTAGCGTTGTATCTGCTACCTCAATCAATAAAAAGATTTCATTGGGTGCAGGATGATGATTAATGTACTTTCGCGCATCAATGCGGACAACAGCGATATCTGGTTCAGGTTCCGAGTATTGGCTTAATTGAATCGGATCTTGCACCCGAACTAAAGCAACTTCTGCTAGCAGCCGCTTGAGATAATCAGACGCACACAGCGTTGTCGCTGCATGGGGGGGATTTTTAGCACTCATGGGGATAACTTGCCCATCAATCAGTTCTACCCGTTCATCGGCTGTGATAATACCCGTCTTAAGCATCCGGTGATATTCATCTACATTCCACAAGCGCACTCTAGTTTGTGTCATTGTATTTGGTTTGGCGATATTATCATCTGCAAAGTGCAAATAACCTGTTACGCAAATAACATTGTACATTTACCTGATGACTGTTGACGGTTGACTGATGACCGATAACCGTCAACCGTCAACCGTCAACGATTATAAAGAATGTTTATATAATTTAGACGCATATCAGCTTATTTCTTACTCTCAACTTTTGCAGCATCTATAATTAATCTTGCCCTATTTAGTTCGTTACCATGTCGGAAGAAGATATCCGAGCCGCAAGGCTGGAGAAAGTAGAACAACTCAAGCAGCTAGGGACTAATCCCTACGCCTATCGTTGGGAATCTACCCATCATGCAACGCAGTTGCAAGAACAGTTTGCCGATTTAGCCAGTGGTGAAGAAGTTGATTTAGAAGTTGCGATCGCTGGACGCATTATGGCGCGTCGCGTTTTTGGTAAACTAGCTTTCTTCACCTTGCAAGATGAAACTGGCACAATTCAGCTTTATTTGGATAAAAATCGCATCCAAGAAAGCATGGCAGATATTGATGCTGATGCTTTCAATCATTTAAAACAACTCACAGATGCAGGCGATATTCTGGGAGTTAAAGGTACTATTAAACGGACTGAAAAGGGCGAGTTATCTGTCTACGTTAAACAATATACTATCCTGACTAAATCCCTGTTGCCGCTACCCGACAAGTGGCATGGATTAACGGATGTTGCCAAACGTTACCGTCAGCGCTACGTTGATTTGATTGTTAACCCGGAAGTACGGCAAACTTTCCGCCGTCGCGCCCAAATTACTGCCGGTATTCGCCGTTATTTGGAACAGCGAGACTTTCTAGAAATTGAAACGCCAGTTTTGCAAAGTGAAGCTGGAGGTGCAGATGCGCGTCCATTTATCACTCACCACAACACTTTAGAAATGGAATTGTATCTGCGAATTGCCACAGAACTCCATCTCAAGCGGTTGATTGTGGGTGGTTTTGAAAAGGTGTTTGAATTGGGACGGATTTTCCGTAATGAGGGAATTTCGACTCGACACAATCCCGAATTTACGACAATTGAAATTTACCAAGCCTACGCCGATTACAACGATATGATGGCGCTGACTGAGGGGATTATTACCACTGTCGCCCAAGACGTACTCGGCACATTGCAAATCACCTACCAAGGGGAACCTATAGATTTAACACCACCTTGGCGGCGGGTGACAATGCACGATTTAGTTAAAGAATTTACTGGCTTGGATTTCAATTCTTTCCAAACATTGGAAGAAGCAAAAACAGCAAGTAAAAATGCTGGTATTCCTGGTGTAGATGAAGCCAAATCAATTGGAAAGTTACTGAATTTAGCTTTTGAAGAGAAAGTAGAAGCTAATTTAATTCAACCTACCTTTGTAATTGATTACCCAGTAGAAATTTCGCCTTTAGCAAAACCCCACCGTTATCAACCTGGTTTAGTGGAAAGATTTGAGTTATTTATCGTAGGCCGAGAAACTGGGAACAGCTTCTCAGAACTTACAGATCCCATTGATCAAAGAGAACGCTTAGAAGCCCAAGCTGAAAGAAAAGCTGCTGGTGACTTAGAAGCCCAAGGTGTTGATGAAGACTTTTTGACAGCTTTAGAATACGGTATGCCGCCTACGGGTGGTTTAGGGATTGGGATTGATCGGTTGGTAATGTTATTAACTGATTGTGCCAGTATTCGGGATGCGATCGCCTTCCCGCTACTCAAGCCTGAAGGCAGCGTTATTAAGCAATTTACCTATGAGCCAAAAACTCAAACACTGACTATTGAATTTGATAGTGGAAGTGTTTACGAGTATTTCAAAGTACCTCCCAGTATCAAGGATGACTTAGACAATGCACCGTCTAAAGGTCAACACTTTAACAAGTTTATTAAAGGGAAATTTAAGTTTGAACAGTTGAGCTAGTAAGTACTATTCAACAGTCGGGTGCGTTATGGGTTTGCCTAACGCACCATTTTTATTACCTAATTTGCACTCACTTATTCTATATTATATTCCTTTAAAGTAGAACTATAGACGAGCGATCGCTCTCTATGATTACCTATAATAGAAAGGCGATCGCTAATTTTTACCTAAACGTAAAAGTGGAAGAATTCAGGAGTCAGCAGTCAGAATCCAGAATGATACCAATTTGAAAAAAGAATGCGACAAATAGACCATTTGTAGAGACGCGATTCATCGCGTCTTTACCCAAGGATGTGTTGCAATCATTAATTGAAATAGAATGATTAGAAAATGAAGGGTGCTATTGCTTGTAAATTTTATTGGATTCCCTCTAGCAGTGGCCCAAAATCAAGATTATTCTAATCTTCATTATTGCTATCTACATTGATGATGCCCAGAAGATTCTCATAGTTTTGGAATTGCAACCATAATTCTGAATTGGCTAATCCGTTATTAGTTTCGGCTGGTATCAGATATTTTGCCGTTTCTGTGTAGACGTAGCCCGTCGTAGACATAGCTTGACCTATTAGAGAAGCGACATCATAACTCTTAAAACTAGCAATAGTCTCTGGTGTGAGATATTCTGCTGTTTTTGTAATCGCCTGACCTATTAAAGAACCGACATCATAACTCTTAAAACTAGCAATAGTCTCTGGTGTGAGATATTCTGCTGTTTTTGTAATCGCCTGACCTATTAAAGAACCGACATCATAACTCTTAAAACTAGCAATAGTCTCTGGTGTGAGATATTCTGCTGTTTTTGTAATCGCCTGACCTATTAAAGAACCGACATCATAACTTTTAAAACTAGAAATAGTCTCTGGTGTGAGAAAACTTCCGATTTGTGTGTTTATAGCTAGTGAATTGTTGCCAGAAATCACCTGCCTTGCCAGAGAACTAACATTGGAAATATTAAAATTAGAGAAACTAGAGATTCTAGCTTGTGAACTATTTTCTGCTGTGTCTACTTTGGCGTAGCCCGTCGTAGACATCGCCTGACTCGCCACAGAACTGACGTTAGAATTTGTACTTTGTGTACTATTTTCTGCGGTTTCTGTGACAATCTGACGGACTTGGGCATCAGTCAAGTTGGGGTTAGCACTAAGCATCAAGGCAACTATACCAGCAACATGAGGAGCAGCCATAGACGTACCGCTATAAGTGGCATATTGATTATTCGGAACTGAGGAGTACACCTCGACTCCTGGGGCTGTGACATAAGAAATTTCATTTGTTCCAGAGCGGTTAGAGAAGTCGGCCAAATTATTATTCTTATCCACAGCCCCAACGGCAATTCCCGACTTGGATGCATAGCGGGCGGGATAGGCTGGTGATGAGTCACCATTATTACCTGCTGCCATGACGACAATCACTCCTTTGCTGCTGGCGTAGTTAATGGCTGACTCTAAAGTACGATTGGAAGATGTGCCTCCTAAACTAAGGTTAATCACATTAGCTCCATTATCCACAGCGTAGCGAATACCTTTAGATATGGAACTATAGGAACCAGCGCCAGAGCTATCTAAAACTTTGACGGGCATAATTTTGGCATTGTATGCAATACCAGTGACACCGTAGTTATTATTTTCTCCTGCGATCGTGCCGGAAACATGAGTGCCATGACCGTTGTTATCTAAAGTGTTGTTGTTTTTATCAGAGAAGTTCCAGCCGTAATTATCATCAATATAGCCATTGCCATCATCATCAATACCATTACCTGCTATTTCCTTGGTATTCGTCCAGATATTATTTTTTAAATCCTCGTGGTTATAGTCAACCCCAGTATCTACAACAGCAACAACAACGCCTTTACCTGTGTATCCCTGTGCCCAGACTTCAGGTGCTTTCACAAGGTCTGCTCCCCAATTATTGCCACCAAGGTTAGGAACATCAGCAAAGGCATTCTGACCAATTGCTCTAGCCACTGCTGCTGCTCCATTAATCAAGCCATAGCCATTAGTGGAGTTATAATTTTGAGCGCTAAAACCATTATTAGTAGCGTTATTGCTATTTTCGGAGTCACCATTATTTAGCAACTGCACATCAGCATTGGCTGAGTTGTAGCTACTACGTCTGCTGAAGTTAAGGCTGTAGTCATCTTTCGTATTAAAGCTATCTAATGAGGAGATTGAAGTGATATTTAGCTGTTGAGTTGACAACACATTGTTATTAACATCATCAATGAGCATAAGTATTTTTTCTCAAAGATAGCAATCGGTTTTTGACAGTTTAAAGCTTTAAAATCTTTATAAGAAGATTTCAATGTGCGAATAAGCTCATTGTCAATAATTACTATGAAATTTCGGAAAAAAATGCTAATTTTATTACCAAAAATATTCTGATAACTGTGGTTTTTATTAAGAGCAAATTGCTCAAACAAATATTAAATTTTTTAAGCGTATTAATAGAGACTAACGCAATGATAAGAAAATGTTATGACTGCTACTAATTTGAAAACGACTGCGATCGCTATAAAAGTATTTACACCACTCAGGCTGGAGCGAGGCGAATACGGTTTGGATAAGAAGATCCCCCCGCCTGACTATTACCCCCTTAAAAAGGGGGTAATAGTCAGTGCTAAGAAATAATTGACGGATAGATTCCTTGTAGAGACGGCGATTTATCGCGTCTCCCTAACCGTCAAAATGAATTTGACAGACCAGTAGAGGAAATTAACCAAATCATCAAAATTAAAATGGCGAATGGAGCATAACTCCATTCGCCAAAGGCTATCCTTAAGCCACTTTCCAAACGTTTATCTTTTATGCAGCCACAAACTTTGAGTTAGTTAAATCAACTAAATGTTTGCTTGCTGCCGTTGATATAATGACCAATACAAACCCTTTTGTTGCAACAATTCTGAGTGAGTACCACGTTCAGCAATCACGCCTTGCTCCAATACCAAAATCAAATCAGCACGTTTGAGAGGGGCAAAACGGTGAGCAATCAAAAACACGGTACGATTAGCAGAAATTTTTTGCAGGTTTTGCAGTACTTGTTGTTCAGTTTCACTATCCAAAGCGCTGGTAGCTTCATCTAAAACTAAAATCGGCGCTTGAGAAAGAAATAACCTTGCAAGAGCAATACGTTGTCTCTGTCCACCAGATAAAGCTGTACCGCGTTCACCAACATTGGTTTCGTAACCGTAGGGTAATTGACTGATGAAATCGTGAGCTACTGCTAGTCTTGCCGCCTCTACTACTTGCTCTGCGGTAATGTCGGGACTACCGAGAGTAATATTTTCCAAAATGGTACCGTTGAATAAAAAGTCTTCTTGGAGAACTACACTAACTTGTTGCCGCAGTGAGGCTAAATCGGCACTTTTTATATCAAAACCATCAATAAGGATGCGTCCTGATTCAATTTGATAGAGGCGTTGCAATAGCTTAGACAGAGTACTTTTACCAGAACCGCTACGTCCGACAATGCCAACAAATTGCCCTGGTTCGGCATTGAAAGATATTCCCCGCAGAATTGCTTCAAAGTTCGGCCGATAACGGAAAAAGACTTGCTCGAAGGTGATTTGTCCTTTCAGGGGTGGTAAAACTAGACCAGTTCCCAGTTCAGCTTCTGGAGAGACGTTGAGAATATCACCAATGCGATCTACAGAAAGTAGCACTTGTTGGAGGGTTTGCCACAACTGTACTAAGCGCAAAAGCGGGCCTGTGACTCTACCAGAGAGCATTTGAAAGGCAACTAGTTGTCCGATTGTAAGCTTTTGTTCGATGACTAATTTTGCGCCAAACCAGAGAATCAGTATGGTAGACAAATTGGTAAGAAAGTCACCAATATTGCTGCTGATATTTGAGGTAGTAGAAGCTTTAAAACCTGTGCGAATGAAGCGAGCAAATAAGCCTTCCCAGCGATCGCGGGCTACTGGTTCGGCTGCATGGGCTTTAACGGAGTGAATTCCGGTGATTGTCTCTACTAGAAACGATTGACTATCGGCACTCCGGTTAAAAGTCTCGTTGAGCCAGTTACGCAGAATTGGTGTTGCAACTATCGTCAATGTGGCAAACAGTGGCAGTACTGCTAAGGCTACAAAGGTGAGTGGGATATTATAGTAAAACATCAATGCTAGGTACACCACAGCAAAGATGCTATCCAGAATCACAGTTAATGCTGTACCTGTGAGAAACTGACGGATTTGTTCGAGTTCCTGGACTCGTGCTACTGTGTCTCCGACGCGCCTCGACTCAAAATAAGCCAAAGGCAGACGCATCAGATGGCGAAATAGCTGTGCAGATAAACTCAAATCGAGACGACGAGCTGTATGGGTAAAGATGAATAGGCGCAGAATGCCAAGTATGGACTCAAATATGGCTACGAACAAAAGTGCGATCGCCATGACATCGAGAGTTGGCAAACTCTCCTGCACCATCACTTTATCAATGACGACTTGCGTAATTAGTGGTGTTGTTAACCCCAAAAGCTGCAAGGTAAAAGATGCTAACAATACTTCTGTGAGCAATCCCTTATATTTCCAAACTGCTGGAGTAAACCAACTGAGGTTAAATTTTTCTTGCTGGGATATGAGTTCTACTTGCCACAATCGCCCATCCCAACACGCTTCAACTATCGACTGCGGTAAGCTTTCACAAATGCGATCGGGATTTAGAGGGTTAGCGATAATTAAGCGATCGCCTTTAACTCCATAAGCCACTACCCAGGATGGACTCTGGGGTGAATCAGAATTCCACAGCAGTAAAGCTGGAAATGACAATTGTCGCAACTCACCCCAACTTACTTGTAAGCGCCGCAACACTAACCCTAACTTTTCTCCTGCTTCCACAACCTGTTTTGGGCGTTGTCCTCTGAGTTGGCGCTGCACCCATTCCAGTTGCACAGAATTTTCTAACTGTTGCGCCACCATTGTTAAACAAGCAGCAGCAGTGTTCCAGCTAGCAACAAAGGGATAATTTGAGACGATCAGATTGGCAGGCGGAAGTCCTCTTTGGGGTTGGATGCTGTGGGGGCTGGAAGTTCCCTGTGAGACTGGCGCTAGTGAAGGAGTGGAAGAGAAGGAAAATGTGTCTTTCTCTCTCTCCATGTCCACTGGTAACACTTGCCAGAATTCCTGAATTTGTGGGTTAGAAAATTCTGCCCACAGCGCTGTATGCCAACATACTACTACTACTTCTTTACTAGCAGCTACAGCTTTAAAATCCGCAGATAGCTTTTGGAAGTCACCAAACCAATCCCCCACATCTAGGGCGGCTATTGGTTTACCAACGCCTTCTTCTCGTAAACGAACTTTCCCAGCTACAATTAAGAATTGGTAACCGCCAACATCGTTTGACCAGATTTTCTCTCCAAGACGATACTGACGAGTTTGAGACTCCTTTTCCAATCGGGATTGTTGTTCGGGAGTCAGCCAACATAACGGTGGCTGATTCCAAGGCAAAGAAGCTAGCACTTTTAATCGTAAAGATTCATTATCCAGAATATTTAACTCACTTGTAATTTGACTGTCAGTTTTTGAATTTTCTCTGCTAGCCATTTCTCAAACAACTCATTTTGTAGTGCAAGATTTAGTTGAGTATCTTCTAAAGACGCTGGCAGAAATTGTTCTACTCGAAACAAACCATAAGGTACTTCTCCTTGGGGAGAGTCTTTGCCAACGATTTCTATTGGCCCGATCAATTGTCCAGGACTGGCCACATCAATAGCTGCCCGTAATATATCCGGCATACTTCCTCGGCTGACTATTCCCATCATCCCGTTCACAATTCGGTCATCTGAAAGGGAATACTCTTTAGCTAGTTGCTCAAAACTACCTCCTTCTTCAATTTGGGTGTGTAGTTCGTCTGCTAATTCTCGATTATCAACAACGATCCGAGAAAGTACCACCCGATCTAAAAAAATTTTGCGTTCAATAAAATATTCTGGGACTTTTGCTTGAGTCACTACAGTTTTTAGCTTTTCTAACTTGTAGCCAAAAGCCACCGATGTGTGAAAGGTAGCGTAATCTGTGTTGTTGGCTTTTAACCATTCTTGAAAACTTTGGGGGTCAATCAGTTGGTTTTTCAGCCTAAAGTCAATAATTGCCTGTTCAGTTATTGCTGTACCAATCTCAATATCGTCTCGTGTTCGGATTTCTTCCTCAATTACGTACTGGCGGAGAATATCCCCAATGAACTGTCCCAATTTTCCAGAGGCTTGCAGGTACTTTACTGCTGACTCAATAGAAATTATTTTGTCATTGATTGTCAAAAATGATGAAGATTCCATGAACTAACTATGTGAAAATGATTAAGAACTTATAAGACTTTTAAATTAAATCATATAAAAAGTATTTGGTCATTGATGATTAAATATGATAAAGATTTTATGAACTAATTACATCTAAATGGTCAAAACATTATATAACTAGTAAATAAAATAATTTCCCATAATTACTTTTACGGTCTAGTGGGGACAGAACAGGATTTAAAATATCAGTTATAAGCCAAAACCAGTCGTGTAACCAAATCTTTATAAATTCAGAGAAATAATCAGGTAGATCAGCTAATAAGCATTTATACCAATTTAATGTGAAGCTGCACTAAATGAGTAACTCTCTATTCTTGGCGCTCTTCTCTAACGAGACGCTACGCGTTGGCGTACTTGGTGAAGCAGTCCGGTCTTGGGGGTTTCCCCCATGAGGAACTGCTGAACCCGAAGGGCGGTTCGTTTAATATTCTATGCATCTTCATACAGAATTGGTATTAGTTGTATAAAAGCAGTACTGGAGCCGCTTACTTCAAGCTAATTATTCTGGAAAAATGAATGATGACTAGGTTAGATAGGCGAAAATAAAGTAAAACATATTAAGAATTGTTTCTTGCCAGTTGCTTATATAACCAAAGTTGTAGCATCTGAAGGCGTAACCTTAATAAGTAATCCTTTATTCTCATCTGTCTACTTAATTATACTGATCCATGTCCAGGCAAGTAGCACAGCCGCGATCGCACCGATCAATGTATTAAAAATGTTTACTACCTCATTAGTCAGCCAAGTATACTTAGATTGCAATGTTGCCCCAATCACACTTTCTAAGTTAGTGGCAATAAATGCTGCCAGTACACACCAAGCTACTCCTAATAGATCAATTAAACCAACTCCCCAACCAACAAATGCGATCGCTACAGAAGCCACAATCCCAGCTAAAGTCCCCTCTAAACTTACCGCCCCTTCTGTACCGCGAGGCACTGGTTGGAGTGTGGTAATTAGAAAGGTGCTTTTACCATAAGCCTTACCAACTTCACTAGCAGTGGTATCAGCCAGCTTGGTACTGAAACTCGCTACATAGGCTAACAATAATAGGGACTGGGGATTGGGGACTAGAGATTGGGAACTAGGTACAATAAATCCCGAATTTATTATCCCTACTCCCAAAGCACAAAGCGCCCCAGTCAAAGCCGAACCCCAAACATTTTCTGGGCCTCTTGCCCCAGAACGCTTTTCGGCAATTCCTTCAGCCTCCTTCTGCGCCATTCCGATGCGGGTAACGCCAGAACCAACAAGAAAATAGAACATTACTACTGCATATCCTTGCCAGCCTAAAGTTACCCAAATTAGGATGGCCAGAAACCAAGCATGGAATAATCCAGCAGGGGTAAGCAGCTTTTTCGGAGCAATCCAAGCTAAACCCAATAGAATTGTGTTTAATACTACCGCCACCAACCAGGGATTAACAGAATTAATTAAGGATGACATCAGCAATTAATCAATGAGTAATTTTGTCTGAATATCAACAGAATAACTAATTTGTTACCCTTAGTAGCGTAAGGGGGAAGTCAAAAATCAAAATTATACAACGTAAGAGTTTCGTTGATTTGGAATGAGTGTTTTATTTACGTCGTGCTGTACTAGTACTTAATTTATGACACCTCCGCAGCTAAAGTAATATGTTTGTATTATTAACTAAATAATTATGTGTAAATTATGTAGATGCAGGGCGAAGTCTACAGTTCTAGGGTGCAGCAGATGAAGTGGTACTCAATCTCCAATCTTAGTTATAAGGATAAAGGATATAAGTTAATGTCAATTAAAATTGTGTTCAAGTTGACCACAATTAAGATTTAACAGCATAAATTGTAGATAGCATCAACTACTAGTACAGCGCGGCGTAAATAAAGCTACAATTTTAAAACTTGCAAATGTCTTAATATACAAAACTTTTGACTTTTGACTTTTGACTTTTTTACCCTGAGCGCAGCCGAAGGGTGACTTCCGCCTTGCGGTACTAGTCTTTTCCACACAACCTATGAGCCAAACTTTATTTCATCTTGCTTTCCCTGTGACTGACATTGCCCAAACAAAAGCATATTACGTGGATGGCTTGGGCTGCATTCCTGGTCGTGAAAACCATCACGCCCTGATTCTTAATCTCTACGGTCATCAATTAGTAGCTCACGTTACCAAAGAACCCTTGACACCGCAACACAGTATATATCCTAGACACTTTGGGCTAATTTTTACCCAAGAACGTGACTGGCAAGACTTACTAGAAAGGGCACAACAACAACAGCTACCTTTTCGTGAGGAAACCAAAAACCGCTTTGTTGGTTCTCCTCTTGAGCATCGCACTTTCTTTTTAGAAGATCCTTTTTATAACCTCATGGAGTTCAAGTATTATCGTCACCCAGAGGCGATTTTTGGGAGTTACGAACATACGCAAATTGGGGATAGGGGTTAAGTAATTCGTAATTCGTAATTCGTAATTCGTAATTTAAAGAGGAATAAATTCAGTGTGGCAAGCATTCTAGTAGAGCGATCGCGGAAATAAATATACCATTTCAAATCGCGTAAGAAGCTCAAAATATTATTATGCGTGAATGCGTGACTTTCGCCTTGCGGTACTAGCTACTGACTGGATTTTTTATTCAGTAAGGGTAACTTAATCGGTTCTGTTAAAGCTGCTTTTACTGCTGCTAGACTTCTAGGGTCTGTCAGCATCCAAGGGTGTAGAGCAACTGGTACTATGACTTCGCTTCCTACGGACATTTGTGAACTATTGGCTGGGACAATCATCAAATCATAAGGTGTCCAGATAGACGTAAAATCTAGCTGCCCCAACATTACAGCATCAGAATTTAAATCCTTGAGAAAAACGCTGTCCGGGCGCATTTGCACGCAACCAGGACGCCAGGAACCATAAGCAACCACAGTTCCATGATGGGGTGAAGATATTGTGATAAATCTCTGAACGCGGTTAATTCCTCCCAATCGCTGGACATAGTAACGGCTGACAATTCCTCCCATGCTGAAGCCTACTAAATCTAGGCATTGTTCTGGTGCAAAGGTGGCTGTAACATAATCTGCTACTTGCTTTGCCAACTCATCAAGACCCACATCACCATTATTAGGTACGAGATCGAGGGAATATACAGACCAACCCTGTAATCCTAAGTGACCCGCCATTTTATGAAAAACTGCCTCTGTGTCGTCAATTCCATGTATTAACAAAACAGGATTGCGTTGTTGATTTTCAATGTTCATTTACAAAATCTGGCTCAATTTTAGGGTGTATTTCACTTTTGTAGGTACATACTGCTCTACAAACTGAAGCTGTTGCTTTTCGGATTCTTTAAAAGACATTTTTGCAAAACTGAAATGCTCCCAAAGATAGTTCGTATAAAATTTAACTTATAGCCAGCGCTATTTGCCAACAGACTATGACACTCCCCCCTCTGGTTGTTTTCTTCAATCAGCAATTTTAAAACAAAGAAATGTTAATTTTTGTAAAGCCTGCTTTCAGAATCTTGCTCTTAGTTACAGTAAAATTTAATAATTAGTTCTCGGTGTATACAGGCCGCAAGTGCTTGCAAAAGAACATTTGCCCAATAGTTTTACTACAATGTTGATTAAGCACAAACCTATAAGGGTTGTCACCAGAATGGGGTGACGCAAAGTAGAAAATGTAACATTTTGTCGTAATTTTTAACAATTACGGTCGAGTTTCAAATATAAAAGGTAAAAGGCAGGAGTAATTGTAATGGATTTTATCAAAAAGTTAATTTCGGGTATTCTGGGTTTCATTACCGGACTGTTACCAGGCAAGAAGAAAAGCAACGGCTACTTTTTGGAATTGGACGAAGCCAAAGATGCTGCTAAAGATGCTGCTCAAGAAGTAGCATCAAACGTAAAGAAAGTAGCAGAGACAGTTGCATCAAATGTTAAGAAAGTAACGGCAACAGAAGCACCAGAAGCACCAGAAGCACCAGAAGCATCCAAGCCAGCTTCTTTGAACGGAACAAAAACCGCCGCAGCTAAAACTAAGGAAAAATCAGCGAAAAATCCTAAACCAGCCGATGTTACGCTAGTGCAGACTGCTGAGGGTCTTAAAATTGAACCTGGCAAAAATGCAAAAGCAGCAGCAGCCAAAGTCCTCAAAGAGGAGCCAAAAGAAACTACCTTTGCGCCTAAATATCTCGCTCCTTCGGCTACTAGCTCTAATGGCCGTCGGCGTCCAGGGGCAAATATGAGCGCTTTCTTAGACATGGCACGTCAGGTTAAAACCCCTGGTTAAATCATAGAGACGCGAAATTTCGCGTCTCTATACTACCGATGAGTTAATTGTGAATACGCAATATTAAGACAAGTTTACCAGTTGTAGATGGAAGAACTCTCCAAAGTAGGAGCGATCGCTTAATTTTCTCCACTACAACTGCAATCTTTTTGGGTTTTTCTTAAACTAGGTAAGTAGCTCGGCATAAATAAAAGTTTGTAGTAAGGACTTTAGTCCTGATAATGCTTGTTTTGAGCGATGAATCGCTCACTACGAACTAGGATTTTATTTTATGTTTAATTATACTTGCTTACTTAATAAGTAAATTAATTACGAATTATGAATTATTTAACAAATACCAGTCCACTATATAAATGAAAAGCTGAGTCCCAATTAGTATGTTCCCTACGCAACAAATGAATGTGAGACTTAATATGACCCAGCATTTCTGTTTGATCTAATGTTGTATCTGCAAAAGATGTGAAATCTGACCAAATTTTGACTTTAGGTAGTTGCTGGTCAATCCAACTTGATAAACTATTCCAATTAATTCTGATTGTATTTTGGCTAGCCTGGGGAATAATTTCTAAATTTTGCTGAAATTCATAGCCGTTATCATAAAGTCGGAGAATGCAACGTCTACCAGGTATGTGTAAATCACAAAACTGAGCATAGTCTTGTGTTTGAGTTTTCCATTCCAGTTTACGGCGGGCATTAACATCTACAACTTGTTCAAAAATAGGTAACAGTCCCACTACTCTTGCTGTAACTTCTGACCAGTCAAAGGTAAGAGAACCGAGTTGATTTGTCTCATTACGGCAAACAACTGTAGCTTGTGGGGTAGATTCTTGGAAATATTTGACTTGATAAACTTGAATTTGTTGAATTTGAGCTATTGTTGCCCAAAAGCAAGGAATACCAGCCTGCTGTAACTGTTTCCCGTAAAATTTTAGTTCTCCCACTGGGCCAATGCGGTACAACCTCCAGCCACGGCTTGGTAGTAGCAGCCTTGCAGTATAGGGGTCTAGCTGCATAATCTGGGCAAATTTGCGAGACGCTTTTGTTTTGAGTTCGTTACTGAGTGGCTCTAAAACTAGTACGCCCAGTTCGCTGTTATTCCCTTCGGCTGTTGCTTGAGAAATGGCTCTTTGTCTTTCTTCTAGTTCGATTTCTTGTAGCCGTCCCAAACCTTGACGTGCGAGGGTCACTACTCTACTATTCCTCGTATCTCGCAACAGTTGCCGATAAACTTTTTCCGCATCCTGGAGCTTTCCAGATACTTCATGTAGACGACCGAGATAAAATTGTACCCAAGGATGTTCTGGCGATTCTACTAGCAACTGTTTCAGTAATTTAGCAGCTGTTTGATAATCTTTACGCTCAAAGGCGATCGCAACTTGCTCAATCATGTTTCAACCCACTGGATCAATGTCTCGCGCAAAATCACTTTTGCGTGAGCTATAAATCATTTATACTTCACAAGCTGCGGTAATTAAGGATAATGCTACTACTGGGGCTGTAACTGCTCTCAGGATGCGACGACCAAGGGAAACAGGCTCAAATCCAAATGCGATCGCATTCTCTACTTCTTGTGTTGTCCATCCTCCCTCTGGCCCGGTAGCAATAACAATTGTTTCTTGTCCTATGTCATTTGTCATTTGTCCTTTGGGCTGTAAGCAATCTTTTAAATGGGGAAATTGACCACGCGCCACACAGATATATTGCTGGCTGTTTGCAAATGACAGATGACTAATGACCAATGACAAACCAGTATTAAAAGTAACAGGCTCTAAAATTGTTGGTACAAAAGAGCGCTCTGATTGCTCGGCGGCTTCCGCAGCGATGCGCCGCCAGCGTTCGAGCTTTTGAGGACTAGGATGAAGCAAAGTGCGATCGCTCAATACTGGTGCAATACAAGTTACTCCCAACTCCGTACAACACCGCACTACTTCATCAAATCCATTGCCTTTGGGCAACGCCACCATCAGCGTAATTGATACAGGTAATTCTGTTTCTACCAAAAGCGCTTCTAAAACCTGTGCTTGTTCCCCTACTAGCTGCGCCAACCACCATTTTCCTTTACCATCCATTGCAATAAAGCGATCGCCTTCACGCAAGCGCAACACGCGCCCCAAATAATGTTGCTGTTCTTTGGTGAGCAAAATTTGCCCTTGTTGGAATTGGGAGGGTGCGATCGCTATTCGTTGCAGTTGAGACATTTTTCTTAATAAATTATTGCCCTGCTGTAGATATCTGCTGTCTAACCCAAGTACGAAAAGCACGAGTTACTGCTATTTGTCCAACTTTCTTGCTTTCTTGGATAAATCGGGGAATCTCCGTCACCAGCAAAGGCGCAAAAGTTGGACTGCGATCGCTTTGCGAGTATTGTCCATTATTAAGGGCGTAGATTCTCAAAACATTTCCGTTATAACGCCAGAATTCTGGGACTCCCATTGAAGCATAAAGAGCTAACTTGTCTATCTTGGATCTGGAATATTCTACTTCCAATACTAAGTCTGGTGGCGGGTCTGTATTCAGGTCAATATTTTCTTTGTTGCGGACTAAGAATTCATTTTGGATATAGTAGCTACTGTCCGGCTCGGCTCCTCGTTCCAAATCATCCCGCGTCATAGTCAACGAACCAGCGCTTTTAACTTCTAAACCAAATTCTTCACACAGCACAAGAACAAAACCTTCAATGAGACGGTTTGAATTCTCGTGCGGCATTAGCGGAGTCATAATTTCTACTATTCCGTTGTCATAAGCTAGCCTTTTATTTCGCTCACATCCCATATCTGCCAGCATAGCTTTGAATGTCTGCCAGCTGATGTTTTGCAGCACATCCCTAGTTTCTGCGAATTTTGCTGTCGTTACCATAGTTGAGTTTTCCTGTGGATGTGTTACCTAATACCATTTCTTTGTGAGGCTGCGCCAAACCCTTTTAACTTCTTTCTTTCTTTCTTTCTTTCTTTCTTTCTTTCTTTCTTTCTTTCTTTGTGTCCTTTGCGTCCTTTGCGGTTCGTTCTTCTTCTTTGTAGTTAAATATGGTTTAGCGCATCTTCATACAGAATTAATCAGGACTTACGCACTGTACAAAATAACTATCTTGTGTACCAACGTAAATACGTTGTTTCAGGCTTTTGTCTATCACCCTTGATTGGGCGCGATCGCCAAAATATCATTGAAAAATCTAGCTATAAGCCTTGAAAATTATACCTGCTATTTTGGCTTTTCTGTCAATGCGTAAGTCCTATTAATATAACTGTATTAGGATTTACGCGAGAAAGACACAGATGGATTTATCTGTGTCTCTCTTTGATTTCATTATCTTCAATTTTTCGGCTTACGAAAGATTCTGGAAATAAGCCTCTAGCGCTTCAGTCACCAACTGAGTCATCGGCTTACCTTGACTTTCTGCTACTTCCTTCAACTTGCCATAAACCTCTTCTTTCAAATTCACCCGATGGCGCGATTTGTTTGCACCATTAGCGGTATTAGGATCGTAGCTAGCAGCAAATTCGCGGATGGCATCAAAACCAACGCGATCGCAAAAATCACCGAATTTTTCCTTCGATTTCCGAGATTTTTTAAAGTAAACAAAAATCGGCTCTAGGAAGGTGTCTAAATCATTATGGTGCAGCTTCTCTGTGTAAGGTTGTGCCAATCGAGTCTGATTTGGCGAACCCCCTAACCATAATTGGTAAGATTCTGGAGCGCTACCGACAAAGCCCAATTCTGCTAAGTAGGGACGAGCGCAACCGTTGGGGCATCCTGTCATCCTTACCACAAAATGCTCATTTTGTAAACCAACTTTATCTAAAAGGGCGCGAACTCTTTCCAAAATACCTGGTATTGCTCGTTCTGATTCCGTGATTGCCAAGCCGCAAGTGGGCAAAGCCGGACAAGCCATTGCATACCGCACTAACGGTTCGATTTTACTAGGGTCGTCTACGATACCGTGACGGCTGAGAATGTCTTGAATCGCTTCCTTGCTATCTGGTTCGATATCGTAAAAAATCAGGTTGTGGTTCGCTGTTAGACGGATGGACAAGTTGAACTGCTCGACAATTTCCCGCAAAGCGGTTTTCAGTTGAAACGAACCTTCATCTTTGATTCGACCATTGTCAATGGAAATACCTAAGAATAGCTTGCCATCACCTTGTTCATTCCAGCCAAGGAAGTCGTAATATTTGAACTCTGGCAGTGGTTTGAAGGCTTCCACTGGTTTACCGAAATATTCTTCAACTTGGGTGCGGAATTTATCTACACCCCAATCGTTGATTAAATATTTTAATCTGGCATGACGACGATCAGTGCGATCGCCATAATCTCTTTGGGTAGCAACAATCGCTTTCACTATGTCGTAAACGTCATCTTTCGCCACATAACCGATGGGGTCTGCTAACCTAGCAAAAGTTTCTTCTTTACCGTGGGTTCTACCTAAACCACCACCAGCAAAAATATTAAATCCTTCTAATTGCTTCTTCTTATTGGTAATCACTACCAACGTCAGGTCTTGGGAATATAAATCAATCGAATTATCCCCTGGCACCGTCACGCAAATTTTAAACTTGCGGGGCATATAGTAAGTGCCATAAATCGGTTCTTCGTTGTCATGGATAATTGTGCCATTTCCATTGCGTTGTCGCGCCGCCTTAACCTCTGGGGCTTCTTCAGCACTAATTGCTTTTTCCCCATCTAACCAAATTTCGTAATAAGCGCCTGTTTGCGCTGTCAGCAAGTCAGCAATATTTTGGGCATACTCCCAAGCATACTGGTACTCTGGGCGATTCTTAAAGGGGGCTGGTGGTGCCATCACATTGCGATTAATGTCGCCGCAAGCTCCCAAAGTCGAACCCAGGTTCTTGACAATTGTGGCGATCGCTGATTTAAGATTCTTCTTTAAAATTCCGTGCAGTTGGAAACCTTGACGGGTAGTCGCTCGTAAGGTGTGGTTGCCATACTCATCAGCTATTTTATCTAAAGCCAGATATAGCTCCGGCGGTACTAAACCACCCGGATTTTTTGTCCGCAGCATAAACTGGTAATCTTTTTCCTGTCCCTTGGTGCGGTTATCGCGGTTATCCTGCTGGTAAGAACCGTGATACTTCAAAAGCTGCACCGCATTTTCGGTAAAATGAGTAGTGTCTTGAAGGATCTCAGTAGCTACAGGTTCACGCAAAAAATTACTATTTTCCTTGATTCCTTCGACTTTGGAAGGCTTACGGGTTGCGATCGGGGAAGGAGCAGATTTAACCATTAGACTTGTATAGTATTCTCAATAAAGCATTAGTAGACGCCGAATCAGCACCCTTCGGCTATTTTATCCCCGGTAATCCGGCCGGAATAATGAGGAATAGTTTAATTTTACCACGACAAAAGCAGGCTTTGTCAGTGATGTCACACTTAACAAAACCAGCTTTTTGAAGTAGTGAGTTTTAAGTGCTGAGTCCTGAGTACTTAAGTAAATTATAAACTGACTGAGGACTCAATAATCATTTATTTGAAGCGATAGCCAAAACCGCCATTGATGCTAACAGCAGGAGTATCGCTATTTTGGTAAGCACGAAGTCCGACTTTGGCGTTAGTGTAGACGAGGAAATTGTTAGCAACTTCCGATTCAACACCAGCACCTACCACTACTGAATCTTTGTTACCTATGGGAGTTGGCGAGCCATCTTTTTCTACAAAAGAATAACCACCAGTTAAATAGGCATTAGTTCTATTAGCGATAGGCACATCCACAGAAAGTTCTGGGATAATAGCACTTGTCTTATCACTCCAGAGGACATTACCGCGTGCAGAAAATGGCGTAGTTCCTAATTTCACGCGACCTGTGACATTACCACCAAATGTGGCATCATCATTGATACCTTGTCCGCCACTGGTAACACCAGCTGCAACACCAGCACCAACATAGCTAGCATCAGTACCTTTTTTGGTTTCAGCAGAAGCTTGACTAGCTGAGAGAACAAGAGGAGCAATTAGTAAAGAAGACAATGCAGAAATTGTCATGAAAGACTTGAGTAAGCGGTTCATAATTTTTACCAAATTTTGTATTTTTTCCTTGTATATTCCAAGTCGAAAGTTGTATGAGAATGTTCCAAATGTTTCCTAAATTTTATTAAATGAATGTTGCTATTGATGCATAACCCTTACAGGTTAACTATCCCTAAAAATCATAAATAAGCTGTTATAATTACATTCAATGTCTTCTCATCTGGGTTATTTGTTCCAAAAATAGACGCTTTTAAAACTGGCACAATATTTGGAACTAAAACTAAGTCGGGAAATGGTAAATAAAATACCCGATTAACAATTTTTTGCCGAGCTTTTCATAGATGATGAAAAGTAGGCTGTAGCATCTGTTGCAACAAGCTATAGAGGGAATCTATAAAGTTAATTTTGAGCAATTCTTGTGGAGAATGAATAATGCTAACCGCTACAAAAACGTTGTCTGGTTTGATGGGTTTATGTGTCGGTGATGCGTTGGGTGTGCCGGTGGAGTTTACTAGCCGCGCTGAACGAGTAAAATCTCCAGTGACAACGATGCAGGGTTATGGCACATGGAATCAACCACCAGGAACTTGGTCGGATGATAGTTCCTTAAGCTTTTGCTTGGCAGAATGCCTTTGCAGGGGGTATTCGTTGGATGCTATAGCCAATTCCTTCTGGCGTTGGTACAAGGAGGCTTACTGGACTCCCCGTGGCGATGTCTTTGATATTGGTCAAACTACCCACACAGCAATTATGCGCCTGAAACAGGGAGTTGTTCCCCATCAGGCGGGTGGTAAGGTTGAAAATAGTAATGGCAATGGTTCCTTGATGAGAATCTTGCCGATGGCTTATTGTCACAGAAACTTAACTTTAGGCGAATTGTTGGCACGGGTACATGATGTTTCGGCGATTACTCATGCTCATGCGCGATCGCAGATGGCCTGTGGCATTTATATTAGTATTGCAGTGGCGCTCTTGGAAGGGGCTGACCCCCAAACAGCTTATTTACAAGGGTTGCAAGATATCCAACCAATTTATTCTGTGCGGGAATTTTTATTAGAGAAGCCGCATTTTGGCAGAATTTTGAGTGGTGAGATTGCCAAGGTACCAGTAGAAGAGATTAATTCTGGTGGCTATGTGATTGATACCTTAGAATCATCCCTGTGGTGTTTATTAAATAGCTCGTCTTATTCTGAAGCGGTGTTGAAAGCTGTTAACTTAGGTGGAGATACTGATACTACTGCTGCTGTCACCGGTGGGTTAGCGGGAATTTATTACGGCGTGGAAAATATTCCCAAACAATGGATAAATCAAATTGCTCGTAGACAGGACATTATCTACTTGGCAGAGCGTTTTGCAAGGGCTGTCTACAGTTAGAGTTAGGAGTTATAAGTTAAGAGTTAAGAATTATGAAACTCCTAACTCCTAACTCCTAACTCCTAACTCTTAAACCGTAGACAAGGAATAGACCTGACCATCAATTAGCAGTCGTGTAATGCCCTTAGCTTGCAAATGAGTCCGAGCCTTATGGAGCATTTTACTATCAGGAACTTTAATCACGCGATCGCGCTTGGTAGAAAAGCGCTTGGCTACACGATGGTTATCAAACACTGGTAGAGTTCTTTGCTGGGTTTCCAGGCTGGGAATTTGCCCCAAATCACCAAAGTCCTTGAGAGGACGGGTAATTAATTCCGAGGAACGGTCAATCACCAAATAGCAAGTTTTTGGCAAATTGGCTATCGACAGAGGTAAAACTTGAACTGATGCTTCACCTGGTCTTCGTTTTGTGACTAAAGGTCTTTCCTCATCCAAGTCATCATCATCAAAATCTTCTTCCTCAAAGTCATCATCTTCTAAATCATCATCTTCTAAATCGTCCAAATCCTCCGATTCGTCTAGTAAATCTTCACCCAGCATCTGCGCGATGACTGCTGCTCCTGGATGTTTATCCTTTAGCGGTGGGATGGGGATGCTGACTATTTCTGGCAGCTTTGGCTCTGGAGTTTCTAATTTCTCTGTAACTCGCAGCTTTGGTTTTTCCGTCGCCGAGGGGCGTCGCCGCACCCGTCTACTAGCAGCGAGTGACTCCGCCGTTTCCTCTGAGTAAAGTTCCTGCTCTACATGAATTACCCGACGTGGTAGTGGCTCAACCTTTGGCACTTCCACAGGGTGGCTCTCAATGATGGGTGGAACTTCTATCTCCGGCTCTGGTTGAGTCAGCAGAGGTAACTGCTCGTAGCTTACCTGCGCCCTACCCTCAGGAGTTCTCGCAGCCCGCTTTAAGGAGACTAAGTATTCATACTCATCTTCTGGCAAAGTGCTTTTGAGCAGACGACTAATTGTCGAGTTACTCACACCATAGCGGTCTGCCAAAGTTGAGGTTGTTTCGGCAGTCTCTCGATATAACTTCAGAATTTCTTGCTTGTCAGAGTCTGTTAATTTTCTCACGGTAGATACCAAAAATCTTTACTAAGCTCGTTTTCGTCCACTGGTACGGCGCGTTCGTCTTAGTGATGCGTCATATTCTAAGACAGCGCCCAAACCAAATAACACTCCACTAAACACCCAAAACACTTCTAATATCTCTCCACTTTGATAATTGGGGCCTTGGGCATATTTAAACCACATATCTGCAATGTAAAGCGAAAAGGCCGCGGCTGCAATCATTCGCCAAGACTGGGAAACTCTTCCCCCCCAAAAGGCTAGTAGCAGAGTGGTAGCAATAATTAACAAAACCACATCGCTAACTACGTAAAACCAATTCAAAATAGCGACTAGCAGTTCTGAGGGTGTTCCCTGCTGCATAGAAATCCACCATGCTAACAAACTACCGAAAACTGCAATTGCTAACACAATTAGCCACTGCCATTTTTCCAGATTGATTCGCCTGGAAGCCACAGCTAAAATCATGCCTGCGCCAAGTAATAGATAAGTCAGTACAAAAAATATATCGCCTACAGACACATCCGGTTCATCTTTTAAAACTATTTCCGTATAGCCGAAAATTATCCCCCCGACGAAATAGGAAAGCATACCTAAGCCAATCAAGAGCCAAACATTTCGACCACTGACGATTTGCGGACTCAGCCAGTTCCTCAAGCATAAGATACCGGCAGCCAAATAAGCGAAAGCTTCAAAAATATTTGTGCCAATCACATACCACTCGGCGCGGCTTTCTATGCCATCTGCTCCGGGAACTTTGGCACTAAATAACAAAAAGTATAGCAGTGCTAGTACGGCCCAGCCAATATTAGCTAAGACAATGTTCTGAGTGGTGAAAATTGATTTAGAAAGGAACGAATTTTCGTAAGAGTTATTCATAAAACAAGACTTATGTAGATGCTCTCTGGCAGTATTTTGAGTTAAAGGACTGTATATCTAGCAGTGTGTCTGCTAAGTGATGCACAATCGTACACCAAAAGCAAGTGCCATTGGTAATAATTTTGTTACTGCCATAGTTTACCCAGTGGCGATTGATTTAGCCAAGTGATAAACAGCGATCGCTCGGCTTCTGGCATATCTTCTAGCTTATAAATCACTTGTTTGGTAAAATTAGCATTGCCAAAATAGCCCTTTCCTAATCGATGCAGTTCTTGTAACAGGATAACTACATGATTTTCTTGCCAATCAGGTATTTTGGCTGTCGGTAACGGATTAGTAGATACCAAATATTTAACTGCTTCAAGGGTTGATGCTTGGGGAAATTGCTTCTGCTGTAATACTTCGGCAATATCTTTTTCAAATAATGCAGCTTGTTTAGCACCTAAAAACTCTTCAATGTCGATAGAAACACCCTGCAACAGCAAAATACTGGCTTGGATTAAAATCGCCGTTTTGCCATGACCACCTGTATCATTATCCAGTTGCTCTAAACGGATTTTACCCCAAACACTAAAACGTTCGGGTTCTTCGAGTAAAACACAGGCTTTACCTCGGTTATCCGTTAATTCTCTCCATAAGGCTCTAGCTTCTTCTTCTTGACTAGCTTTAAATACGCTAATCAAGCGAAAAGTCTGCCCTTGATAACTGAGAATCGGCACCTGCTGATCCTTTTTTGGGTGCTGAATGCTTGATATTTCAACATCCTGCCGTTTGAGAATAAACATGGCACTAGCAAATAACTCCTCACAGGGGCACTCTTAATATGGAATATATAATGGCATTTGGCAGCATCGCCAAGGCTGAAATTACCTAGCATACTGTGGAAATGAGCCTAGCGATCGCCAGATTCTTCCCGAAGGTAGCCACCCAGAGGGCGTTGGCGTTAACAGGCAAATAACCCCTTGACAACTCAATATATCTAAACCAATACTCCATCTGTTTCGTTTTTAGTGTAAATTGACTAGCTAGCGACTAGCATCTTAGCCTTGCTAGTGGTAAATCTGCAATTTTTGATTGCTTCTTGGTAAGAAAAGACGATATAATAGTGTAGGTGACTCCATAAGGAGCCATTAATTTATGTTGGGCGCGTAGCTCAGTGGATAGAGCCACGGATTTCTAATCCGTTGGTCGCAGGTTCGAACCCTGCCGCGCTCGTTTTAACTTAATACGAACCTTAAAGAAGCCTTTTCATGGTAATTTACCAAATAGGCTTGAGAGTTCATATAAATGCACCACACAAAAGATAAGGGTGATCTAGCAGCTGCTAAAGTGATAGCAGATTTAGTCGAGAAAGAATATTCGGTTTTTGTACCAGTAGTAACTGAACATGCACCCTTTGATTTGATTGCCTACAAAAATGGCAAATGTTATAGAATTCAAGCTAAATACAGTTGTGATGGCACACTGAAAAATAAAAGCAATTGGGCAGACAAGAATGGTTGTCATGAAAAAAAATATAAATCTGATGACTTTGATTTCTATGGTCTTTATTTGCCAGATATAAACAAAGTAGTATATCCATCAATCACGTTTGGCGGTTGCGGTATTAGGACAACGCCACCTAAATCACCCAATCCTTTTTATTGGTGGGAAGATTTTACAGATTTAACTGAAGTAGCACTTAAGCGAACCTACAAGGAGTTTGGGGTTGACTTAACAACTAGAAAGGTTAACCCAGATTCTAGAATTCATACTAGAAAAGTAGAAAGACCATCAAAAGAAGAACTAGAAAAACTAGTTTGGGAAAAGCCAACAGCGCAAATTGGGAGAGATTTTGGCGTGTCTGACAAGGCTGTAGAAAAGTGGTGTAAAGTCTATGGGATAGAAAAGCCACCTAGAGGGTATTGGGTGAAAAAGGTTTATGGAAAAGTGGAGTCTTGAAAAGAAACCCAAATCCCAAATAGAGTACAGAAGTCTCACTACTTTTACCACAAAATCAAAATAAACTGGTTTGTATAGAGTTATCTAGTTCAAATTTTCCTCTTTTGGATACATAATCAATTAATTTAACCCAATCAATTTGATTGTTTTTCATAAAATTGAGTATAAAGTCTTGAGTCATTTCGTTAAGTTTTGCAAAATATGCAGATTTAAATTTTTCATCTCTCTCTTTTGCTTTTTCATCAATTGGCACAATTATTTCTTGATAAAGATTATCATCATTAGATATAAAATACCAAAAATCCTGACCAGCATATTTGTAGTAAATTTTATCAATATCTATATTAGTTTTTAAATGTACAGTTTCTCTTCCATACATACAGCCATTTACCGCAATAATTTCACTGGTAATACCATTCTGTCTTAAATTTTGTTTTGCAATTTTAAAATTATTTCTCATAGCGGTTATCTGGTCAGAATTAGCCCAGCTAGTTCCAGATTTAATTCCTACTATATAATAAATTCCGTCTCTTTCAAATTCTAAGTCTACACTTTTAAAATTAGATTTGAAACCATTATGTAAACTTTGAGATATATAGATAGCAAATCCTTCTAGTAAATTGCCAAACATTGTTTCTTCTTGTGAAGAGAGGAAGGCATCGACAATACTTTTTACCAAATCTCCAGCTAATTCAATATTTTTAGCTTTAAATAAATAAGGGTTTTTCCGCTTTAGAACATCTTTTAAACGTAATTTGTTTAGGCTATTAAGTCTATTGTTATAGAAGGGAGTAACAACTTCCTCTGAAAGATAGTCATAATAATTATGATAAAGAGAATTATTCATAATAATTTCAGTTGGGTAGCACTCTTATTGACAGCATTTACCTCCGCTATGGCTAACTCATAGTAATCTGGTTTTATTTCTATACCAATATATTCTCTGTTTAACTCTGTTGCAACTACACACGTAGTACCAGATCCCACAAACGGATCAAGCACTAAATCCCCCTCTTTAGTAAATAATTTTATGAACCATGAAGGAAGTTCTTTAGGAAAAGCAGCACTGTGACTTTTGTTGTTACATTCTGTTGCAAGATGCAAAACATTTGTGGGATATACCAAATCACGACCTACCCAATTTGCAACTTTCTTACCAAAAGGACTACCAACTTTTGAGTTATCCCGCCTTTTATCTGTTTCACTCAAGTTTTTCAGTCGTGACTTAGCCCAATCACCCATTGGAACCATTACTGCCTCTTGGTACATATTAAATTTTTTTTGCTTATTGAATTGTAAACATCTCTCCCAAGAATCACGAAAACGATTTGACCATTTACCAGGAAAACAATTTTTCTTATGCCACATAAATTCTTCTGTCCATAACCAACCTTGTTTTTTCATCTCCAATATGAGTTCTAAAACATACGTGTGGCGTTCGCTATTAACTACTCTTTCTTTGATGTTCAATATAAATGTTCCATCATCCTTCAAAACTCGCTTCAATTCTTGAGATATGGGTAAAAACCACTCCACATATTTATCAGGATGAACCCCTCCATACGTATTTTTTCTACTATCAGCATAAGGAGGCGAGGTGACAATAAGATCAACAATATTAGACGGAATAGATTGTAGAATATCCAAACAGTCGCCAAGAATAATTTTATTACGCCACTCCTCTAAATTTGGAGCAGATTCATTTTGGTCTGAAATTGTAGATATTTCTGAGGAAATACTTAAACTCATTTTTGTAGTACATACAAAATCTTAGAAACTTATTAATAGCATGATTTTTAAACTCAATGCATGAAAATAAAGCAACAAAATTTTGTAAGCTATTAAAAATATTAGGAGCTTTTAAGCCGCTATTGAACAAAAAGTTTGATTTTCAATAATCAAAGCCCGTGACGAGGATTGAACTCGTGACCTCACCCTTACCAAGGGTGTGCTCTACCACTGAGCCACACGGGCGAAATTATAATTCCGATTTTTCAGCTAGAAGTTAAAATGCTGGGAGTTTTGATGTTTACCCAGACATTATAACTTATAACTTCGTAAGTGGTGGGCCGGGCTGGATTTGAACCAGCGTAGGCGCTAGCCAACGGATTTACAGTCCGTCTCCATTAACCACTCGGACACCGACCCGATTTGTCTCACGATTTAAAATCTTAGCACCACCTTTTATAATTAGCAAGTGGTTAGAAAAAATAACTTTGTGGGTAGAGATCGCAACAAAACTGCGTCTCTACCATCGGGATAAAAAATACTGGTTACACGCTCATCTCCAGCATTCGTTGCATTGGTCGCAGTGCAGCCAGACGAATATCCTCTGACATAGTAATTTCAGGAGTGCGATTTTTCATTGCCCAGTAGAGCTTTTCTAGGGTGTTTAACCGCATAAACGGACATTCGTTACAAGCACAGTTATTTATCGGCGGTGCAGGAATAAAATGCTTGTCAGGAGCTAATTTTTGCATTTGGTGAATGATTCCCGGCTCTGTCGCAACGATAAATTCCTTCGTAGGGCTGCTTTGACAATACTTGAGTAAAGCGGCTGTAGAGCCAATAAAGCTGGCGTGGCGCAATACACTACTTTCACATTCTGGATGTGCGATCGCCTCTGCTTCGGGATGGGCAATTTTTAACTGGACAATTTTCTTTTCCGAGAAGGTTTCATGGACAACACAGCTACCTTGCCATAGCACCAAATCTCGCCCAGTTTGTTCCATGACGTACCGCCCCAAATTGCGATCTGGGGCAAAAATAATCGGCTGTTCCTTCGGTATCTGTTCTACAATCTTCACAGCGTTGGAGCTAGTACAAATAATATCGCTCATCGCCTTGATATCAGCAGAGCAGTTGATGTAAGATACCACCAAATGATCTGGATGCGCTGCCTTAAAAGCTGCAAATTCGTCTGGTGGACAACTGTCTGCTAAAGAACAACCAGCATCCAAATCTGGTAAAATTACTAATTTATCGGGATTCAGTATCTTTGCTGTTTCTGCCATGAAGTGAACACCAGCAAAGACAATTACATCCGCATTGGTTTTTTCGGCGGCTCTTGCTAGTTGTAATGAATCCCCAATAAAGTCGGCAATATCCTGAATATCTGGCTCTTGATAATAATGCGCCAGGATAACGGCGTTGAGTTCTTTTTTGAGACTCTGAATCGCGGCAAATAATAAGAGTGGTAGTTCACCCAGTTGGGTTTTTTCTCGTTGAGCTAGTGCAGTAGTAAACACAGTTTAGGGGTGCTTTATGTTGCAAATGTATATGCTGTGGATTCAATTATAGTAGTTTTTACCAAAAATAGTGGACGGTTGATATTTTGGGGTTGTGTCCAAATCGGGCTGAGTTTCATATCCTGGAGATAGACGGCAAGGAAAGTGGCATGACCAGTCAGAAAACTCAATCGATAAACCTCAAAATTGCTGTAGTTGGAGATATTCACGACCAATGGGAAGTGGAAGATGGCGTTGCACTCAAGCATTTGGGTGTTGACTTAGTGCTGTTTGTCGGGGATTTTGGCAACGAGTCGGTGGAAGTGGTCAGAGCGATCGCTTCTCTCGATATTCCCAAAGCAGCCGTGATGGGCAACCACGATGCCTGGTACACCGCCACCGAATGGGGACGCAAAAAGGCTCCTTATGACCGCTCTAAGGAAGACTGGGTACAGGAACAACTCGATTTATTAGGTTCGTCCCATGTCGGTTACGGTAAGTTGGATTTTCCCGCTTGGAATTTAACTGTCGTGGGGGGTCGTCCCTTTACCTGGGGTGGCCCAGAGTGGAAATTCGCGGAAATCTGTAAAGAACGTTACGGTGTGACGAGTTTGGAAGAATCCGCCGATCGCATCTTCAAAGCTGTTAAAAGCGCCGCTTACGAGACAATTATATTTTTGGGTCACAATGGGCCTAGTGGGTTAGGCGATCGCCCCGAAGACCCCTGCGGCAAAGACTGGCATCCAATTGGCGGCGATTTTGGCGATCCAGATTTGGGCGAGGCGATTTCTCAAGCCTTGACTGCTGGTAAAACCATTCCTCTGGTGACATTTGGTCACATGCACCGAGATTTACGCCATACCAAGAAGGTGCAGCGCAAACCCATCTTTAGAAGTCCAGAGGGGACAATTTACTTAAATGCGGCTAGTGTCCCCAGGATTGTGGAAAATGATGGCGAGAAGTTGCGTAATTTTTCCATTGTCACCCTAGAGGCGGGTGTAGTTTCGCAAGTTTCCCTAGTTTGGGTGGGGAATGACTTTCAGGTGGCTAAGGGGGAAATTTTGTACGAGCGATCGCGGATTGTGTCGTAGACATTCGCATCCAGTAGTGCAATCTGCGTAGATAATAGGGTATAGTATTATCTGTCAAGTTTAGTGCTAACCAACAAAAGCGCCTGAATAGCGTCTGAAACTAGGATAAGCACAAGTTTGACAGATTTACTGGAGAGGTGGCAGAGTGGTCGATTGCGTCCGACTTGAAATCGGATGAGGCTAAAACCTCCGGGAGTTCGAATCTCCCCCTCTCCGTTTAGGAATGTTGTTATCAAATACTGCACCTTTTTTGCATCTACAATATATCCAAATAGATGCAAAAACAGTATTTGATTAACTACTGATGAAAAATCTAAATATTAAAGAAGAAGCCCGGAAATTGATTGACAAATTGCCAGATAATTCCACATGGGATGATTTGATGTACCAAATTTATGTTCGACAAACTGTTGAAGCTGGACTAGAGGATAGCAAAGCTAGTAATGTTATTTCTGTACAAGAAGTGCGGAAAAAATTTGAGCTACCAGAGTGAACGTTTACTGAACAGCAACGGCAGTAGAACATCTATCAGATATTTATGCTTATATTGCTCAAACTTCTCCACAATATGCAGCTAGGATAGTTGACCGGATTACTAAGCGTTCTGAGCAAATTGCTAATTTTCCTTTGTCAGGTCGAATTGTATCAGAATTTGAAACCGAGCAAATCCGAGAAGTTCTTGAAGGTTCATATAGAATTATTTATTACATTAAACCAGAGCAAGTTGATGTACTGGCTGTCATACATGGTTCGCAGCAAATTACATTGAGTTCTGCGGATGCGGATGAGTAATGTTGGGTTTCACTTTACTTGATGCAAGTTCCAATCTAACTAAAATAGCCGTGTTTGCCACCAAGGAGTATTTTTAACTTCCTTTTCTAAATTTTGGATTTCTTGTTGAAGAGTTTGCACTTCACTCACCATCGATTGTTTAGAAAAAATAGCAGAGGCTTGCTTGAAATCTGCTATTGCCTCTTTCTTTTGTCCATTCTTTTTGCGAATACAACCCCGTTTTACATAGGCAAAAACGTAATCTGAATCTAATTTAATTACTTGATTATAATCCGCTATAGCGCCTTTAAAATCTTGTATTAGGCTACGAACACATCCTCTTTTAAAGTATGCTTCAGTATTTTGCGAGTTTTTATTGATGACTTGACTATAATCTGAAATAGCGTGATTATATTCTTTGATATGTGTGTAAGCATTTGCTCGATTCATTATAGTGATTAGATCATTTGGATTTATGTTAATCACTTGATTAAAGTCTTGAATTGCACCTTCATAGTCCTTGATCTCTAAACAAGCATTGCCACGATGCAAGTAAATATTGCATTCATTAGGTCTTAGTGCAAGTACTTGAGTATAGTCTTCTATTGCACCTTTGTAGTCTTTAAATCCCGAACGGATATAACCTCTGTTTAAGCAAGCATCAATATTTTGAGGATTAATATTGATAGCTTGGCAAAAGTCTGCTAATGCTCTTGTATAATCAGCGACTTGAATATATAGCATACCACGCCTGTAGTAAATATCGTCGTTGCTATGTTCAATTCTGATGCTCTGTGTGTAATCTAAGATTGCTCGTTTATAATTTTTTTGTCCAGATAGAATGTGTCCCCTATTACGGTAAGCCACAAGATGATCTGGATTAATTTTAATTGTCTGAGTATAATCTTCAATTGCTCTTTGATAATCTCGCCTGTCAGAATAGATGCAACCTCTTAAAAAATAAGCTTCAGCATATTTAGGATTCATTGCGATAACTTTAGAAAAATCCTCAATAGCTTCCATGTACTGTTTATTTTCAAGTCTTTCAACACCTCGCTTGAAAAAATCATCATCACTTTTAAATACATCAAGTAAACCGGAAATTCCTCCTGTTATTCCCTTAGATACATAGCCAGCAAGAGAACCTGCTTCATTAGCTACATTTTCGACTACAGAACCTATATTTTTTGCTGTCTTCTTGACTGAAGATTCACCTTTTGCACCAGCTAAAACTCCTGTGGCTATAGCTATAGGGATAGCAATTGGGCCAGTCAAACCCAAAGCACCTATTGTAAATAATGCTCCCACACCACCTGCAATAGCCCCTGCTTTATTTTTCCCCGTAAAGTCATTGAATACAGCTTCTTCCGCAACATCAAAAACAAAGTCTTCTATGCTCATTTGTCCTCTATTTTATGAAAGTAAATATTATTTAAAATTAGACTGTTACTATTGACAATACGCCTCTACTTTAGAAATAGTAGCTGCACTGGTTATTTTTTTACATTTGTAAAAACTCGGAATTCTATTAAAATAATTTTTTCAGTTTAACTAAGTAATAACTAGGTTAAAGATAGTAAAAAAAATAAAGTTTTATGCCAAAATTGCTGTACGCACTTACAAAACTTACAACCCCACTCCCCCTTTATGCTTGCATCATGCTAGCATAATGATAAATTCTACTTTGAGGTAAAGCGATGGCTACCCTTTATGTAAGAAATTTACCCGATGATTTGTATGCAAAACTGCAAGAGTTAGCGGCATCTGAACACCGTTCCATTAACGCCCAAGTTATAACTCTGTTAGAACAAGCTTTAAAAACTGAAACACAGCAAATAGAAGAAGAAAGACGAAAGAATGTCCCAAAACTTTTAGAGGAAATCCGTCTTCGCCGTGAAAAGCTACCAACTGATATCGAATGGCCTGATAGCACTGCCATGATTAGAGAAGATCGGGACAGATGACAATTCCTCTTACGTGCGTCGTGGATGCCAGTGTGTCCGTTAAGCAATTTATTCCCGATCCGCTAACAGCTAAGGTTAATCAACTGTTTGCTCACCTTGCCTATCCCCAGACAGAAATCTTTGTACCTGACCTGTTTTACATTGAGTGTGCAAACGTTTTGTGGAAGTATGCTCGTGCAGGTAGTTACGATGTTTCTCTGATTCAGGGGAATTTAGCTAGTCTCAAAGCTTTCCCTTTGCGTGTTGTCTCCACGGCTGATTTGATGGCGGATGCAGTTGCGATCGCATTAAATTATGGAATCTCTGCCTACGATGGCTCTTATGTAGCACTTTCACAGCAAATAGGTGCTAGTTTGCTGACTATCGACGGTAAGCTGGTAAAGGCAATAGCTGCTTCGTCTTACAATGTTTGCTCGTTTAATGACTTCGAGGTTCCGCCGTTGGAGTCAATGTAGAAGCGATCGCTTTTCCTCACTATAATATTCAACCCCAAAGTATTGGATGAGACTAAACATCTCGATACATCAGGGTTGGGGATGAGGTTCAGACTGTATTACAGCGAAGTAAGAATCGCTTGGAATGATTAAGTTGCGCGATCAATTTTTTGCACTTCTTCATCAGATAATTTTACATTGATAGCTTGTGCTGAGTCTTCAATGCTAGAAACCTTGCTAGCACCAGGAATTGGCAAAATAGCGGGTGACTTGGAACGCAACCACGCCAAGACGATATTATATACTGAGACGCCTTTTTCTTTAGCTAAGTTAGCGATCGCAGGGATATCTTGTAAGTCTTGATGGCGACGCCTACCACCAAAGGGACTCCAAGGCAAAAAGGTCAATCCTTGTTCTTCGCAATACTTCAACACGCCGTCATTTTCTGGCTGTCGTTGCCAAGGGCTGTATTGATTCTGCACCGAGATAATATCTACGATATCCCGCGCCCGTTTAATTTGTTCAACGGAAAAGTTAGAAACTCCTACAAATCGAATCAAACCAGCCTCCACTGCTTCTTTAACTGGTGCAAGGGATTCTTCGATTGTGTACTTAGAATCTGGTGAATGGTATTGCCAAACATCGATGGGTTTAGCACCACCCAACGCCTCAAAGCTAACTCGAATTGTTTCGCGTAAATGTTCTGGGTTGCCGTTGCTTGCCCAGTTTCCATCGGGACGCATCAACCTGCCCTTCGTTGCCACAATTACTTGGCTAACATCGCCTTTGTAACTAGTAAGTGCCTTGTGAATTAGCCGCTCGTTGTGGTGCTTATCTGACTCATCTTTGCAGTAGGAATCGGCAGTGTCAATAAATGTAATACCCAGATCCAAAGCCCGATGAATAACTTGGATTGATTCCGATTCGGGAGGGCGATTGGAGATTGACATGGGCATACCACCCAAAGCGATCGCACTCACAAATATACCAGTTTTTCCTAGCTGTTTGGTTTCCATACTTTTAGCTATAGCTTTCTGCCCCAATTATCTATCAGTTAGCCAAAGCTTTTTTCACGATTCATCATAAATCCTCCCTAGTACTTACAGCAGTTTTCATGTATTTGAACCACATCTGTCGTAGGGGCACAGCATGCTGCATACGTGTCAACTTAAGCTAAAACCCTTTTCAAATCTCGTTTCCAGCCAGAGGCTGGAAATGCTGCTCTTAGCGGCTCTGCCGCGAGTTCGGGAGGCGGAGCCTCAACGATGGGCATTCCCAGTCGGAGCAGGGGCAATACGGTTCAGTTAAGGCTAAAACTCTTTGTGAAAATCAATTTTTTTAACGAACCGCAGAGGCGCAGAGAACGCAGAGAGAAGGAAGAAATGCTTAACTGAACTGTATTGCGCTATAGTAGCGAATTCTATTCACCCAATAGTTTAAAACCTTATTGAGTTTTAGCCGCGAGTTCAGTATTCTGAAGTCGTTTTGCTCATAAACACAACCAACTCAACTACAAATACCCACTTTGTCGGTTTGTCTAATTAAGCTATGTTTGGTAAATAGAATAAGTAGCCAGCCTATATGAGTGGCTGTTATTCTACACTTGACAAAAAGCATTGTGAGTGCAAAACGTCTGCCAGAAACCATTGCCCATGTCAGAATTACTCGCCAATCCTGGCAACACGGCTTCCTTGAAGGTGAAGTGAATGCGGGTGAGTTTGAGTGGCATTTCCAGTGGCATTTTCGCCGGGGAGAACTTGCCGTCAAGCCTTCCCAAGGCCGCGCCTTAATCAAAGAACCCCTCGGTCGATTTTTGGAGCAACAAGATTATCAGCTAGAGCCTGGAGGAGATTATGCTTTTACTATTCGGGCGGAACTTTAAAAGTTAGGAGTTGGGAGTTAGGAGTTTGGAGTTTGGAGTTTGAAGTTGGAAGTTAAAAGTTAGGAATTTGGAGTTGTAAAAATATTAACTCCTCACTCATAACTCATAACTCCTAACTTTTAACTCCTGACTGCTGATTCAGTGAGGCGATTTAAGTATCTTTCGATTAAGAGGATGGCAACAATGTCATCTATCGGTCTTGGTGGCTGTCGTAGACCCTGTGGCAATAGCTTTATTAGCCCTTTGGGTGGGAACATTTGCCAATAGCGATCGCGTGCTTCTAAAGTTGTGTAGCGTTCATCCACTAAAATAATACTCAACGGTTCTGTCAATTCCTGATATAATTTCTGTCTCCACTCCTTGGCTGTAGTTTGGTCGCCCATCACCATCAAAGAGATCGGGAACTTTTGACGCAGTGTCTCAATGCTAGCGATCGCCTCTTTTGCTAAGACGACCTGATGATAATACAATTGCCGATCCAGTCCCATCACCGCTAAACCACACTTATCTCGACCTGGATCAAACCCCAATATGACTGGTTGCGTTGGTGAAAATTCCGGGAAAGTCATAATAAATTAAAAATTAAAAATTAAGAATTAGAAATCACGACTTACGCAAAATACCTCTCAAACTCTTATTCCTCCGTGTTCTCTGTGCCTCTGTGGTAGCCTGCGGCAAGCCGCTTTGCGTCTACGATTTTCCGTTACCTGTGCGTAAGTCTTAGAAATGAATAAATGCAATCACAGCAACTATTTTGACTGCTGTTCGATATGTTTAAATCTTACTAATAACAGTGTACAAATAATGTTTTAAGTACTAAAAATAATTTGTCCGTTGACTATTGCCACTAATTTTACTCTCAATGGCCCAGCTGTATAAGTATCCTCTGCTGCGATCGCTTTAATCTCCAAAGGTTGATTGTACTGTCTTAATTGGCTGACAAAGCGTAAGAAAGTCCCCTCTACTTGCACATCCTCGACAATTCCGGCATTACGGGCCCGAAATTGGGAAGCAGAAATCAGTATTTCCAGTCGCTGCTGTAACTGATAGGATGTCATGGTTTTGGAATCAGCAGTCGTTGTGGCCAGCACTGCGCCTCCCGAAAAAACCAATTGATTTCGGGCTGTATCGGCGAAAAATTCTATCTGCTTTTCTCCCCTGACGTAATTACCAGCCGAAAAAATTCGCACGACGTATTCTTGACCATCGCCAATCGGCTTGCTCAATTGGTCAACCCTATCCTGGGTTACGCGCAGTAGCTCTACATTGGCAGGATTTGCCCCAGGTTCACTTAATTCGAGGTTAGCGTTGCGATTAGCTTCTTGTAAAAGTTGTATCACTGCCTGACGAGCGGCAGCAGGTTGGTTAACACGAATTACAGCAGCAGATAGAACTTGACCGCGAACTAAAGCCAGCTTACCCAGACGCAGGTCGCGGTAAGACTGATAATATTTTTCCAACCTGGCAACTTTTATCTCTAGTTGCTCCTGTTGTGCTTCCAATTCTTTGAGGCGCGATTCCCGTGTGGCAATTACTTGCTCTCGCGCTGCAACTTCTACATTACGCTTTTGAATCAATTGATCGAGTTGGGAGATTTTTTGATCGCGCACTTCTATGGCTTCTTGGCGATTAGCAAGTTCGCGATCGCGTTTTTCAATCGCTGTTTTGGCTTCGTCAATAGCTTTTTTAGCTTCAGCGTATAGTCGTTGACGTTCTGTCTTCAGTAGTTCAACTGCCGCTTGTAGCTCCTTTCTCTGATTGTAAACGCTTTGCAATTCAGCTATAGCTTTTTGGTACTGAGGTACAACCTGTTCTAGCTGACTTTGAGTGCGTTGGAGTTGAGTTTGAGTTTGAGCTTGTTGACTAATGGTGCGGTTCAACTGAGCTTGTGTTTGGCGTTGTTTGGCATTCGCCGCCTGCAAATATTGATTAATTACCTGCAAGTCTTGTTGTGCTTTTGCTTGGGCAATTCTTGCTTGATTTAGCTCGCTCTCTACCTGACTTTTCTGAGTTTCTGCGGTTTTTAGCTGTTCCCGCTTCTGTCTGAGGTCTGTTTGAATATCTTCTAATTCAAAGACTCCCTTTCGCAAGCCTTCGTCGGCAGCGAATAAAATTCCTAAAGTTGATGCGGAAATCAAACCGCCCGTAAAAATAGTTACCAGTACAGCAGTATTTTTCGGACGAAGGTTAAAAAGTGAGAGGCGGGCTTTGCCAACTCGTGTGCCGATGCGATCGCCCACGGTTGCAATTACGCCTCCCAGAATCAAAATTGCTGCGATGAGGATGTATCCGGTGGTCATCTTTAGCTACCGAAATCCTTCCAGATACAGCCTACTACTTTTAAGCATTGTCTGGAAAGAAGTGGAAATGGGCAATAGCTGAAATTACTCAATTTTAGATTTACCTCTAGCTATTAGTGTCATTTTTTAAAATAGAACACGCGCCGATTCCCCTTTCTCCAATTGATTTTATGTGAATTGCCTACTTAAGGTAACAGGTTTATGCACAGTAATCTTCTTTTTGTGGATAGAAATCATCTTTTTCTCACGCAAATCCCCTAGTAGCCTAGTAACAGTAACACGAGTTGAACCAATTGCCTCTGCGATCGCTTGATGAGATAACTTCAGATCAATTGTGATCCCATCTGCACAAGGAACTCCAAAATCCCGACAAAGAATTAGCAAAAAACTTACCAACCTAGAACCCATATCTCGGTGAGCGAGAGTTTCAATCATCATCTCCGTTTGTAAAATGCGCGAAGACAGACCTCGCAGCATTAACATTGATAATTCTGGATTTTCCTTGAGCGCTTGCTCCACTTGTTCAATTGGTGCTGACAGTAATTCCGCAGGCGTAAATGCAACTGCATGGTAAAATCTATCCGACTTATTTCCTGTCAGCAATGACAATACACCAAAAACACTATTTTCCCGCAATAGCGCTACCGTTATTTCCTCTCCTGCCTCATACACCCTGGAAAGTTTAACAGCACCTTTCAAAAGAAAATAAACTCGTTCGGCAGGATCGCCAGGAAAAAAGATCGTTTTATTGCGTTCAAACGTTTCCACAACTGGCGGAAACGCCCCGGTCGCCATCTGACGAAATACATTTGCTAGGGCTTTATCTTGTGTCACGATCATCTCCCTTCCCCTACCCAATGCCGGAAAAACAAAAACTGATTACCTAAGAATACACCCGAAAAATGAATAAAGCACCGTCAACCTTTCTGTACTTTCCTATACTCAAACTAATCTCTTCATAACTCTTTGTTTATAATGATACATAATTGTTGATCCTTTCAGCTACAAATTGTTGATAAGTACTTCCAATAGCAGTATTAGAAAGGGTTTTTTAAAGAACAAATAAAGTTATTTTGGAAATATCTTTAGGAAAAATCAAGATTTTTGTCATAGCAAACACTCTTACCAATATTCATTTTTGCAAATCCTGTATAAAACAAAGACAAAACGTGCCTCAGATTCTAGTATGCTCCTAGATGATCGATCGCATTAACAATTTATATGCTAAATCTGACTGGAAAAAATGCTCTTGTTACAGGTATTGCCAATAACCGCTCGATCGCCTGGGGCATCGCCCAACAGCTGCATAAAGCCGGTGCAAACCTGGGTATTACCTACCTGCCCGATGAACGCGGCAAGATGGAGAAAAAAGTTGCGGAATTGGTAGAACCTCTCAACCCCAGTTTATTTCTTCCCTGTAATGTCCAAGATGAAGACCAGATTAAATCTACCTTTGAGACAATCCGCGAAAAGTGGGGGAAGCTAGACATCCTCATCCATTGTCTGGCCTTTGCCAGCAAAGACGATTTGACTGGAGATTTTAGTCAAACCTCTCGTTCTGGCTTCAACACCGCCTTAGAAATCAGTACCTACTCGCTGGTGCAGTTAAGTGGTGCAGCTAAACCTTTGATGACAGAGGGAGGTAGTATCGTCACCCTCACATATTTAGGCGGTGTTAGGGCAATCCCTAACTATAATGTCATGGGAATTGCCAAAGCTGGCTTAGAAATGAGTGTACGTTACTTGGCTGCTGAACTAGGGCCACAAAATATCCGCGTCAATGCCATCTCCGCAGGCCCCATCCGCACCTTGGCATCTTCAGCAGTGGGTGGAATTTTGGATATGATTCATCATGTAGAAGAAGTAGCTCCCCTACGACGCACCGTAACTCAGCTAGAAGTGGGTAACGCTGCCGCTTTCTTATGTAGTGATTTGTCTAGCGGTATTACCGGACAAATTCTATATGTAGATGCAGGATATGAAATTATGGGAATGTGACGCGATAAAGTTATGAGTTAGGAGTGAGGAGTTAAGAGTTAAAAATTTATAACTCATAACTCATAACTCCTAACTCCTAACTTTTAACTCTTTCCACTCTCCATGCAAACAACCAATCGCCAAGTTAATTCAAACTACGACCAGTCAACTGAAACCCCTCGGATTGCCACTGTTCACCGCACCACAGGGGAAACTGCTGTGCAAGTTACCATCAACCTGGATGGTAGAGGAACTTGCACAGCAGCAACTGGCATTCCGTTTTTAGATCACATGTTGCATCAAATTGCCTCCCACGGGCTGATTGATATAGATGTTCAAGCCAAGGGAGACTGGGAAATTGATGACCATCACACCAACGAAGATGTAGGCATTACCTTGGGCCAAGCTTTTAACCAAGCACTAGGCGACAGAAAAGGTATTGTCCGCTTTGGTAATTTTCTCGCGCCACTAGATGAAGCTTTAGTTCAGGTAGCCCTAGACTTTTCTGGACGCCCTCACCTCAGCTACGGTTTACAAATTCCTACTCAGCGTGTAGGAACCTATGACACCCAGTTAGTACGCGAATTTTTTGTGGCTTTGGTGAACCATAGCCAAATGACACTGCACATTCGGCAACTGGATGGCATTAATTCCCATCACATTATTGAAGCGACATTTAAGGCGTTTGCGAGGGCAACACGGCTGGCGGTGGAAATCGACCCTCGTCGTGCTGGTTTAATTCCCAGTTCTAAAGGCTTTCTATGAAAGGAGTCAAATGGGGCATGGGGCATGGCGCACTTGTACTGAGCGAAGTCGAAGTATTGGGCATTCAAAAAAGGCAGAGGGACGGGATGCTGCTCTGCCTTTTCCCCACTCCCCACTCCCTACTCCCCAGTTCCCAATAATTGACACACAGGTTAGTGATGGTTATTATCAGCCTATCCGGTAACTTGTAATTAGTGCCAAGCTGGTAATTAGTAATTGAACCGAGATGAAGTCTGTTGCAGATGACCCTGATTCTCAACTTAATCCGACGGACACTCCGCCAGTAGTCCTGACTTCTGAGTTGCGAAAAGTCTATCGCACTGGTTTTTGGCTAAATCAAAAAGTCGTATCTCTCAAAAACTGTTCTTTAACAGTTTATAAAGGCGAAACCTTTGGGTTGCTGGGGCCAAACGGTGCTGGTAAAACCACCCTTTTAAAATTATTGCTGGGAATTATTCGCCCTAGCTCTGGACGGGGATTATTATTGGGTAAGCCAATAGGCGATCGCACTATCAAGCAACATATCGGCTATCTGCCGGAAAATCCCTATTTGTATGACTATCTCACGGGCTGGGAATTTTTGCAGCTAGCCGCCGGGTTATTCCAAATTCCCCAAAGTGTGCAACGCCAACGCATTCCCCAACTGCTGGAATTAGTGGGTTTATCCCAAGCCGATGCCCGTAAAAAGTTGCTGCGTCGCTATTCTAAAGGAATGCTACAGCGTGTTGGTATGGCACAGGCGCTAATTAACGAGCCAGATTTGGTTTTTTTGGATGAACCGATGTCTGGTCTTGACCCTGTAGGACGCTACCAAATGCGGGAAATTATCCTGTCGCTAAAAGCTGCTGGTAAGACAATTTTTTTCAACAGCCACGTTCTTAGTGAAGTAGAACAGATTTGCGATCGCATTGCCATCCTCGCTCAAGGTGAATTAATTTGCTCTGGTTCCCTCAATGAACTCTTAGGCAGAAACAACACATATCACGTCAAAGGTCAAGGTGGTGACTGGGAAATTCTTCAAAAATGGATACCCACTCTCAGATTTGAACCAGATGGTTCCTGGCAAGGTACACTACAAGACGATTACTATGATTTTCTTGCCAGTCTTCGTCTCATGGAGGGTAAAATTATTGCCATGAATTTATCGCGTTACTCCCTAGAAGAGTTTTTTATTCAACAAATCCAAAGAAAAAATGACTCACTAAATTAGTCTTCCTGCTTATTGCCAAATACCAAATTTTGGGTTAACTTGAGGAGCAAAACCAAAGTTTATGCCTTTTTGAGTTTATCTTTCTGAAGCCAATCGGCAAAGAATTAAATTCCAATCTCTTTTTAAGGTGGTTTCTATTTATTTAATAAACTTGTTCATAATTTTGGTACTCATAGCAAATTTTAAACCGCAGTTTAAATGTCATAAAATTGACTTACACAAGAAAATTTTATTCGTGACTGCCTTGTTGATTAACAGATAATTTATTGTATCGACTGCGTTTATTTGGGGAAGTCTTAGTATTTTTTGATAATCTTTATATTCAAGTTGGCTTAACTTTAAATTAGCTTCACTAAAAATTCAAATTCAATAGACAAATTTCCTCCGGAAAATCACACTTTTCGAGGAAAATAAGAGTGTCGGGGAACTTGAATACTTAGGTATAGTCCAAATAAAAATGTTTAGACAGTACATTATTGATTGTAGTTTCATAGTCTCAGGTAAATATGCTTAATACAAGTTTGTTTAAATTCCTAACTCAGCCAGTTGTGGGTGTGGCTTTGTTAACTGCTGTCAATGCCGTTGTGCCATTTGCCCTGGTAGCTCAGGGACAACCATTACCACCAACAATACCAACACCAACAACACAAACACAATTAGATACTAATTATTCATTAGGAGGCGGCGATCGCATCCGTGTAAATGTATTTGAAGTACCTGAATATACAGGTGAATATCAAATTCCCCCAGGTGGAGCAATCAACCTACCTTTAATTGGCAGTGTGTCAGTCCTCGGTCTAACAACTGAACAGGCTGCTGACGAAATTGCTAGAAGATATGCTCGCTTCCTGAAACGTCCTTTGATCTCAGTCAATTTGTTATCGTCTCGTCCCATCAATATTTTCGTTGCTGGAGAGGTGACACGTCCAGGCGCTTACACCCTGAGCTTGAGCGGAGGCGCGGGAGACAATCCAGGCGTACAATACCCCACTGTATTAGCCGCATTGACAACAGCGCAGGGGGTAACCCTGGCTGCGGATGTGACTCAAGTTCAATTACGGCGTAAAATAGGGCGCTCCTCAGAGCAAACCGTCAGTATCAATTTGAAGGAACTCATCCAAACAGGCAGGTTATCACAGGATATTACCTTGCGGGATGGAGATACTATAGTTGTACCAACTGCAACCAACTTCAACGTGGCAGAATCCCGCAATATATTTGCATCTAACTTTGCCGCTAGCCAAACCACACCCCGCACGGTAACAATTATTGGTGAAGTCAACCGTCCCGGTTCATATCTTGTCACCTCAGGCAACACAGATGCACAGGGGGGAGGTGCAACTGCTAATAGTGGCACTGCTTCTCCCTCTGGTCTACCAAATGTGACGCGGGTAATTCAACTAGCTGGGGGAATTACAGGACAGGCTGATATTCGTAATCTCAAGTTACGCCGACCTACAAGAACCGGCTCAGAACAAGCTATAGATATCAATCTTTGGCAATTATTGCAGAGTGGTGACGCTAATCAAGATATTATCGTGCAAGACGGAGATACAATTGTTATTCCGACGGCAACTGAAATCAACCCCGCAGAAGCCACTCAATTAGCTACCACTACTTTGTCTCCTGCACGCATTCAAGTTGGTGTGGTAGGTGAAGTTAAAAAACCAGGGTTAACAGACGTTCAGCCCAATAGCTCTTTAAATCAAGCTATACTCGCTGCTGGAGGATTTAATGATGCCAGAGCTAGTAGTGATGCTGTTGATTTGATTCGCCTCAATCCTAATGGTTCTGTGACTAAACGTATAGTAAAAGTGGATTTCTCCGCTGGGATTAATGAGCAAACTAATCCCATACTCCGCAATAATGATGTTGTGGTAGTCAACCGATCTGGTTTAGCTCAGACTGGCGATACCACAAACACTATAACTGGCCCTCTAGGGGTTATTTTTAATATTCTGAGGTTGTTCGGAATCTAGTTTAAAATACGGTTGTAAATAGGGGACGTTGGTCAACCCTCTTCGTCCCCAGAATTGCACTATCTATGAATCAAGGCTCAATAGTCAAGAGTTAATATAGCGCTACTTAATCATTTGTGAGAGAAAAAAGTTGAAAAGCTTATAAATAGGTATTTTCATAAAAACAAGATGACAACTCATTATCCATGTAGGTGAAGAAATCTACCCAAGCAACCATGCTTAGACAGGTAGAGGTCTTAGGGAAAGATAAAGGCGCAATCCTAAAATTATAACCTACTGCACAATAAACTTCCAGAGAAGCAAGCTATGCAACGCGTCTCTTATTCGCAAGAAAAACTTGTAGGTTAGAATAGCTATTCTCGTACTCCTATGGGAAAGCAAGCTACGTACCGCCTCGGCCACAGGATAAGACAAGACTATAGCGTTTCTCGTTCGGATGCAATACACTTTGACCTCACTTCCATTCCTCTCTCTTAAAAGGAGAGAGGCTTTGAATTTTACGAAAGCGGCGGGAAGCTCCATCCCCAGCTGTCTGTAGAGGGATAGCCATCCCGCCGAAGAAAGTCATTAGTCATTAGTTATTAGTCATTGGTACTAATGACTAATGACTAAAAACTCCATCCCGCAAGTGGCGTGGAGTTTTTTATTCCCCTTCCCTCTCTTCTCTACGAAAGGCTTCTCTTTCAGAGACGCCAACGAGACGATGCGCGAACGAAGGGAAGGGGCTAAGGGTTAAGTGTGTATTATATGCAACTTATAGCTGCTCTACGGTACGTAACTGGCTTGCATGGAGCGATCGCTTTCTCGATAATTGTATTTTCTATCTCAATTTGAGGATCTTTTTAAGTAGTATTACTCATTTACAAATACTGTATACCTAAAATTTTCACTGAAAATTCTTAATCTGCTATTGATAGGCTTTTCAAACTTTGTTTTAGTTACTCTGATTTCTTATGATAATGATAATACTTTAGAAGGTTTAGACATGAAAAAGCGTGCTTAAAGGCTTATAGCTATTAATTGATTCTTATTATCATAAGAATTATTTAAGTAAAGTAACTAATTGATGACAGATACAGTATTTTAACTACAGATATCGCGCATACACAGTACAATGCGAATTGGAAATGACGCCATTTGTACAGTTGCTTGGTGTCCATTAATGAAGTAGTTCTGGATACTGAATCATTTTGCTTCAGTAGTTTTACTATATAGTCGCTATTTTTTGGAAGACAAGCTAAAAAGGCTTTTCAGGCATATCTACGTGGGAATTCTCAGGTAGAAACCTGATAAACGGTGTATAAACTTACAAATGGCAGTTACACGACTGTATCCAATACTGAGTTACTGACTAAGGCTAGAGCTACTGACCGTTGACGAATCAGTTTTTGCAACATACCCTATTTTTTCCCTATGATGATTCATGGTTTAGGTTTTCTCAGTTTAAGCGCATCTCTTGTACTTCCCTGGGCATTAACAGGTCTGGTTCAAGGACAGAGAATAACAGAGTCTTTAATTAAAGATGTTCGTCAGTCATCCACTGATCAAGAAATACCACTACCAAGCCGCAAGCTGATCAGCCAGGTTCCAACTGGGACAAAATATTATGTTAGTGGTAAAGGAAACGATAGAAATAGCGGACTCACTACCTCATCCGCCTTTAGGACAATTCAAAGGGCGGCAGACCTGACTAAGCCTGGGGACACGGTACTTATTATGAACGGGGTATACAATAATGCACACCCATCTGGATCGGTACTAAATATTAAACGCTCTGGAAGGGCAAATGCATGGATTACGTATAAAGCATACCCTGAACATCGACCGAAACTTCAGCACAATGGATGGCATGGAATTTGGATTATTGAAGGAGCATCATATATTGAGGTGAACGGGCTGGAGGTTGTAGGGAATAATGGCAATATAAGCCGTGCTTATGGGCTAAGTCAGAAATATAACCAATTAAACCCCTTAACGAATGGAAATTGCATCAGCATAAATGGAGAACAAAATAGTTACTCCCGCCATATACGTATTCTTAACAATAAGGTACATGATTGTGGAGGCGGAGGCATTGGAGCGACTGCAGCGGACTATATAACAATAGATAATAATGAGGTGTTCAATAATGCCTGGTACTCAGTTCACGGCTGTAGTGGCATTTCGCTGCTCAACAATTGGAATTCTGACAACAACCAAAACTATAAGATGTTTATTACCAGAAACAAGGTCTACAACAATCGAATGCTAGTTCCCTGGCTTCAGACTGGCAAGATTCAAGACGGTAATGGCATTATTATTGATCGTGGAATGAATAAGCAAAAAGGATCAAAATTGAGTCCATATCGAGGACGTACTTTGATTGCCAATAACATCTCATATAAAAATGGTGGTGGCGGCATTCATACATTCCAAAGTGAGAATATTGATATTGTCTACAACACTACTTATCTGAATAACCAGAGCCCGGAAATTTCAGGTGGACAAATCTCGATTAATGCTTCAAATAATATCAACGTTCTTAATAACATTCTTTATTCTGAGCGTGGAAAAGCGATAAACTCATCCCGTGGTCAAAACATCAGGTTTGACTACAACCTTAACGCCAATAGTCAGTTGATAAAGACTTCCGGATCTAATGATATGATTGCAAATCCACAGTTTATGAATGTTTCGGCTGGTGATTTTAGGCTGAAGTCGACGAGTCCGGCAATCAATAGTGGTATGAAGTTCAATAGTGTGACAACCGATTTTCTAGGTGGATCTCGCGTGAAGGGTTCACGATCCGATATAGGGGCATACGAAATGCAATAGTAGTTAAGAGGATGTTTTAAAAGTCCTATTGATGGAATTGGGTTGTATAGCAAAATCCTGATTTATCCAGCATTTTTGCATACAACCCATTTTTGTAATACACCATTCGTTCATTTATTAGAAAGCAAGAAAAAGTGTTGTGGTAAATAATCAGGATTTCAGCGTTTGCGAAGATAGTTAATACGTGTATTAGGCTACGCTAATGCATAGGTAATTGCGTGCTAAAGCTAGTTGTTGCTTCAAGGGCAATAAATTTTCTATATTCAATCTCCGATCAAAGCTAGATTCCTAATTTTTCCTAACTCTAATAAAAATAAAATGGGCGAACTGCAAGTTTTCACTTACATTCCCCATCTCAAGCTTGCACAGGAATTAGGTTCGTGGTTTATTAATATGTATTGGAGTAGTTACTAACCTCTGAAAGTTTTATTTTTTTGCAAGTCGCTGAAACTCTTTTGCCAACTTTGTTGGTTTAAAATATTCATGATCGTGATATAAATAACTACTAGATTCATTTTTATCAATGATTCCATTCACGACTAAGCCTAGTACGTTGTAATTGGATCTTTCTAACATCTCTTGAGCAGCGTTAGCACTGTTAGAATCAATTACCCCAGGTCGAGCCACTAACAAAATCCCGTCAGTCATTTGGCTTAAAGTCAAAGCATCGGCTGCCAAAAGGAGGGGAGGAGCATCAATAATTACAAAATCATAGTGATGTTGAGATGAGAAATTTTCAATTAATGATGCCATGCGTTTTGAGTCAAGCAAAGCAAGTGGGTTGGGAGGTCTAACCCCAGCAGTTAAGACATCAAGATTATCCATTACCTTAGATACACTAACGTCAAATTCAGCCTGACCGACAAGAACCTCACTCAAACCAACTGCATTGGTTAGCTGCCAAAGATGATGCTGAGAAGGAACTCGCATATCTGCATCAATTAGTAAAACTTTACGCCCTAGTTGAGCGATCGCTGCTGCCAAATTAGCCGAAACTGTAGACTTGCCTTCTTTAGGAACTGCGCTAGTTACCACAATAGTTTTGAGTACTTTATCTGAACTCAGGAATTTCAGATTTGCTTGAATCATTCGGTACATTTCGCTAGTTAAAGAGTAAGGCGTATCTCTGACAGCAATTTTTTGAGTTATTGATTCTAAATTTGAATGACGGGAGCGAACCTTTTTAACAGACAAAGGAACAATTCCCAGTAATGTATATCTAAATATATCTCTGACTTCCTTAAGTGTTTTTAAGGATCTATCTCTCATGCTTAAAAAGAGAACAGCTGTAGTAGCCAAAAATAAACCGAACATCACTCCTAGCAATAGAACGATAATTTTTTTGCCTGTTACTGGCTTATTTGGCACTAAAGCTGGAACAATAATCCGCGAACTCGCTGTATTTGTATTCTCAACTAACTGTAATTCTTGAACTTTTTTCAAAAGAGTTTGATATGTCGATTCTGCAACTTCAACTTTCCGTTCTAATTCCCGCTGATTTTGTGCTAACTGGGGTATGATTTTCACTCGCTGCTCGTAGGCTAAACGGGAATTAGACAGAGAGGAGAGTCTTTTAGCTAAACCAAAGCGCTGTACTTCTGACTGCAAAAAACTTTGGATCAGGTTTTGTCTGAGTTCTCCAATCTGCAATAGGTTCTGCGGAATTTGTGTTTGATTACCAACAGTCTGCCCAATTTGCTGTTGCAGGAGGGATTTTAAGCTAGCTTTCTTTGCTTCTAAGTTAATAATTACGGGGTTGTCATCTAGAAAACGGCTACGCTCAACTGCTAGCTGTCGATCGGTATCTTGAAGTTGTGTAAGAACTCCCTGCACTGCTGGCGACTGACTAAGGGCACTCACAGCGATCGCTTCCTGAGAATTTAGCTCTACTTTCTGGCGCAGTTCATTGGTTTGGGCGTTTACCTCATCCAGTTGAGCCTGAACAGTATTCATCTCACTGTCTAGATTTCCAATAGTTGCAACGGCTGACTTTGTCTCCTCTGATAGATCTGCTATCTGATGCTTCTGTTTAAATATACGTAGCGCTACTTCTGCATTATTAACAGCCTGTTGAGTTTTAGGAAGCTGCTTGGCAATAAATTGACGAGTTGCTGCTGCCTCAGAGCGATTTGTCAAAATATCATTTTCTAAATAAAGATTCATGATTGTGTTGACCACATCCGCCGATTGCTTGGGGTCACGGCTGGTATAGCTAATTCGCAATACATCTGTGCCGTTAACAATTTTCATGATCACGGCTTTCCGTAGCTTCTCTACCTCTATAGGTTTACCTTCGTCGTCTTTAAGCCCTAGTTTATCTATTGTTCGCTGCAATAGAGTAGGTGAAGAAATAACTTCTATTTGAGTGTTTATAGGATTTTGAGTTGCTAGTAGGGATTTTAAATCTCCTGCATCTCCTCCTTCAGTGTTAGTTGGCAAAAGATTGGAGCCTACTACTTTAAAAGAAGGAATTCTAAATAACAGTTTTCCTTCGGCTTCATAGGATGGCTTCATAAATTGTGTAGCTATAGCACTGAGCATAACTGTAGCTGCAAATATCGCAGTAGCAGGTAGCCACCATCGTTTTAATATCAATAAGTAACGACCAAGGTCTAAATCGATAGATTCTCTAGATTCCATAGATTTTTCTGACATAAATCTTCAAAAGTACAGGTTTTAAGCAAGAAACTAAAAATTGACTTAACTTAAGAGAATGCACAAACCACTGCAATTGACAAGACTGATCTATTTGACAATATGACAATAGTATAGACTATCTCAGTTACAAATTTAGTTTACATCTGAAATTTAAAGTGATTACTAGTTTTGCCAAATCTTATCATAAGACTCTAACAGTTTCGGAGCTTGATATTGCCACTCAACTATCTTCTCCATTCTGCGTCGCCCTTCGGCTTCTATCTCAGAAGATAATCAATTTTCTCTGGTTCGACCATGACAGTTTCTCCTAACCTAAAATACCACTCTGCTGGAGTCAGCTAGAACTTAATGTGAGAATCTAATCTTGAGACTATTAGTTTCACCATTGTGTAATTGTTAAATACTTGGTCTTTCTTTGATTAATATATGAACAAAAAAATAACAAGTTCAGGTTTGATTAATTTTACCAGATTCAAAATGCTGCCTAGCCTTCTCCTGATATGGAGTAAGCTTATTGATTTTCTTTTTACAGATTTGCACGTGTAGAAAGTTTGCTTGATAATATTGCTGATACATAAAGTGTCCATTCCAGACTATTTGGCTCTAAGAATGTAGTTTCAGTTAGATTTGAAAGAATAGTATAGGTAAAATAAACTAAGAGCCATAAATTTTGAGATGTTTGATTCCACCGGATTAAATATACCGCTCTTAATAAATTAATAACGAACCCAATTCCAAAAACAATAAGTCCTAATAGACCCAACTCTAGCCAGAGATCCAGAAAACCATTGTGAGCATTAGGAGCTTTCCATTGTACCGTTTGTACAATAAGAGAAGACTCACTACTATTCTCCCAGAATGCTCCATAGCCATATCCTAGCCACGGCCTTTTCGCAATCATCTGCAACACAGCAGGCCATAGTTCTGCACGTCCAGTGAGTGTTGTGTCCTTACCTACTGTGCCTAGAATTGTATCAGCGTGTGAGACAAACAAAGTATAGAAAGCTATACCAAATGTTGCCAGGAACGTGACCACAGGTATCATTACTTTATACTTTAAATTTAAAATTCGATAATATATAAGAAAAGCAGCCGTAATAATTATAAAGTTACCTAGAGATGTTGTGGATTTTGATAATAATACAAGTAACCCAGAAACAACATAGCCAAACCATAAAATCCAGCGATTTTTTCGAGTAGTCATGGCAAGGAAGAAAAATATTGCTCCACTAAGCAAAAATCTCATGCCAAGAACATTCTTCTGGTGGTATATTCCTCGCCAAGCTGTTGAATCTCCAGCGCTTCCTATAGCGTACTGTGGAAATATTACAGCAAATAAAATACACATAAATGCTGAGATCCCAAGCATGTATGCACATAACTTCAGTTGTTCTTTTAAGGTATAGCGTGAGGCTAAATAAACCCCAAAGAACATTGTTCCTGCCAGACCTAAAATACGACGTAGAGTAGTATCTGAATCTAAAGACCAAAAGCTAGAAAGTATACAAACTCCGAGCAATATCCAAATAAATTTATCTTTACTAAAGACGTAACTAGCCTTCTTCCAACGTAGAGTAATTAAGGAAAGGCCAACTATATACGTACAAGTGAAAAGCAATCGCGCTATGAGTCTATCACCTTCTTTGAGGGTAAAGCCATTGGTCATCAACGGTTCTAGTGGAGTTCCTGAATAGATCATCAAACAAATTATTGTAACTATTTCTTCGGCGGAAATTAAAAATTTTCTCATTTTTTATCAATTGTATATATATTAAACAAGTTACAAAATTGTGATGACTACTCCTTCTGAATTTGAAAAAATGTTTTACTATCTCTATTCACTCACTTTTGATGAAAGCGCTGTCTTTTTTGAATGGACATTTTTTCATTAAACCCGAAGACAGAAGTAACCTAAATTTAAACGCATATAATTTAACTACAGAAGTTTTGTACCTCGCGCTATGGCTAAAACTCGCTTTTTTTGTAGTCTTTAAATTCACGCTTCCAGGTTTTTTGTCATTCTTTTTATCTTCTGCCTTCTGCCTTTCTTTGTGTGAAGAACCTCTTATTTTTTGAACTTATTGGTCAAAATAGAGCTAACTTTCTGCCTTAACTGCTGAGGGAACAGCCACATAATTAAGTACAAGCATATATCAATTGGGCGGGGCTTGCCGCAGCGTATAGCTTCCCACAACAAAGGAAAAAAGGCTTTCCAATCACCTACTGAGGACGCAGAAGGCGTGATCATTGTTGCAATGAAGCCTGAATAAGCCTTTGGTGTTACTAAATTGCGGGTAGCACGAATCCAATCCAAGGAATATTGCCAGTCGTTGATGTTGCTTAAGCGCTTAATTCCCATTTCTGAATGCCAGATCGCCATAGGCTCAGGCACAAACTCTACTCCTACACCTTCCATAGCAGTAACCCGAAGCAACCATTCCCAATCCTCATGTCTGTAAAATTTTTCTTCCAGAGGCATTTTTTGCATTAACTCTTTTTGTACGAAAATAGTTGAGGTTTGTATGCAGCCCTCTTCTTTAAAAAAGGAGTTACGTGCAAAAAGATATTCGCTTAGAGGTTCAGAGAGGTTAGGTAGCCTTGTCGGACGAATAAACTCACCTTTTGGAGTCTGGGAAATAAAACGACTGGCGACAACCGGAAAATCATAATGGGAATTGTTTGCTACTTCAAGTTGACGCTCCAATTTTTCTGGAAGCCATTCATCATCATCATCTAAAAAGGCTATCCAAGTGCCTTTCGCTTCTCTCACACCAGCATTTCTAGCCCCTGATGGCCCAATATTTTTTGATAGTTCTATCACTCTCAATCTTGGCTCGGCTATCTGAGATAGTACATTGACTGTTTCCTGATCGGGTCCGTCTATTATTACAATCACTTCAATTGATTGTAGCGTTTGAGCTAATGCAGTTCTGACACCTCTGGCAACAATTTGTGGTCTATTGCGGGTAGGAATCACGACGCTGACTATTATTTGGTTACTTTCATTTAGCATTGCTAATTTTTTGCTTGTTGGTTTTGTTGCTTGAAGGGATTCAATATTCATGGCTTTGGTTATCTTAAATTATGCAAAATTTACTGTTTTATAAGCAGGGTGAGTCATTAAAAGTTCATCCTTATTTTTACAATTTTTTCCCTGACAACATTAATTCCGCCTAAAGCATGAATACTCAGAAAAATAATAAATAAAATATAGAAGGGAATTGCAATAATCAAAGTGAATAAAAAGTCTAAATTTATTTTTTTTAAAATTAAGAATACAATTAGCATCAAAGTGCTTATGATAAGAGGACGGCGAATAACTCGCCATAATTTTAATGGAAATAGGAGAGTATAAGTGAAGTAAACATACTGGCTAAATGCAAGAGTAGTCATTAGCAATGCCATTATACCTGCACCTACTAACTGATATCGCGAAACTAATACTACACCTGCCAAGCTTCCTAATGTAGTTGTAATAACCACTTCACGCAGGTTTACCATCTCAAAATGATTGGCTACAAGTAGAGAGCATAGTGTGCGTGTGAAGGGCAGTATAATCAGTGATATAGCACTTATACTAAGAGCTAAACTTCCTTGAGCAAAGCTAGAACCATAAATAAAAATCAGTAAGTCTTTACCAAAAAATAACAATCCAAGGAATAAGGGTAATCCCATAAATAGTAAAATTTCAATAAAGCTTTCAGCTATCTTCTGCTGCTTTTCTCGTCCTTGATCTATTACTTTTGAGAGTCTCGGAAACATTGCTACAGTTATACTGTTGGCAATAATTAAATATGGTTGTAGCAGTTGAACTATTGCACCAAAAAGACCTACTAAAAACTCATTTCCTAACAATGAAAGAATCAGTATTTCAATTCTACTACTGACTACAGCTATTGCTTCAATAGCAAAAAATGTCCGCGCACTTTTAATTGTAGTCCATATAAAATGTTTATCAATCTGCCATTCTATTTTGACGAACTGTGCGATCAGAATCCATTCAATTATCAGAATTAATGTTTCCGAGAAAAATAGTATCGCTCCCAGAGATTCAATTCCATACTTCAGTTGCATCGCCCAGATCATTATTATTAGGCGTAGTACATACACTGGGACTGTAGCGATCGCAATCAAATGCATCTTTTCTTTAGCTTGGAAAATTGCCTCTGTTACGTTGGAAAGAGCAAAGGGAATGATCGTTAAGCCCATTATGTAGCAAGTAGTCGAGGTTTTGGAACTATAGGGAAGTAAAAATACTACAATCACCAACGCCCCATAAGTAAGCAAACTAAATATTAATTGCAGCCAAGTACCACTCATCAAATAAATTGATGTTTTTTGTGGTTCACGGGCTAGTTCTCTTGTAAATAATATCTTTAGTCCTTGTGAAGCAATGCCCACAAAGATAAAGTAGTAGGTATAGGCTAGTAGATACTGGCCTATAGCTTCAGCTCCTAGATTACGAGCAATAGCAGCGGTTAATACAAAAGCTGTTATGCTTTGCGCTAACCGATTGGCTATCATTGAGAGGGAATTACTTATGAATTTGTACTTTTCTACCATTCTTAAATTATTAATTCACCTTAATTCACTCATTTTGAATTGCCAATACCTGTATATCTCATAACTGGACTTTTTTTGGGATATATCGTTAGAACCTTTTCTAGCTTTTCCATACATACCAGTCAAAGCATAAAATGCATTTTCATTACATTTTTGTTTGCTTTCGATAATCGCACGCTTGAGCGTGCTACTCAGTGCCAAAATTTCCGTTATATTAACAAAAACAAAGACTCTGAGTAGTAAATGGAAGACTTTTTATTGCCCTTAAGTAGGTAGTTAATCACTCAGCAAAGTAGAAAATTTAAATTTAATGCGTGAGAAACAGAAACTCTACTGAAAACTGCAATAATTATATCAATATGTAAATACTATAATTATTGCTGTCCGTGATGATTTTGCTTAGTAAGCACCTTCTTTTTTCAAAACTACCATAACTGTTTTGAGGAGAATTTCAAAGTCTAAGCGAAGCGACCAATTTTCGATGTAGTTAAGATCAAGATTTATCACTTGTTCAAAATCTAAAATATCCGAGCGACCTGAGACTTGCCAAAGACCTGTAATACCAGGTAAAACTTCATGGCGAATAAAATGATGTTCAGAAAACTTATCTACATCTCTAGTAGGTAAAGGGCGAGGTCCTACTATACTCATTTCTCCAAAGATAACGTTAAAAAGTTGAGGTAATTCGTCTAAGCTGTAACGTCGAAGGAATTTTCCAACACGGGTAATGCGAGGATCGTCTTTAATTTTAAAGATAATCCCATCTTTCGTTTCATTTAATGCTTCTAATTCTTTCTGGAATTTTTCTGCATCAGACCTCATAGTTCTGAATTTCCATACTTTAAACTGTTGCCCATGTAAACCTATGCGGGTTTGTCTGTAAAATACTGTGCCGGGAGAGTCCAGTTTTATAGCTATAGCTATAGCTATATAAATAGGGAATGATAACATTACAAATAAAGTCGCAAACAAAAAATCAGAACTGCGCTTTATCCAAAAATCTTTCCCTGTAATTATCGGACAATCCAAACTCAGACAAGGCATTCCTCCTATTTTATTAAATTCTATGTTTTTATAAATTGGTTTTAATTCCATCGGTAAGATATGTACTTGGATGCCCGATGCTTGAAATAACCAGCATAAAAACATTCTATTTTTTAGAGCATCCCAAGATATAAAAACTTCTGTTACACCTAATTCATTGAGTTGATTCAATGTTTGTTGACGTTTATATCTATCTAATGAATTAGCATGAGCTGTTCCAGATACAATATAATGCTTTTCTTTTTTTATAAAGCTAGCTATCTGCTCATGGTCTTGAGGATCGCAAATAATGAAGACAGAAGAACGAACTATTTTTTTCTGCTTACGCAAGTATTCTAAGGTAATATTTATAGCGTACCTACCAGTACAAATAAATAATATACTTAGCAACCAAGATAATAATATTATTCTTGGGCGTGTAACATCAATAACTGGCTTATATAAAAAGGAAATTAGGAGGATTAATCCATGAGCAAAAGTTAACGATTTTATAATATTGAGATAGTCATAGCGTTTTTGACCTTCTCGATAAATACCCTCGATAGCTAATGAGCCTATTTGAATGCCAATGGTTATTAAAATCGGCAAATAATGACTCTGTATATACGAAGTAAAATGCTCATCATAAGATTGATATCCAGCTAAAACCCAAGCCAATAATAAAAGACTAGAGTCTACTAGAAATAATGTTGTTAATCTCAACCACCACGAACCCTTGCGTACCCTGGCAAATGAAGATGCACGTAAATCTAAAGGCACTTCACTGAATTTACTTGTTGTAATGCTTTGATTACTCATAGTTAGAAACACCTGGTGTAGTTAAAATTTGATGGAAAACTATTTTAAGACAAGTGGGGGATCTCACATTTTTCTTTCAAAGAAACCTGGACTTGATAGTCTACTAGTAACCATTTTCTTCGCACTAACTTTAAATTCTTGATCAAAAGCATCTTCCAAGGTGGGTTTTAGTGCAGTTACTACCCAGATCCTTAGCTTTTGGTACAGGGTAGAATCCGGTTTAGCCTGGAAATTTTGAGCTTTGATGCCAAAAAAGGGTTTTTTGGTGAGTTAACTTAATAGTTGAATAAAATTTCTGACGTAAATAATCAAGTAGGTCAGGTAAAAATATTAGGAAGGATTTTTAAGGTGCGTAACAGTTGAACTGAGTTACTACAGTTCCATTGCAGATTTCCACTTCTATGAGACAATGATATCTCTTCGGGAATTACTGTAGCATGTTTAGCTAGACTAATTCAGCTTTGCTTAGAAGTTGTCTGTTTGTTTACGCATGATTACTGATTAACAAAACTTACACACATAACGTATAACAAAATGCATCAAAAATTTGATTTTCGTTACAAAACTTTACATATCTTCCTATTGTGGTTGAGCTTGAGTGAGTTTTATGGGCATCTCTCGATAATTGGTCATTATAATAAGTAATATCAACAGTGTTTGATATCTGTAAGTCCTGTCATATCTGCATTATAAACATTTTTACTTAGAGGCTATTTATAAAGTAAATCTAAAGGAGACCCATCAGATAAAAAGCCAACGATAAAATACTGTTTGTACAGTATATTTACATAGGAAACAATGAGACGAAAGTCTTATTCTACAGACCTTAATGACTCAGAATGGGCAATTCTAGCTCCTTTGATTCCTCCAGCTAAATCCGGTGGACATCCTCGAACAACTGATATGCCAGAAGTATGTAACGCCATCTACTACCACCTGAAAACGGGTTGTCAATGGGATATGCAACGAGCGAGACTTTGCTCCCAGTTCAACTGTTTACAACTACTATCGCAAATGGCAAAAACGAGGTATCTGGGAGCAAATGAATCATACTTTGCGTGACCAAGTTCGTCAAAAAATAGGAAAATCAACTCAACCCACTGCGATCGCCGCAGACAGCCAGTCGGTAAAAACGACTGAAAAAAGGGGGATGTGTACGGCTTTGATGGCGGTAAAAAGGTAAAAGGAAGAAAGCGGCAGACTTTAGTTGATAGCTTGGGATTGTTGTTGAAAGTGGTCGTAAGTGAAGCAAATGCCCCAGAACGAGTACTTGCTGCCTATGCTTTGATGGAACTGTTAGAGGAACGTCCAGAATTACTGGAAAAAGTTGAAGTTTTATGGGTTGATTCTGGCTATGACGGTGATAAATTTGCGCTTTGTGTCTGGTTGATGATTCAAGCTCATGTTGAGGTAATGCGGCGTACTGAGCAAGAATTTCAGGTTTTGCCCAAACGTTGGGTAGTAGAAAGAACATTTGGGTGGCTGAATCAGTACCGTCGTCTCAGTAAGGATTATGAACGTCTTCCAGAAATGAGTGAAGCTGCTATCTATGCTGTCATGACTCGTATCATGTTGCGTCGTCTTGTTGTCTAAAGATTTACTTTATAAATGCTCTCTTACTGACAGAGAAGCATTTTTTTGTCTTTACACTATTTTTACATTTGAATAAACACAATGAAGATTCGGTAATAATTATTTTTTACTTCAGCAAATTTTCGTAAAAAAAGATAAAGTCTTTTCAGTTATTGTATTTAAACCATATAGTTATACAAAAAAGCAAAAAAAGATTTGTAAAGTAAACGTCAAGCCGGAAATTAAATGCTTCTCCCTGATACCTCAACAATTTAATCACGCTATTTTTTAAATTTAAATGCATTTTTAAAGTTTTAGCTAAGAATAAAATATTTGGGAAAAACTTGGTAATTTTTATGTTGAATAAAATCGAATAGTTAGAGTTTTAAGTATCAATTATATTTGAATATGCGTATAATAATTAGCCTGGGTAGTGCAAGCCAGAAGCCTTTCGTACACTGGACTGCTATAGAAGCCTAGCTAGACTTCGATCCTGAGGGAATTTATTAATGTGCGGTTTAGCAGAGAATTTTGTATAAAAACATTTACAATAAATAATAAATTAAAACAATGGTATTTGTTGATGGAGTTGATATATATAAAATGCAGATAAATAGCCAGACTCCAGAGTATAAGCAAAATATTCAGTTAAATACCCTAACTCACATTATCGGCACTCAAGTTCTAGAAGCATGTAATGACACTCAAGTAGTTGATCACGATCTGTGCATTCATGAGATGTTTGAGAGGCAAGTAGAGCGATCGCCTCAAGCAATTGCTGTAGTATTTGAAGATATACAACTTACTTATGAACAGTTAAATAAGCGGGCGAATCAACTAGCGCATCACTTACGTAGTTTGGGAGTTGGGCCTGAAGTCCTTGTGGGAATTTGCCTGGAGCGCTCTTTGGAGATGATCGTAGGAATACTGGCTATTCTCAAAGCTGGAGGCGCTTATGTGCCTTTAGATCCGGCATATCCCCCAGAGCGTTTAGCGTTCATCTTATCAGATACCCAGACACCAGTATTGTTGACCCAAGAGAAATTGGTCAATAACTTACCACCGCATCAGGCGCAAGTGGTTTGTCTAGATTCAAATTGGCAAAGTGACACCCAAAACAGTCAAGAAAATCCTGTAAATCAAACGACAGTTGATAACCTGATCTATGTAATCTACACATCTGGTTCTACAGGACAGCCAAAGGGTGTAATGATCCCTCATCGTGGTATCTGCAATCAACTATACTGGCGGCAAACAAACTTTAGATTAACTCCAGCAGATAAAGTTTTACTGACTATCTCTTTCAGCTTCGACCCCTCAGTGTGGCAGATATTCTGGCCATTGTGCTTTGGGGGGCAATTGATCCTGGCTCGCCCTGGTGGACAGCAAGACACTGCTTACCTAGTGAAGGTGATTATTGAGCAGCAAATCACTGTCTTGGCTTTAGTACCTTCTATACTGCGTGTTTTACTAGAAGAGAAGGGAATTGAGAATTGCCGATTTCTTAGGCATATTACCTGCGGTGGTGAAGCTTTACCTAGCGAACTCATAGAACGCTTCTTTGCCCAACTGAATTTGGACAATGTTTTCCATAATTGCTATGGCCCGACAGAAGCTTCTATTGATGCCACTTTTTGGACTTGTCAGCGCGGTAATAATTATACCATTGCTCCTATTGGTCGCCCTATTACTAATGCAGAGATTTACATCCTTGATGAAAATTTACAGCCTGTGGCTGTTGGTGAATCAGGTGAACTGCACATTGGCGGGATTGGTCTAGCGCGAGGCTATCTTAACCGTCCAGAATTAACCACAGAGAAGTTCATTTTCAACCCTTTTAGCTCTGAAGTTGGGGCACGTCTTTACAAAACTGGAGATTTGGCACGTTTTTTACCAGACGGTAATATCGAGTTCCTTGGTCGTATTGACTACCAAGTGAAAATTCGTGGCTTCCGAATTGAATTGGGAGAAATTGAAGCGATATTAGGTCAACATCCGGCACTGACACAGACTCTAGTCATAGCGAGAGAGGATGTTCCTGGTGACAAACAACTAGTAGCATATATTGTTGCCAACCCAGAGCAAATTCCTAGTCCGGTTGAATTGCGTCGCTTTTTGCAAGGTCGGTTACCTGAATATATGGTGCCTGCCTCCTTTGTATTTTTGGACAACCTGCCATTAAACCCCAACGGCAAAATAGACCGCCGCGCTTTACCTGCACCGCATATATCTGACCTTGGTCTGTCAACTAACTTTGTCCCACCACAGAATGCTACAGAAGAAGTCTTAGCTAACATCTGGGTAAAAGTTTTGCGTTTGGAACAAGTAGGCATTTACGACAATTTTTTTGAGTTGGGAGGCCATTCACTGCTGGCGACTCAAGTCATGTCTAGGGTTCGCCAAGCCTTTCAAATAGAAATGCCGTTGCAAATCCTATTTGAGAATCCAACGATCGCTAGTTTAGCTCAAGCGATCGCTCAAACCCAGACTCAAGAAAATCATCCTCAAAACCAGACAATTCCCCCAATAGCCAACCGCGAGTCAATTCCTTTATCCTTTGCCCAGCAGCGAGTGTGGTTTTTGGAGCAGTTGGAACCTAATAGCCCAGCTTATATCATCTCCAATGCACTGCGCTTAACGGGCGAGTTCAGGGCGAGTATATTACAACAGGCACTAAATGCGATCGTTATCCATCACGAAGCATTGCGAACAAACTTTATTACATCACCGGATGGTAGCCCCATACAAGTTATTGGCAAGCCCCGGCCAGTTGAACTCAAGATAATTAAAGTAACACAGGAGCAGGTACAATCTCTACTAAATCAAGAGGCGAAACGCCCCTTTAACTTAGAATCTGACTTAATGTTGCGGGCTTGCTTGCTCCAGATAGACGAACAGGAGCAGATACTTTTGTTGGTGATGCACCACATCGCTTCCGATGGCTGGTCAATGGGTATTCTCTGGCAGCAGTTAGCATCTCTTTATGAAGCCTTGTTGAGCGGTAAGCCTTCTCCTTTAGCAAAATTACCCATTCAGTATGCCGATTTTGCTGTCTGGCAGCACCAATGGCTATCGGGTGAAGTCCTCTCCAGTGAAATAAACTACTGGAAAACCCAGTTATCAGGTGCTAATACTGTACTAGAATTGCCTACCGACCGCCCACGGCCACCAGTGCAAACTTACCAAGGGGCAGCCCAATCCTTAATCCTACCGCAGACTCTGAGTGCATCGCTCATAGAACTTTCGCGTCAGGAAGGTGTCACCCTATTTATGACCTTGCTGGCGGCCTTTGGGACAATCCTGCACCGTTACAGTGGGCAAGAAGACATTCTCATTGGTTCTCCCATTGCTGGACGTAACCGTTCTGAAATTGAAGGGTTAATTGGATTTTTTATTAATACCGTCGTTTTACGGGCTGATTTTTCCGACAACCCTAGTTTTCGTTCAGTGTTGAATCGAGTTCGCCAGATGGCATTAGGTGCTTATGCCCATCAAGATATGCCCTTCGAGAAGCTGGTAGAAGAACTGCAACCAGAGCGAGATACCAGCCGGAACCCACTGTTTCAAGTGTGGTTTAATATGCTCAATTTCAAGGATATCCAACTAGAACTACCTGGGGTGGCGATAGAACCAGTTTCGATGTTAGAAACAGCTTCTAAGTTCGACTTAACCTTGTATGTAACAGAAAAAAACCAGGGAATCCAACTTGATTTAGTCTACAACACCGATCTGTTTGCTTCAGAGCGGATGATGGAAATGCTGCATCAATTTCATCATTTGTTGAATCAAATTGTTGCTGCAACGGAATGCCAGATTAGTTTGTATTCTCTGGTGACACCAAAAGCACAAATTTTGCTGCCAGAACCAAGGGCGGTTTTGCCAGAACCAGGGTACGAATTGGTAACAACAATGTTTACCTCTTGGGTAAATCGTACCCCAGAACATTCGGCACTCCGTCAAGGATCTCGCATTTGGAATTATGGGGAATTGGGCAAAAGCGCTCAAGCTTTAGCGGGGGTGATGTTGGTTCATGGAGTCCAACGGGGAGATGTTGTAGCCGTGTTCGGGACACGAAGCTTTGGACTGATTGCGAGTATGAACGCTGTACTTTTGAGTGGCGGTGTTCTGCTGACTCTCGATCCGAAACTTCCTAGCGATCGCCACCTGCTCATGTTAAAGGAAGCTAAAGCTAAATATATATTACACATCGATAGTCAGCGTCCAGAAGACAAAGAAATATACAATTCTTTAATTATCATCCGTGTAAACCCAGACACAGGGGAAGCGATAAATCCACCCCAGGACAGCAGTGAAGCAATAAAATTGCCTGAAATCACTGCCGATGATCCAGCTTATATTTTCTTTACTTCTGGCACCACTGGTATACCTAAGGGGGTGCTGGGATGTCACAAAGGGCTGGCGCATTTTCTCAACTGGCAGAGGCAGACATTTGAAATTGGTCAGCAAGACCGGGTAGCCCAATTGACAGGTCTTTCCTTTGATGTAGTTCTCAGAGACATCTTCTTACCCTTGACTAGTGGTGCAACCCTGTGTTTGCCAGAAGAAGGGCATAACCTGGAACCAACTAAAATTCTGAATTACTTGGAACATGAGCAAATTTCTGTGCTGCATACAGTTCCATCGCTGGCGCAATCATGGTTAGCCAATGTGCCGTCAGGAGTCTATCTACGTAACTTACGCTGGTTGTTCTTGGCTGGAGAACCTCTCAAGGAGACACTTATATATAGGTGGCGGGATGCTTTTCCAGAATCAGGTGAAATTGTTAATCTCTATGGCCCGACAGAGACAACTTTGGCGAAGTGTTATTACAAAATACCTGTGGAGTGTACACCAGGGATACAGCCAGTAGGATTGCCGCTTCCTGAAACTCAAGCACTAGTTTTAACAGCAAATAACCAACTCTGTGGCATTGGTGAACCAGGCGAGATCGTTATGAGAACGCCATTCCGCACTTTGGGTTACATAAATGCTCAACAAGAAAACCGTTCTCGGTTTGTGAAAAACCTCTTTCGGAATGACGAACGAGATTGGCTTTATTATACAGGCGATCGCGGTTGTTATCGTCCAGATGGCTCTCTAGAAATTCTCGGTCGCCGAGATCATCAAGTTAAAATCCGTGGGATACGCATTGAGCTAGGGGAAATTGAGACGGTATTAGCCCAGCACCCGCATGTACTCCAAACCGTAGTAATTGCCCGTGAAGATGTTCCTGGGGATCAACGTTTAGTGGCTTACATTATCCCGAATCAAGACTGGGCATCTACAATTACTGACATACGTAGCTTTCTTTTGACAAAGCTGCCTCAGTATATGCTCCCTTCAGCTTTCGTCTTGCTGGACACCATGCCCTTAACCCCCAACGGCAAGGTAAACCGTCGAGCCTTACCAGCACCCGACTTATCAAGGCAAGAATCGGAAGCCACCTTTGTTGCTCCCCGTAATGAAGTGGAACGCCAGCTAATAAAGATTTGGGAACAAACTTTAGGTGTCCATCCCATTGGCGTCAAGGATAACTTCTTTGAGCTAGGAGGACATTCCATATTAGCAGTAAAACTATTTTGGCAAATTGAGAAGACATTTCATAAAAATCTGCCTCTTGCCATTCTCTTCCAGTCAGGAACTGTAGAGGCTTTAGCCAAAATAATCTGCCAAGATGATTTAGCAGCAAACAAAACTTTAGTAAATACCTTAGACAAATCAAGAACTACTTGGTCATCTCTGGTAGAAATTCAACCCAATGGTTCCAAGCCACCTTTTTTCTGTATTCACGGACTGGGTGGAGAAGTCTTGTGTTTCCGTGAATTGGCACAGCATTTGGGGCCAAACCAACCATTCTACGGACTACAACCACAAGGGCTAGATGGAAAACATCCTTTCCATACACGGGTTGAAGACATGGCAACTCACTACATTCAAGAAATCCAGACCCTTCAGCCCAATGGCCCTTATTTTCTGGGAGGTTATTCTTTTGGGGGTGTAGTTGCTTTCGAGATGGCTAGGCAACTGCGAGAGCAAGGCGAACAAGTTGGTATTCTAGTTGTGCTTGATAGTTGCCGTCCAGGTTATAGCTGGCGGGCGTCATTGTTCAGGCGATTTTTCTTGCATTTAAATAATATCGTTCAACAAGGGCCAGCCTACCTTTGGCAAAGGGTTATGAGATGGAGTTATTGGCGTAAGTCTCTTCTTCAAAATACATATAACCGTTACCTGGAAGTGGCACTAGATATACCTATAAGTGATAAGCATTTAAAGATTATAGATGCTAACACTCAAGCCGTTAGTGAATATATTTTCCCGGTTTACCCTGATCGAGTTATCCTCTTGCGAACAGAGGATCAAAATCGGGACGAAGCTATAGGCACAGAATACGATCCTCAATTTGGCTGGGGCGAAGTAGTTGCTGGAGGATTAGATATCCATTATGTTCCCGGATCTCACCTTGGACTACTTAATGAGCCGCATGTACAGGTGTTAGCCGAAACATTGAGAAATTGCTTAATCCAAGCGCAGTCTCCAAAGAATTAATCTAACAACCCCCTAATTTTGCAAAAGAAGTCAACCAATTTTGGATTTAGGATTTAGGATTTAGGACTTACGCACTGTACAAATGAATTATCTTATGTATTAACGTAAATAGGTTGTTTCAGGCCTTTACAAACTATCCTTTGTTAGCCGCGATCGCAAAAAGATAGTTGAAAAATCTGGTTAAAAGCCTTGAAAAGCATACCTGTCATTTCGGCTTTCCTGTCAATGCGTAAGTACTAGGATTGAAAGAAACCAAGAGGGTACGGGGCTTGATAGCGCAGCGTAACACACCTGTTATTTGTAGGCGGTGCGTTAGGCTTAACGCCGTAACTCACCCGACTGGATAATTTATTTTTTGGAAGTTCTTAATTCAAATCTCGTTTCCAGCAAGAGGCTGGAAATGCTATTCAATTGCGGCTCTGCCGCTAGAAAGAGAGGCGGAGCCTCAAGGACGGGCATTCCCAGTCGGAGACTGGGAACGAGGCAAACGAGGCAATCTTTTAAAGCTCTGTCTAGACTGGTTTTTACGTTAAGTTGACACCTGTGAGCAATGCTGTGCCCCTACTGTGTTGCATCCAAACGAGAACCGCTATATTCTTTGAAAATCCTTAATTATTGTGGCACTGTAGACTTGAATGGCTGTTGTTTTTAGATTTTAAGTTGACAAGCAATTCACAATCTACTAATGCTATACAGACGATTTGGACGCACAGAATTACAGATGCCAGTGTTTTCCTGCGGTGGCATGAGATATCAGTTTACATGGAAAGATGTTCCCAATAATGAAATTCCTGCTGATAGTCAGGCGAATCTGGAAGCGACTATTAGAAGGGCAGTCGAAGTTGGGATTAATCATATTGAAACTGCTCGTGGTTATGGCACTTCCGAAATGCAATTGGGAAGAGTTCTACCTCAATTTCCCCGTGAAAAGTTGATTGTTCAGACCAAAATCAGCCCAAAGGCAGATGCGAAAGAATTCCGCGAGACATTTGAACAATCATTGCAAAATCTCCAGCTAGATTATGTTGACCTTTTAGGGTTGCATGGTATCAATCATCCTGAGTCGTTTGATGACAGCATCCGCCCTGGTGGCTGTTTGGAAGTAGCGCAGCAGTTGCAAGCAGAAGGAAAAGTTAGATTTATTGGCTTTTCCACACACGGATCAACAGATATGATTGTGCAGACAATTAATACCAATCTATTTGATTACGTGAATTTGCATTGGTACTACATTAATCAATGGAATTGGGCGGCAATTGAAGCAGCTAAACGCCAGGATATGGGGGTGTTTATCATTAGCCCATCTAATAAAGGAGGTTTATTGTATGAACCTCCAGAAAAATTAGTAAATCTTTGCGCCCCGTTGAGTCCAATGGTGTTTAATGATTTGTTTTGTTTGAGTCATCAAGAGGTGCATACCTTAAGTTTGGGAGCAGCAAAACCAGAAGATTTTGATGAACACCTGAAGACTTTAGAATTAGTAGATCGGGCATCAGAAATTTTGCCGCCAATTTTAGCAAGGTTGGAATCAGAAGCGATCGCTACTTTGGGAGAAGATTGGGTAAAATCCTGGGAAACAAATCTACCAACCTTTAACCAAACCCCTGGTGAGGTAAATATTCGGGTGATTTTGTGGCTGCGAAATTTAGCGATCGCCTACGATCTGGTAGAGTATGCCAAAATGCGTTACAACCTGCTTGGCAATGGTGGCCACTGGTTCCCCGGCAACAAAGCCGATCGGCTAGATGAATTAGACTTGCGCCAATGTCTCGCCCGCAATCCCCACGCCGATAAAATCCCCCAAGTTTTGGCACAAGCCCATCAGATGTTGGCAGGTGAGGCCGTCCAACGTCTATCAAAAACTTGACAAATTGCATAAATAGGGCATGGGGCATGGGGTTAGGGGGGAAATAACTCCAAACTCCAAACTCCTAACTCCAAACTCCTAACTCCAAACTCCTAACTCCTAACTCCTAACTCCTAACTCCTAACTCCTAATCAGATTGCGCCGTATCCGTTGATTTACTTCCCTTTGGTACGACTAGGACTTTATCAACGCGGTTACCATCCATATCCATCACTTCAATTCGCATACTTTGCCATTCAAAATGATCTGCTGCGGCAGGAATACGGCCTAAATGGGTGATCACAAAACCACCTAAGGTTTGATAACTGCCGCTTTCCTCGGATTTCCACTCTTCCATACCGAAAAGTTCCAAAAACTCCTCTACAGGCAACATCCCATCCAAAAGCCAGGAACCATCTTCGCGTTGCACGGCTTGTGGTTGATCTTGCCCATCTGTTGAAGGAACATCACCCACGATTTCGCTCATGATGTCGTTGAGAGTGACTAATCCTTGAATCACACCATATTCATCGACTACTAACGCCATGTGAGTGATTGTTTGCTTGAACAATTCCAAAACTTTCAAACCACGGGTGCTTTCTGGCACGAATACGGGCTGTCGCAATCCCACTGTCAAATCTAGCGGTTCTCCTCGAAAACTCCGGGCTAATAAGTCAGTAACAGGCATAACACCCAGCACATTGTCAAGTCCCCCCTGACAAACTGGATATCGAGAATAGGCACTATCAACCATTTTTTGGCGATTTTCTTCGGCAGAGTCATCCAAGTCTAGCCAGACGATATCAGGGCGGGGTGTCATTAAGTAGCTGACAGGGCGATCGCCTAAACGAAAAACTCGCTCCACCATATCCTGTTCAGCTTCCTCAAAGGTTCCCGCCTCAGTACCTTGCTCGATTAAGATTTTAATTTCTTCTTCGGTAACTTGCGGCTCGGTAGAAGCTGTAATTCCCAGTAATCGCAGGATCAAATCAGTAGAAGCGCTTAAGAGAAAGACTACAGGAGAAGCGATCGCCGCCAAGGCTTCCATAGGAATCGCTACAATCGATGCAATCCTTTCTGGGTTGTTTAATGCCAAACGCTTCGGTACCAATTCGCCAACAATCAGTGACAAATAGGTAATGATCAAAACCACTATTCCGAAAGATAGCGGTTCACTATAAGGTGCTAACAAGGGCACAAGTTTTACATAGACTGCCAGTCGGTTAGCAATTGTTGCTCCTCCAAAAGCACCAGTCAGGATACCAATCAGGGAAATACCTACTTGGACGGTTGACAGAAAATGATTTGGAGACTCAGCAAGTTTCAATGCTGCCTTTGCCTTGGCATCTCCTTGATTGGCAAGCTGTTGTAGCCTAACTTTCCGGGCTGAGACAATCGCCATCTCAGACATAGAAAACACGCCGTTGGCAATAATTAGCACCAAAATGATTAAAATTTCAAAATTTATGGAGGACATGTTTAAAATTGCCGCTTATCAGAGCGAACGTAGCTCAATACCTAGTATCTAGTATTAAAGGTGCTTCTATAAATGCTTTGACTGTACACAAAGTAATAGTTATTTTCACGTTGACTGTTAACCGTCAACCGTCAACCGTTAACCTTTTAAAATAGTTGACATAAACTGCCTGAAGATTTTCTGATCCACAAAGACTCCCACCGCTAGTAGTACTTATGTCATTTTCTTCTATTGTGCGTGCCTTAGCGCGATCGCCGCTCACCACTGAATTTATTTCTAAGCTAAACCGACAACAAGAATTGCGGTTAAATGGCGTTCCTCGACTACCCAAGGGTTTGGTGGCTTCGGCATTGGCACAGGCTACGGGCAAGGATTTGTTTGTGGTTTGCGCCACTCTGGAAGAAGCTGGACGCGTTTATGCACAACTGGAGGCAATGGGATGGCAAACAGTACATTTTTACCCCACCTCCGAGGCTTCTCCCTACGAACCTTTTGACCCGGAAACTGAGATGAGTTGGGGGCAAATGCAGGTATTGGCAGATTTGGTAACAGGGGATAGGGGACTGGGGACTGGGGACTGGGGATTAGGAGGACAAGAGGGAACTATTGAAAAAGTTACTCCCTTGTCTGTTCCCAATCCCCAATTCCCAATTCCCAGTACCGGAGCGAAGCGACCTTTGGCAATTGTGGCTACCCAAGGGGCGCTACAACCCCACTTACCACCACCAGAAGCTTTTGGGCAATTCTGTCTGACTTTGAAGCGGGGGATGGAATTAGACTTGAATTCCTTCAGTGAGAAAATAACTATTTTGGGGTACGAACGAGTACCTTTGGTGGAAACAGAAGGACAGTGGAGCCGACGGGGCGATATTGTTGATGTGTACCCAGTTTCATCTGAGTTTCCAGTCCGCCTGGAATGGTTTGGTGATGAAATCGAGCAAATGCGGGAATTTGACCCAGCAACCCAACGTTCCGCCCTCGACAAAGTTGATCAGTTAATTCTTACCCCCACTAGCTTTGCTCCCATCGTCATGGCGGCGCTGAAGAATAGTTATGAGTTAGGAGTTATGAGTGATGAGTTAAATTCTGAGTCAGAACTTAGCACTGAGAAGTCATCACTTTTGGAGGGTAGTCGTCGCTTTTTGGGGTTGGCTTTTGAGCAACCAGCATCTTTGCTAAACTATTTATCAGAAAATACCCTGATTGCCATTGATGAGCCTGAACAGTGTCATGCTCATAGCGATCGCTGGGTGGAAAATGCCGAGGAACAGTGGGAAATTGGGCATGGGGAAGAATCTACTCCCCTAAGATTGCCGAAAATTCATCGGTCGTTTGATGAGTGTTTGGCTGATGTTGCCAAGTTTAAAACATTATATTTATCGGAATTATCAGAGGAAAATGATGGGATTAATCTTGCCAGCCGTCCTGTTCCTGTCACGCCGCACCAGTTTGCTAAACTAGCTGAAACTATCCGCCAAGAACGCGATCGCAATTTCTCAATCTGGCTACTTTCTGCTCAACCTTCGCGTTCTGTCTCACTGTTGCAAGAACATGACTGTCCGGCTCAGTTTATCCCCAATCCCCGCGACTACCAAGCGATCGATAAGCTGCAAATTAACCATACTCCCATAGCCTTAAAATATTCTGGTCTTGCGGAACTAGAAGGTTTTATCCTGCCTACTTACCGAATAGTAATCGTCACAGATCGGGAATTTTTTGGGCAGCATTCTTTGGCGACTCCCGGCTATATCCGCAAGCGTCACAAAGCTACTTCTAAGCAAGTTGATCCCAATAAACTCCGTCCAGGCGATTATGTGGTTCATAGAAATCATGGTGTTGGCAAATTTGTCAAGCTGGAAAGTTTGACAATTAATAATGAAACCCGTGATTATTTGGTGGTGCAGTATGCTGATGGGTTATTAAGAGTCGCAGCCGATCAAGTAGGTGCTTTATCTCGGTTCCGCGCCGCAGGTGATAAAGCGCCGGAACTCAATCGGATGACTGGGAAAGCTTGGGAAAATACCAAGAATAAAGTCCGCAAAGCGATTAAAAAATTGGCGGTGGACTTGTTGAAACTGTATGCAGCGCGATCGCAACAACAAGGTTTTAGCTTTCCAGGAGATATGCCTTGGCAGGAGGAATTAGAAGATTCTTTCCCCTACCAACCCACAACGGATCAACTCAAAGCTGTACAAGATGTAAAACGCGACATGGAAAGCGATCGCCCAATGGATCGGTTAGTTTGTGGCGATGTCGGTTTTGGCAAGACGGAAGTGGCGATTCGTGCTGTTTTTAAAGCAGTCACCGCCGGTAAACAAGTGGCACTCCTTGCGCCAACGACTATTTTAACACAGCAGCATTACCATACACTCAAAGAACGTTTTGCACCTTACCCGGTAAATGTCGGTTTGCTCAACCGTTTTCGGTCTGCTGAAGAACGCCGCGATATTCAAAAACGATTGGCAACGGGTGAATTAGATGTAGTAATTGGTACACACCAACTTTTAGGTAAAGGCGTGACATTCCGGGATTTAGGATTATTAGTAGTGGATGAAGAACAACGATTTGGGGTAAACCAAAAAGAGAAAATTAAAAGCCTGAAAACTCAGGTTGATGTGCTTACCCTCTCAGCCACTCCCATTCCCCGGACTTTGTATATGTCCTTGTCGGGAATTCGGGAAATGAGTTTGATTACCACGCCACCCCCAACTAGACGACCAATTAAAACCCATCTTTCACCGATAAATTCTGAAAGTATCCGCACCGCAATTCGTCAAGAATTAGACAGAGGCGGACAGGTATTTTATGTAGTTCCACGAGTAGATGGCATTGAAGAGACAACAGCCAATTTACGAGAAGTTTTACCAGGAGCTAGATTTGCGATCGCTCACGGTCAAATGGATGAAAGCGAGTTAGAATCAACCATGCTCACTTTCAGCAATGGCGATGCAGATATCCTGGTTTGTACAACAATTATTGAATCTGGCTTAGATATTCCGCGAGTCAACACCATTTTAATTGAAGATGCTCACCGCTTTGGATTAGCACAGTTGTATCAATTACGCGGTCGTGTGGGACGTGCAGGTATCCAAGCTCATGCTTGGTTATTTTATCCAAAGCAACGGGCATTATCTGATGCAGCACGGCAACGATTACGAGCGATTCAGGAATTTACTCAGTTGGGTTCTGGATATCAACTAGCGATGCGTGACATGGAAATCAGAGGTGTAGGTAACTTGCTAGGTGCAGAACAATCCGGTCAAATGGATGCCATCGGTTTTGATTTATACATGGAAATGCTAGAAGAAGCAATTCGGGAAATCCGAGGACAAGAAATTCCGAAAGTGGAGGATACCCAAATTGACCTCAACCTGACGGCGTTTATTCCGGCAGATTATATCACCGATTTGGATCAAAAGATGAGTGCATACCGGGCAGTGGCCACAGCTAAATCTAAATCAGAATTAAAACAGATTGCAGCCGAGTGGAGCGATCGCTATGGTAGTTTACCTGTCCCTGCAAATCAACTTTTGCGAGTCATGGAACTCAAACAGCTAGCAAAAAAACTTGGATTTAGCCGAATTAAACCAGAAAACAAGCAGCACGTTGTTTTAGAAACACCGATGGAGGAACCCGCTTGGAATTTGTTAGCGGCGAATTTACCAGACAATCTCAAGACGCGTTTTGTCTATTCTCCTGGTAAAGTGACGGTGCGCGGATTAGGAGTATTTAAAGCAGATCAACAATTGCAGAATTTGATTGATGCTTTCGGGAGAATGCAGGGTGCGATTCCAGAGGCAGCTGTTGTTTGAGTGGTAGAAAAAGATTAGTAATCAAGTGAAAATCTATGTCAGAATTACTTAAAAGAATTACAGTTAATCCCAAACAATGTGGTGGTCGTCCATGCATTCGAGGCATGAGAATTCGGGTATCAGATGTACTGGACTTGTTTGCTGCTGGACTTAGTGCAGAACAAATTTTAGAAGAAATGCCTGATCTTGAAGCCGACGATCTCAAAGCAGCACTAATATATGCTTCGCGGAAGCTTAATCATCCAGTCTTAGTAGCATGACAATCTGGGTAGATGCACATTTATCCCCTGCGATCGCAACTTGGATCAGCAACACTTTTGGTATAACAGCTTTAGCTTTACGTGATGTTGGTCTGAGAGATGCTGAAGACCTTCAGATTTTTGAGGCAGCAAAAGCTCAAGGAGTTATCTTGATAACCAAGGATAGCGACTTTGTTGACTTGGTTGTTCGTCTTGGATCACCACCACAAATTATCTGGTTAACGTGCGGAAACACATCAAATGCTCGGTTGCAAGAGATTTTGAGTGCTACTTTGCTAGAAGCATTAGAGCTTTTGCGAACAGGTGAAGTGTTAGTCGAAATTAGCGGAGATTAGCAACTGTACTGAGTTAATGTAGTTTTATTTCCTTACTCTTTTTGCTCGCGATCGCAGCATCTATAGCACTACCTCCACGACGTAAAACATCGCGTCCGGCTGCTGATGCTAGTGGATTTTGGCTTTGTGGAAAATTGCTTTGTTGGGTAACGCTAAAGCTTAACCCAACAAAGTCCCGAAATGTTGGGTTTCGTTCCTCAAACGCCACTTGCTTCAAGTCGGGAAACCCGCCCAACGCAGTGGCTCCCCAACCTACACATTTCAAGGTTTTTGGCGCTAACCCAAGCGTATTGAAATATACATGGGTTTTATCATGCCAACTTACTTATCCCAGCCATTGGATACCTAACTCAATCGCAGAAATAAAAGTTTACAAAAAGCTCTTTTAGAGGCCGCAATCAAGATTTGAAAGTTGGAACCTTGAAAGCCTTGATGAAAATAGCCCAGCTATCTGAAGAAGATTTACTTTAATTTCCAATTACTGCTCTGATTCATCTAGTAATTTGCTTGGTTCACCGGGGTAGAAATCATAGTCCACAATCTCTACCAAACTGTAAGGACACTCTACCGGAAAAGTCCGCTTGGGCAAATCTGTTTCTCCAACAGCTAATTCGACACCTCTAAGGTAGGCTTTGCGAAGTGCTTCTTCAAGGTAGGGTTTGAGGCTAGGATTGTCTTCGAGCAGTTCAGCAATATCTAAGCGTTGAATACGAAGTGTTGCTAACCAACTACGGCTACGACGCCCTGACTGGTACTGCCATTTTAGTAAATGTCCAATCAAAACACTAAGACGGTTTCGCAGTTCTTGACGTTGCTGTTTACCCAAAGATTGAATCTCCTCAATCAGATTTTGCAGATCAATCTGACTCCAGTGTTCATTGCGAAGTAAAGTTACTTGTTCCTGTGTCCAAGCGTAAAAATCAGTTTCGTAGAGGCTTGGTGAAAGCATTGGTATCTTTGGGTTTGTTTCAGGTACACCCATTAGGTTAGTTCAACCTCAACGTCTTTGCCTTTATTGTAGAACTGTCTCAAATACTAGTTCTGCTATTGAGAGCGATCGCTTGTATTTTAAAAGAGTGGCAGACTGCCGCAAAGCTTTTGAGCAGGCGGGAATTCCAACCCAGCCCTTTGAGTCTAGTTGGTAGAATTAAGGTAAATACCAACTCAACTTAAACTTATGATAAAAACTATCGAAGGCATTTATCAGGATGGACAAATTCACCTCACCCAGCTACCACAAGATGTCAGCGATCGCTCTCAAGTTCTCGTCACCTTTCTAGACCCTGGTAAAATCGACCCCAGTAAATTACGCCAACTGATTGATCAGTTGGAGACAATTGCTGGAATTGGACAAGGTTTCGAGGAACTCAACGCTGGCAAAACTCGCCCCATTGGGGATTTCGTTCAAGAAATGCAGCAAAAGTATGGCATTTCAGGTTGAGATTACCCCAATCGCCGAAGCTCAGATTGAGCTTACAATTCGAGGTACTACAGTTAATGTATTGTATGTGCGCCACAGTGGCCAAGCACCACTGACAGTAGATGACCTAGAGGAGTTAGAAGGTGGAGTTTAGCATTTCAAGGCGATCGCTATGGTACTTCAGCACTGTCTGCAAATCAACTTTTGCGAATCATGAAACTCAAACATTTTACACGAGTTTAGTAATTGTATCTTTGTTGAGTGCGATTTCCAGATGATTTATAAATATTCAAAAAATACTTCAGGTACTAATCTGAATTCCCCAGATTTCAAGCGAGAAATATCTATCCATAAGGCTCTATGTTTATGAGTTTGTGATTCTGAAAAAACTAAACTTTCTAGTTGATAAAATTTGGAATCAACAAAGTCACATTGATAAAGCTGAATAATTTCATGACCTTGCCTACCATTAAATGTAAACAGGTTCTCTATACAACCTAAATATTTAATATTCGTTAAATCTGCCTGAATTTCCTCTTGAAACTCGCGTTCTAAGGCGATGCGACTGGTTTCGCCAAATTCAACACCACCGCCTAAAGCCCGATAAAATGTTTCTTGTTTGACGGGATCGTAGCCTTCAGAAAGAAATATGCGTTGGCCATCCCGAATTAGCCCCAAGGTTATTACCCGAATTTCGCCTGCTTTATTCATTTTGGTAACTAATTATCGTAAATAGACTGAGGACGGCTTTCGCTACCCTCAATAGGCCAATCTGGGTTTTCCCCACCGATGTACAATTCTTCAATGGTGACATATTCCTGACTTAGCTGGCTGAGGGCGTTGATTAAAATATCCAATGCGATCGCATCACTGGTTCCTAAGTCAAACCAACAACGCCCCCACTGTCCCTCATATTCAAACTCACCGATGTTGTGCATCAGTGCTAGCAGGCTTTTGTCATACCCTTGCTCATCATAATTCATGTAGCTGATATCAAGTCCAGTGTCCTGCACCTGGAGATTCTCTGCATTAAATGCACCCAATTTACCCAGATAAAACCAAGAATTGAAAACTTCTTCTACATACTGCTTTTCACGTGCAGAAGGATTTGTGCTGAATTTCAGCCAAATCCACACATCAAAAGGATTAATTTCGCGGAACTGAATCTCCATTTTGGTCTAGTATCTCAATTACTGTTCTGCAAATAAGCATATCAAAATGGAGCATAGGGCATGGGGAATGGGGCATAGGGAATAGAGAAAAAACTTAATCGCCAATGCCCAATGCCCAATTATTCAGGATTCTTAAGGCTAACAGCATTTTTGCGTTCACTCTCAATTTGTTTGACTAAACCGCCTGGGAGTTGGGATTTTTTAGTTAGTGCTTTGTCAAAATTAGCGATCGCTTCCTCGATCATCTGCTGACTTTTTTCTTTTTGCCCCAGTTCTTTCAGGATTTGGGCTTTGAGATAATAAATTTCTGGATTATCGGATGTGGTTTTTATCGCCCGGTTGACATACTCTAGTGCCTGTGGATACCGTTTTAAATCCCGGTAAGCAAGAGCAATACCCCGATCTACTAGATACCCAGGAGCAGCATTTCGTTCTAAGCGTCCAATTGACTGATCTGGGCTAGCAAATGGCAAATTAACTGCCAACAATAAATCCATATAACCCTTGATTAAATTCAGTTCTGGATCGTTGGCAGAAATTGCTTCAGCTTTGTCTAAATATTCATAAACTTGCCGCAACCGACTAAAGGCTTGCGGTACACCATTGACAGTACCATCACGGATGATAATTACTGCTCCCTCTAAAAAATGACCAACAGCAGTGTATAAATTACCACGCAAGGGATCGCTAGGAATTAGTTTTTGTCCGGCTTCTAGAGTTTTTTGGCTGTAGGTATCTAGTTTAGCCCAATCCTTATTTCCGTATGCTAAAGATGCCTTCATAGCATAAGCTAGAGGTTCATTTGGTTCTTTAGATATTGCTTGTTCCAGATAACGCTCTGCTGCTGGATAATTGCCTTGTTGGAAAATCGCTTTAAAAGCGGCTTCTGTTTGGTCGCCAATTTGATGAGGTTCACGATTACGAAACGGATCGCCAGCCAATGAGGGATTTACCCACAGATTAAGTGCGATTGCCCAAGGGGCAACGCCAAAGGCGAACGCAGCGCCAAAAGCAGTCTGAGCAAAGGTAGTGAGTCTCGCAGACACTACTAATCGAGGCGAAGAAAACCTTTTAGTCATTTTAACTCTCAGAATAATTGCGGTTGAAATAGTTGTATGTGTTACTTAGAATGCAAAAAATGGTTAATTTTTACACTGAGCGACTTGCCTTGAGCCTGTCCTGAGCGTAGCCGACTTGTACTGAGCGGCGTCGAAGTAAGGGCGCAGTCGAAAGGAGTCGAAGTGTGAACTTGCCTCTGCTTCAACCAAAATTTTCTTATATAAAGGTTGACTTTGGTAATTTTTCCATGTTCCCAGGCTGGTTATAGCCAAAGTTTTTAGGGTGAGTCTGCCACAATGGAGAAAATGTGGATGATTCTTGCTGCTAGATTAAGGTGTTAATCCTTTCTTGGAATTTTCCTGGTGCTCCCAGTGTAGCTAATCAGTAATTTGCTGACTTTTTGGTAATCTTAACAAATGCTCTATCTCCGAAATCTAAATTATCACCCCACAGCGTGCCCAACAGCGATTCTCAAATCAATCAACTTGGAATTAGCACCCCAGCAGCTAGGTCTGATTATTGGCGCGAGTGGCTCGGGTAAAAGTACTTTACTAGAAATTTTGTCGGGACTAGCCGAACCCACTAGCGGCGCACTCTTTTGGCGGGAACAAGAACTTATAGCCGAACAGCTACAACAATTAGCTGGGTTGGTATTTCAATTTCCAGAGCGTCACTTTTGCGGTGGTTCAATTTTAGAAGAATTGCGTTTAGGACATCCTGAGTTAGGGTCAGAACGAGTTAGACAGGCCCTAACCGAAGTGGGATTAGACCATTTATCGCTCTCCGCCGCTCCCTATGCTTTGAGTGGTGGTCAGCAACGACGTTTAGCTTTGGCAGTGCAATTGATTCGCCAGCCAAATTTACTGTTATTGGATGAACCTACAGCTGGGTTAGATTGGTCAATGCGTCGGCAACTGGTAAATTTATTAGCGAAACTGAAACAAGATTGGACACTGTTGGTAGTGACACACGATGCTGGGGATATGTTAGCGATCGCAGATCGTTGCTGGACACTCAACCACGGTGAACTACAATCAGTAGACCCAAAGACACTAGAAACCAAAGTTAAAGAACCTTTACCAACGGTGTGAGAGGAGAACATGGGGCAAGGAGAATAACCATGCCCCATGACAAATGACAAATGACAAATGACAAATGACAAACCTATTGCCTGAGATGGCAGAAATCTGGCAGCAAACTCTCAATTGGCAACCAACTCTCCAACAGCAAGCGCAATTCCAAAGGCTTTATGAGTTAATCCTAGAAGGTAATCGCCAACTAAATTTAACTCGCATTACTGACCCTCAAGAGTTTTGGGAAAAACATCTCTGGGATTCTCTGCGAGGAATTGCACCTCTTTTATCAACAAATTTCTCCGCTGCTTTCCCTGCTATCATTGATATCGGTACAGGTGCGGGTTTTCCGGGTATTCCAGTGACAATTACTGTACCTAATTGCACAATTACTCTTCTGGATTCCACTCGGAAAAAAATTACTTTTATCGACAATATATTAACTGAACTTGCCTTTACCAATGCCAAAACTCTTGTTGGTAGGGCTGAAGAAATCGGTCATCACCCCCAGCATCGATTAGCTTACGATATTGCGTTGATTCGTGCTGTAGGGGCAGCCTCTGTTTGTGCAGAATATACCTTACCACTGCTCAAACAGGGAGGTTTAGCCATAATTTATCGCGGTAATTGGACAGAGGATGAAACAACTGCTTTGCAGAATGCTTTGAAGCAGTTGGGTGGTGCGATTGAATCAATCGAACAATTTACAACACCTCTGAGTCACAGCATCCGGCATTGTATCTATTTGCGTAAGGTAGCCACTACAGCAGTTCAGTTTCCCCGTGCTATTGGTGTACCTACCCAAAAACCGCTTTGAGGGGTGTTTAGCCTCACACCACGCGGTAGGCAACATTGCTCATTGGTGTCAACTTCAGCCCAAACCCATTTAAAACCCAATACGGTTCAGTTAAGGATTTTTGGTACTAATTTTAGACCTGTAGAGACGCGAAATTTCGCGTCTTTACCAAGGTTTTTGGGCTTAACTGAACTGTATTGATTTAAAACCTCGTTTCCAGCAAGAGGCTGGAAATGCACTTCAATTGGGCTGCTACCGCCAGTCTTGAGGCAGAGCCTCGCATTAGGCATTCCCAGTCGGAGCCTGGGAACGAGACAATCTCTAATAGACCACGCGGTAAGAATATAGCAATGCTGTGCGCTTACGATAGATGTGGTTCAAATATATGAAAACTGCTGTAATCAAACAAAATATTAGCCTTAATTCCTCAAAATATACCAAGTGCCATTACTCGGTCGCCATACTGCGAAGTCACTCTTAATAGAGAAATTATAAATGGCAGGAACAGGAATATCACCATTTACGCCCAATTCTCTAGTAACTCTTTGACCTGTAGAACTGTTAATTATATACCAAGTACCATTACTTGGTCGCCATACTGCAAAATCCGCTCTACCATCATCATCGTATTTACCAGGGGCAGGAACATCACCATTTACGCCCAATTTTCTAATAACTACTTGACGGCTATAACTATTAATTACATACCAAGTACCATTACTGGGTCGCCATACTGCAAAATCAGTTCTACTATCATAATCATAATCGGCGAGAACGGGAATATCGCCATTTACACCCCATTTTTTAGTAACTGTTTGCCCTGTAGAACTGTTAATTACATACCAAGTACCATTACTGGGGCGCCATACTGCAAAATCAGTTTTACCATCATTATCATAACTACCGGGAACAGGAATATCGCCATCTATGCCCAATTGTTTAGTAACTGTTTGACCTGTAGAACTGTTAATTACATACCAAGTGCGATTACTTGGTCGCCATACTGCAATATCAGTTATCCTATCACCATCATAATCGCCGGTAACGGGAATATCGCCATCTACGCCCAATTGTTTAGTAACTGTTTGATCTGTAGAACTTTTAATTAAATACCAAGTACCATTACTGGGTCGCCATACTGCAATATCAGTTCTACCATCCTTATCATAATTGCCGGGAACGGGAATATCACCAGCTACACCCAATTTTCTAGTAACTTGAGCTTGTGCTTTAAAATTTAAAATTCCAAGAGATAATGGAACAGTTAAAGCAAGCATGAATAATTTGCAACCAATCTTCATGAGAATATCCTCCTTATAATCAAAATGACTTAAGAGTGTTTTTATTGAAATTGCACATTTGAATAAGTGATTTTAAGCTTTATGCGTTGTCATAACGAAATCTTAAGTTTTAATGTTATGTAGCTTTTGCTTTTCATAAGTAATTTAGCACGATAGGTGTAACGCCACTTCTTACGATGGGAGGAGTTATGAGCAGAGTTTTCCTGCTAGACAACTCTATGCAATGCAGTGGTTTTGCTTACTATAGGAATCATATTTGATAAAAGAACTCCTCCCCGCTTGCGGGAAGGAGATAAGCAAAAACTAAACTTTGTTAGAGCGTGGTTGGTAAAGATATTGTTTGGAGGAAATTAACCAGACAAAATATTAGCCCTAATTCCCAAGAATATACCAAGTGCCATTACTTGGTCGCCATACTGCGAAGTCACTCCCAATAGAGAAATCATAATCGCCGGAAACGGGAATATCGCCACGTGTTCCCCACTGTCTAGTAACTACTTGACCTGTAGAACTGTTAATTACATACCAAGTACCATTACTTGGTCGCCATACTGCAAAATCATTTATACCATCATTATCATAATCGCCAGAAACGGGAATATCACCACGTGTTCCCCATTCTCTAGTAACTACTTGACCTGTAGAACTGTTAATTACATACCAAGTACCATTACTTGGTCGCCATACTGCAAAATCATTTATACCATCATTATCATAATCGCCAGGAACGGGAATATCGCCACGTATTCCCCATTCTCTAGTAACTACTTGACCTGTAGAACTGTTAATTACATACCAAGTACCATTACTTGGTCGCCATACTGCAAAATCATTTATACCATCATTATCATAATCGCCGGAAACGGGAATATCGCCACGTGTTCCCCATTCTCTAGTAACTACTTGACCTGTAGAACTGTTAATTACATACCAAGTACCATTACTTGGTCGCCATACTGCAAAATCATTTATACCATCATTATCATAATCGCCAGGAACGGGAATATCGCCACGTGTTCCCCATTGTCTAGTAACTACTTGACCTGTAGAACTGTTAATTACATACCAAGTACCATTACTTGGTCGCCATACTGCAAAATCAGTTATACCATCATAATCATAATTGCCGGGAACGGGAATATCGCCACCTGTTCCCCATTGTCTAGTAATTTGAGCTTGTGCTTTAAAATTTAAAATTCCAAGAAATAATGGAACAGTTAAAGCAACGGTGAATAATTTGGAACCAATTTTCATGAGAACATCCTCCTTATAATCAAAATGACTCAAGTTTTACTCAAATTGCACATTTGAAGAAATGATTCTAAGTTTTACGCGTTATTATGATAAAATCTTAAATTTTCATCTTATAGAGCTTTTCCAAGCATAAGTAATTTAGCACGAGAAGTGTAAGCTTAATTACAATCTTTGTTAAGATAAATGCATATTTTTAACGTAAAATCAAGCTATATTAAATCTCCAAAAAAGAAAAAAATTAAGTGTAACGGTTGAAGGAAGCTATTTTAAATAAACTACATTTTTTATCTGAACCATAAACGCAGAGTAGGGCAGTTGCGTGGTAAGGGAGATTTTCACGCCCCTTGCTTTCCACATTTGGTATCACATCAAAAAACTGGCAACAGAATATTGTTTCTGTCGCCAGTTTTTAAGCGCTTATAACTCTAAATTCTTGTCTGGTTTCAGGCAAATTTACTTGCAGCTGCAAACCGCTTGTTAATCTCATCCCAATTAATCACGTTCCACCAAGCTTCCAAATAATCAGCGCGGCGATTTTGGTAATTGAGATAATATGCATGTTCCCATACGTCATTACCCAAGATGGGATATTTACCTGCACTTAAGGGAGTATCTTGGTTAGCTGTAGTTGTCACTTCCAATTTGCCACCTTTGTTACGCACTAGCCAAACCCAACCACTACCAAAACGACCAGCACCAGCTTCGTTAAACTGTTTTTTAAAAGCTGCAAAAGAGCCAAAATTTTGATTAATCGCGGAGGCTATATTTCCTGTTGGTTCTCCCCCACCTTTCGGCTTCATAATTTGCCAGAACATTGAGTGGTTCACATGACCACCGCCATTATTGCGTACTGTATTACGAATATCTTGTGGTACACTATCAAGTTTCCGCAACAGTTCTTCAACGCTTTTACCTTTTAGTTCTGGATGTTTAGCTAACGCTGCATTCAGGTTTTTTACATAAGTTGCGTGGTGTTTATCGTGGTGAAATTGCATCGTTTTGGCATCGATGTGTGGTTCCAGTGCTTCGTAGGCGTAAGGTAAAGGCGGTAGTTGGATAGTACCTGGTTTATTTGGTGTTGTATTTGCTATTGTGTTTGGTGTTGTTTCAGGAATTGCAGTGTTTCTTTCAGGAGATGTCTCTGCCGATGCACAAGCATTTAATGCAAAAGTACCCACACCTGCTGTGAATAAAAACAAGAAATTACGTCGATTAATAGTCATATAAGTTTTTGCAGCCAATCCATTAAGTCTCTATTACCGTTTTTATTTTCTTAGATTTTGGCTAAAATAAATTGGGAATTTACAATTATTTCTGGGAGTTTAAGAAACTTTTTTAGACTTGTAATATTAAGTACTAACATTCAAAACGTTTCTTGATTGTATAGGATTAGTATTTGATTGCGTGAAATACACGTAGTGTGATGACACAGCTAAAATACTGCACTAGCTTTCCTCTTGTGGGATGGGCGTCTCGCCCGTCCAGTGCGGGCAAGATGCCCACACCACAAGAAAAATTATTGCATCATTTTAGCTGTGTCGCACTACTACAAGACTACCGAGATTTTTTCAGAAATCAAATATGATTCCTATAGTACTAACCTGTTGTGGAAAATTTGTACTCCAAACAGTACTAGCTCCGTTCTCATAGATAATAATCCATTCCCCCTTGTTAGTGAATGTTATATTGCAATACAGTTCAGTTAAGCCCAAAAACCTTGGTAAAGACGCGAAATTTCGCGTCTCTACAGGTCTAAAATTAGTACCAAAAATCCTTAACTGAACCGTATTGTGTTATATTGTTAATAGTTTTCTTTGCTTTTTGTATATCAATTACCTCAGCATTCTTTTTGGCGATTATCAGCGCGGCAAATAGATTTTTATCAATAACGCACTGAAAAAATTTGTTCAACAGTTAGATTGAAATCTGGAAATGTTGGCGACTCTATACGGTCGTCTCCTCTAAACTGTTTACCACGATATTCACCCTCATCACTTAAAGAGTAAATTGTGAATGTTGGCTGTTTAGGGTCGCCTATCAATTCTTTGCTACCTAAAGCAGCATAATCCACAATCCAATATTCTTGAATACCCATTTCTTCATAGTCAGCAAACTTTTTATGATAATCATCTCTCCAGTTAGTACTGACGACTTCAATTACTAATGGAATTGAATCTGGTTTACTAAGAATAGATTGTTTCTCCCATAATGGTTCATTACCCAAGTTAGAAAAATTCATTAATAAAACATCAGGATAGTACCCTGAAATTTTATTTTCTGGCTTGACTGTAGCGGTTTTAGGTATACCGTAATTAAGTTTAAGACGAAGACACTCATACCCTAACACCATTGTTAAAAATGCTACTATTTGCTCGTGTTTACCTGATGGTGGTGGCATTTGAATAATATCTCCATCGTGTAATTCATAACGAATGTTTTCCGGTTGTGTTTCTAAAAACTCTAAATATTCATCAAATGTAAATAGTTTTTGTAGTGATTGAATCATTATTTCATCCTGATTATGGATATAAACAGTTCTCACTGCTGTAACCTGAAAATTAAAAGTTAACGGGGTGTAGCGGCCAAAGGTGAAAGGAAATCGGCATGGACGCGCCAAGGTTCTTACTCAGCAAGAGATACACCAAATTTTCGCTATTGGGTTAACAAATGACCGCGATCGCCCCGTGGTCGATTACGGTCATTACGGTCAAAAATTGGATTAACGGCGGTGTGGTGATGATTCTAGATGCGATCGCTAACCTATCCTACACCCCGTCACAGCGATCGCACACAAAACAATTATATTTTACACTCCGAAGCGCTTATAATATTCTGTCCCCAGTTTTGGGATCAAACACAAACAATTGATTTAAATCTAGTTGCAAAGAAAAGCGATCGCCTGGACGCGGACGCACATCCCCGCCCACTTGAATATTCAACACCACCGCCGAACCTGGTAAACCAGCACGAATCAAAGTTTCCCTTCCCAAAGGTTCCACCACCTTAACTTCCACAATCAGCTGACTCTCATTTACTTCTTGGCGGGTTGGCGGTTCGTTAATAAAAATATGCTCTGGGCGAATCCCTAAATCATAACTGTGTCCCTGACGCAGCTGTAATTTTTCTTTCACAACTGCTGGAATCGTTAGTAATTGTCCACTCACATCAAAACCATTACTTTCATAGATTGCAGGCAAAATATTCATTGGTGGGCTACCTAAAAAACTTGCCACCATCTGATTAGCAGGACTTGCATAAATACTTTGGGGATCGCCAATTTGTTGAATGCGCCCGCGATTTAGCACGACAATTTTATCAGCCAAAGTCATCGCTTCGACTTGATCGTGGGTGACGTAAATTGTGGTAATGCCTAATTCTTGATGTAACTGTTTCAATTCTGCCCTGGTATCATCGCGCAATTGGGCATCTAAATTAGATAAAGGTTCATCAAGTAAAAATACTTGTGGTTCACGAGCGATCGCTCTTCCTAATGCTACTCGTTGTTGCTGTCCCCCAGAAAGTTGTTTGGGCTTACGATCCAGCAAATGATCCAGAGAAAGCGATCGCGCCACATTCATCACGCGTTCTTGAATGATTTTTCGATCAACCTGACGCATTTGCAAGCCAAAGCCGATGTTTTGGGCCACACTCATGTGAGGATAGAGAGCGTAGTTTTGGAATACCATCGCTACATCCCGTTGTCTGGCTGGGATATTATTCACCAAGCGATCGCCAATAAAGAGTTTGCCAGATGTAGCAGTTTCTAAACCAGCGATCGTTCGCAAAATTGTAGATTTACCACAACCAGATGGCCCAACTAAAACCCAAAACTCGCCATCAGGAATTTCAAAGGTAATATCCTCAATAGCGGTGACATTATTAAATTTACGCTTAATATCTTCTAGACGAACGTTTGCCATTATCTAATTTGATATTTTCAGTTTGGGATCTGCGACACTTCCAACTAAGCACTAGGAGGTTTGATCCGCTCCCTCCGAGGAACTGTGAGGCTGCTTTATAAGTGCAGAAACTTGGTCGTTCTGCACAACTCTAATCAGAAATCTTAAAGCCTCATTGACGGCATCAGCATTGGGAAAAACCTCTGCAACATCCGCTTCTAAACGAATTGTTGTCTTCCCAAAGCTTTTTCGTTCAGGGCCGAACTTTCTGACCCTTAAACTCTTTAAGTCATACTCTGATCGCAAATCATCTTCCATTTCTACCTTACCCGTCTTTGTATGCTTCTCGCTCGGATCGTGTTACCTCTCTTGCACTAATGATACGAATCGAATTTCCTCTTTCCGTATACGACATGATTAGTAAGCGTCCCCGATTTGACTCTCCAATAATAAGGTAACGCTCCTCATCATCAGAGTGGTCTGGATCGTAGAAGTCAACATAAAGTGGATCGTCGAAAACAGTTTTGGCTTCTTCAAAGGAAACCTGATGTTTTAAAAGATTTCTTGCCGCTTTATTTTCGTCCCACTCAAACTTCATGGAATTATTAAATTACTACCTTTTGAATCCCTATAAATTCTGGTATTTCTTCATCATTTTCTGTTTCTAAACAAAGTTCAATTACTTCTTTCATATTATCCATCAACTCATCAATTGTTTTTCCCTGACTATAACAGGCTTTTAGCTGAGGGACTTCTCCAACATAATAACCATCTTCATCCCGTTCAATGATGACGTAGAATTCTCGGTTGGTGGGATTGATCATAATCTATTTGTACGTAGGCTCAAAATCATTTTTCTGGATTCTTTGACCAAGCTGGGTGAGAGAGTAAAGAAGCAAAGACTCGTACTCCCCGAAGTTGATTAGAGAGAGGTAAGTGACCTCTAGGCGCACTCAAATCCCAGGTAAACTCGTTAGGGTATCGTGTCCAGCTATTACCTGCTTTCCAGCCAATCTTCGGCCAGAAATTCTCCCAGTTTTTACCCAAACTTAACCAGATTTCTCGCTGTACTGAAAAGCCAAATTTACCTTCAGAGTGGACTAACCAAAGGTTGTTAATGGTTTGCAAGTCAACAGCCGAGGTATTTTCTACCTCAGTAAAGTACAACCATTTTCGTTGTACAGCCGTTGGCCCTGATAGTTCACACATTTTTTCAATGGTGACGCGATCGGCTGCTTGGAAGTCTTGAACAGCTAGTAGCTGTTGCAAAGAATTGTAGTTAATCCCGCATTCTGATTTTAGAGGTACAATTCCCTCAGGAAAACAAGAGCGCAGAAATTCTTTGGCTTGAGGTGCATCGGAGTTATAGAGGACTTGGTAAGCTTTGCCATCAACCCAAGTAGCTGGGTTCTCCCGTCGTTTCAGTAAAAATTCCATCAACACGTCTAATCCCTCATTACCCAACTCAGCTAACTGTGGGATTATCTGTTGTTGGACTTTTTCAGACCCGGCGATTAACGGTCGTCGGAGAGAGTCGATGTCATTTGCAGGGCCTGATAAAATCATTGGGTCTGTCATGCCATTCTAGTTTTAGCGGTCAGTGAAAGAGTGGTAAGCTATCGGTTTTCTCCAAAGTGGAGCATTGATAGCGAAAAGTAGTTTACTATTTTTGATCGTACAAAATTGCGATCGCTTCACTGAATCCCACACTTAATCCCCAAATAATGTACAAGGAGAATAGGGGGAAAATCTGGAGACTAGGGACTGGGGACTGGGGACTGGGGACTAGGGACTGCGTACTACGGAGGGGACATGGAGGACAAGGGTGAATTATTGAAAAAATCACTTCGTGTCTCTTCCCAATCCCCAATACCCAGTACCCAATCCCCAATATACAAGCCTGCCACATAAGGTTTTTTTGAATAGCAGCGTATCGATTAGGAGTGTGTGAACGATGTACGAAAAGATTACCCCCCCCGCAGCCGGAGCAAAAATCACCTTCAAAAATGGTGAACCAATCGTACCGGACAATCCAATTATCCCCTTTATTCGCGGTGACGGCACAGGTATCGACATCTGGCCTGCTACCCAAAAAGTTCTCGATGCTGCGGTAGCCAAAGCATATAAGGGTCAGCGTCAAATTAGCTGGTTTAAGGTTTACGCTGGGGATGAAGCTTGTGATTTATACGGGACTTATCAGTATTTACCTCAAGATACTCTGACAGCAATTGAAGAATATGGTGTAGCGATTAAAGGGCCTTTGACTACTCCCATTGGGGGGGGAATTCGTTCTTTAAATGTAGCGCTGCGGCAAATTTTTGACTTGTATGCCTGCGTGCGTCCTTGCCGTTACTATGCAGGTACGCCCTCACCCCATAAAAATCCCGAAAAGCTGGATGTAATTGTTTATCGGGAGAATACGGAAGATATTTATTTAGGCATTGAGTGGCGACAAGGTAGCGAAATCGGCGATCGCTTAATTAAAATTCTCAATGAAGAATTAATCCCTGCCACCCCAGAACACGGGAAAAAACGCATTCCTCTTGATTCTGGTATTGGCATCAAGCCCATCAGCAAAACTGGTTCCCAACGCCTAGTCAGACGTGCCATCAAACACGCCTTGCTATTGCCCAAAAACAAGCAACAAGTGACTTTGGTGCATAAGGGCAACATCATGAAGTACACCGAAGGCGCTTTCCGCGACTGGGGTTATGAATTAGCAACCAGTGAATTTCGCCAAGAAACTGTTACAGAACAAGAATCTTGGATTTTGAGTAACAAGGAAAAAAATCCGAATATTTCTTTGGAAGAAAACGCCCGCCAGATTGAACCTGGGTTTGATAATCTGACTCCAGACAAGAAAGCGCAAGTTGTCAAGGAAGTTGAAACTGTTCTTAACACAATTTGGGCAACTCACGGCGATGGCAAATGGAAAGAGAAAGTTTTGGTGAATGACCGGATTGCTGACAGTATTTTTCAACAAATCCAAACCAGACCGGATGAGTATTCGATTTTGGCGACGATGAACTTGAACGGCGATTACTTGTCTGATGCTGCTGCTGCGATCGTTGGGGGATTGGGAATGGGGCCAGGGGCGAATATTGGTGATTCTAGTGCCATATTTGAAGCTACCCACGGCACTGCACCCAAACACGCCGGCTTGGATCGCATTAATCCAGGTTCAGTGATTTTGTCTGGTGTGATGATGCTGGAATTTATGGGTTGGCAAGAAGCCGCAGACCTAGTTAAGAAAGGTTTAAGCGATGCGATCGCAAATAGTCAAGTCACCTACGATTTAGCTCGGTTGCTAGAACCGCCAGTTGAACCCTTAAAATGTTCTGAGTTTGCCGACGCAATTATTCAGCATTTTGGTTAATTCTATTAGGGTTAATTAGTCACAAGTCGAATTACCCCACCCTAACCCTCCCCGTATGTATTGGGGAGGGAACTAGATTTCTTGTTTCCCCCCAAAACATCGGGGGGATTAAGGGGGGTAATTTGACTTGTGTATACACGCTTTTTTAATACTTCTCAGACATCCTCTGATAAATCAACCATTTTAAAAAAGCGAAATGGCATTTTATTTGCAAAAAACACCAAAATCAGAAAGCAAACTGGGGTTTGAGTAAGTCAAATGGCATTTTGAGAAAGCAAAAGCTTTTTTTATTTGCGGAAAACACCGAAATGAGTAAGTAAACTGGGGTTTGAGTAAGTCAAAGCTTCTTTTGCTTACGGAAAACACCAAAATCAGAAAGTCAAATGGCATTTTGAGAAAGTCGAAGCTTCTTTTACTTGCGGAAAACACCAAAATCAGAAAGCAAACTGGGGTTTGAGAAAGTCAAAGCTTCTTTTGAGAAAGTAATTGCGGATTTTACTTATTGAATTTAGTCAAAATATGAAGTTTAGATAAAATTATTGAAAAAATTGCTGATAAATTTTGATCCGTCAGATTTCAATACGGTTTGGATAAGGTTTTTTGATGACACGCCGCTAATTGCAAAGCAAAGACGCGATAAATCGCCGTCTCTACAAAGGACTGATTCTTGTAGAGACGGCGATTTATCGCGTCTCTTGCCTTAACCGAACGGTATCGCGTCAGATTTAAAACTAGTCAAAAAATAAAGTCCCCGGCTTTTCTAAAAAGTCGGAGATTTTTTTGGGGCAATCCCCTATAAAGCAATACAGTTCAGTTAAGCCCAAAAACCTTGGTAAAGACGCGAAATTTCGCGTCTCTACAGGTCTAAAATTAGTACCAAAAATCCTTAACTGAACCGTATTGCCCTATAAAGTTTCCGTTATTCGGATTTAGAGTTATCGACAACTCGGCGCAAGTTCTCCATTAATTCGGATTTAACTGTGTTTGATTTTTCCATAAGCCTCTATCAATACCCAACTATCTGCTCCACAAATCACTGCACAAATAGCGATGGTAACTGTATCAATTAATTTATGCTTTTTGGTGCGCTCAACTCTCTTGTCTTCTAAATCTTTAAAATAATTTGCAATTGTGATTTTTGGTGGTAGCTTCATTTCCAGATTTTGTCTCATTCAAATGAATTGAGAATACCACTTCATCCCATTTTATTGATTCTTAATAGAAACGAATTTACCATCAAATCTTCTGTTTATACATCTATTGTATTAATATTAACCTACTAATGCTTTCCTTTTTCTCCATTCATATAAGTTATATTTTGTCAAAACAAATTAGATGCGTTTCCCATGCGGGCTACGCCTACGCAATTAACAAAGGATGGTTTGTAAAAGCCTGAAATAACCTATTTACGTTAATACATAAGATGATTCATTTTTACAGTGCATAACTTTTAATTACGTTGCGAAAAAGCTCTAAAAATAAAATAGCTTTTTTCACCAAAAATCGGAGAAAAAGTTGATCTTGACTTCAACAACGGTTTTACGGTAAATAACTAAATTAGTTAAAAACCGAGGCAAGCTATGACTTTTACATTTCTGGCGGCACAGGATCGTTCCGAACGAGGATGGAGCAATTATGATGTTTTGGCAGGTGACGTTAATGGCGATGGTCGGACTGATTTGATTTGGAACGAAACAGGAGACATCAATCGCACTTACGTCGGACTTGCTAACCGGAATGGAACTTTTACATTTCTGGCGGCACAGGATCGTTCCGAACGAGGATGGAGCAATTATGATGTTTTGGCAGGTGACGTTAATGGCGATGGTCGGACTGATTTGATTTGGAACGAAACAGGAGACATCAATCGCACTTACGTCGGACTTGCTAACCGGAATGGAACTTTTACATTTCTGGCGGCACAGGATCGTTCCGAACGAGGATGGAGCAATTATGATGTTTTGGCAGGTGACGTTAATGGCGATGGTCGGACTGATTTGATTTGGAACGAAACAGGAGACATCAATCGCACTTATGTCGGACTTGCTAACCGGAATGGAACTTTTACATTTCTGGCGGCACAGGATCGTTCCGAACGAGGATGGGGCAATTATGACGTTTTGACAGGTGATGTTAATGGCGATGGTCGGACTGATTTGATTTGGAACGAAACAGGAGACATCAATCGCACTTATGTCGGACTTGCTAACCGGAATGGAACTTTTACATTTCTGGCGGCACAGGATCGTTCCGAACGAGGATGGGGCAATTATGACGTTTTGGCAGGTGATGTTAATGGCGATGGTCTGACTGATTTGATTTGGAACGAAACAGGAGACATCAATCGCACTTACGTCGGGCTTGCTAACGGTAATGGAACTTTTACATTTCTGGCGGCACAGGATCGTTCCGAACGAGGATGGGGCAATTATGACGTTTTGACAGGTGACGTTAATGGCGATGGTCGGACTGATTTGATTTGGAACGAAACAGGAGACATCAATCGCACTTATGTCGGACTTGCTAACCGGAATGGAACTTTTACATTTCTGGGGGCACAGGATCGTTCCGAACGAGGATGGAGTAATTATGACGTTTTGGCAGGTGACGTTAATGGCGATAGTCGGACTGATTTGATTTGGAACGAAACAGGAGACATCAATCGCACTTACGTTGGACTTTCTGATTTCTAAATTTGCCTATAAGGGGTAATTAGATGTCGTTTGCTCTGGGGATTAAAGGTAGGGCAAACACATCTAAATTCCTCTTGATAACAACCAAATTTATTGGAAGTCCCTAAGCTACTTGCTTTAGGTGTGATTTTGCTAATTGATCAGGTGCGATCGCTCCATTCTCTGTAATAATTGCTGTAATCAACTCAGCCGGAGTCACATCAAAAGCTGGATTGTAAAAATCTACACCCGCAGGTGTGAGAATGGTATCGCCAACTTGATAAATTTCTGTTGGTTCGCGTTCTTCAATGGGAATTTTGCTGCCATCGGCTAATTCAAAATCAACGGTAGAAAGGGGCGCAGCCACAAAGAAGGGGATATTATGTGCTTTAGCTGCGATCGCAACACTATATGTACCAATTTTATTAGCAGTGTCACCATTAGCAGCAATGCGATCGGCACCCACAACTACAGCATGAATCAAACCCTGTTTCATGCAATGGGCTGCCATATTATCAGTAATTAATGTCACTGGAATACCTTCTTGCACACATTCCCAAGTGGTGAGTTTTGCGCCTTGCAAACGAGGACGGGTTTCGTCGGCAAATAAACGTTCTAAACGTCCTTCCCTCCAAGCGGAACGCACAACACCTAAAGCAGTGCCATAACCAGCAGTAGCTAATGCCCCGGCGTTGCAGTGGGTAAGTAACCTTAGCTTTTCTGGGGTAGTGGGCAAGACTGCCAAACCATTGTCGCCGATCGCTTGACAAGTTTGTAAATCTTCAATATTAATCGCTTGGGCTGTTTGGAAAAGGGTTTGCTTGATATCTTCTACTGTTCCCAGCGTTTCGTAGGCGGCTTTCAGCATCCGGCTAATTGCCCAAAATAAATTTACTGCTGTTGGACGAGTAGAACGCAACAACTGGGCTACTTTATCTAAGTGTTGCAAAAATTCGGTGCGATCGCTTGTTGCAATTTCCCTGGCACCAAGATACATTCCATAAGCCGCAGCTACACCAATTGCAGGCGCACCTCGGACAATCATAGTTTTAATCGCCCGCGCCATATCTTCACTGCGGTGAATTTCCACAAATGTATATTCGTTGGGTAAGCGAGTTTGGTCAATTAATGACACCGAGTCGTTGTGCCAAATAACGGGATAAACCTGATTTGTGGAAGGTGTCATAGAAAGAGGTAGTTAATAGATGGGCAATATTTTTTACTTTAACAAGAAAGAATTCAGGAATTAGGAGCCAGAATTTATTTTATTGCGATCGCTGAAGGAAGTTAAGAGACTTCCAATACAAAAATTATCCAACTTTGTGGGGTGGGCATCTTGCCCGCCTTTGCTTACGAGATAACCACCTCACAATAAATAGTTGGATATTTTTTATTTGGAATTGGACGAAGCGGTATTAGGCAATTAAACTGAAATTGCTACTACTGAGAGTAATATCAGGATTTCCTAAAGTGGCAAACTCAAACACTGTTCCTGCACCCAAAACATTCCCATCTCGGTTATAGAATAACTTGTCACTACCTTGACTAAAGACAATACGTGCATTACTAGCGTTGACAAATTGATCGTTAGTAACAACTGCAAAGTCAGTTAAAGCTTGTCCCACAGTATTAGTAATAGCATTAAAGGTGGTTTTACTCAGCACAATCTGGTCTTGTCCGGCTTCAAACTCAGTGATGTAATCAATACCTAAGCTTGTGTTAAATACACCATTGCCTTGGAATACATATTTATCACTACCAACTGCTCCAGTCAAAGTATCATTGCCCAGTCCTCCCCAGAGAAAATCATTACCGATTCCACCTGTGAGAATATCATTACCATTACCTCCCTCAAGGGTGTCGTTTCCTGCTAACCCTTGTAGTTGGTCATTTCCGCCACTGCCAATCAGGGTATTATTTAGTGTATTACCAGTAAGACTGTCATTACCTGTGCCACCCGTTGCATTTTCGATAACGTTATTGGCAGAGAGAATTAGTTTGAGATTGCTATTAACCGTTTGCAAGGTGGTTAAACCTAAATTTAGGTTTACGGCAACTGTAGTACCGCTAAAGTTAGTAGTATCAGTACCACCTGTTGTGGTTTCTATAATTGTGTCGGTTCCCAAAGCACTATTAGCTAGGAAAGAATAGGTATCGTTTCCTGCTAACCCTTGCAGTCGGTCATTTCCGTTACCACCAATCAGAGTGTTATTTAGTGTATTACCGGTGAGACTGTCATTACCTGTGCCACCCGTTGCATTTTCGATCACATTATTGGCAGAGAGAATGAGTTGGAGATTGCTATTAACCGTTTGCAAGGTGGTTACACCTAAATTGACGTTGACGGCAGTTGTAGTACCGCTAAAGTTAAGAGTATCAGTACCACCTGTTGTGGTTTCTATAATTGTGTCGGTTCCCAAAGCACTATTAGCTAGGAAAGAATAGGTATCATTCCCCGTACCACCATACAAGGTATCACTTCCATAACCACCTAATAACTTGTCATCTCCTTGTTCCCCAAACAAACGGTCATCCCCGTCACCACCTAGCAGGCTATCATTACCTAAACCACCAAACAAATCATCATTGTTACCACTTCCGCTGATGGTGTCATTCACAACTGCACTGTTGAAAATGAAATCAGTGACTTGCAATTGACTTTTGCGAATGCCATTGATTTGGAGTCGATAATAATAATCGCCGTTATAGAAGTTATAGCGAGTGCTAATTATGGCATTATTATCTGTATCCTCAGTTGTCAGAAGTGAGATAGTATTGAAGTCACTGATGCCAAGAGTTCTCAGATCAATTTTGTCTGCTCCCTTCTGAAAATCTGTTACGATGTCTAGGTTTTGAGCGCCAACAGAACCACGAAAGTTCTCTAAGACAAATTGATCGTTTCCGGCACCACCATAGAAGGTATCACTTCCATAACCACCTAATAACTTGTCATCTCCTTGTTCCCCAAACAAACGATCATCACCGTCACCACCTAGCAGGCTATCATTACCTAAACCACCAAACAAATCATCATTGTTACCACTTCCACTAATGGTGTCATTCACAACTGCACTGTTGAAAATAAAATCAGTGACTTGCAATTGACTTTTGCGAATGCCATTGATTTGGAGTCGATAATAATAATCGCCGTCATATAAGTTATAGCGAGTACTGATTATGGCATTATTATCTGTATCCTCAGTTGTCAGCAGTGAGATAGTATTGAAGTCACTGATGCCAAGAGTTCTCAAATCAATTTTGTCTGCTCCCTTCTGAAAATCTGTTACGATGTCTAGGTTTTGAGCGCCAACAGAACCACGAAAGTTCTCTAAGACAAATTGATCGTTTCCTGCACCTCCATACAAGGTATCACTTCCATAACCACCTAATAACTTGTCATCTCCTTGTTCCCCAAACAAACGGTCATCACCGTCACCAGCTAGCAGGCTATCATTACCTAAACCACCAAACAAATCATCATTGTTACCACTTCCGCTGATGGTGTCATTCACAACTGCACTGTTGAAAATGAAATCAGTGACTTGCAATTGACTTTTGCGAATGCCATTGATTTGGAGTCGATAATAATAATCGCCGTTATAGAAGTTATAGCGAGTGCTAATTATGGCATTATTATCTGTATCCTCAGTTGTCAGAAGTGAGATAGTATTGAAGTCACTGATGCCAAGAGTTCTCAGATCAATTTTGTCTGCTCCCTTCTGAAAATCTGTTACGATGTCTAGGTTTTGAGCGCCAACAGAACCACGAAAGTTCTCTAAGACAAATTGATCGTTTCCGGCACCACCATAGAAGGTATCACTTCCATAACCACCTAATAACTTGTCATCTCCTTGTTCCCCAAACAAACGATCATCACCGTCACCACCTAGCAGGCTATCATTACCTAAACCACCAAACAAATCATCATTGTTACCACTTCCACTAATGGTGTCATTCACAACTGCACTGTTGAAAATAAAATCAGTGACTTGCAATTGACTTTTGCGAATGCCATTGATTTGGAGTCGATAATAATAATCGCCGTCATATAAGTTATAGCGAGTACTGATTATGGCATTATTATCTGTATCCTCAGTTGTCAGCAGTGAGATAGTATTGAAGTCACTGATGCCAAGAGTTCTCAGATCAATTTTGTCTGCTCCCTTCTGAAAATCTGTTACGATGTCTAGGTTTTGAGCGCCAACAGAACCACGAAAGTTCTCTAAGACAAATTGATCGTTTCCGGCACCACCAGATAAGGTATCACTTCCATAACCACCTAATAATTGATCGTTTCCACCTTGCCCAGAAAGGGTATCATTACCGTTTAAGCCTTCAATAGTATCATTTCCAGAAGTTCCGACTAAATTATCGTTGTTGTTTGTTCCTTGAATAGCCATAGTTTTACTGTGCTTTTTGGGATTTAAGTAAGATAGTGGAGATATAAATTTACGATCGGAATCCGGTTTGATTTTTGAAAAAGACTACGACAGAATAGGGGATCAACTTTACTCGTTGAACCCATGAAAACTATCAAGCGATCAGCTGTTACTATCCTGATATTGCTATTACATTGATGGTATAGTATTCCTAATCATTAACAATATTAAGTATACAGAAAATGAAGCCGCCAAAGTTAATTTGAATAATCGTTTAGCACCTGATAATTTTAGATATTTTACTAAAATTACCTAATTAACATTGCGATCGCACAATAGTAGCAGTACCGTTTCCGTAAGCAAATCGCCCACACCTGAGTTCACAAGTGTGGGCGATTTATTACTACAAAGAATTAACTAAACAACAGCAGATACTTGCTGCTTAAAAAAAGCTTTTAACACTCTCTCTGCTATTTGATGACTAGTTAAACCTAGTTCTGTTTTAGATTCATTGGGTTCAGCATGATCTACCAACACATCTGGTACACCAAACCGCTTGACAGGAACGAGAATATCTGCATCTAGTAAAGCTTCAGCGATCGCTTGTTGCTATTTCCCTTGCACCAAGATACATTCCATACCCCGCAGCTACACCAATTGCAGGCGCACCTCGCACAATCATGGTTTTAAGTTCTTTAAGCTTGGGTATCAAAGTCTTCTGAATTCTTAATTATGGATTCTGAATTTTTAGATATAATCTTCTTTTATATATAGCAATTCTATTTTATTTATAAGAATTACAAGCCACAGAACCCCGACTTCTCAAAGAAGTCGGGGTTCTTGTTTCTCAGGAATGATTCAGGATTGTTATAGTTAGTCAAAACTCAATAAACCAACAACATTAGAGTACTGATTGCTACTTGATCTGAGTAATTCAAAAAGTCATGGCATCGCTTATCTCAATTTAGTTATGAATGTTTAGTTTATTGGGAAGAATTATGTTTCGTCAAAACTCATTCAATGGTAGGCTGTATTAAATAAGTTTAGCGAATTAAATTCTTCCCACAACCCAATTGGATTACTGTATTTAGGGTAAAAATAACTTTCTATTTTTACACCTTGATTACGTACATTTCCAACTGTTCCCAAAATAAAACTGTGCTTGAGATGTACCACAAATTGCTCTAAGGCTTTTACTAATCCGTCGTCGAAACCTGCTGTCTATATTGCGGGCAATAGTAAGCCACGCCCCCAGCAGCTATAGTTGCCGCATAGCGTGTGATATATTTTGCATCCTGTGGGGGTATGTCGCGGTCTTTAAAACTCTTGATAATGTACTCAGCAAATTCATTCACTGTTACACCGGCATTGAATGCACGACAAACCGATAGCCCATGTTCAACTTTATCATTGTTTGGAATCATAGACAGGGGATTGCCATCATCTATTAACTTGTTGTTAACAGCTTGAAGAAACATATCGTCAGATGATGAATGAAACTGAGCGTTAGCTGGTAGAGATAAAACCATGCTAATACATGCAACAAAAGGAATAACTAGAAAATTTTTCACTGTAATGCCTCCAAAAGATGACTTGGGTTATTTAGCTTCAAACCAGATAGGTTTTGCACCGACAAAAGCATCGTAACTTTGCACTCTATTTCCAGTAAGCCCCCACTCTGGGTCACTTTTTAGTCCCCACTCTGGGTCACTTTGGGTCTATTTTTTAAACGTTATTCGGATACTTCCTGAGTCAATTTTGGTCATATAATGTAATAACCTCAGACTTTTATATTTAAGATATATGGGCTTAAAGGCATCTGAAGAAGGCAAGCGCAAAATTAGGGAAGCTCTTAAAAAGAAGAAATTGCAGCCTCTAAGTATAAAAACTTTGGAAATGGTAGATTCTGAACTTTCTATATCAGAAAAAACTTGGAGACGTTTTGTGTATGCAGACCGTCCTATTACAGATGAAAACTTTAAGAAATGTTGCAAGTTCTTAGATGATTTGAACTGGGAAGAAATTGCTGATTCCTCGCAACCATCACAACCATCTAAATATGACTGGAATTCAGCACCGTCACCTGAACCTGACTTCTATGGGCGTGATGAGGATCTGAAAACATTAGAAAAATGGGTGCTGGACGAACGCTACCGTTTGATTATTCTTTATGGTTTCGGTGGAATTGGTAAAACTCAATTAGCAGTGAAATTGGGAGAACAGGTGGAAAAAGAAAATAAATTTGACAGATTCATTTGGCAAAAGCTGTCTTATACCACTCCTAAAGATGTGCTATTGAGTGAATTGCTCTATCGCCTATCGCCCAATACCGATCAAATAACGAGCGATTTAGAAAAAAGGTTTTTGGAAGAGTTAAAACGGCAACGGATATTAATAATTCTGGATGAACATGAATTATCCCAAAAGGGAGAGGATAGCAACAGTAACCGAGACAGCTACAAATACTATTGTGATTTTTTGCGTCAGTTAAGCTTGGAACGTCATAAAAGTTGTATTTTGCTAACTACCCGTGAAAAACCTAATAATCTTGAGACAGTAGCAAGTTTTGTCAAAGCTCATGAGCTTAAAGGATTAGATGTTGATGCAGGTTGCAAAATCGTAGCCGATATTTTGAGCAGCGATGATAACGAACCTCCAAAGAATCTCACATCTGATGAGAAAGCTAGGAAAGTGCTAGTAGGGAGATATGGTGGAAATCCTTTAGCACTAAAACTTGTAGCTGGTTTGATTAAAAAGCAATTTCATGGTAATGAAGGAAAGTTTCTTAATAGAAACGACATAAGTATGGTTGTACCAGACGAAATTGAAACTATTCTCACATCGCTAACAGAAGCTTTAGACCCATTTGAAAAAAATATTTTGTGCTACTTAGCAAAAGTATCTGATTCAGTTTCTAATGACGAACTATATGAAAATTTACCGACTGGAATGCACGGTTCAAAACTTCCAATAGTATTGCGAGATTTAACGCGGCGCTCTCTAATAATTACAGTTTCTGAGGGAAATAAAGTTTTTCATACATTGCAACCAATGGTGAGAAAGTTTGTTCTGCGTCAACTCACATAGTACTCTATTAATCTACTAATACTAATTTTTTATGAAGCTGCATAGAATTTGATCCCCCCTAGCCCCCCTTATTAAGGGGGGAACCGAAAAAACATTTATCAAAGTCCCCCAATTTATCGGGGGATTTAGGGGGATCGAGATATATGCAACTTCACATTAAATTGATACAAGGGTTCTTATGATAACTTAAGAAAGTTATTAGCAAGCACTTTAGTGCCTACATCAGTTAGTTTCATCATTGAAATTTATAAGTTGCTCGCTACGAAGCTTGCAAAATCAATCACACTGACAACTAGTTTAAACTTAACGCTACAAGTGATATATAAAGTAAATATAAAATTATTATTGAGTAGAATATTACAGACTGAAGTTGGATTTTAGACCCGGAATTATTGAAAAATTTAGAGTCCTAAATCTAAATTTGCTTCTTATTTGGTGTGTTTTTATGCAAAACTAAAGAATAATTTCTTAAAGAAGCCTACTTTAGCGTTGAATTCTATGAGTTACTGCATAAATCCTTGGTGTCGTGGCGTTCATGGTCGATTAAATTCAGAAAATGCCTCTTCATGTCAAGATTGCGGAACCGATTTGGTAATAAACGGTAGATACCGATTGTTAAAACCTTTAAGATCGCCTTCTCCTGGAGATAACTATGAGGTATTTACAGTTATTGATGTAGATAATAACGAACGAAGTGTTTTGAAAACTCAAATCAGGCGTGACAGAATTCTTGATAGATATTTTAATCGAGAAATTGACTTACTACTGAATTTGAACGATCCTGCTGTACCAAAGGGTAAAGATAGCTTTCCAATGATGATTATTAACCCACAGCGTCGGGAAATCCTATGTTTAGTTATGGAATATATTGATGGAGAAAATCTGGAAAGTTGGATAAGAAATAATGGAAAAATCGGCACTAACTTATCATTCATAGAAGCTAAGATAGAAGCCTTAAATTGGCTAGAGCAATTAACTAATATATTGATTTCAATTCACAAGCAAGGTGTCATACATCGAGATATTAAACCCTCAAATATCATATTGAGAGCAAATGGTAGAAGGGGTAAAGAACTGGCACTAATTGACTTTGGCATAGCTAAATCTGACATTAGTGAACCAGGAAGCGCTATAGAAGGATCTTCGTATTATACTCCTACAGAAGTGCAGAAGGGTCAGCCTAGTTTTAAATCAGATTTTTATGCTCTTGGTAGAACATTTGTTTATCTTCTAACAAAGAAGCACCCTTTTGAGTATAGAGATCAACTACAAGCTTGGAATAGAGATACTGTATTTCCTGATTCTGGTATCATCAAGTTGATTAATGACTTAATGAAAGAAGACCCTGAACAACGGCCTCAATCAACAACACAGATACTTCAAAGAATTGAAGAAATCCGTAATAGGGAATTGAGACAAACTCCACCCCCCATAGTTCCCTTTTCGTTACGTGATATTCTAGCTGGAATTGGTCTAATTGTAATATTGAGTTTAGCAGCTTTTGGATTCTGCTCACTAGTTAAACTATTTATAGATCAATACAGACCAACACCCCCCATAACATCCCCTACTGCATCATCCTTTTCTCCCACGCCTTCACCGCCTTCACCTACCTCCATAAAATCGAATTCTGTTCAAGAGCTAATTAGTGCTGGAGATAAGTCACTTTATAACGATATTCGCCCACTTAGTGATGATTATAAACAGATAAAGAAAGATGGAATTGACGCATTTAAACGCAAAGATTATGAAAATGCTAAAAATAAGTTTACTGAACTTCGCAAGAAGGCAGAGAACAATAAGAATAATAAGGAAGCGCGTATTGCTCTTACTGATCCTGAAGTTCTGATTTTCTTAAATAACGCCATAGCAAGACAACAGCAGCAAAACCCAGGACAGATAGATACCATTGCTGTTGTTGCTCCCATAAGTAACGTGAATTCTACAGGAAAATCCGAATTTTTTGCTCAAGGACAACAAATTCTATTTGGCGTGGCTCAAGCACAAACTAAAGCGATCGCAAAAGGAATTAACCTAGAAGTAGTGATTGCGAATGATCGCAACTCTAAGGATCAAGCAGAATTAGTTGCACAAGAACTGAATGAAACGTTTGAAGGTCGATCAATTCTTGCTGTGATTGGTCACTATGCTAGCACTGTTACTTGTGCTGCACTACAAAAATATGATAAAGACATAGTTGTAATTTCCCCAAGCAGTTCAGTTAGTGGACTGCGAAAAGAATGCAGGCACGAAGCATTCTTCAGAACAGCTTCGTCTGTTGAATATGAAGCAAAAGCCTTGGCTAAGTACGTAGTCTCTTTGAAAAACAATGGTCAAATAAGACAACCAAAAATAGCTGCTTTCTACAAATTTCAAGAAGATGACTACAGTCAAACTCTAGATGACTATAGTCAAGCTCTATTTGAAAGTTTTCAGTCAGAATTAGAGTCACGAGGAGGTGTAACAATCCGCGATGAATTTAAAATTAACTTAAATGATAGCAAATTTAATTTGGATAAAGAATTAGAGAAAGTCAAGGATGCAAATATTCTTGTTCTGTTTCCTGATGGAAGTACAGATACGAATACTGCCTATAAAAATGCTATTGCTGTGCTTAAATCAGATAAAGTACAAACAATACAAAAAATTCTAGGCTCAAATCCTCTTATTCAGTCTCAAGCGATCACTAAGCAAGTTAAATTAGGAGAAAAATTCGTACTTGCAACAGACTGGCATTTTAAATGTGGTAAGGATGAATTTAACGATGTTGCAAATAAAACATGGGGCGGAGACGTGAATCGACTAACCGCTTTATCGTATGAAGCAGTGCAAGTCTTATTTCCTGTCTTTGAAAACTCGCAAACAGCAGTTATAAGAAAAACTCTTCCCCAAGAACTTGAAAATATGCGTCTATCCCCGATTAAAAGCGATGTGTTTAAAAATAAAGACATTAGTTTTCATCTGATCACTGGCGATCGCAAGGAAATCGAGGATCGATTATTAGTGACTCCAGACCCAAAGATTCAGAATGACAACGAACAATTTAAATTGCTTGAAGTGCTTGAAGGGCAACAATGTCGCCAATAAATATCGCTAATCACTATCAGAAACTTGTATACAAAGCGGAGGCATTCGACTATGTATGCGACAGCCTCCGCTTTGTTAATTATGTCACTGTAGCTTTGTTGAGTCAGTGAAAAAACATATATATTTCATCACTAACACTAGCCGCTACTAAACCACAGCCGATACTTGCTGCTTAAAGAAAGCTTGCAACACTCTCTCTGCTATTTGATGACTAGTTAAACCTAGTTCTGTCTTAGATTCATTGGGTTCAGCATGATCTACTAATACATCTGGAACACCGAATCGCTTGACAGGAACGAGAATATCTGCATCTAGTAAAGCTTCAGCGATCGCACTACCAAAGCCACCCATGACACAGCCTTCTTCTAAGGTGACAACGCGGCCGATTTTCTTAGCTAAAGGTAAAATCAACTCGGTATCCAAAGGCTTAACAAAACGGGCATTAATTACAGTTGCTTCAATGCCGTGTTCGCTGAGAATTTCCGCAGCTTGCATTCCTGGATAAACCATTGTGCCATAGCCGACGATTAACACGTCATCGCCTGTACGCAGAATTTCGCCTTTGCCAATTTCCAAAGGTTCCCAACCTTCTTCCATCAGAGGGACACCGTAGCCATTGCCACGAGGATAGCGCATAGCGATCGGGCCACTGGTATGGTTAACGCCAGTTACTACCATGCGTTGCAATTCTGCTTCGTCCTTGGGTGCCATTATTGCTATGTTGGGAATGCAACGCAGATAAGCGATGTCATACATACCCTGGTGGGTTGGCCCATCAGATCCGACAATTCCCGCCCTATCTAAGCAGAAAAATACTGGCAGGTTTTGGATGCAGACATCGTGAATTATTTGGTCATAAGCGCGTTGCAAAAAGGTAGAATAAATGGCGGCTACGGGGCGCATCCCTTGAGTTGCAAGTCCTGCTGCTAGGGTGATTGCGTGTTGTTCAGCAATGCCGACATCAATATATTGATTCGGCAGTTTGGCTTGAAGTTTATCTAAGCCTGTCCCCGTTGCCATCGCCGCAGTAATCCCAACGATTTTGGGGTTTTGTTCGGCAAGTTTCACCAGAGTATGAGAAAAGACTTTGGCATAAGCCGGGGGTTTAGGTTTACTGGAAGGAATGGCTTTGCCAGTTGCTACATTGAAGGGGCTTTGGGCGTGGTAGCCAACTTGATCTAGTTCGGCAATTTCATAACCTTTGCCTTTGACTGTTGCTACATGTACCAAAACTGGGCCTGGTATTTGATGTGCTTGTTGGAAGGTGGCAATCAATTCTTCGAGATTATGCCCATCGACTGGCCCAATGTAGGTAAAGCCGAGTTCTTCAAAAACTGCACCTACCTTGGGAACGGCCAAGCGTTTCATGCCTTCTTTGATGCGTCCGAGTTCGGGAGACAGGGATTCACCCACGAAAGGAATTTGCTTAAATTGTTCCTCAAGATTATCTTTAATAAATTGCACCGGCTGGCTGAGGCGCATTTTGTTCAGATAACGGGGAATTGCGCCGACGTTGCGAGATATAGACATGTCGTTGTCGTTGAGAACAACCAACAGGTTAGTTTTTGGCAAGTGTCCGGCATGGTTGATGGCTTCTAAAGCCATACCGCCAGTCAGCGCCCCATCTCCAATCACAGCAACGGCTTTAAATTTTTCTCCTTTTAAATCTCGTGCTAAAGCCATGCCCAATGCTGCTGAAATACTTGTAGAAGCATGTCCAGCCCCAAAGTGATCAAACTTGTTTTCACAGAGTTTGAGATAACCTGCAACTCCGTCTTTTTGTCTGAGGGTGTGGAAGCGATCGTAACGTCCTGTAAGCAGCTTGTGGGGATAAGCCTGGTGTCCTACATCCCAAATCACTTTATCCCGATCTAAGTCCAGTGTCTGGTAAAGGCCTAGCGTTAATTCTACAACACCCAACCCTGGCCCCAAGTGTCCACCATTAACTGCTACGGTTTGGAGATGCTTATCTCGAATCTGACGGGCAATCTGTTGCAGTTGGCGAACAGATAAACCGTGCAACTGATTAGGATGGGTGATTTCGCTCAGATGCATATTATAGGGTTTTCCTCTCTAACTTCAGATTTTCGGTATTTTGATTTTCCCACGGTCGGGTTGTTCATATAATTCAGACTCTTACATTGTTACTAAGTTGTAGCGGAAAGTATAACTTCGTAATTGATAATGGTGAAAAATTTGTTAACCGTTAACAATTCGTTCAAACAAGGTTGAAATTAATTAAAGTCATACCACATTTGTCAATAAATGATAATACTGAAAGAAATAGCCATTTATTTGTATAAAAAGCAAGTATTTTAAAAGTAGTTTGCGGAAATTCCTTAACTAGAGCACTCGCTTTTGCCATTTTAGGGACTTCCAAGTAAAAAAATATTCCATTGCTATTGTTCACTGTTGACCGTTGACGGTTCACGAGTTTTCAGTCAACAGTCAACGACTTTAATGTGGAATAATTTATTTTTTGGAGTTCCCTAACGTGAAAACTCTTTTCAAATCTCGTTTCCAGTCTCCGACTGGAAATGCTGTTCGTTGCGGTTCTGCCGCTAGTCTTGAGGCGGAGCCTCTAATTAGGCATTCCCAGTCGGAGACTGGGAACGAGGCAATAATGATACAAATACGCTCTTTTGGTGGCAAGGCGCAATGCCCATACGTGTCAACTTAACGTGAAACCCTTGTCAAGACATGATATTCAGTTCTCTGGCTTCCCATCACTCACCGCGTCACCCCACCCTAACCCTCCCCGATATATTGGGGAGGGAACTAAACTTCCTGTTTCCCTCCAATACATCGGGGGGATTAAGGGGGGGGGTAAAACGCCTGTGGGACATGCATTTTAGCTTAAGTTGACACCAATGGTCTTTGCGCCTTACCCCTACGAGAAATCTATATGGATCAGGATTTTCGTAAATTGGTATAAGTCCTAAATTATTCGTAAACAACAAGATTCCCGACTTTTCTAAGAAATCGGGAATCTAAGCTTTTAGATTTGAACGAAATCAAATAGGATTACTACTTACCAAAAGCATCCTTGATATTATCAACAGTGCGCTCAACAACATTCTTTGTTTTGTCTACTGCTTCTTTAGTCCGAGCGGCATCTTCGTCTGCTCTTTTTTGAATTGTAGCCGCATCTTTCTTGGCTTTGCGTTCAGCAAAACTACCATTGTCTGTTGCTTGATCAACTTTACTGGCGTTGCTCTTGGCAGCTTCCTTAACTTTATCTTTCGTATCTTCGATGAAATTTTTGGCTCGTCCAGCATCTTTACTGGTTTTTTCTTGAACTTTATCGCCTGCGTCTGATGATGCGATCAAGGTTACAGTAGGAGCAGCCATTGCTGAAGTGTTCGATAAAAATGCACCTTGCCAAACAAAAGCGATCGCTAACATACAAAACAGTGTTGTAGCCATCCAGCGTTTTACTGTAGAAAGCTGTTTTGTAACATAATTCAATTTCATAGAATCCAATCTCATGTGACTTAGTATACTATTTCTACTTCATTTAGCTGATCAGCCATATCGATCCCTAGATAGAAGTTTTTGCGTCATTAGTTATGAAATGAATTCACTATTTTGATAGATTGAATTTTGAGTAAAGATTTTTTTGCTGGTAATTAAAGAGCGAATTTAACAATTTACAAATTTTGGGTATGAGCGATCGCACTTCAGTTAATTAACTTGCGATCGCTTCCATCTGGTGGTTACGCCATCGCAACTGACTTTTTCCGATTAGGAGGCTTGCGTTCTGATTTTTCTTCAGTCCAAACCCTTGGGCTTGATCGCTATCTGACCCATATTTAAGAAAGCATCACCCTGACATCAATTGCTGGAGGCGCTGTGGTTCGTCTCCTAGCCAATCTGGATTTTGGGCAGTGCTATCGAAAATTGATGAGGTTTTGAAAGGCTCAAACTCGCCGCGTGATGCCGATAAAGCCGTTTTAGCTAAGAGCGATCGCACTTGCTCGTCATTCATTGGCTGGAACGTCCGCACTGCTTCAAAAGTTTGCTCTAAAATCTCCATGCTGTCAATTCCGGTAATTACAACCGATGTGGGCAGATTCAAAGCATAGTGTAAACATTCAATTGGCGTTACAGTATTTGACCGTAAAAGAATACCGTTTGCCAAGCTTTTCATTCCCAGAACGCCGATGTTTTGTTTAACCAATTCTGGAACAACCAGCTTTGCAAAGCTTCGATAGTGGGCATCCATCACATTGAGCGGCATCTGCGCTGTATCAAATTTAAACCCGTTAGTGGCTGCAACTTCCAGTGTATGCAGGTGAATATGGGGGTCTTTGTGCCCAGTGAAACCAATATATCGGAGTTTGCCAGCTTCCCGTGCCTCAATCAAAGCAGCATTCGCCCCTTCTTCGTCGAAAACTCGATGTGGGTCTTCGTACCGAAGCATTTCGTGGTGCTGAACGAGATCGATGCAATCAACTTGCAGACGTTGGAGTGATTCGTCTAGCTGTTTTGCTGCTGCTTTCTTAGAACGACCATCGATTTTCGTCATCAAGAACACTTTGTCTCGATAGCCATCGCGTAGCGCTTTTCCCATGCGAATCTCGCTGACTCCACCGTTGTAATCCCAACTGTTATCCATAAAGGTAATGCCACGATCAATGGCTGTTCTAACAATTCGGATACCCAGTTTTTCATCAACATGCTTCAAGGCAATGTGCCAACCACCCAATCCGATGGCGGAAACTTTCTCTTTTGTACTGCCGAGAACTCGGTATAGCATTTCTGAATTTGACGTAGTTCCTGACATCTGTTCTCCAAGTCTTTCAGCTATGACTTAAGTACATATAGCTGTGTGCCATTTCAAAAACAAGGGAAAGTTGAGAATATCTTGCTGAAGATAGAATTTTCAACCCGATCAAGAAATTACTGAAGAAGCCAAAATAGCGATGGCAAATTGGGATGTGTGAGATAAAGAATTGAGGGCACAGCATTGCTCATTGGTGTCAACTTAAGGTAAAACTCCTGTAAAACCTCGTTTCCAGCCAGAGTCGGGAAATGCAACTCAAAAGCGGCTCTGCCGCAAGTCAGAGAGGCAGCAGAGCCGCTATGATGGCATTCCCAGTCGGAGACTGGGAACGAGACAAACGAGACAATGTAAAAGCTTGTTTGAGACTGGCTTTCTCGTTAAGTTGACACCAATGAGCATTGCTGTGCCCCTACAACATATTTGGTTCAATTGACATCCTCCCCACCCTACTAAGAGTTGAGGGTGGGGATTCCAAAGATCACTCTTTGGGTTTTCTCTTTCCACGACCCGACTTACTTGGAGGAGTTTCCCCACCCACGCAGAGGTCGATGTCTCCAGAGACGTTAGTTCCGACGTGACCCGCCGTACTCAATGCTTTTTCTAATATATTTCTTGCTGCGTTCCAGTCCCTATCTTGGGTATGCCCACAGTGAGGACAAACATGAGTTCTAGTGCTAAGAGTCTTTTTAACAACCTCACCACAGTTAGAGCAATTTTGACTGGTGTAGTGGGGTGGAACTGCAACAGTTACCACGCCAAAAACTTTACCAAAATACTCAACCCACTCACGAAACAGCGACCACGACGCGTCACTAATCGATTTAGCCAAGGGGTGATTCTTGACCATATTTCGCACCTGCAAATCTTCATACGCCACGAGGTCGTTAGACTTCACTACGCACCTTGCTGTCTTAACAGCAAAGTCTTTACGCTGGCGACTTACTTTGAGATGCTTTAAGCCAAGTTTATTTCTAAACTTAATTCTGTTATTGGAACCCTTCTTAGTCTTAGACAATCGGCGTTGCAACCGTTTCAAAGACTTCTCGCTTTTACGAAGATGTCGGGGATTGGCGATGGTTTCCCCGAAAGAATCGGTGTAGAAGTGAGTCAAACCTACATCAATACCAATAGTTTTACCCGTTGGTTCTCGCCTTTCTACTCGTTCATGGTCAATGCAAAATTGGGCATAGTACCCATCCGCACGACGCACAACCCGCACTCTCTTAAACTGTTTGAGTTGATAGAAATGCAGGTCACGAGTTCCCCAAAGCTTGAAAGTTCCTGCTTTAAAGCCATCCGAGAAAGTGATATACCTGCGGTCATCAGAAAGTCGCCACCCACAGGTTTTGTACTCTACAGAACCGTGAGTCTGTTCTTTCTTGAACTTTGGGAATCCCTTCAATCCTTGTTTGCTTTTTTTGCAGTTCTCAAAAAACCGAGCGATTGCAGACCACGCCCTTTCGGCGTGTGCTTGTCTTGCCATTGAGTTCAGATTGGCAACCCAAGGAAACTCAATACTGGCTGCAAGCACAGCGCAGAATTTGTTGAGGTCATAGCGTCCAATACCCTTGTTGTCCATCCAGTATCTCAGGCAACTATTACGCACAAAACGAGCAGTACGAATAGCTTCATCAAGCGCTCGATACTGCTCGTCTAGTCCCTCAAGTTTTGCCTCAAATACGATCATTTATGTCCATTTTTGCTACATAAATAGTAGATCATGATTGTCAAAAACTCAACTACCTTCTTCCCTGATTTCCCTTACGCTCAATTTTGGTCAGAAGGTGTTTCGTTTTTGACCGCTTTACATCCCCTGCCTACGAAACGTTGAGGCAGGGGTATTACAGCGATTTGATAAATGAAAACTGTTGTAAAACATTAACAATTATTTACCACTATAAAAGAAGGCAATTTCTTTTTCTTTTAGGGGTGCGAAACCAGCATCTACAAGTAATTGGTCGAGTTCAGCTTGGGGAATGTGTTTTGCACCAATTCGCACAATGCGCGATCGCATAGTATTAGATACGCCACTGCGCTGTCTATTGCCTTCTAGCGCCATAACTTTACCATAAAGTTCTAGCTTGGCAGTTGGAATGGGAGAACCATCAAAATCAATTCCCTGTGCGATCGCTTCATCAATAGCATCAGCACCTGTGGTAGTTTGATTTCCTGGGTTAGTTTCGGTAGGCATGGTAATTTACTTTTGTTCGCTATGGGTAGATTTTACCAGTCTTGCTGACACCAAACCTGCCTACTCGCTTTTTTGGAATTCTGGCGTTGCATAATAGTTAACGATCAAAAACCTTGCCGCCACTCTACTGAGTTTCCTTTTACTCTGATTCAAATTTATGCCAGAAGTCTATTGACTTCTAGTAAATCTATTGAGAAACTAATAGTTAGATTTACTAATTAATAGAAGTGCATCAAACTTGTGACAATACTGACGGGAAAAATAAATCGATCGCAATCTCAAGAAGAACCAAAGCCGCTAATCCTTGAAACTCAGGGACTCACACGCCGTTTTGGGAAGTTAACCGCAGTTAATAACCTGAGCATATCTGTAGAACAGGGCGAAGTATTTGGACTGCTTGGCCCCAATGGCGCAGGGAAAAGTACAGTTCTTAAGATGTTGACAACTTTGCTACCTATCAGTGCAGGGAAAGCAACCTTAGCTGGCTATGACGTGGCTCGTGAATCTAATCCTGTGAGACGGGCTATCGGCTATGTACCCCAGGCGCTGTCTGCTGATGGTAGCCTCACGGGGTACGAAAATCTCTTAATCTTCGCCAAGCTGTATGGAATACCTGCCAAAGGACGCGATCGCCGCATTTATGAAATTCTAGAATACATGGGTTTGCAAGATGCGGCGAAACGCTTGGTACGAAACTACTCTGGTGGGATGATCCGCAAGCTGGAAATTGGCATATCAGTTCTACATCAACCCCAAATCTTGTTTCTTGATGAGCCGACTGTCGGACTAGATCCCATCGCTCGAACTCAAGTATGGCAGCTTGTACTACAACTCTGTGCTGATTACGGCACAACTATATTTTTAACAACCCACTTTTTAGAAGAAGCGGATAGTTTATGTAACCGAGTAGCGATTATGCAGCAAGGTGAAGTCGTTACCACAGGTACACCAAACGACTTAAAAGCTTCTTTAGATAACCCAAATGCAACTTTGGATGATGTCTTTATTCACTATACAGGCGACCAGTTAACATCAGGAGTCAATTACCGTGACACAGCAACAACCAGACGTACTGCTCAACGGTTGGGTTAAAGCACCACCCACAGTCCGAGTAAATTTGATCTCTGCAATTAAAGAGCTATTTACAAAAACCCTGGCGATCGCAGAATTAGAAATCCGTAAACTCCGCCACGATCCCACTGATTTAGTTGTTCGGGCTGTGCAACCAGCTTTATGGCTGCTAATTTTTGGGCAAGTTTTCGCTCGAACTCGCGCTATTCCTACAGGGAACTTACCCTATTTAGACTTTATTTCTGCTGGCATATTGGCTCAGAGTATTTTGTTTGTGGCAATTTTCAGTGGGGGAATGACGCTAATCTGGGAGCGGGATTTAGGGATTGTCCATAAATTTTTAGCTAGTCCAACGCCTCGCGTGGCGATGGTGTTAGGCAAAGGTCTAGCATGTGGGGTACGGTGCTTATCTCAGGTAATATTCATTTACGGATTGTCATTTTTATTAGGTGTCAAACTAAATCTTCATCCCCTAGCTATTCTCCAAGTACTGCTGCTAGTCATAATAGGGGCGGGAACATTTTGTATTTTTTCATTAATTATTGGCTGTTTGGTGAAAAGCCGAGAAAGGATGACGGGTATTGGACAATTGTTAACCATGCCGTTATTTTTTGCTAGCAACGCCATATATCCGATCTCGTTGATGCCCAGTTGGTTAAAGTTCATTTCCCATTTAAATCCGTTGACTTATCTGGTTGACGGGTTACGCAGCACCATGCTGTTAAACGGCACTAGCGTCTATGGCTTTGGTCTGGATTGTACAATTCTCTTATTCACATTAATCATTTTGGCCATCCTTGGTGGAAAACTTTATCCACGGGTGGCCATGTAACTAGGAGAACAACAAGCCCATGACCTTGGATAAACCTAATCAAGGTGCAACTTCCGAAGAATGTGCCGCTAGAGTAATGGAGACAGTTCCATTAGTGATGCGGTTTATCCGAGCGGATATGCGTGCCCATAGTGCCGCTTTTTTATCTATACCTCAATTGCGATCGCTAGCATTTATCAACCGGAATCCTGGGGCTTCATTATCTGACTTAGCAGAGCATTTAGGTGTCACCTCTGCTACGGCATCAGCAACCATAGAACGCTTAGTACAACGCGACTTCGTGCAGCGGATTGCTCATCCTCAAGAACGGCGGCGGGTGCTGCTCAATTTAACTGAAGATGGAAAACACCATCTTAAGCAATCCCAAGATCAAACTCGCGCTCATATTACCGACTTGCTCAAAGGTCTTTCAGAAGACCAAATTTCCAACATTGAAGAAGGCTTAACTCTACTAAAAAATGTCTTCGAGAAAACAGAACTCAAAGCCCCATAACTTTGAGGTTGCACAACACGATCCCTTTGCAGCCTTTAAGGGAACTCCAAAAAATAAATTATTCCACATTAAAGTCGTTGACTGTTGACTGTTGACTGTTGACTGTTGACTGTTGACTGTTGACTGTTGACTGTTGACTGAAAAATCGTGAACCGTCACAATAATTCGTAATTGTTAATTCGTAATTCGTAATTATTACCCCATGTATAAATGCACTTGCTCTGTAGTAAAGATGCTACGCATTTTTTTCTTTTTCATAATTAAAATTAGGTGGCTCTGTACCCAGAATGAATTAATTAATAATTAATTTAGTAATTTTTAATTACGAATTACGAATTACGAATTACGAATTATTCGGTCAACGGTCAACAGTATTGGGGCGGAGTCCGTAACCCACCAAAGTGTAGATTTATGTTTAATTTTGAATTTTTTGACGGTGGTTAGCAGCTTGTAATAACAAAGATTCGGCAAAAGCGATCGCATCACTTGCAGATTTACCACCAGCTAACTGTGCTAGTTCTTCCCGGCGAGTATTTAAGTTCTCCAAGGTAGTAACTCTGACAACGGTACGCTGTTCGGCGTTGTCATTGTTAGCTTTTTTACCTTTGCCTTGATTGATAGTTTGCTTATCGACGCGGAAATGGCGATCGGCCATTGCTGCAACTAAAGGCTGGTGGGTAACACACAATACCTGATTGCGTTGACTTAGTTGGTGTAATTTTTCAGCGATCGCTTGGGCGACTCTTCCCGAAACCCCGACATCAATTTCGTCAAAAACCATTGTCCCAGCCACATCAACCTGAGAAAAACAAGCTTTCAGCGCCAGTAAAAAGCGGCTCATTTCCCCGCCAGAGGCAACTTCTGTTAAAGGTTGCAGGGGTTCTCCAGGGTTGGAACTAAACATAAAGGTAATTTTATCTGCTCCCATAGCTGTTGGGGGAGCAGGCATTATCTCAACCAGAAACTTTACCTTTTCCATCGCTAGGGGCTTGAGTTGAGCGATCAAACGTGATTCTAAATTAGCAGCCGCCTTACTCCGCAATTGAGTTAACTGATTACTTGTTTGGGTAAGTTTCTCAAAACACGTCTTTTCTTGCTGTTCTAGACTTTCGATAGATTGTTCGCTATCGTTTAGTTGGGCTAATTCCCCTTGGATACGTTCGTAATAAGCGATCGCTTCTGTAAGTGTCGGCCCATACTTGCGGCAAATTTGCTTTAATTCCTGAATTCTTTCTTCCACCTCTTCCAATCGCTGCGGATCTGCTTCTAAACCATCCCCATAAGCATTAATCTGCCTTCCCACTTCCATTACCGCAGCTTGCGCGTCCCGCACCAATTCTAATAAGGGTTGCAATTGCGTATCATATTCCACCATGTCATTTAATATCGCCTCACTGTCTCCCAATAAATCACCTGCGGCGGGAGTTTCATTATCGTTTTGATACAAAGCCTGATAAACTTTGTAACTCATTTGTTGCAAATCGACGACATGATTTAGGCGTTCCCGTTCTTGTCCCAACTGTTCTAATTCATTCGGTTCGCATAGATTAGCCGCTCCCAATTCTTGCACTTGATAAGCAAGCAAGTCGAGTTGTTGCAACCGTTCCCGTTCCGATGTGCGGCGTTTTTCTAGTGCTAAATGCGCCTGTTGGTAGGCATTGAAACTCGTGGCGACTTTATGACGCTGCTGCATCAAAGAGTCACCGCCATATAAATCCAACCAATCGCGGACTTGGGCAGATTGTCCCACTTGTACAGTTTGCCCTTGGGCAGTGATTTCCACCAAGCGATCGCGCATTCCTCCCATAATCTGCCGATTTACCAAGACGCCATTCACCCGCGATCGACTGCGGATATTACTAGCAGTGGCTGTGATTTCTCGGCTAATAACTACGGAATTTTCATCAAGCAAATCTATTTCTTGTTCGGTTAACCAAGCGGCTAGGGGGGCATTTGAGGTGAAAGTAGCTTCTACCATCGCCCGACTTGTTCCCGTGCGAATGACTCGACTAGAGACTTTACCGCCCAAAGCGGCATCAATGGCATCCAAGATAATAGATTTTCCAGCGCCGGTTTCACCTGTTAACACATTTAGTCCCGCGCCAAATTCCAATTCCAGTTGGTCAATTAGGGCAAAGTTTTCTATTCGCAGGCAAAGCAACATCAAGCCAAATTCTCCATGAGGGCAGATGCCGGATACTTCCAACTTACAGGATAATAAGTCTTATCTTTGAGCAACTAGCAATACCTAATACTATTGAACTAGTATGCCCGTTTAAGTGTAGCAGACTAGTGGGGAGTAGGGAGTGGGGGATGAGGGAGACTCAAATCAGTGAACAGTTATCACAGACGATTTTCTTAACTGATAACTGCCCAATGCCCAATGCCCTATGCCCAATCCCTCAACATATTGTTACAATACTTAATGTGATCGTTCTGACTGGTGGCCTTCTTCATGATTGTTAAGACACTTCCCCCTAGTTCCCGACCGATTCAGGAGGACAGTAGCAACGGCACAAATAGCCGAGGCGAACTGGACGTTATTGATATAGTGCCAGAAGATGGTACAGCAAGCTTAGTTGTGCGCTCGCCAAGGCTGTTAGCAGCGCAAAAGGTGAGGACAACAGATCAACCTGAGACGCTTTACGATCCTGTAGGCATCGCGGCGCATTACCAAAAGAGAAAAGTGCAAGTTCTACGGCGGATTTTCGCCGTGTTGGGGCCAACTTTATCCTTTGTTTTTGGATTGTGGTCGGATAGTAAACGGGGAGTTGTTGTCAAAAACGATCGCCGCCGAGCTAGTCAATTACGAGTATTGCTGACTAAACTGGGGCCTGCTTACATCAAAATTGGCCAAGCTTTATCCACTAGACCCGATCTAGTTCCTCCCGTATATCTAGAAGAATTAACTAAACTACAAGACCAATTACCGCCTTTTCCCAACGAAATTGCTTACCAGTTTATTAAAGAAGAATTAGGCGCTCCTCCAGAAGAGGTTTACGCCGAACTCTCGGCCCAGCCAATTGCTGCGGCTTCATTGGGGCAAGTGTATAAAGGTAAGCTAAAAACTGGTGAAGAAGTCGCTGTTAAAGTTCAACGCCCCGACTTAAGAGAGGGAATCACCATTGACTTGTATATTTTGCGTAACCTCGCCGCTTGGGTGCAGAAAAAGGTCAAACGGGTAAGAAGTGATTTAGTTGGGATTCTTGATGAATTAGGCGATCGCATTTTTGAAGAGATGGATTACATCCATGAAGGCGAAAATGCCGAGCGATTTTTCGAGTTATACGGTCACATGAAAGACGTATATGTACCGAAAATTTACTGGGAATACACCAATCGCCGCGTCTTGACGATGGAGTGGATTAACGGCACTAAATTAACCCAGACAGAAGAAATTAGCGCCCAAGGTATAGATGCTCGTTATCTAATTGAAGTCGGTGTGCAGTGTTCTCTGCGCCAGTTGCTAGAGCATGGATTTTTCCATGCCGATCCCCACCCTGGTAATTTGTTAGCAACAACTGATGGTAAGTTAGCTTATCTCGACTTTGGGATGATGAGCGAGATTAAGCCACCACAACGTTATGGTTTAATTGAAGCGATCGTTCACGTCGTCAACCGCGACTTTGAAGGATTAGCAAAAGACTACGTTAAGTTAGATTTTTTATCACCAGAAACCGATTTAACACCAATTATCCCAGCTTTTGCGAGAGTCTTTGCTGATGCCGAAGGAGCCAGTGTTGCCGATCTTAATATTAAAAGCATCACCGATGAACTATCGGCTTTGATGTATGAGTATCCTTTCCGTGTACCGCCCTACTACGCCTTAATTATTCGTTCTCTTGTGACACTCGAAGGTATTGCAATATATATAGATCCCAACTTTAAAGTCCTCAGTGAAGCTTATCCCTACGTTTCTAAACGCCTGTTAACAGATCCAGCACCGCAATTAAGAGCATCATTGCAAGATTTGCTATTTAAAGATGGCAGATTTCGCTGGAACCGCTTAGAAAACTTGTTAAAAAATGCGCGTAATAGTCAAGACTACGACTTTAATTTAGTGCTGAATCAGGGCATAGAATTTCTGGCATCTGAACGCGGTGCTTTTATTCGTGACAAACTAGTAGATGAATCTGTTAACGGACTCGATGCTTTAGGTAAAAATGTTTTGCATAACTTCACCTATTTGCTGCGGGAACGCGTTGGGTTGACAGCAGTTAATCAAACTCCGGCGGCGACAGTTGAGCAACAACAAACCTTGGAGCATATCAAACGTATATTAGGTATTCTTCAAGAAACACGAGGCTTTGACCCAATGCAACTTGTGCCCCAAATTGCCCAGTTATTGGTAAATTCTGATGTACAGCGTTTGGGTCAACAAATTGCCAACCGCTTTACGCAAAAGGCTGTAGCCAGGTTAATTCGGCAATTATTGGCATCGTAATCGTAGTAAGAGTTAGGAGTTTTTTAACTGCTGTCCGTGGGTTTAAGTCCCCCGGTTCAATAAATAAGTAAGTTTTGTGTTGGGGTAAAATCCCCATTACAAAACTTAATTACGAATTACGAATTACGAATTATTTTAACTATGCACTCAGCACTACTGAAGCTAGCTACGGGAAACTTCTCTGACCACATTGAGGAAGTTAGCCAAGATTTTCGATTGATTATCTCGTCGCCAAGCGATCGCTATTTTAAATACAGGTAATTGTCCTTGGATTTTTCGATAAACAACTCCTGTGCGTTGAAGATTCATCACATTCGCAGGTAGTAATGCTACCCCAATTTCACCTGCAACCAAACCCAGAATTGTTGTCATCCAGGCGGCTTCCTGTACCACCTTGGGGTGAAATCCTGCTGACAAACAAGCCATACGAATTAGTGTATGTAATCCTGCTACTCTCTCATAACAAGGAAGTACGAATGGTTCAGCCGTAAAGTCTTGAAGTTGAACTTGTGGGTAATGAGTTAGGGGATGTTCCTTGGGAAGTACCATCACCAAAGGCTCTTGGTTCACAACTTCGTAGGTCAGAAAATGGCGATCGTCTACGTCTTGGAGATTATAAAAATTTTCAAAATCCACATCTAGTGTGCGATCTTGAAGTTTTTGGCGACTATCTTCAAACAAAAGCTCTTGTAATACTAAATCTACATTCGGGTATTTCTGGCGAAAAACGCGTAGGATATTTGGCAGCAAGCTGTTAGAAATTGAAGTACCAATGCCGACAACTAACCGTCCAATCTCGCCCTGACTTGCTTGTTTTGCAGATATATGAATTCGCTCGACTTGTTCGAGAAGGCGTTGTGCTTCTTGGAGAAAAACCTTACCGTATGGTGTGAGTTCCAAGCGAGGCTTACGCACAAACAGTTCTACTCCTAATTCTTCTTCTAGTTGTTTAATTTGCTTACTGAGATGCGACTGAGGAATATGCAGTTTTTCCGCAGCACGACTTACATTGATATCTTTTTGTCCAGCGTCATTCTTGAGTGTAGCTAAAAAAACAAAACGGGCTAAACGTTCCAGATTCATCATAGAACAGATTTACTATATGTATTTACATATAGTACGATGTCTAATTTGATCATTGAGTTATGGTCTGTCATCTCCTAAGATTCGTTATATCAATCATTAGGAACTAGAGACTTGATTACAAATTCAATACCTCCAATTCAACGAGTTTTGCTTGTTGGAGGAACTCATGGGAATGAGTTCACTGGTGCTTATATAATCAAAAAACTTGATCAGCATCCTAATCTGGTGCGTCGCGCAAACTTTGAAACTGTAACTTTGTTGGCAAATCCGAAAGCATTTGCAGCAGTGCGGCGATACATTGATCAAGACCTCAACCGTTCTTTTCGACAAATCGATCTGCAAGATTTGACGCGCTCTAGTTACGAAGATATTCGAGCTAGAGAAATCAATAATTTATTTGGTGCAAATGGTAAAACTCCAGTTGATGTGATTGTAGATATCCATAGTACTACTGCAAATATGGGTTTAACTGTAATTACCAATGAGCATCCTTTCAACTTGCAATTAGTTACTTATCTTCAGAGCGTAAATCCCTTAGTAAAAGTTTATATTATCCCAAAATCGAAAGAATCTTCAAGTTTGCCATCCATTTGTGAATTAGGCTGCACGATTGAGGTGGGAGCAGTGCCTCAAGGGGTTTTGCAAGCCGATCTCTTTCAGCAAACTGAAGCGTTGATTGACACTGCTTTGAATTATTTCGAGCAATATAATCGGGGAGAAATTCTATTATTTGATAACAAGCTAACCTTTTATCGGCATAGTGGAACAATTGATTATCCCAGAAATGAGTCTGGTGAGATTCAAGCAATGATTCATCCCCAACTTCAGTTTAAAGATTATCAACCACTTACTCCCGGTGAACCGATATTTTTAACATTTGAAGGGGAAGCGATCGCCTATGAAGGAACCTCAACAATCTATCCGGTTTTTATTAACGAAGCGGCTTACTACGAGAAGGGAATTGCCATGTGCATAACTCAGCAGCACCAAGTAATAGTTTAAAACAGTGATTCTCAGGAGCAATTATGTCTGATAAAGGATCTGGTTGTCTTGGTTGTTTAGGCGCTTTGGTCGTCTTGACCTTCATTGGCTCAATGTTCTTTGGCGGAGGAGTTTTAATGAGGGTTGGTAGCTTTGGTTTTGTGCTAGGTAAAAATCCAATTGATCAAAAACAAATTATTAATAACTACTTAACTGATTTGGAGTCCAGTAAGAAACTCGCTGAGGAAGCTGTGCAAAAATTTCATACCCAACTAGGACAAGGCAAATGTCAAGATATTTATGACCAAGCAAATGAGATGTTGAAGAAGAGTTTAAGTCAGTCAGAAATGCTCAGTGTTTGTGCAAGACTAAAACAGCAAATTGGAACTGTAAACTCGGCTCAAATAACTGATTGGTGGGGACAACCTACTGACAAGGACTCTGATAAATACATTCTTCTTCGCTACATGACAGTATTCTCTAAATCATCTGTTCGTGAAACTTTTTTGTGGTTGGTGAAAGACAGTAAACCAGAACTTGTACAATTTGAAATCAACGCTCAACTAAGTAATCCCGAATTTGAAATCAACCCTCAACTAAGTAATCCCGTTTCGTTTTAACTCATAACTCATTCATTCTAGCAACTATATAACCCAACTCTTCCAGCTTTTCTAAGACCTTATTCGCACTTTGGGCAACACTTTCTTGGTTAGTTTTGCATTCGACTTCTGGATGGAGTGGTATTTCATAAGGATCATCAATACCAGTGAAGTGCTTAATCTCCCCGGATCTTGCTTTTTTATATAAACCTTTTACGTCTCGCTGTTCACAAACTTCTAATGATGCATTGACGTAAACTTCAATGAAAGATGGAATACTTTGGCGCACTTGTTCCCGAATTTCACGGTATGGGGAAATGGCCGAAACCAATACAATTACATTATTTCTGGTAAGAAGATGAGCTACAAAACCAATGCGCCGAATATTCTCTTCTCGATCCTCTTTACTGAAACCCAATCCTTTGCAGATGTTTTGACGTACCGCATCGCCATCTAGAACTTCAACTCTGTATCCCTGTATCCGCAGTTCCTTCTCCACGAATTTGCAGATAGTAGTTTTACCTGCACCACTTAGACCAGTAAACCATACTGTCACGCCATACTCTTGTTGTCTCATTTTACCTCCGCCGTACATTTAAAATGGCAGACCAAAAAAACAATACGGTTCAAAGCGCTACTTGTACAAAATCGTGGGTTTTGAGACGCGATAAATCGCCGTCTCTACAAGTGTTTTGGTCTTATCTGAACTGTATTGACCCAAAAAATGCTTTTTTGGCTAATTTTAAGTCAATAAATACATACTTGAGGATGTTGTGGTTTTGTTACACAATTTTGGATTTTAGATTGATTTAAAATCTAAAATTCGGTGGGCAATACAATTGCAAATTAACACTTAACTGATAACTGATAACTGATAACTGATAACTGTTAACTGTTCACTGATTTAACTTTCCTCTTGGGGATAACCATTTTTCTCGCGTTTGAGGCTTTCTTCTAAGGCTTGAATTTGTTCGCGTCGAGCTTCCAACTCTAAGGAACGCCTTGCTAAGTCTTGGTTTTGCAATGTCAGGGATTGTCGCCAATGTTCTGCTCGTTCGGCTTCGTGCTGCAAAAATTCTGGGGTAATGCCGATGGTGAGGTAGCTTTGTACTAGATGGAGTACCCAGTTGGTGGCATCTTCTAGTCTTTCAATGTCGCCTGTAGGGGAAAGTTCCACCAAAACAAGCAAGTTCTCACTCATGATCTTTCCCTTGCCTAGCAAAATGAAAGCCTCTTCGGGAATTATCGCCCACAAGTTATCAGCTTCTTGACGCGCCAACAAGCGTAACTGGTGCTGCTCTAAAAAATCGTTTTTACGCACCTGGGCTAGATATAGCATGAGGGTCGCTTTGCTCCAATTCAAAATTCAAAATTCAAAACAATTTAATAAAAATAAGTGTCAAAATTGATATTTTATTAATTGGCAATGGGTAATTGGGAATTATTGACACTCCCATTACCCATTACAGTTATCCTAAGCCACGCAGGCGATCGCGCAAAATTTCAGCTTGCTTCTGTGCTTCTGCTAAGGCATCCCGCGCTCCCTTTACCACATCAGCCCTAGCTCTATCTACGAAACTAGGATTGTTTAATCTGGTACTCAGGGATTGAACTTCGGCTTCAGCTTTACTCAAGCTTTTTTCTAGCTTGGTACGCACAGCTTCAATGTCTACCACACCGCTTAGAGGAATTAGCACCTGTATTGTACCAATTACACCTGCGATCGCATTTTCTGATTCTTGTGATTGTTCTAATTCTTTCTGCGGGAAAAATCGGCTCCATAACCTAAGTCTTGCTTGAGCAGTTAGTAAATTTTGGCTAATAAACCACGCTGTGTAACCAAAACCAACTAGTTCAAAGAAAGTTCCGACGATGGGAATATCATCAATGGCATAACCAACAGCTAAACCCAATCTACCAAAGACAATGGCCACGATAATTAAGCCAATTGTCTTCAAACCCCTTTCAGGTTTTTTAACTGCAACAGTTGGCTTTTCTTGCTTGTCAGTAATGGTTAAAGTCTCAACCTTCGCCAAATCTTTAATGTAATCTTGTCCAGCAGTGAGAATTTCCCGCTCTTTCTCACTTTCAGTTTGCAAATTCGCTGTCACTTTTACCCCTGGTTTAATATCCGCCTCAGCCCGCAAATTCCGAATTGTGCGGATGGTAGCAATCAGCAATTCAAACTGTTCTTCTAAAGCCGAATCAATTAGGTTTGCATCTACCTGGGGATAGATTTGTAATGATAAAGTTTGCGGTGAATCTGCTGGTTGTTGGGTGAGAGTTTGCCAAATTTCTTCGGTAATATGAGGCATCAACGGATGAAGCAGTTTTAAAATTCCTTCCAATATGTAGCCAAGGGTTTGCTGTGCTACGCGCCGCGATATTGGATCGGCATCTGCTTGCAATCTAGATTTCACCAGTTCAATATATTGATCGCAGAAATCACCCCAGATGAATTCGTAGAGTCCTTTTGCTGCTTCCCCTAAACCGTAATTATCTATGTAATTAGTGGTTTGTTTAATAACTTGATGATACCGCGAGATAATCCAGCGATCGCTCAATTCGATAGCGACTGGGTTCCCCAATTGTTGCGGCGTTTGTCCATCCAAATTCATCATCACAAACCGGGCAGCATTCCACAACTTATTTGCAAAGTTGCGAGATGCCTCAACTGATGCTGATTCATCCTTTTTGCGATCGTATTCTAACCGGATATTTTGTCCAGCCCCCGCAACTTCTCTAATGAGGGTATAGCGCAGGGCATCCGTACCATATTTGTCAATTAATAACAACGGGTCAATACCATTACCTTTGCTCTTTCCCATCTTTTGGCCTTTTTCATCCAGCACCAAGCCGTGGATGTAAACTGTTTGGAAAGGCATTTGCTGCGTAAAATGCCCAGCCATCATGGTCATTCTGGCTACCCAGAAAAAGATGATGTCAAAGCCTGTCACCAAAGTAGTAGTTGGATAGTAAGTTGCTAAATCCTGAGTTTGTTCTGGCCAGCCCAAAGTCGAAAACGGCCAGAGTCCAGAAGAAAACCAAGTATCTAGCACATCTGGGTCTTGTTCTAACTTGACATTTTCACCAAATTGTGATTTAGCTTTCTCCCAAGCTTCAGTTTCCGATTTCGCCACCACAAACGGCGTGTTATCGGTAATTTGCCCATCGGTTTCACTGATAGCGTACCAAGCCGGAATTCGGTGTCCCCACCATAATTGGCGAGAGATGCACCAATCATTGAGTTTTACTAGCCAATCACGATAGACCTTTGTCCAGCTTTGGGGGACAAACCTTGGAGAAGTTTGCTGGTCGAGGAATTCGAGAGTGTTATCAGCTAGGGGGCGAATTTTGACGAACCACTGAGTTGAGAGGAGAGGTTCAATAGGTACTTTACCGCGATCGCTGTAGGGAACGGTATGTTTATAATCTTCTATCTTCACCAAAAAGCCATCTGCTTCTAGGCGAGAAACCACATTTTTTCTAGCAACAAAGCGGTCTTGTCCTTGAAATTCCCCAGCATTGGCGTTGAGAGTGCCGTCTTTATTCATAATGTTGATTAACGGCAGATTGTGACGCTTACCCATGTCAAAATCGTTCGGGTCATGGGCGGGAGTTACCTTCACGCAACCCGTGCCGAAAGTGGGGTCAACAAATTCATCGCCAATGATGGGAATTTCTCGTTGTAGAATGGGCAGAGTTAGAGTTTTGCCAATGAGATGTTTATAGCGATCGTCATTGGGATTAACTGCTACTGCTGTATCGCCCAGCATCGTTTCTGGTCGAGTTGTCGCCACCGAGACAAAACCGGAACCATCGGTGAGGGGATAGCGGAAGTGCCAGAGATTTCCATTCACCTCTTGGTTTTCCACTTCTACGTCAGACACAGCCGATTGAGAAGCTGGACACCAGTTAACTAAATATTCACCACGATAAATTAAGCCTTCCTCGTAGAGGCGAGTAAACGCCTCGACAACAGCTTTAGATAAACCCTCATCCAGGGTAAACCTTTCCCGTGACCAGTCCACCGAGACACCTAAGCGTCGTAGCTGATTCAGAATCGTTCCTTCAGACTCCCCTTTCCATTGCCAAGCGCGTTCTAGGAATTTTTCGCGCCCCAATTCATAGCGAGTCTTACCCTCTGTTTTGAGTTGCTTTTCCAGCATAGTATGGACAGCGATGCTGGCGTGGTCAGTTCCGGGTAGCCATAGGGTATTGCGTCCCTGCATCCGGTGGTAGCGCACGAGAGTATCAATTAAGGCACTTTCAAAGGCGTGACCCATGTGTAAGCTGCCGGTGACATTGGGGGGGGGAATGACGATGCAGTAGGGTTCGCCGCCTTTGTTGGGGTCAGCTTTGTAAACTTGGTTGTCTTCCCAGAATTTTTGCCACTTGGCTTCGGTGGAAAAGGGGTCGTAGAGACTGGGGAGATTGGGAATGGTTGCGGTCATGCGGGAAAACTAAGGAAGGACTTTAATAAATTTTGCCATAGGGTTGGAGAGGGATTGATGGAAACGAACCGCCAAGACGCCAAGAACGCCAAGAGAAGGGAGCCAAGTGAGGAGGTGGATAGATTAAGTCTACGCTGTGATTGGGGCGGCGATTGAGGTGCATAGGGTGTTGGGGCCAGGGTTTTTAGAGGAGGTGTATAAGGAGGCGCTAATTATAGAATTTTTCAGGTGCGGGATACCCCATCTGGTTGAGAAGTCGGTAACAGTGAATTACAAAGGACATGAAGTAGGCAAGGGGAGATTAGATTTTCTAGTTGCCAATTGTTTAATTGTGGAATTAAAAGCTGTTCAAAATTTAGCCCCAATCCACGAAGCTCAAGTCCTCTCATACCTTAAAATGACTAATTACCCCTTAGCCCTTCTCATCAACTTTAACGTCCCCCTTCTCAAAGACGGCATCAAACGCATCATCCTCTCTTAATCTTCCCTTGGCGCACTTGGCGTCTTGGCGGTTCGTTCCCCAAATCCCATGAAACACCAAACAACCTCCCCCTGGACATTCATCCCCACCCTATATTTCACCTCCGGCATCCCTTACATTATCATCAACACAGTTTCCGTAATCTTTTACAAAAAACTCGGAATCGATAACGCCCAAATTGCCCTTTGGACAAGCTTCCTCTATCTACCTTGGGTCATCAAAATGTTTTGGGGCCCAATTGTTGATATTTACTCTACCAAACGCAAATGGATACTTTACACCCAATTTGCCATGTTCTGCTGCTTGGCTTTGATAGCCATCTCCTTACAACTGCCAAATTTCTTTTTCATCTCCCTCGCAGCATTAACAATAGGAGCATTTATTTCTGCAACTTATGACATTGCCACAGATGGCTTCTATCTGCTGGCTTTATCTCCAGAACAACAAGCCTTATTTGTCGGCATTCGCTCACTATTTTATCGAATGGCTGTCATTTTTGGTTCTGGAATATTAGTAGTCTTAGCAGGTCAGCTTGAAGTATCTCTCAACAACATTCCTTTAAGCTGGACTATAACTATTGGCTTCTCAGCTTTAATTTTAGCAATTTTGTTTATTTACCATCGCCTAATTTTACCCTTACCCGAATCAGATAATCAACGACAAATACAAGCTAGAGAAAATATACCCTTTTGGTCAATCATTAGCTCATATTTTACTCAGAATAAAATTATAAATATTTTAGCATTTATCTTACTCTACAGATTTGGCGAAGCAATGCTTGTGAAAATGGCCTCTTTATTTTTATTGGACAAACCAGAAGTAGGGGGTTTAGGGCTATCAACATCAGATGTGGGGTTAGTCTACGGAACGTTTGGGGTAATCTCCCTAATTTGTGGAGGAATTTTAGGAGGTTTGTTAATTTCCAAATATGGATTAAAAAAGTGTCTGTTTCCTATGGCTTTAGCTTTGAATCTACCCGATATATTTTATGTGTATATGGCTTACACTAAACCTTCACTCACATTAGTCTATCCCTTGGTTTCCTTGGAGCAATTTGGTTATGGTTTTGGATTTACAGCTTTTAGTGTTTATTTAATGCATATTTGCCAAGGCGAATATAAAACTTCTCATTTTGCCATATCCACTGGCATTATGGCTTTAGGAATGATGCTACCAGGTTTAATTAGCGGTTATCTGCAAAAAGCTTTTGGCTATCCATTATTTTTTTTCTTGGTTTGTTTGTTGACTATTCCTGGGATGATTGCTCTGTTTTTTATACCTTTAAAAGAAGAACCGAAGCATCAAAATAATTAAGATTATTGCAATCCATGAGTTATGTTTTGGGAATAGATGGTGGTGGTAGCAAGACTGTTTGTGTCTTGATGAATGATTTGCGTCAAGTGCTAGGTCGTGGTGAAGCAGGCCCATCTAATTATCATAGTATAGGTATCGAAGCCACTCTACAATCTATTCAATCTGCAATTAAAAATGCGGTTGAGGCAGCAATAATTACAAATTATGTGAATATTGATGCGATATGTTTGGGTTTAGCTGGTGTAGGTCGTGCAGCAGATATTGAAGTAGTAAAAGGTTTAGTTAAAGAGTTACAAAATAACAAATTTTTGACTATTAATTGGGCATTAAAGCCAGAGAATATTATAATTTGTAACGATGCTTTAATTGCTTTAGTTAGTGGAATTGGTCAACCTGTAGGAATTGTGGTTGCAGCAGGTACTGGTTCGATAATTTTTGGACGAAATCACCAGGGAGATACTAAGCGAGTCGGCGGCTGGGGGTATATTTTAGGAGATGAAGGTAGCGCCTATAAAATTGCGATCGCAGGCATGAATGCAGCATTAAAATCTTATGATGGACGGGAAATATCAACGAGTTTAGTAGCGGCTTTCAAACAGTATCTTGATTTGGAAAGTATAGAAGATTTAATAGAAGTAGTATATCGCCGAGAATGGGGAGTTAAACAGATAGCAGCTTTAGCACCAATTGTAGATTTTGCAGCAGCGTCAGGTGATATAGTAGCGAATATCATAATTGATAATGCTGTAAAAGAGTTAGTAAAAGCTACATCTACAGTAATTGATGCAATTTTTAGTGCTGACTCAGTTTTGGAAGTAATCACAACAGGAAGTGTCTGGCGCGGTAGATGCAATATCCATGAAAAATTTGCAGCATCTCTTATTAAAAAGTTTCCTAATGTAAACGTGATTTTTCCGAGGTATGAACCTGCTTATGGTGCTGGGTTATTAGCGTTGCAGACAACTCAAAATTGACACGAATAAAGCAATAATAGGAGTTTTCAGTCTGCAAATATGCGCCCAAAAAAAGTTACTATTTCTGACCAAGCTGCGGTGGTAGCACTAGAATCGTAACGATAACCGTCGTCGCGCATGAATGTATGTTCTGCTTCATACAAGAAAACTTGGTGAGGTATGTTAGCATTCTCAATTGCTTTGATTATGGTTTGGCGATCGCTCTCTGGTATATGAGGATCAAGAGTACCGAATACCATTAACATCTCACCTTTGATTTCACTTACCCTCTGGATTGTATCGGCTACCTCTTTACCCAGTTTACCACTGGGAATCCCAGTAGGGTAACAGCAAACGCAAGCCCGAATTTCGCTTTGAAATGCGGCGCGGAAAGCTAAATGTCCACCAATACAAAAGCCGAGAGTGCCTATTTGATTTGGAGAAACCGCACTCTCTGTTTTCAGAAATTCAATCACAGCAAGACAATCGGCATCATAATCAGCTACGGAGGTTCGACGCGCATCGTCATTTCCCCGCATCCTTCCCAAATCGTCTGGCTCAATTACTAAACCAACTGGCTCAATTCGGTGAAAAATTTCTGGGGCTGCTACTACATAGCCGTATCCTGCTAAGTAGTTAGCTAGACGAATCATTGCATCACCTAACTGATAAATATCACTGTAGAAGACAATACCAGGGTATTTTCCTGCTGCTTTGGGAGCTGCAACATAAACACGCATTAAGCTGCCATCTACTCTTAATTCAACATTGCGCTTAGTGATTTGCACTTTTTTGTCTCCGTGTTACGCTTGCTGTCATTAGCTTCTACACTATAGCGCCGCAGCATCCGGTTACTTTCAACCCACAATTTGGCGTTCTTTTATCACTACTGCGATCGTTTAATATGCCCAGTGAAAGTGTTGCATAGATTCGCAGTGGAAGAGGAAATCTGAGCGTGCTGCTCGTCTACGCATTATTTACTAACCTCAGAGGCGCAAATTACACAGATATTGAACTAGAAAATTACTAGATTTCAGCACTACCTACTCAGTGCTAAAGTCAGCTACACTGAAAATATAAGTGATATAAATAACCCTAAAATTATTACATTAGACAGTCATACAGTATGAATATGCGTGGAAAACCAGAAGGATTTTTTTCCGAATATACTTTTGATTTGATAGAACAATGGTATATGAAATTCGGCGATCTTTTTAATCTTATTTGTGAATCTAATGATCATGAGGACTTTCTCAAGCATGTAGAAAAACCATTTATTCAGTTATGTAAAGAAATTTCTAAAACATTGCCATCATATCTTGCATTTCAACCAAATAATTCATTGGTTCAAAATGCCTCTATTGTAGAAAAAGTTATGATTGATGCAGATCATGTTGAAGATTATGAATTGTGCTTACAGGCTGATTTTAGCGAAATTAAGTTACTATACATCCAAATAACACAATGGGGTATTAAAGGTGGTGTTCGTGAGGAGATATATCAAAATCTTCTACGTGAAGTTGCTCAAAAAAAATCTAAAGCTATGATGGAGCTTATTTCATATAAAGCATCTATTTTTTATCCTGATAAATATGTACTTATTGAAAAATCAGACATCTTATATTATTTAGGATTTAAGCGTTTAGTGTATGAAATTGCAGAATGGTTTAAACAGTATCTTCCTTTACTTATACTTGCAAGTGCTGATGATCCAATACCAGTTATTCGCCAATACCTAAGTGAGCCAAAAGAACGAGATTTTAACTCTTTGATTGAAAAAACTGGTTTGGATGATAAAAAACTTAAACGCTGGTTACACACAGTAAATCGTAAAGGACAAGCAATTATATGCGGTTCACCTGGAACAGGAAAAACATTCTTGGCTGAGAAAATTGCTGAATACTTAATCGGTGATTATGGATTTTCAGAACTTGTACAATTTCATCCAGCATACTCTTATGAAGATTTTATCCAAGGTATCCGTCCCCAAAGTCAAGAAGGAAAATTAACATATCCACTGGTTCCAGGACGTTTTTTAGAATTTTGCAAAAAAGCAGAGTCTTATCAAGATACTTGTGTTTTGATTATTGATGAAATAAACCGCGCTAATCTTGCACAAGTTTTTGGCGAATTAATGTACTTACTTGAGTATCGAGATAGAGAAATTCCATTAGCTAGCGGTAACAGGTTTCGCATCCCGGAAAATGTCCGCATTATTGGTACAATGAATACAGCAGATAGGTCTATCGCCAATATAGATTATGCACTACGCCGTCGCTTCGCATTTCTTGAACTTCGCCCAAACTATGAAATACTGCGACGGCATTATCATCTAAAAAAGGATTTTGTAGAGAAATTAATTAATATTTTAAAGCAATTAAATCAGGCGATCGCAGATAAAAATTACGAAATTGGTATTTCATTCTTTTTAACAGACAACTTAGATGATGATTTAGAAGATATATGGAGTATGGAAATTGAGCCATATTTAGAAGAGTATTTTTTTAATCAGCAAGAAGAAGTAGAGAAGTTTCGCTGGAAAAACATCAAGGATAATCTATGCATACAAAACCAGCAAAACCAATAATTATTCAACTTACAGAATACGAAAATAAATTATTTCAGCTTGATGAAATAGCCTATTCAGCCAGGATCGAATTATATGAGAAATACAAAACACAAGTGGATATAGAATTTATTAGCTATAAAAGGGAAGAACATTGGAAACTTAAAGCTAAAGAATGGGTAGGTTACATTCCTGTCACTCCTGAATTGCATCTAAAAATAAATCCGAAAGTGCCGATCCAAAATCTCTTCGGAATGCTGGAATATGCCTACAATTTGAAAGGTTTTCGCTTTCTCGAAGGGCTGATGGATTGTGAATCTCTAGAGAATTTTTATAATAATCTGGCTCATATCTTAGCCGATAAAGTTTTAGAGCGATGCCGCAAAGGATTATATCGTACTTACTTGCCTAAAACACAGCAGCTTTCTTATGTGCGGGGAAGGCTAGATGTGCAACAGCTAATTCAAAAGCCGTGGAATGTTAAACTTAAATGCGATTACGAAGAACATACGCCTGATGTTAAAGAAAATCAAATCCTGGCATGGACACTTTATATCATTGGTCGTAGCAGTTTATGTTCAGAAAGGGTATCACCAACAATACGAAAAGCTTATCACGCTCTACAAGGATTAGTAACGCTGCAACCTTGTAGCGCACATGATTGTATCGCTAGACAGTATAATCGCCTCAATCCAGACTATCAACTATTACATAGTTTATGTCGATTCTTTTTAGAAAATAGTAGCCCCAGTCATGAAAGGGGAAATTACAAAACCCTACCCTTTCTCGTCGATATGGCACATTTATATGAACTTTTTGTTGCAGAATGGCTTAATAAAAATACGCCGCAAACCTATTTTTTAAAACAGCAATATCCAATAGAAATTAGTCAGAATCGACACTTTATTATAGATATATTACTCTGTGATGCTGCTACTGGCAAAACAATAGCAGTTCTAGATACAAAGTATAAAGCCTCTGAATCTACAGTAAATACAGATATTCATCAAATGATCAGCTACGCCAACACAACAAAATGCAACCAAGCCTTTTTGATATACCCCAAAGACTTGACACAGCCACTAGATATTAAAAGCGATCAAATTCGAGTCCGCAGCCTCACTTTTTCCCTAGATGATAATCTCGATCGCGCAGGTCAAACCTTCTTAAAAAACCTTTTTCTCCTAATCCCTCAGAACTCACACTAGTAATTAATAAAGGGGATAGATGACATTCGCTTGCTGCGAAGCACCCATCCCCGAATAGCTGCCCAGATCATGAACCTGGAATCTATAGTCCGGTATCTAATGACCCCAGTATCGGCCGAGATATGTCGATTGTCACTGGGATAGATACTGATTTACGAAATACCTACGAAAAGATTGTTACACAATTACTCTAGTTCACCCTTAATTCCGCCTCCCATCGCCAACAGCGCCGTTCCATAAGCTGCTTCTGTGTACACTGACGCGACTACAGGAACCTGCAAATGACGCGCCCTAATCGCAGTCCAAGTTTCATTCGCCGCGCCACCGCCAGCAGTATAAACACGGCTCAATTTATCTGCGCCCATTTGCTGTAATAATTCATACCCTCGCGCTTCTATGCGGGCAATGCTTTCTAACAACCCATGTAAAAATTCCACTGGATTATCTGGGCGTGGTGACAATCGTGGGGGTAGATTGGGATCGTTAATCGGAAAGCGATCGCCTGCCTTCAATAACGGATAATAATCTAACTCGCTGGCAATTGAAGCATCAATCTCCCGACTAAGGCTTTCTAACTCAGCATTCGTGAAAAATTGCTTTAGTACTGCACCCCCAGTATTAGAAGCACCCCCAGTCAGCCACAAATCCCCCAACCGATGGCTGTAAATTCCATATCTGGCATCTTCTTGCCGGGTACGACTTAACAACTTTACTACCAATGTTGAACCAAGGGAAGTCACGGCTTCACCAGGTAATTTTGCCCCACTAGCGAGAAAAGCGGCAATACTATCAGTTGTACCTGCACACACCAGACAATCACGGCGGAAACCGAATTTATCGGCAATTTCAGGACGCAATTCGGCAATGGGAGTCCCAGGAGATAAAACTTTGGGTAGCTGAATCGGTATTTGCAAATTTTCTAGCCATTCTGGATATTTCAACTCTTCCACGTCATAACCCAGCTTTAAAGCATTATGGTAATCGCTAATCCCCAACTGTCCATGTAGGAGAAACGCCAGCCAATCTGCTTGATGCAGGAAATATCTAGCTTCACTAAAAGAGGGTTGTTGCCTCATCCACAAAAGTTTAGCGAGGCTGGAGGTGGCACTCAACACGGTATGATTAGGGGGTGCGATACTCCTCAAATGCTCTAGCACCAATGATCCCCGCCCATCGTTGTACAGCAATGGTGCATCTGTTGGATTGCCAGCAGCATCGACCAGTAAGACAGTGGAAGAAGTACCATTAATTGCGATCGCTTTAATTTGTCGCCGCAATTGGTGAGGTATTTGTTCCACCAGCACAAACAAAGCCTCCTGCCAAAAATTTGGCGTAACGGCGTTTGGTGAGTCCTGGAAGGGATATCGCACCTGTGCCTGAATACAACAAGCTTCCTCGTCAATCACCATACCGCGTGCGCCAGAGGTGCCAAAGTCGATACCCAAATACAAATCCATAGTTTTATGAATTTTTTTAATAAGGAGTACTGATTAATAACTGCTTTTGTTGCATCTTGTAACAAGATATTCCCCAATCTTGGCAAAACAAGGAAAAGTAGTAAACGAACTGTTCAAAATCTATTCAGTTTAGGAGGTTTTCAGCCATGCCTATCTTAGATACTCTGTACATCGCTCAGATATCTTCCATCTCAGATACTCAAGTCTACATCGCTCTAGTTGTGGCCTTGATCCCCGGAGTTCTAGCTTGGCGATTAGCCACAGAACTTTACAAATAAGCCTTCGATGTGACACAGTTAAAAGGTTAATAATCCTGGCAGTACGGGGTGCAAATTCCAGACCTTACGGCTTTATGCCATAAGTATCTAGGAACCTTGCACTTACGTAAGCCAGGTTATTTTTTAACTGGTACAACACTTGTAGCTATTTCAAAAAAATGAAGTAATATGACAGCTAAATCAGCAGTAATTAGCGCCAGAGAGCTTTTACAGTGCTTCCCTTCACTCAGCGAGGTTATTTGTTAGCATCATGAACGCGATTCAACCCTCCAGACCACCGTTACAACCTATACAAAAACGCCGGGTCACTCCTCGACCAAAGCGGCATCTTCGCCAACGTTCTTACCAGGTGATGGCACTGGAAAGCACAGCTAAAATAGCGGTTAATGTTGTGATTACAGCCGTTGCAGCATCTGCCTTAGCACAACTTTTGCCTTATCATTGGTCACAGCAAGTAAAGTTGCGCGAAATTAGTACTGAAGTCAAGCTGATGGAAGGACATGTCAATGGTTTACAGGTGCAATTTAGCCGTAACTTCGATCCTCTGCAAACTAAAAGTATTATGCAAGAACAAGGATACCGATTTGATCCTAATCAGCGTCGGATCGTGTTGATGAATCCCGATCGCCTAGAAGATCAACAAACAGAGTCATCACCTTAAGACAAATAGCGAATTTGAGATTATTTAAGCTTCTTGTGATTCAGGCTACGGATAAACCGGGTGTTAATTTATATTATTGCTAATAAATAATGGTTAATAGCTAATTTTTGAATAGCTATGTAGCTATCATCTATTAGTCATTAGCGATACAGTGTCACTAAACTCCTATTCAAAATTTAATAATTTATTTTGAATTTTGAATCCTCCAGAAGAACTAATCTACCAATTAGGACGCTGATTCAGATAGCAGCTCGTTTAGCCAATTTTCGAGTTGTAAGCGCAAACGACAACCAGTAATATCCTTACTGTTGTCGAAAGAGGGCAGTTGAGTGAGGGCGCGACGATAATCAGCGATCGCACAATTCCAGTCGCCCCAAAGATGGTAAGTTCTGCCGCGTTCAGCCCAGATATGACCTTCTAGTTGACCAAAAAGCAGTGCTACCTCAAAATTCTCAATTGCCTCCTCATATTGCCCCAAATCACGCCAGGTAATGCCTCGGTTAATCCGCGCCCGGACATGGCGAGGATTCAAATTAATTGCTTGATCGTAGTCGGCAAGTGCTGCTGCTAATTCTCCACAAGCCGCGTAGTAATTTGCCCGGTTATTATAAGCACTAGCTAAATAGGGATTAAGCTTGAGGGCGGTATTATAGTCGGCAAGCGCTTTTTGTCTTTCACCACTTTGGAAATAAATTAGCCCCCGGTTGTTGTAATCAATGGCATTGTAGGGATGGCGGGAAATTAGTTGGCTTAAAAGTGCGATCGCCTCAGTATAATCTCCTTGTTGAGCCGACTTCAAAGCACAAGAACGTAAATAGCGATCGCCTAAAACAGATTCGCCACCGTCATTTTTCCTGTGTGCTTGGGCTTTATGTATAATATTTGAAACAATTTTACATTTGCAATTTTGCTGGTCACCATCAGCTAAAAATGAGTGAATATTCATATTTACCTATACTAAATCCGTGCTTTGTGGAATTAAATTCTAGTTTTCGTTTGCTAGTGGTTTTACTACTATCTCTATTTTTAAAGTATTTAGGCTTACCTAGAAGCCATCTCAAGAGAGAACTTAACCTAGTCGCACAAGAGAAATCTACGCCCCAAATAAACAATTGATCCTCAAACCTAATCATGAATACTTCATCCTCAGGGTGAATTCCAGAAATAGCAGATGTGAATCTCAAAGGCTAGCACCGCAAGGCGGAAGTCAAAAGTATTATGGAATAAGCTCTTTAGGGATTTTAAATGGTTGCCCTATTTCCGCCGTGGCGTACTAGTCATGTAGTGAGAGCGACAAATTGGTAGAATGCCAACAAGCCGTTCATTAGGGACTTCCAAGAAATAAATTATCCAAATAAACGAACCACAGAGACACAGAGAACACAGAGAGAGGAGGAATAGAGAGAGTTTTCGCGTCAGTGTTTGGAACATTTTTTTATTTGGAAGTCCCTTAAAGAAGGGATGAGGGCGATGAGGAAGCAGGAGGAGAATAACTAATGCCCAATGCCCACTTGCCCTGAGCGAAGTCGAAGGGATGCCCAATGCCCACTTGCCCTGAGCGAAGTCGAAGGGATGCCCAATGCCCAATTTTTAAATTTTGAGAAATTTTCCGATGACAACTGCAATTTCCTATCCCAATGCCCCTGATTTAGCAACCGATGATTACATTGTTATCGGCTTGGCAACCTGCTTCGTCAAAGAAGATGGAGAAGTTTATCAAATCGAAGTTATAGAACCGATTCCCTCTGCGGCTTTGGAAGCGCTCTTAAAGGGCATTCCTACGTCCTATAAGCTGGCTCATGCAACAACTTTGGGATCTGTGCTGGATGGCGATTCACAACTGTTGCCAGATGGCTTCCCAGAGTCGGCTCAGTTTGGAGAAGAATTTGTCCCACGGGCATTTGCAGCAGCTCGTACTTATAAGCGTCGTGAATCTGCAAAATCTTTAATTCCCTTGGGTACAAGCTACAGCGAATTTAAGTATTCTATTGAGCGCAAGCGGGTGTTAAATGCCGCTAGAGTCGTCACCAAAGAAGATAACGTTAAACAACATTCTCACACTCACAAAGTTCTTTAAGTAATTATGCTCAAACTTTACGGTGGCGCTCGTAGTAGAGCGTCAATTGTTCACTGGTATTTAGAAGAATTAGAAATTCCCTACGAATTTGTCAAGCTTGATATGCAGGCGGGTGAACACCTCAAACCTGAATATTTGGCAATTAACCCATTTGGTAAAGTTCCAGCGATTGTTGATGGGGATTTTAAACTTTGGGAATCTGGGGCAATTTTGCTGTATCTTACCGATAAGTATGGTAAAACAGCACTTTCACTTCAAGAACGTGCTGTATTTTCCCAATGGACGTTGTTTGGCAATTCTACCCTCGCTACAGGGATTTTTGTGGAAGCAAATCGGGAGCGAGAAATGCCCCGCTTGCTGACTTTCTTGAATGAGATTCTCGAACGGCAACCTTTTTTGTTGGGTAATGAGTTTACTGTTGCTGATGTGGCAGTTGGGTCTATTCTGAGTTATATTCCCATGATGCTAAAGCTAGACCTCAGCCCCTACCCAGCCGTGTTGAACTATATCAAGCAGTTATCTGAGCGTCCAGCATTTCAAAAAAGTATTGGCGGAGGGGCTTAAAACAATTCGCAATTCGCAATTCGCAATTCGCAATTACGTTTTGTGACGGGGATTTAGATTTAGGCGTTCAATTCGCGCTGCTTGATAGAAGCAGGGGACTTAAACCCCTACCACTTGTTAAAATAATTCGTAATGACGCTCCTACGTCGCTACCGCTAGGCTAACGTAATTCGTAATTGAATTTTTAACTACGAATTACGAATCTGTTAACGATAATTTGTAAATTGTAAAGCAGCTGGGTAGTCTTCTTGTTTCAGGCGCTGCATGACTACTTGTAAGTCATCTTTAGATTTGGCAGAAACCCGTACAGCATCACCTTGAATTGAAGCTTGTACTTTTTTGAATTCGTCTCGAATCAATTTGGAAATCTGTTTGGCGATTTCTTGACTTATGCCTTTTTTGAGTTTGATTTCTTGACGCACGCGATTACCACTGGCTGATTCAACCTTGCCAAAATCAAAGATTTTCTGGGAGAGGTTACGCTTGGCGGCTTTTTCTCGCAGAATGGTGTGTACAGAATCTAAGGTAAACTCGCTGTCAGTACTAACGTTAATGCTTTCTTCGACTAACTCGACAGTAGTTTCAGTGTCTTTGAGGTCGTAACGACCTTTGATGTCTCGGATAACTTGATCGACAGCGTTAACCAACTCTTGTCGGTCAAAGTCGCTCACAATGTCAAAAGAAAAAGTAGAAGCCATAAAACATTTTGGATTTTAGATTGGGTATTGGGCATCCCTTCGACTTCGCTCAGGGCAAGTGGGCATGGGGCATGGGGCATGGTCATTTTCCTTGTCTCCCTTGTCTCCCTTGTCTCCCCACTCCCCTAACTAGTAGTCTGTCCCATTAATTTTGCGGGGTTGTAAAGACGCGAAATTTCGCGTCTCTACAGGGTTTTGGTAACAAACTAATCAATCAGAACTTATGAAACAGACTACTAGTAGTCTGTCAAGAACTAATTGACGGATAAATTAAGAGTAGAGACGGCGATTTATCGCGTCTCTCTAACCGTCAAAATGAATTTGACAGACCACTACTAGTTTGGATGATGCTCAAGAAAAAGAGAGTGCCAGAGCTAAAGATGCCAATGGCAAACATGAGCGATCGCAAAAGGGGTATATTCAAAATATAAAAAATTGAGTATAGCAAACGGGCTACTACAAAGGCGATCGCAGCTACCTGGGCTGTAAAAGAATTTACACCAGTTACATAAGCCATCAATGCGGCTGCGGCAAACACCATAAACGCTTCAAAGGTGTTCTGATGTGCCCAAGTAGCTCGTTGGGCATAAGGTGGCAATTTATCAAACAGAGCGCGAGGAGTAGAAAACATTTCATACCCAATACGCACACGGGCATAAGCTACTAGCAAAAATGGCACGTAAATTAGAACGGCAGCAGCAGCGATCGAGTACAAAAAAATTATCATTACTTATTACGTCGTTGGTTATTAGTCATCAGTCATCAGTCATCAGTCACTTGTACTGAGCGACTCGTGCCGAGCGGAGCCGAGGTAAGTCGAAGTATTAGTCAAATACAAATGACAAAAGACAAATGACTTATGACTAATCAAAGTAGAAAAGCGTCACCACTTTTCTTTGTTCTTCTGCATCCTGACAAGTTTGTAACAGGGTGCGACTGTCGTGAAAGGCAAAGCAGATTAGTTGCTGGCAACGGGAGACAATCTCCTTGTTGCACAGGTAACTAGCTTCAGCAAGAGACAGAGTATCATTACTGGGATTTTCGACTAGATGCATTACCTGTTCTAGTTGCTGGCGCGATTCCAAAGGCTGGCGTTCCAGGCTTTGGGGTAGAATCACCGTCAACAAATTTGCATCAGCCCGGGTTGCTCCCTTGATGGCGGCTGAATTTGTACCTGTAGCACCAGAAGTAATGATTCGATTACCCGATAAAACTAGGGCATAAGTCATCATTTCAATAAGATTCTGATGCGTAATCGGGACATGACGAGAACCCAGCAAGGCGATTTTTTTAGAACCCGTTTGCTGGATTGTCGCTAGTTCTTGCGCTAATGTATCTAGGTTAATAAGGTCTGTTGATTGGCTCAAAGATGGAGATAATCAGATTAAACGACCCAGATATTCTACCAAACAGCGTGTAGATGCGAGGAAAACTTGAGTTAAACATTGCTACTAATTTTTGATTGTTTGGTTCAGTAACTCCATTACTTGGTTACACCAGGCTAGCCAATGTGTTTCGTAACTAATACCATTTAGGAGAGTCAAGTACTGAAATTTGCCTGATTCTGGCAGTTCTTGCGGATTCTGAAAGTAACGCTGTTCTAATTGCTTGTACGTAGACAATTTTTTTAGATGGGCTTTTTGGTGATGTTCTAGCTCTGCCAAGATAATTTGGTTAGAAACAATATGACCAGCAAAAATTTTTACCAGTAAATCATCTTTAATCGGTGTGGGTTCACAAGGTTGAGCAATCCACTCTTTGAGCTGCTGTTCTCCCAAGTCTGTAACGCTGTAGAGTCTTTTATCTGGCCGTCCTGCTTGAAGAATCGACTCGGAACTAATCGATCTTTGATCTTCTAGCTTCGCCAACTCCCGGTAAATCTGCTGGTGACTTGCTGACCAGAAAAAGCCTACAGAGCCATCGAATCGTTTTGCTAAATCATACCCACTACAGGGTGCATCAAGCAGAGCCGCTAGTATTGCGTGCGCTAATGCCATAATTTTTAATTCACCACTTGACTTATGCAACTAATTGCATAAAATAATTATATGCAATTAGTTGCATAAAACTTATACCAATTTAATTAATGATTGCAACATATCCTTGGGTAAAGACGCGATGAATGGAGACGCGATGAATGGTCTATTTGTCGCATTCTTTTTTCAAATTGGTATTAAACAACAAGGAGTGAGAGATGCCTCAAGTAATACCGGGACGATTTACAGCCGAGATTGATGAACCTTTTGTTGTATTTCTAATTGGGATGCGAATTAATAAATTATTCGCTTTTTCCAAATGGATTCCCACAGCCAGGGCAATGTCGCCCATGCTACGAAGCCTTAATCAGAATCCTGAAAAAGGGTTTTTAGGAGGAGAAGGGTTTATCTATCCGCGAGGGGTAGGACTGATTCAATACTGGCGATCGTTCGAGGATTTGGAGCGTTTTGCCAGAAATCCAGCCGATGCACATCTAAAAGCTTGGCAAAGGTTTAATCAAGCCATTGGTGCTGATGGCAGTGTCGGCATTTGGCACGAAACTTATTTAATCGAACCCGGAAGATATAAGGCTATTTACGGCAATATGCCTGTCTTTGGATTAGCTGCTGCAACTAAGCACATCCCAGCTATGGGGCGGAAGGAAACAGCTCGCCGTCCCTTGGGAGGTGACAGCGAGCCAGCTGTACCCTCACCAGTAATACAGCCTCCTAACTGATAACTGAGCAATGAATCTAAGACAATGCCGTTGCCGGAGTTAAACCTAATTTGGATAACAAACGGTCAATGTCAAAATGCTCGGACATCAATTGGCGAATATACTGAACCTTAATCGGCTCGTGGACACGGACTTGACCAAAAGTGCGGTCAACAATTCCTACAGTAGTTAGGGTATCTAAGTCAACAGACAAAATGGGTATTTCTAGTTCTTCAGCGCGACTGAGAATGAACGGTGGGGGTGGTAGTTGTCCGGTGAGAATTAAACATTGGGTAGAAGTTTCCAAAGCCGCTTGCTGAATTTCCACGCGATCGCCTCCTGTCACCACTGCCATATTCCGGCGTTTGCGGAAATATTTCACAGCTGAATTGACATTCATCGCTCCAATTGCCAGACTCTCTACCAACAAATCCATGCGATCGTTGCGACAGAGAACATCAGCCTTTAACTGCTTGACTAGTTCGCCAACACTGACACTGCGGAGCAAATCGCTATTAGGCAGCATTGCTAACACTGGAATCCCTTGTTGTTCCAAAAATGGGCGCAAGAGAGTGTCAACTGCTTCTAGTTGGGTGACAGGGATATCATTGATCACAACTCCGATCAAGCGATCGCCCACACGCCCTTTTGCAGCCAATAGCGCCTCAACCGAAAGCAACGATTTATAGCGGGCTACTAACAGCACGCCAGCATCTAATACTTCAGCCATTTGCAGCAAAGACAAGTCAAACAAATTGCCTTCGGATAAATCACCAGGCCCCTCTAATAACACCAAATCTCCTTGAGACTTATGTAAATATTGCTGTATTAGGGACTGCTGATAATCGGTTTTGTCTTCCCCCCGCAAGCGCTTTTGCACATTTGGTTCATCCAAAGCCAGCATTGTAGGTGCAACGCGGTTTTCCGGCAAATTGAGGCTAAGAGCGATGAACTGGACATCTTCTTCAATTACGGTTCCACTAGACGAATTAAAACACGTACCGAGTGGTTTACCGTAGGTAATATCCAGACCTTTTTGCTGTAGCTGATGAGACAAACCCAGAACAGTTGCAGATTTACCGCTGTAATTCTCGGTTGATCCAATCAGCAAATATTTAGGGGATTTTGGCACACATGCACTCCTAATTTCAAAAGTCAGAAGAACCCAGCTAGGTGTTTCCTAATTCTAGTTCCTTCTGGCAAAAGCCTCTCGCTCTCACAAATTAAGCTTTCCCAGAATTCCTTCTGATTGAACAAGCAGGGGCAAGGGTAAGGATGAAAGCTTCTCTTCGGCAAGATCGAGTTTTAAAAAACTGTATAGAGACTTGGGGTTGGGAAAGCGACAATGCTAACTAGTCCACTTTCTGTGTCCATAATTCAGAGCATTCCAAGTCCAAGAAAGCTGTTATGGATTTTTGCAATTGCGAAAACCATAGCCATTTCATCCGTTGGCGGTCTTCTTCTAAAACACACCACTGTGTAGCAACGTAAAGACTTTGAACTGCGGCAAGTTTATAATCGTTGACCAGTTGCTCCCAATCATAGCCAAAAACACCATTGCTGATGAGATTTGCATGATATTCACGCAAAATCGGAATTTCCCATTGCCTACGTAAATCAGTCTCCCACCAATGCACCATTACATACGCAAGGTCGCTTACTCCCAGCCAGGTAGTTAAAGACCAATCAAACGGTTGGCGATCAATGAGATAGGTTTTGCCGTTTCCATTTCGGGGAGAGAGGATATTACCAGGGTTGAGATCGCCATGAATTAGCGTAAAGCCAGATGGGTTTTTTGTACGCTCAATCATCTTGTGAGGATGATTTTCAAATACATCCATTAACAATGACTTCCATGAATCATCGATTTCGGTCTTAATCTCCTCTAACATTGGTAATAATCCAGGTTGAACGTGAGCTACATATCGCTCAATTTCAGTCTGACTAGTAATATTACTGCCAATAGCTCGTAATTTTTCAACACCCCACCAATGAGCGTGTAATGTGGCTAATGCTTTAGCAACTGCACAGCCATAGGCAAGTGTCGGCTGAATTCGTCGGTTGTGACGATGGCTTGTAGATAAGTCTTCTAAAAGAAGGTGATAGCGACGAGGATTTTCTGCATATCTTGCATGGTAGCAAGTAGGTATAGGTCGATTTGCTAGTTCAATGTAATCCCGTATATAGTAATTGACTTCAGATTCACCGAAAATGCCATTGTTATCTGCACAAATTTTCAGCAGCAGGGATGCTGGTAATGTACCTGTTGTTTCTGATTGATACTGAAGCTGAATTTTAGTAATCTGAGAATTATCACTATTTAAGGCTTCAATAGCAAAATTTTGGATAGAGTCAGTGGCGAGTGCTGAATTGAGCCAGTCAAGGTTAATTTGACTAATATTAGTAATGACTTCATCTGTATACATTTGTGTTTATCTATGGTTTTATTTACATCAAGCATAAATTCAGGAGCTTCTAATTTCCTGAGATTAGTATAAAAATGTAGATTGTAATTTTCAGATTAAACTATTTAATCATATAAATAACGTATAGCAATCTTAAATAATTCGTGAAAATTTCTCTTGATTTTCTCGGCGTCTGGAGCGATCGCCTACGGCAAGCCACTCCGTATTGACGTTATAAAAAATTATTTCTCATAAGTTAGATAGGATTACTATACCAAAGTTAGATGCGATCGCACGTCTTGGCTCTTGCGTAACCCGCATCACAAGGTATTAAACTCCAGTCAAGATTGTAAAAATTAAAAATGTAAAAGGGACATAAATGCTACAGTTATACCTCAAAGCTCATCAAGACTGAAACGTTTGTAGCATAGTAATTCCAGGCTCCTTTGTCCCTGGTGACAGCTTCCGTAACTTTACCCCTTGATACAACTTTGTTAGTTTGGTAAAAAACTGAATTATTCTCTGATGTTATTTTTCAATAATCTGTATCTATTTTGTCCTATTTCTTAGTGATTAATAACTTGCAAGTCTCACAAATAATTGTTATTTCTATTAAATAAATAAGTAAGTCGGTGCTAATAAAGCTAACTAATGTTCGCGTAGCACCGACCACAGGAGAAGGCTGTCATTTTTCATTGTTGATTATTAAGGCTTTCATGTGTGTTGAGTTTTCGTAATATAGTTTTTTTCTGACCATCGACTTACTTAAAGCAATTCCAATAATTATCTCAAAAACACTTGATAAGGATGTTAAGAAATGGCTAAAATTACAATTTCTGAACTGCCTTTGGCCGAGCTAGAGGAAAATTCTCTGTTAAATACACTCTCTAGAGAAGAAATTACTGCTATCAATGGAGGCGGTCTCAAAGGGGCAATAATAGGAGGTATTGTAGGATTCGTTCTCGGTGGGCCAGGAGGTGCTGTTATCGGAGCTGCCGCAGGTAGTATAACAGAGGATTTGCTTAAGTAACCCAAGTTGTGGTTATCAAGTTCAGACACATCACAATGGGAGCGATCGCCTGAATCCATAACTAAGTACAGAATTTCATAAATCCGTGACGAATTGAGCGACCTACTAGTAATAGTTGCGAAATTTAATAACGCTACGAACTTGTGAAATCCTGTACTAAGTAAGTAGGCGAGAATAAATCAATCACAAGGAGGCAGAAGGCAAATGGTCGCCGAGTACAGTCGAGGTGAGCCAGTTCTTACTAATGGAAGCAAAAGCAAGTAAAACGCATTCATAACTTTCCTCAAAAGCCCAACACCTGCATTGATTTCTCAAGTACTTCTTTGGGGCGAAATGGTTTAGTTAGATATAAGTCTGCACCAACTTCAATTCCTTTTTGTTTATCAAATTCCTGTCCCTTAGCTGTCAAAATTATGATATAGATGTCAGTCATTTGTAGTTCGTGTTTAACAATATGACAGACTTGCAGACCATTCATTTTAGGCATCATCACATCAAGAAAAACCAGGTTTGGTTTTTCAGTTTTAATAGTTTCGAGAGCTTCTTCTCCATTTCTAGCAGTTAGAAGCTCAACACCCTCCTCTTCTAATGCTTCTAAGGCTTGTTCCATCAAAATCAAGATATTGGGTTCATCGTCAACAATCAGAATTTTTTGGGTCATAGGGATTGGAGATTGGGAATTAGTGATTAGGGATTGGGAATTAGGGATTGGGGATTAGAAGAATTCCTTCCCAGTCGCTAGCCCCCAATTCCCAGTCACAGCGATTACTGTTCGGACAGCATAATAAAAAATACATTTTCCAACTCCTTTTCAAACCGTAGGGTTTTCACCAAATCGGCTTCTTGAGAGAAGATAGAATCGATGATGATCATGTCAGGTTTGGCTGACAAGGCTTTATAAATGCATTCTTGCGGATTGGAGGCTTCAATCACGCTGTATCCTTGAGTTTGCAGTACATCTGATAAGGTTTTTAAGGCTGATGCATTTTTATCTACAACTAATACCTTTTTACTAGAAGTGCCTTGGTAAAGTAGTGAGCCAATTTCGGTAAGGAGTTTTTCTGTGTCAATGGGCTTAGTGAGATAGCGATCAATACCAATATGGTAGCCGCGTTCTTTGTTTTCAATAATTGACAGAATTATTATTGGAATGTCTGCGGTCTGAGGATCATTTTTGAGGACGGCTGCCACATCAAAGCCGTTAATTTGGGGCATCATCACGTCCAAAAGAATCAGATCGGGACGGGCTAATTTGATTTGATGAATTGCATCCATGCCGTCTTTTCCTTCCCGAACGTTGTAACCTTCGTTTTCCAGTTGTTGACGCAATAGTTCTCGAATGTTAGCGTCATCATCTACAACCAAAATGGTTTTACGGTTTTGGTTCAGTACAGCGTTTTTGGTGATGACGTGTTCTTTGAGTTGCTTGACTAGCGTATCCAAATTTAGATTAGCATTGGTTTTTTGATCGCTGGTGTAGGTGGGAATGATAAATGAGAATATGCTGCCCTTACCTGCTTCACTCTCAACCCAGATTCTACCGCCGTGATGATCGACGATTTGTTTACAGATGGGCAGTCCTAACCCTGTGCCTTTGGGTTTGTCGGTGAGGGTGTCGCCAACTTGGCGGAATTTCTCGAATACTTTTGGTTGGTCTTCAGGTGCAATCCCAATGCCTGTGTCGATGACGCTGATGCAAACACCGTCGTTTCCTTGTTTGACGCGACAGGTAACACAACCAGATTCGGTAAACTTAACGGCATTGGAAATCAGGTTGATTAAAACTTGCAGCAAACGATTGCGATCGCCTATTATCTGAGGCAGTCCTGGTTCAATTTCGCTGACTAATTGCAAGCCATTGGTTTCAAATAACCCGGCGGTAGAATTGGTTGCCCAATCGAGTAATTCGCTGGGATCAATCGGCTGCATCTGCCATTCCACCTTACCTGCTTCCATCTTGGCGATGTCCAAGACATCGTTAATCAAAGATGTGAGCCGTTCTGCTTCCGATACAATAATGTTGAGATTGTCAGCCACCCGCTTAATCGTTTTTTGAAGCTTGCGGTCTTCGGTAGCAATCATTGGGAACACATCGGTTTGCAACTTTTCTTGAATGATGGACGCAAAACCGAGAACAGAAGTCAGTGGTGTCCGCAGTTCATGGGAAACTGTTGAGATGAAATCGGTTTTCATCTGGTCGATTTCCTTTTCTGCCGTCACATCCCGAATTAGCAGCGCCGAACCAAAGCAGGCATCGGGTTCTGAATCTGTCGTCTTTTTGAAAATGGCGGTTGCCACTGCTTGACCAATGCGTTCCTTTGTCAGTGCAACTTCGGCAGAAAACACCTCTTTGGGATAGGACTGAGTTCGTGCAATTAGGTCTGCTAAACCAGATATCGGCAATTCTCGGTAGTGGCCGTTGAGGGCGGTAGCTGTTAATCCATGCATGGCTAAAAAAGCAGGATTGAAGTGGGTGATTTGTCCTGCGGTGTCTGCCACTAACAAACCATCTGCTAAGTTATCCAAAATGGCATTTAATCCCTGCGCTTCTGCTAGGGTATTTTGCAGAGCAGCCGTCCGCTCGACAACTCTGGCTTCCAGTTCTTGATTTAGTTGCCGCAGAGCAATTTCTGCTTGTTTGCGAGCAGTAATATCGGTATTGATTTCCAGCACCGCGCAGGGCTGACCAGAGATGTCCCGTTGTAACGTCCATCGGCTTTGGACGGTAATCACTTTGCCTTCATGGGTGAGATGTTCCACTTCTCCTTCCCAATTACCTTGCTCTAATAACTCTGCTGCAATTTCTTCCTTTGGCTTTAGAAAAGTTTTTTTGATAAAAGCTTGAATGCATTGGTCTTTTACTTCCTCACGCGTCCAACCGTAGAGCCTTTCGGCACCCTGATTCCAGTGAGAGATTTTGTCGCTCATGTCACGGACGATAATGGCATCGCTGGAATGATTCAACATATCCAATAAACGTTGATTTTCAGCTTCTGCCTGTTTGCGATCGTGAATATCAGTACAGGTGCCAATCCATTCCCGAATACTGCCGTCTTCTTCCAAGACGGGGGCACCACAGACAGAGAAGTAGCGGTATGTGCCATCCTTACCATGCAGCCGATATTCGGTTTGGTAGATACCTCGGTTTGCCATAGCAGCATTCCAAACTTCTGTGGAGTTGGCACGGTCATCGGGGTGAATTGGATCGAACCAGCCCCAACCCTCAACTTCAGTTTCGCTCTGCCCCGTGTAGTCCATCCAGGTGAGCATTTCACTACTTATTCCCAGCCCTTCCGGGGTAGCTCCCCAGACAATCTGTGAAGTCGCAGTTACTAAGGAGCGATATCGTTCTTTTAGACGCTGATTTTCGGCTTCTGCCAGCTTGCGCTCGTGAATATCGGTGCAGGTGCCGATCCACTCCCGGACGCTGCCATCTTCTTCTATAACGGGCGCACCCCAGACCCAAAAGTAGCGATAGTTGCCATCCTTGCCACGAATTCGGTATTCAATTTGATACATACTCAGGTTTGCCACGGCAGCACTCCAGACTTCTCCGGTGTAGGCGCGATCGTCAGGATGAACGGCATCAATCCAGCCGCCATTCTCCGCTTCAGCTAGACTTTGACCTGTATAGGCTATCCAGCTTGCCAGTTCAAAGCAAATTCCTTGTGGTGTGCTTACCCAGACAATTTGTGTATTAACAGTTACCAAAGAACGGTATCGAGCTTCACTCTGTTTCAGGATTTGTTCAGTATGTTGGCGTTCCTGCTGAATGCGTCGAAGGTCGCTGATGTCCTCCACACTAGACCAGATCAGTTGCTCCCCATCTTTCTCAATCATCTGTCCAGAAATCCTCACCGGAACCAGATGCCCGTTTTTATGGATTAACTCTTTCTCATGGGGGCCGTAGCGACCAGTTTGTTCTAGTTGCTTTAGCATAGCTTGGTCAGCGATCGCATAGTTTTCAGGAGTAATCTGGCGATCGTTGAGATTCAGGGTTTCTGAAACAGTCCGCCCCAAAATGGCAGCATAGGCAGGGTTGATGCTAATTAGCGTCCCATCTGTTCGGCACAGTACCAGCCCAACGGGACATTGTTCAAATAGCTGACTGTTGTATTCATCAAGTTGGTTAAACATGGTTGAGGTTTCTATTAGTGGCGTATTTGGTTAGGGGTAGAACAACAGAACCAAGACAACAAAGTGGCGTAAAGCCTTAATGAAATTGGGTAACGCTGGAACATCTGGTAAATTTGATCGGGTGATGTACCTTCCATATCTGGACTGTGCTGTGAAAGTCGCTGGATCAATTGAGTATGGCTAATCAACAAATCCGTTGGTTTGAGCATTGGAGTTGTTGATGGAATGAAACCATCGGTATCGGGAGTATGGGATAATTCTGTTGTGTGAGTTTGCGAGACAGAGGCGCTATTCTGTTCTTCAGTAGCATCCACTAATGCACAATTTAACGGAATCTGAATCCAGAAGTCTGTTCCTTCACCCAATTGAGAACGACATTTGAGTATTCCCCCATGTTTGTCTACAATAATTTGGTAGCTGATTGCCATACCTAACCCGGTTCCCTTACCAATATCTTTCGTGGTGAAGAAGGGATCGTAAATGCGGTGAATTACCTCCTCTTTCATGCCTGGGCCGTTGTCAGCGATACGAATCACAACCCACTGTTGGTCAAGGAGTTTGGTACGAATAGTGATTTGGGGATTGGGGGTTAGAGATTGGAGGCTACTCCTGAATCTGGAATTTTCCATATTTTCTTCTAAAGCATCAATGGCATTTGCCAGGATGTTCATAAATACCTGATTCAACTGTCCGGGGTAGCATTCAATTAGAGGAAGTTTTGCATAGTCTTTAACGATTTCAATTGCCGGACGACGAACATCTGCTTTCAGGCGATGATGAAGAATCATTAAGGTTCCATCAATGCCATCGTGGATGTTGACGGCTTTCATTTCTGCTTCGTCATGGCGGGAGAAGTTTTTTAGGGATTGGACAATTTCAACGATGCGACTTGTGCCCAATTTCATTGAATCTAGCAGTTTGGGGAGATCCTGGATAATAAATTCCAGGTCTATGTTGTCTAACTCTGATTCCAGTTCTGGAGGGGCAACAGGTAGGAATTTTTGATACTTTTCTAAGAGATGCAACAAGTCTTGAGAGTATTGGGCAACATACCTTAAATTGCCACAAATAAAGTTAACCGGGTTGTTGATTTCGTGGGCAACTCCGGCAATGAGTTGTCCTAAGCTGGACATTTTTTCGCTTTGGATTAACTGAGTTTGAGCCAATTGCAACTCATGGAGAGCTTGCTGAAGCTTCTCTGTCTGGGCTTTTGCCTGGAGAGCTACTTGAGTGCTTTGTTCGTAAAGCAAAGCTTTGTCAATGGCGATCGCACTTTGAGAGGCAAAGATACTCACAAGTTTCAGGTGTTCTGCCTTGTATGAGTCCGTTTTGGGGTTTCCAATAGCGATCGCTCCCAGTACCCGCTCCTTGGCTCGCAACGGTACACAAATCATTGCACTAACGTTTTTTTGCTTCTCTAATCGAGGATCGGCTTGCACATCATTGATTAGTTCTGCGCGATTGGATTGCACAATGTTGCCAATAATTCCCTTACCCGGTTCTGGCTGACTGTGGTCAAAAAACACTCCAAATTCAGCAATGATTTCAAATGCAGTTGCATCTGGACTCAAAAGCAGAATCATCCCCGCAGATGATTCAATTAATTGTCTCAATTCTTGAAGCACGAGTTGGGCAATTTGTCGAGTATCCAAACTTGTTGTCAGTTGAGTCGAGATATCCTCAAACAAATCAATTTCCTGGTATCGCTCCAGCAATTCTTTAGCGAGTACTTTCTTCTCAGCTTCCTGCTTGGCCAGAAAGGAGAGCAAAGTCGCAAGTAAAGTTGCCTGTTCTCCCCCAACAACCCAACCGATGATTTCTCCTGACACCTCGATTGGATATCGGTTTTTTGCAGTTTGCTCACCAATGCTAATCAGTTTCGTGCCGTCTACTAGTTCAACATCAATTGCAATGTTGAACTGGTAGGCTAAGTTATGAAGGAGAGATGGCAACTCTTTTTTGTTGAACATCTTTCTGAGGCTAACTGTAGACATGAAACACCTCATAAGCAGCAGGTTGCAAATTGGCCGCATTCAAGCCAACCAGGTTATTAATTTCATCTGCCACCTTTGTCGCTAAGTTTTCCAAGACAGGCATTTTCTCAGTCTGCTGCCGCACCTGTTGATAAAGGCCTGAATTTTCTAAAGACGCGGCTTGAGGGGAGAGCAGGTTGAGGATTTCGTTGAAATTGCGTGTAAATACTTTTCTAGACTGTTTGTTGGCAACAGAGAATTGATCAATATAGCGAAGTGCCTGATAAATCAAGGTGCGACTCTCAAAGTCAATCTCTTTGCTGATAATATAGCCAAAAATCTGAACGATTGCGTTAGCTTGCTTATCCATACCCCTTCCCTGCGGGACGCTCCGCGAACGGATACGCAAGCTACGCCTAGTATCTCCAAAAAAGAGAGGAATTGTCATAAAAATCTAGTAATATAATAATTTACTAATTAAGACTAGTTTTCCCAAAAAGATCGGCGATATAACAGCGAAGTTGGGTGGTAATCGGATAACTCGCTTATTTTTTGATAAGTTTTAGAACTATAAGTAAAACATTCATAATTAAAAACAACCATAGATTTAAATCTATGGTAAGTTCAAGTCTCTTGTTGCTATTACTCGTAAATTGGGACTCAGCACTTCGACAAGCTCAGTGTAAAACTTTTTTGAGTATGTAGGTGAGCGCATTTTTGAGACTGGAATAATCCCCTCTCTGGCAAAATAATAGAAGAGTGTAGCAAAAAAAGCTGCGATACCTTCGGTAAGCTTCGCTAACGCAGCTGATTTTGCTAATTTTAAAAAGTATTTAGGTCACCAGTAGCTTCAGTTAGATCCGAGAGTAGCGAAAACGAAGTCTGAGTAGCCGAAGCCAGCGTAACCACATTTGTGCAGGTTGTTCAAAGAACGTGAAAATATCACCGAAACCCAAATTAGTTTTGTGATGGTGCAACCAGTGTCTCTCAGGAGTAGTAATAAATAGAATTAGGCATAAAATATTGACAGGCTTTGAAGTTTGCCAGCCTAGTACACTTATGTGTCTCCACCATACATGAAACTGACCAAGCAGTAATCCAGAGATAACGCCGATGGGAGAGAAAGACCACAAGACTACTGCTACAAGTAGATAAGGCAAAGCTCCCAAGATACCATCTAAAAGAACCTGGGGATTAAAAGTCAAAATAGCGTAGTGGCGGAAGTCCTTTTTCCAGGAGTGGTGCGTTTTTAAATGTAGGCTACCAAAAACGTGCTCGGGTACATGGTAAAAAAATGTAGATAAAAAATCGCCAAAAAACAGTAATAACCAAGCAACAGCGATAGCCTCAAGCATTTGTACTCCTCAAGTAAGTTAAGAAAACTCCACAAAAAATATGCAAATTTTATGCTGTAGGCGTAGACACCTGATTTTCTATGATGCTTGCATCATCTGTGCATTTTATGGGTCTACACTCCAGTTAATTTGGCTCAGAGTATATGTAATTGGGTTTGCAGTTTCATGAATCTACAATCCTTAATGCAGTAAACAGAAACTCCTAATAACCTCCAATTTGGCTTTTAACTCTGGATTAATGGTAGTAATACATCTAAATTCCGATAGGAATGCTGTGTTTTACCATAGTTACTAGATAATCTTCTTACTAAGGCATACAGCGTAAGCAAAGGTTGGGTTAAAATTAGTACAAATTTAGGTTAAGACGTTTTTCAGTATTTAAGCTTTAATTAAAAATCTAATCAGAACAATAGAAATAGGCATTATGCCAAGGTAACCTGGGTTATCAAGGTGAGGAAAGCTGATTGACAATTAGATTAACAGTTATCAGTTACCAGTAAACAGTTAAAAGTTTTGATAAACTGTGGTTTAAGTCCCTGACTAAGTAAGTGGGTGAGAATAATTCAAACTATATTAACTAATATAAAACATATTGAAATTAGTTTGTAGTGAGCGGCTCCAGCCCTCAAAGTAGGGCTGGAGCCGCTCACTACGAACCTTGAATTATTTATGCTGCTCTACTTAGTAGGCTATCAATCAGCAAAGAGAGCGACGCAAAGAATGAATATTTCCCCGCCTCATCATCTCAACCTACTAATTTCAACAGGTCAAGGCAAGGCTTGAATGAGTTTCCGAATTACATCTATTGCTGGTTTGCCTGTCTGTTCACAATACTTTTCAAGGTTCTGAGCTTCATCTGATGTCAAGTTTAAGGTAATTCGCTTAAGCGCCCTTTTTTTACTGGAGGTTGCCAAACGGGGAAATTTAAGTGCAGCAGTTTTATTCATTGATTGATACGCTATATGTATACAAACTTTCTTTATCAAGCTTGCCAATTCCGAAACGTCTTTACCAGTGAAAATCAGGATTTTTAGGTTGAACTTAAGCTTTACGCCCCAAGCCTATTACTGAAAATTTAAGGTATTAAATAACTAACACCACACGTAATTAATCTGCCATTACCCAAGTGCAAGAAGTTTTCGGCTCAAGAGATGATGTCAACAATATCCCACAGACCAAGAAGTAAAAATCCCGGCGCTAGCCATTGTATAGGTGCTAGTTTCTTGGCAAGCCCACCGGCCACGCTGTGGTGCTGAGGTCGAAGCTGACACGAAAATAACCTTAGCGCCCTCCCAACGGGCAGCTAACAACTCTGTCAAAGCATTGGTGATTCCCGGCCCTGTGGTAGTGAATACCACAACCGGGCGATCGCTAGCAAAATCCGCCTCAATGGCCGCAAAAGCTGCTCCGGCTTCGTGGCGAAAGTGCAACACCTGAACGGGACTTTCATGTAACGCAGCCCACATTGGGGCGATCGCGCCTCCCGATACACCAAATGCATACTGCACTCCCATATCTTCCAGGATTTTTACGAGTGCCTCCGCTACCAAAAAATGTGTGGATGGCTTGCTATGAGATTGCTGTTCGGTTGAGTTTAATTCTTTACTGGTATTTGCTTTTATATCCTTAAATTTAGCATCCATACAAATATCTTAGGAAGAATTTCCTCTGTAGGATAATATTATCCCACACCCGAACTAGCTCAGTGTAAATATTTTTCGTTTAAATAATAAAATAGTAAGTAGGTATGCTGAAGGCAAGAAGCGAAAGAGTTTTAGCCTACTTTATCTTTAAAAAATACTTTAGTTTTGTTGTGCCAATCTACTTGCTTATCTTCACACAGTTTGGTCTATTATTGTCTACCTACTTAAACTCTGCTTTGATTTTGAACCACCCCTAAGCCATAGGCGGATGGGGATTCCTGACATCTCGTGATGACAGTGGGACATTCAAGTATCCCTCTAGACCCTCAAACTAACACCCATACCAGAGGCGCAAGAATTGGGCTTACTTTTGGAATAGAACTATGCTTTCAAAGTTCATGTCGAAGTGCGGGCTGCGCCAACGCAGATGGGTTTACCCGTCTTTTGGTTTGTGAAAACTGAACACTATTAATCAAGCTCTGGAGTATAAAAAATGATTGAATTCAATCAGTACAAGGCTTTAACTTTCGACTGTTACGGAACCCTAATCGATTGGGAAAACGGTATCTTAGAGGTGCTAAAGCCACTTCTGCTGGCACATAACACTAATTTGGATGACGATCAAATTCTGGAACTGTTTGCTGAATTTGAAGCAGAACTCGAAATTGGAGACTATATCAAATATCGGGAAGTTTTGAAGAGAGTAGTCCAGAAATTTGGTGAACGATTTGGCTTTGAGCCAACTACTGAGGAAATAAATTCACTTGCTGATTCGATTCAGCATTGGCTGCCTTTCCCTGATACAATTGAGGCACTTAAAAGCCTCAAGCAAAAGTTTAAGCTGGTAATTATCTCAAATGTAGATGACGATCTCTTTGCTTTCTCGGCAGAGCACTTGCAGGTGAAATTTGACCAGATAATCACAGCAGAACAGGCAAAAAGCTACAAACCCTCCTTCAACAATTTCAGACTGGCTATTGAAAGAATTGATTTGCCGCTAGACCAAATATTACACGTTGCTGCTAGTGTATATCACGATATTATTACAGCCAAATCTCTCGGACTATCAACCGTTTGGGTAAATCGTCGAGCAGTCAAAAAAGGACTTCATACCACAGGTACAGCAATAAGTCAATCTGACTTAGAAGTGCCGGATTTAAAAACTCTCGCTGCTTTGAGTTCATAGTAATTTTTTAAGGGCAGTCAGCGCAGTGACTCCTCAATGGGGGGGGGAAATAAGCACGGCACTGGCTCGTCTTGGCCATAGCCTGCGACAAACCACGACGTGTCTAGTATAAATTAAGCTTTTTGGCAATCTTTGCGGAAGTCCCGATTGAGTAATTTTATCGGATTATCGCCCGAAAATAGGAGAAAATTGGACGGAGATAAGGAAATGCTAAAGTGATAATCTGTTGTTAAAAAAAGAAACAGGGATTGCAACATAGATTGATTCTGTCTTACTCTGGAAAAACTACTATGGCAGTTTGAGTTCCTATTTGCGAACTACAGCACATAACTGGCTCTCGTTTCCTGAGCGCCCTGCCGATAAACTTGTTCAATAAAACACTTTGATAGCCTAAAACGATGAAAGCATCTGCTAATTTCGACTTTGAAGACGATAAATTTAATGCACCGCCTTCTCAAGTCATTCCCTGGTGTCAGATGATTAATCCTCGATATGGCACGGATGGTATGCAATCCCACGGTTTGGCGATTAAGCTGGATAATGCCAATGCTGTCGGCTTTGTGCCAGATGATAATTGGCAGCAAGTGGAGCATGAATTTAGCTCTGGAGTCGAAACGGTCTTTATTACCACTACTCCACGTTTGGTTTTAGTGCGTCGGGGGCCATTGTCTGTCAAAGACCGGGAAAGTGGTCTAAAACTGGGTACGCTCAAAGAGAATTATGATGCTTTTTTAGCCGACAAACTTAAATTTAAAACCTTTACTCGCTATCTAATTTTTATAGTGGGAGAGAATCAAAAGTTTTTACATGAATCACCACTACAACTAACTCTTAATGGTGCCGCTGGAGCGAGTTTCAGCAAAACCTACTGCGAATATCAACAAGGCAAAGTAGTTAGTGGATTCGTCGCTGAACTAGAAAAAGCTTATGCTATTTATCGCAAGCAACCTTTGACACCAAAAGGCCCTTTGTTCCACGCTCACGGGATTTTTTGCCCGATAATTGAGTGTGAAGAAAGAGGTATTGAACCAAATACAGTTCTGGTAGCTTCAACTGTAGACTACAAACATCCCACAGTAGGGACTTTAACACAATACTTAATTGCTTCCGATTCTCTTGAGTCTGCAATGATTTGCAAGACTTTTGAAGAATACAAAGATTTTGGGAAGGAACCTGTGAAAGCTGAAACGCCTAAATTGGCAATGGCAGGAGTTTCCAACTCTTACGTTTATGCTGATGAAGATGATTTTGCTTATCCACCGTACTAAAAAGAGTGAGGAGTGAGGAGTGATGAGTGAGGAGTGAGGAGTGAGGAGTGATGAGTGAGGAGTGAGGAGTGAGGAGTGATGAGTGAGGAGTGAGGAGTGAGGAGTGATGAGTGAGGAGTGATGAGTTTTGAATTAATAACTCCTAACTCCTACCTCCTAACTCCTAACTCCCAACTCCCAACTCCTAACTCCCAACTCCTAACTTCTAACTTTATTCCTTGAGCAGCAAATAATATAGTGAACCATTACCGCCTGTGATGCCAGCGCGATCGCCTGCTAGTTTACCAGACCCCATGAAATAATCCACCCGGCCTGGGCCTTTGATGGCGCTTCCTGTATCTTGGTCAAGCACAAAGCGGCTGACAGTACGCCTCTCTAGTTTGCCACCACCAGCAGGATAGGGAAATGAGTTGTAAATCAGCGCTAGCGCTCCCGGTGGCATGAGAGACTTATCTGTAGCAATGGAACGTTCTGCTGTTACTGGCACATGAATACTACCAGTAGCTGGTCTACCGCTTGTTTCTTGGAAGAAAATAAATCTTTCCCACCGAGGCAAATAATTACTCAACTCGTAAGGTTTTTGTCGGAAGAAAGCAGTCATCCGGGGCATTGTCAATCCTGCCAGTGGAAGTTTGCCATCTTTGGCTAGTTCTTTGCCGATACTAGTCCAAGGGTAATCAGTTCCACCTGCATAGCCAACTGACGTTGTTTTGCCATTAGTTAATTTAATTTGGGCAGAACCTTGGATATGTACCATGTATGCGTCTAGGCGATCGCGGAACCAAAGCAGTTCTAAACCGCGCAATTTACTCTTATTCCCTTTTAAACCATCCTTCCCTTCCAAATCAATTCGTTTTGGGTGGGGTTTAGGCCATTGGCTGAAATTAGGTGGTAGCCGATAAAGAGGATACTTATATATTGCAGTCCTGACACGGCTGGCGGTGTAAACAGGTTCGTAGTAAGCAGTGAACTTGACAGTACCCTTGCCATCGTTGCCCACAGACTGGTACAAGACAAACTCTCGGCTGACAGCAGCTTGTAATTGCGCTGCTGACTGAGAACTGATAACTAGTTGGCGGAAGCGTAGCAAACTCCTCAAGACGCGATCAAGGGTAATTTCCTTCATCGGATAATTTTGATATGCTGCGATCGCCTCTTTCTTTCTTAAGTAAAGCAGACTGTTATCAATGGAAGCCAACAGCGCATTGCGATCGCCTATTTTACCCCTTTGACCCCAAATTTGGTCATCTAAACCTAAGCAAGTCTGTTGGAACGTACAATCGCTTCCAATAGCAACTGGTTTTAGCGGTGGCGTTATCTCAGGAGTAATTGGTATTGGTATAGGTGGAAGATCAGGAGCTATGGGTACTGGCAACGGCAGGAAGTTAGGAACCTGAGCAACAGCCGACCAGAGAGGGTTTACAAGGGCAATTCCCAGACTTAAGGAAAGCAAAGCAAAGGTTTTTCTCATCATTTAGTTGAATCTTTCAACACTAGAACTAAAAACGGGTTCTACCCGGATTGCCACAACTCGGGAAGGTCTTACTACCATATATTCCCCTTGAATATTTTTGATCGGCACGCTAATAAAGTCATTAGAAGCAGATTTTGGCACAAGTTCGCCGCTATACCACTTCTGAAACTCTTGAATAGTCGGAAAACGTACTTCTTCTCTGTGGCCGCTTTCCAGTAGGAGGAATACGGCATATTCATTTGCAGTTCTAGCCATAAGGTTGAATCATTTAAAAAACATTCAACCCATTGTTAACCACGTAACCCCCGAATGAAAAGGGTAAGCATACGGGAGCAGGGGATTTTGAGGTCATCCTTGACTGGTTAAGGTCATAAACAATTTGTCAATAAGTAATAGTGCTTAAAATTTGGCAAGGGGATATTCAAGAAGCAGATGCAGCTAAACGCCGAATTGTGTAGATAAAGCTGAGATGCATTTAATTTTTCAAGCTGAAAATCTCACAGCGAATTTTTCAGGCTCCAAAAAGTACAATTTAGATGCGCGACAGCTTATTGTGATTGTTGGGTATTGTGGTAATGAATTCAAAGAAACATAGTCTGAGACAAAAGTTCCCCTAGCAGTTCTAGCTTGCTACCTGACGTTGATGTTCTTGCTCCAGAAATGCGGTCGGCTGAAATTTGGCGATCTTCTCGTCAAGAATAAAAGATTTGACATATTCAACCATCATCGCTTGGAGAGAGAACAGACCTGATTTGGCATCAATCCACGATCGCGCTTGCAGTAGTTCTAAGGTTTCCAGGAGTTCTTGGGATGAAACAGAAGATGGCATCTTTGTTCGTAGCTGTGAAAAAGAAATGGGTTGACGATTGATTACCATGCATTGAAGCGTTGCTTTCGCTGTATCTGACAGGTGTTTAAATTCTTGGTCTAAATTATAGAAAATTCTACCAAAAACTCTAATTTTTTGTTTTAAAAATTCCGTGATGCTGCCATCAAATAACTGTTGAATCGTTGTGGCAATGCGGTTTAGGACATAGGGATTCCCTGCATAGGATTCGATTAATTGATTCCAGTTGTCTGGTGTTCCTCTAAAGATTCCTTTTGTTTTGAAAAGTTCTTGTATGTCTTTAACCTGTAATCCTTGGAGACAGAATACTCGCACAGGTCGTGTCTTTCCTTCAAGCGAGGCGATCTCATGGAATTTGATCCGACTGGTCAAGATTAAGCAACTTTGATGGGTGGCTTCTCCCACTCTCCTAAACAACTCGCAGTACTCCCCGATGGTTGTGTGATCGAGCCAGATACAGTCTCGACAGGTGATCTTTGGGGCAGCACATTCTTGGAGAACTGTGTCAGCGCCGTCTAAAACCAGTAAGCAACGATGACGTTGCAAATAATGAATCAGTCGTGAAATTTTGTGATTGAATGGTTCTGGCAGATCGGTTTCTTTTCCATTGGATAGGACGGCAATCAGGTCTGCGAGGAGATCGTTAACTGAAGGATTAGGGAGGAGCGAATCGCCAAATCACGAACTCAAACTAGTGACTTGATTGCTGTCGTTCAAGACACTACCAATGTCAGTGTCTCCAGAGACTTCATCTTTACCTAGTCAGCACTTTGTTCGCCAAGATTGCATTCGCGCTTAACAGTCTGCGATCGCGCACAGCACCCGTAAGTAATGCGATGATCGAATTACCGAAAATGAGCAAAGCTTTTAGTAACACAAACTAGTTTGTCACGGCACTTAAAAGGAGCCAGTGTGTTGTTGCAGGGTAAGCGCATCTAAATTTGTGCTTAAAAGTACAGACTAATTTGCCAAAGTATGAGTGAAATATATTTGTGTAAGCATGAAATGTATTAAGTAGTACGTTAATAAGCAGAGCTTTTATTCACATATCAGAGGCTGTCTTATGGCATCACGCTTAAACTCTACTCGTTCACGGCGTCAAACTAATTTCCAGCCGAACGTGCCCAGTGCCACAGCAGTAACAGAACAAATACAGAGCTATTTTAGCGAGATAGAAGACCCTCGTGTACAACGCACCCGTGCCCACTTGTTAACAGATATTTTAATCATCGGTATTTTATCTGCGATCGCAGGAGGTAAAGCATGGGAAGATATGGAAAACTATGGGTTGAGTAAACTTGATTGGTTGAGAGAATTTTTAGCTTTACCAAATGGCATTCCTTGTCCAGATACCTTTCGCCGAGTGTTTGAACGGATTAACCCCAAAGTATTTGAGCGTTGCTTTCAGAGGTGGGTACAGTCGATTGTTGAAACAATGGGAGCGCAGGTAATTCCCATTGATGGCAAGACTCTCAGAGGTTCATACGACAGAGAGAAGAAAAAATCAGCTTTACATTTAGTCAGCGCATGGGCAACTGAACATCGTCTTGTTCTGGGGCAAGTGAAGGTGACAGATAAATCGAACGAAATCACGGCAATTCCCGCGCTACTAGAGTTACTTGATCTGGCTGGATGTATCATTACCATTGATGCAATGGGTACACAAACGGCAATAGCCGCTCAAATACATAAGGCCCATGCTGATTACGTCCTAGCACTGAAAGCCAACCATCCTACACTTCATGGGCAAATTAAAACTTGGTTTGAACAAGCACAAGCTCTCAATTTTGAGGGTATAACTTTTAGCTACGACGAGCGGATAGAAAAGGGGCATCATCGCACTGAAAAAAGACAAGTTTGGACTGTGCCTATTTCTCAATTACCTCCATTGCATCAACAAGCTGATTGGTTAGGTCTGAAAACCGTTGTCATGGTGGTACGACTGCGACACTTATGGAACAAAATTACCCATGAGGTTCAATTTTATTTAACTAGCTTAGACAGTGACGCGCTTATTCTGGGACGAGCTATCCGTCTCCATTGGGGCGTTGAGAATGGTCTACATTGGACTTTGGACGTCACTTTCAATGAAGATGCTTGCCGTGTTCGTACCGGACATGCACCATACAATCTGTCTTTACTCAGACGAATTGCTCTTAATGCTTTGAACCGGGAACAATCTTTGAAACGCAGTAATCGTCAAAAATCGAATCGAGCTGCAATGGATAACAATTATATGCTCACTATTCTTGCTGCTTGTTTATCCCAACATAATAATGATGCCTCACAATCCGCTTGTCAATAGCGTTTGAGACGCGCTTACCCTGTGTGTTGTTGGGGTTCCCCTTGTTGTAGTAACAGACATTGTTGTATCGTATTTCATCACACTCTATAAGGATGTAAGACTCTAAAATCTTTTTGGATTTTAGAGTCTTTGCGTGTGCATCAGCAAAACTTAAACATAAGCTTCTTTACCTCTGACTCTAATCCACCCTGAATCCAATCTCAAAGATATTGATAGTAATGATAAGCACTTAAAATGCAATTATTTACATGAATTTACTGAAAAAGTGTAAGTTTGTTTAGCTCTTGCATGACATTCCAATCAACCTCTGATAAATCATTGGCATTGTTGAAAAACAGTTATCAAGTGAACCTTTAGTACAATCCTCAAAAAACCTTCAAATCTCAGTACTACCTACTTTCTATCTCAAGAAACCTTACTAAAGCTGGTAGTTGTGCCAAGATGAATTTGAGGACTTAAGGCTTGTGACACAATGTTAGGACAATTATTAGACGGACGTTACCAAGTTCTCCAGACCTTAGGTAAAGGTGGATTCGGTCAAACCTACATAGCCCAAGACACCCGCCGACCAGGTTTCCCGAAATGCGTTGTCAAACACCTTAAGCCCGTCACTCGTAGCCCTGAATTTCTCGAAACTGCCAGACGGCTATTTACTAGTGAGGCAGAAACACTAGAACAACTGGGTTACCATGACCAGATTCCTCGACTTTTAGCCTATTTTGAAGAAAACCAAGAGTTCTTCTTGGTGCAAGAGTTTATTGAAGGGCATACTCTAAAAGCGGAACTGTTCCCCAATCAATCTTGGACAGAAGAGAAAGTAATTCAATTTCTCCAACAGATGTTGGATATTCTGCAATTTATTCACAGCCGCAACGTTATCCATCGAGATATCAAGCCGGACAATATAATCAGGCGGCAACAAGACGACAAGTTAGTGCTGATTGACTTTGGCGCAGTCAAACAAGTCCAAACTCAACTGCTTACATTGCCAGCACGCACTGTGGCTACTATTGCCATTGGTACTCCAGGATATATGTCTACAGAACAGGGGCAAGGTAAGCCGCGCCCCAACAGCGATATTTATTCCTTGGGCATTATTGGTATTCAATCGCTAACGGGGTTACATCCGATAAACTTTGAGGAAGACCCAGATACAGGAGAAATTTCTTGGCAGCATCAGGCTAACGTCAGTTCTGAGTTGGCATCTGTGCTATCTAAGATGGTGCTACACCACTTTAAACAGCGCTATCAGTCTGCGGCTGAAGTTCTACAGGTGCTTAAGCATCTCGATACTAAAGTAGAAGCGCAATCACTTGAACTACTATCTTTTACACAACCGCCTGAAGCTTCATCTCAACAAAACTCAATTGAGTATCCGTCTGCTTTTATCCTTTCTGGGGAAAATTATAGTCGGTTGGAAACAATTCTTTTGCAATTTGTCGGCCCCGTTGCCTCAAGATTACTACGACAAGTTGCAGCATCAGCGCCCAACTGTGAAGAGTTAATTAGTCAATTGGCGCTTCATCTTCGAGGAAATCAACAAATTGATTTTAAGAAGAAAACAATGTTTTTACTAGATAAACGTACTTCGCTACAGCAACTTAGTGTTCAATCTGAAATTAAGCCAAATAATTTACCAAATCAAGAACCTCAAGTAATCAACGATAGTTTTGTGCATCAGTGCGAACGAGAATTGGCTGATTTAATTGGGCCAATAGCTAGGTTATTAGTCCAAAAAGCTGTTAGGTCTTCTGGGCAAGGTTCTCGTGCAGATTTTGTGAATGTTTTAGCATCACAAATTCCCGAACCTCAAAAAGCTTTGCAATTTCAGCAACGCCTAAGTCCTAAATAAATTAAAGTTTGTAGTGAGTTAGCGCGGTCTTGGGGGTTTCCCCCATGAGCGACTAACGATAGCGCAGCGTTAGCGAGGTACGAGCGTCACCCGAAGGGTAAGGACTTTAGTCCTGATAATCCTTCTTTTGAGCGATGAATCGCTCACTACAAACTAGGATTTTATTTTATGTTTATTTGATAATCCAAAATGGTATCAGCTTTGGTTATTCAGCATCTCCATAGCTATTTTTAAGCTAGCTTTCATCCGATTAAATGCTTCTGCTAAACCGCCAATTTCATCTTTAGAACTTTCTTCAAAATCAGCATTCATATCACCAATGCTGACTTTTTGAGCTATTTTCTCTATTCTTCTAATACGCTGAATCACATATTTTTTGATTAAAAAGTTAATTAAGAAAAGTACGATCGCAAAGATCGCAATTAAAAGTCCCATTATCCATATCCAAGTCCGTTTGGCATTGGTAAAAATATCTTCAGAAGGAACAGAGACTATTTGGGCAGAAACAATATCATTTAGCTGCCAGCCATAACCATTTTCCAAGCCATAAGTTATCAACTGACTCTTAGGAGCTTTATCTGGTGTAGAATGACACCGCAGACATCGCTGCTCTGTAATCTTAAGTGGTCGCGCAATATAAAATACTTCGCCTTCTGACAAGGTGCGAAAGCCGGTAATTTCTAAAGTATTGGGTTCGTTGCGAAAACGCTCTACAAGTTGAGTTTCAAAACTATCGGCTTTATCTGCTAAATTAGTTGGATTAAGTGTTGCATCTTTATGAAAAAAGTTACTATATTCCGGGTTTTTACGAAAATTTTCAAAAACCTCTTTAGCGGAAAAGGTTGGTATTACTTCAGGTATGAACGTTGGGTTAGTATCTACTCTAGCTTCCAATAGGGGAATTATACGATTTTGTGTATAGTTTCTAACTGCGTTTACCATTTGGATGAGAATCTCTGCTTGGGAAGCGACTTCATTTTGCGCCCTTCCCTGAAGTACACTGGATAAGGCAACGCCACTACCCAAAATGCTGATAATGAAAACTAATATTAAAAGTAAGTTAAATTTAGCACCTATTTTTAAGTTTTTTAACGTAATTTTGTTTAACATAACCTAAGCAACAAAGGCGGTATATAAGTTTGTTTAATATTTATTTATACCTATTATAAACCATCCCAGTAACATTTAAATAAATATTAATTTTTTGCTGCAATATAACCTATTTAGGCAGCAATCAAAGTTATCTAAATTAGTCTTGACCAAGTTATTCCCTTAAGCATAATTAGTGATGTTTTTGCGATTTCCCCGTCGTTTCTTTCTGTTTAATCTGCTAGGTTTGACATTTGCCGCTTGCCAATCACCACGAGAGTTTGAGGGCACATTAACTATTGGTGTGATCAACTATGGTGGAGGCGAACAAATAATTAACCAATATGCTAAATTTAACAATTACTTGGGTGAGAAGACAAATGCATTAATTCAGCTAGAGCCTGTTTTTAATGAAAACAAAGCGGTTGAGCGCCTTGAGGCTCGTGCTTGGTCGTTGGTATTTGCTCCACCGGGTTTAGCTGCGATCGCGATCGCACGTCACCAATATCTACCTCTGTTTCCTTTAATAGGTATTAGTAATTTGCGTTCAATCTTCGTTGTCCGCAAAGACAATCCCATAACCGACTTAAAACAGCTACAAGGTCAAACAGTGGCTTTAGGTCAGTTAGGTTCAGCAACAGGATACTATTTCCCACTTTACAATCTTTTTGGTACAACATTAGCAGAGATTCTATTTGCACCGACGCCCAAAGCCGCGCTGGAATTGGTTGCTGAGGGAAAAGCGATCGCCTGTGCTGTCTCGGAGGCTGAATTGAGTCTCTACGGTTCACAGTTGGGATCAACCCAATTCCGCATCCTATTTAAAGACCCTCACTATGTACCCTTGGGTGTGGTCTTGATTGGGCCTAATGTCGAACGTAACCGTCAAGAGTTCATCCGTAAAGTAATGAGCGATGCGCCTTCAGGTTTAGCTCAAGAAGTAGGGTATGTACCCAATGGACAAGTACCAGATTACAAATACATGATTTCTATGGTTGATCGGGTCAGTTCTATTACTTCCAAGCTGCAAAGTAAACCTGTTCGTATATTTTAAATCCTAATTCAAAGGGGTTTTTATGTTTTATATCTCTATTACCTCAAAGTTATTCAACCCCCCGATATATTGGGGGGCTTTAAGAGACTATTTCCCCTCTTTTACATCACGAGGTGTAGGGGCACGGCACTGCCCATTGGTGTCAACTTAAGCTCAAACGCTTTTCAAATCTCGTTTCCAGCCAGAGGCTGGAAATGCTGATCGTTGGGCTGCTGCCGCGAGTTCGGGAGGCGGCAGCCCCAACGATGGGCATTCCCAGTCGGAGCAGGGGAACGAGACAATCTAAAAGCTAGTTCTAGGCTGGCTTTCACGCTAAATTGACGTAAACGAGAACTGCTATAGTTGGATAACTTATGATAAATTGCTCAATAAAACAACTTGAATCGTGCTAGTTGATTTTGAAGCGTTCCTGTTAGGATTTTATTTAGTTCTGTGGTGTCTTGGAATTGCAAAATTTGCTGTGTCGGTAAGTCGAAAGGAAATTGCCCTTCAAAATCGGGGCGTTGCATGTGCGCTAATAAAATCTGTTCAGACCGCTTACTTTGGATGGCATAGCCAATCTCAATACAGACATTCGGACTAGGAATTACTTGAGGAGTTTCTTTACCGTCAATAGTAGCAATGGGCGTGGTATCAGCGATAAATAACAAACTCTTACGGATTTTTCGCATGATCGTGCGGTTAATCCGTACAGTAGCATCACTGGGGCGAGAGGATTCTACTAATGTTAAATGTTGTCGCGATCGCTTGTTTAAAATGTCCAAACTTTTTCGCAGTTCTTCTCTGAGAACATTCGTCGCTGCGGCATACTCTGTTTGATACGATAAAAAAATCGTTGGTTCTAACTGAGCCAACAGCGCCTGTTTGGTAAAATAAATTTCATGACTAATTAAGTCAATGTTGGCGACGCAATAGCCACCACTACCTTCAATATAAAATTCAATATTTTCCCCTTCCAGATAGCGTCCAAACCAAATTGATTTCTTAACTTCGTCGCTTTCTTCTAAAAAGTCTGCTCTCAATGCTGATCTCAGCAAGCTTTTTTTGCTTAAGCGAATGTCCGGCGGACGTTTTTCCAGTTCTGCAATCGGCTCGTAATCCTGTAGATACCACGCTCTGAGCGCAATAATTGACATAAGGCGCTATTTAAACTATTTTTTACTATTTAACTTTGTATAATCTTACACTAAGAACAGTCCCTATCTTAGACTTCTCTTTAAACAGAACAACACCCTAACCTCTACTCGCTGAACTATCTCCTCTCATTCTTTATCATAGCCAGGGATATACTAACTTTCATCGCTTGTGTAAACAAGTTCTGAAAATCAGTTACAGTGCCCCCTAATCTTCGATATTTGAGGAAATAGCAGTTTTCGCGTTGGGTGTTGCTGTGTTTTGACGAGACAGATTTAAGTTAAACAGCGTTTTTTACCTCTTACTACATTCCAAATGCAGCTGTTATATCTGCCAGGGATAGCTTTATTAGCTTCAATTATTAGATTATCACTTCTGGATGGGAGGAATTTTTTTTGCAACTAAACTTTACTTCGGTGGGTTGGGGGGAGCTTCCGGGGTCATCGTAATAATGACTTATTAGGCGTTAGCTGGCTCTCAAAACGGCTGTAAACAACTTGAGTTGGATACCAAGAAGAAAACCAGTACAAATCTTGAATAACTTTGCAATAACTACTCCCATCTACTAACTCAAAGTGAACCAGACCTAAATTGTTAAATCCAACAACTTCTCGACCCTCCTGAACCCAACGAAATTTCCAAAACATCAGGGGTTGTAACCATTTCCATTTGGCATTTTCGGCTCGTTTCCAGGGAGCTATCAACGATGATATATCTGCTTGGAAGCGAGAATTCTGAACGCTGTTTCGAGGTATCCACTCCAACACACAATGCCACTCAGAGTTAGTCAGCAACTGGCGATTATGGTGTAATTGTTTCTCTGAAATTTCTACCATATTGGGTGGATTGCTCCAACCTATCCAATGTCGCACCTTTTCTGGTAGCAGCCAATGTTTTAATCGTGTATGAATCAGCCGCGTCAAAATCTCTTCATTCTTTAATGCACTAGCGGTTAATTGCACTAAAACAGACTGTAATTTGGAATGAGTGCGTGCATAAGACAAGTGAGCAACAGAACTGTAGTGGATATCTCCTGATAGAATAACAACTTGTTGACGTTCCTCAAACAAAGTGGTTAAAAATTTCGCTAGTGCTTCAACATTAATGTTCCAAGCATCTCCAACATCCGTTGAAAAAACTTTCTCTTGTTGTAACTGCCAATGGTGAATCCAATCAATCACCTGTAGTCCAAATACGTTTGTGGGCGCAATCACAAATGTAGTTTGAATCTGAGTTTGTTCAGCTATTTGTTGTAAAGGTAAAACTAGTTGTTGTTCAAAGGCTTTTGGACACAATAGCATCGGTGGTGCGATCGCTTTTTGATCGGCTGGATAACCACGCCAAGTCCGCGTATCCAGCACAATTACTTCATGGCGATCGCTCCTGACTATGTAATTCCAAGTAATTGCTTCAGGATGTCGATCCAGAATGAACACTGCACCATCTCGGACTAAAATAGGTAAATCTGTGTGGGGATCATAGGCTGGCATACCTACATAGCGAGCGATCGCTTCATCAGCCTTGGCATCTCTTCCTTGAGAAGCTGACCAAGCTTGTGCAGCCTGCAACAGCTTTTCACCTGGTTTCCCTTCTGCAAATTGCTCAGGCGTATTGCCCCAAGCTTGAAACACCGTGTAAGCTAACAATGCATTTTGGACTATTCTTCGCCCCAAGGGACGCCCTAATACTCGCAAACACCAAGCTTGGTTCAAATTCCAGTCATCAGTAATATCATGGTCATCAAAGATGGTGTACATGGGAATATTGGCAAGGGCGCGGCGCACTTTCCCAAGGGTATAAATGAATTGGCGTAAATGCCGCACTGCTCGATTCCAGTGCTTGATAGCATGGCGATCGCGCGTTACTTGGTGTCCTTTGGGAAATGCGGCGGGCCAGCATACTGGCGACCAAGCTAGTAAATAAGTAGCGTAATATTCACCCAGGCTGAAAAGATGACTGTTAACTTTCTCAGCTTTATTATGTAATCCTGCGGTCAACCCAGCTTGATTTGTCGCAACATCAGCCCGTTCTCCAGGGGGTAGTTGCTGGGGAGTGCTGTAAACTCCATTTACAGGAAGTTGTTCTTCCCAACCCAAGAGGGCATCACCAAGAGTACTAGCAACCCACAGGGAGGGATCTGCTACATCGTCGCCGTAAATTTGATCTCCGGTGAGGAATAGCTGGTGCGGACGGTGTTGGGGTTGATTTGCTTTTGACTCAATCAAACTGTCGAGAATTGGCAGTGCATCAAACCCATGACCATGAGGTTTACGGCAGGAAGCATGGATAATTTGCAAATCTTGCAGACGGTTTGGCGGTAGAACAAAGGTTGGTTTTTGATGTTCAAAGTAGCTGATGCTGACTGTAGGAGAGGAGTTTGAGCATAATGCTTGTTGCAGCGTTTGGGGGTTTTGGTCAGCGAGAGTAAATTGGAGGTCGTATGCATAGATGCGGTTATTAGTTAAACAATGCCCCTCCGTAGACCGAGCCGTTATAGCAGCAATGTGAAGATACTTGCCCAAAGCGACGGTAGAGTGTTGGCCTTCTAATAAGCAATCTCTTAATACTTCACCATCATTTGTTGTGCTATAAACCTTGAGTTCTATCTGACAAGACTGTTTCAGTGCCACCCATACCGTTACTGACTTCGTTTCGGTATGTTTTAGAATTGGCCCCGCTAAAATTAGTGGCAGTTCTTGTAAAAACTCGTCGCCAGCTTGATACTTCATTGCAAACAGTTGACACGATGGTGTTTTGGATGATCCTGCTTTATTTATAATCCAATCACCAAATGGGGACGAGTGTTTCGCTAGCCTTCAATCATAATGAGCGATGGCAAAACTGTAAAATATGCTCATCAACTGTAAAACTAGCTTCAATTGTCTAGAGTGAAAACCGACAGTATCTTTTATCGCATCTTTCAAAGCTTCCCCAGCACGTTCTTTGAACTCATTAACCAACCGTCATCACTAGCCAGTGCTTATCAATTTTCTTCAGTCGAAGTCAAACAATTGGCATTTAGAATTGATGGTGTATTTTTACCTAATACTCCAGAACTACCCATTTATTTTGCTGAGGTGCAATTTCAACCCGATAAAAAAATTTATTCCCGTTTATTCGCCGAAATCTTTAACTATCTCGACAAAACTGAATTAACTAACACCTGGCGTGGTGTTGTCATCTTTCCCAATCGCAGCGTTGATAGTGGAGATACAGAAAGATATGCAGAATTACTTAACTCACAACGAGTGACTCGCGTTTACCTCAACGAGTTAAGCTCAATTCCCACATCATCAATCGGGATTGAGACAGTCAAACTAATCATAGAACCAGAATCAACTGCAACAGCGAAAGCTATAGAGATTGTAAACAGCGCCCGAAAAGAAATTCTCAATGCCGCCCAACAAAGGGAAATTATACAATTGATAGAAACGATATTAATCTACAAATTGCCGCGCTTGAGCCGGGAGGAGATGGGAAAAATGTTCGGATTAAGTGAGTTAAAGCAAACTAAATTTTACCAAGAAGTTTTTGCAGAGGGTAAAGAAGAGGGTAAAGAAGAAGGCAAGCTAGAAGGCAAGCTAGAAGGCAAGCTAGAAGGCAAGTTAGAAACAATACCTCAGCTATGGGCGTTAGGATTGAGTATTGAACAAATAGCCCAAGCATTAGGTTTGGACGAACAAGTTGTTAGGCAAGCTGTACAACCGAAATCATAAAATGATGGAGAGTACCCAAAATGCTTTGCTGGTTTTGGCAATTTCCCTATAGGAAATTGCATATAAGGATGTGCTGTGGGACGGGCGAGATGCCCATCCCATAAAAGTCATTATTTGAATTAATTCCGAGCGATACCTTCTTGACGCGCTGCTTGTTGTACAGCAGCAGCAACAGCAGTGACGACGCGCTCATCAAAGACGGAAGGGATAATATGTTCCCGATCTAAGTCTGAAGGCTTAACTAAAGAAGCGATCGCATTTGCGGCTTCTAGGTACATTGTGGTGGTAATTGTATGGGCCCGACAATCTAAAGCACCACGGAATACCCCAGGAAAAGCTAAAACGTTATTGATTTGATTCGGGTAATCACTACGACCGGTAGCGATCACAGCTACATCTTTGCTGATTAATTCTGGCTGAATCTCTGGAATCGGATTTGCCATTGCAAACACAATTGCATCTTTCGCCATCGATTGCACCATTTCTGGTGTCAAAACTCCCGGTGCGCTGACTCCAATAAATACATCTGCCCCTTGCATTGCACCCGCTAATGTACCCTGCGCTTTCACGGCAAATTCGAGTTTTTCTTCTGTCAAATCGGTACGACTAGTAGAGATAATCCCTTTAGAGTCGCACATCCAGATTTTTTCTGCCCCAGCTTTACGGAGTAATCGAGCGATCGCTACTCCCGCCGCCCCAGCACCATTAATCACGATGCGGATTTCCGCCATTGACTTATTTACCAGCTTTAGTGAGTTAAACAACGCTGCCAAGGTGACAATTGCTGTACCATGCTGATCATCATGAAAAACGGGGATATCTAACTCTTCGCGCAATCTTCTTTCAATTTCAAAGCAGCGAGGTGCAGCGATATCCTCTAAATTCACACCCCCAAAAACTGGCGCGATGTTCTTGACTGTCTGGATAATCTCTTCTGTATCTTGAGTAGCCAGACAAATGGGAAAAGCATCTAGCCCCGCAAATTCCTTAAATAGCATTGCTTTACCTTCCATAACTGGTAAGGCTGCTGCTGGGCCGAGATTTCCCAATCCCAAAACGGCACTACCATCGGTAACAATGGCAACAGTGTTTTGTTTGATGGTTAATTTGTAAACTTCCTCTGGATCTTGAGCGATCGCTGTACAAATTCGACCAACTCCAGGTGTGTAAGCCATTGCTAAATCAGACACACTTTTTAAGGGAATTCTGCTAGTAATGCTGATTTTGCCACCACGATGCAAATTAAAGGTGCGATCGTAGACGCTGAGTAACTTGATGTCTGGCAATGCTTTGACTGCTTGCACAATGGTTTCAGCGTGTTCAGTACTAGCAGCATCAACGGTAATATCGCGGGTGGATTCTTTGCGGGTTTGCTCGATTAAATCAATTTGACCGAGATTACCACCAGTAGTTGCGATCGCCTGGGTTATCGATGCTAACATCCCCACACGATTGGGAATCTGCAAGCGCAGTGTCAAACTAAAACTAGAATTAGGAGTTAGGTTTGCCATGTTGATTTTAGATTTTAAGTTTTAGATTTTATATTGAATTGAGACGAAAATTAAAATCTGAGATTTCTAGTCAGTGGAAATACAATCAATCTTAACTCTGGGTATAACCACAGTAGTTAGTTTACTCACTACTCAAAGTTTTGATAATTATTTTTATTTATACCAAAGCATTTACTAATATAAATGAGTAACAATTTAGTAATTGTACCCAAATACACCACAATCAGGTTCGGATAAGGTTTTTTCATGACACATCCTAGATCACAAAGACGCGATAAATCGCCGTCTTTACAATAATCAGTCCTTTGTCTTGACGGCGATTTATCGCGTCTCTTGCCTTAACCGAATTGTACCCAAATACACCAGATATTTTTTTATATTTTATCTGTATAAAAAAAGCGCTCTCTGTCTAGAGGGCGCGGTGAATTTTAAATTACAATTAACCGTAGATTGCAGGTGCGATCAACATATCACGTTTTACACGAATAATTTATATTTATTTTTCAAGACAATTGTATTAAGTTTTACTAAGTTAAACGCTCAACAAACTCCGTGTGTTCTTTTGAATTTAACCCTTGTTGCAGCACTGCTAAAACTGTGGTCATGTCTCCTGTAATGAGTGAGGTGACAGCTAACCACAAACCTGGAAATACTTTACTTTTAATCACACCATCTGCATCTGCCACAAGTGGTAAATATTCACCATTTTGCAAACAGAACCAGTCGAGTTTATTCTCTAAAGTTTGCCAGACGATATATTCCTGCACTCCGTTGCGGCGGTAGGCACGTTTTTTGTCGTACAAATCAATAGATGCGCTACTGGCTGCTACTTCTGCTACTAATTCCGGTGCGCCTTCTACGTAATCATCTTCACTGATTTGTGCCTGTCCTCTGGTTGGTTTATCTATCAACAGCAAAACATCAGGTTGTGGTTCATTGTCTAAATCCAAGCGCACGGTAGCATTGTCGCCTAGCTCTACGCCTGGAGTGGAAACTTTGTAATTTCCTAACCAGACAATTAAGTTTCCATGAGGTAAACCATGACTTCTAAAACGCAGTGGTGATGCCACGTAAACTACTCCTTCGATTAATTCTGCTTTTTTATTGGGCATTGCTGTATAACGCCGCTCAAATTCGTGGCGGGTTAAGCGATCGCCACTTTCTAAAGGAGGGATAAAAGCGCTATTATTTAAGCCATAGCCATGTTCCACAGAAGCAGTCATTACCTGATTCCTCATCCATAGGAGTTGTAGCTTGAATCTAACAAAAAAAGCGTCCCCCATCTCTGGAGGGCGCTTTTTATTTAGCTAAATTTTCAGAATTAACCGTTGATAGCAGGAGCAGTTAGAGCGACAGGAGTAACTTCACCAGCAGCTAAGTCTAAGGGGAAGTTGTGAGCGTTACGCTCGTGCATTACTTCCATACCCAAGTTAGCGCGGTTGATTACGTCTGCCCAGGTGCTGATAACGCGACCTTGGGAGTCAATAACTGATTGGTTGAAGTTGAAACCGTTCAAGTTGAACGCCATCGTGCTGATACCCAAAGCGGTGAACCAGATACCGACGACAGGCCAAGCTGCTAAGAAGAAGTGCAGTGAACGGCTGTTGTTGAAGGAAGCATATTGGAAAATCAAACGACCGAAGTAGCCGTGGGCTGCAACGATGTTGTAGGTTTCTTCTTCTTGACCGAACTTGTAACCGTAGTTAAGAGATTCGGTTTCGGTGGTTTCACGCACCAAGGAAGATGTAACCAAGGAACCGTGCATTGCAGAGAACAATGAACCGCCGAATACACCAGCCACACCTAACATGTGGAAGGGGTGCATCAAGATGTTATGTTCTGCTTGGAACACAATCATGAAGTTGAAGGTTCCAGAGATACCCAAAGGCATACCATCAGAGAATGAACCTTGACCGATTGGGTAGATCAAGAATACTGCGGTAGCGGAAGCCAAAGGTGCGCTGTAAGCTACGCAAATCCAAGGACGCATACCTAAACGGTAAGAAAGTTCCCACTGACGACCAAGGTAGCAAGCGCAACCGATCAAGAAGTGGAAAACTACCAATTGGTAAGGGCCGCCGTTGTACAACCACTCATCTAAGGAAGCTGCTTCCCAAATGGGGTAGAAGTGCAAGCCGATAGCGTTGGAGGAAGGAACAACTGCGCCAGAGATGATGTTATTTCCGTAGATCAAGGAACCTGCAACGGGTTCGCGGATACCATCGATGTCTACTGGAGGTGCTGCGATGAAAGCAATTACGAAGCAAGCAGTAGCAGCTAGTAGGGTTGGGATCATGAGTACACCAAACCAACCGATATATATACGATTGTCGGTGCTGGTGATCCACTCGCAAAAGCGATCCCATACGTTGGCGTCAGAGCGCCGTTGTAAGGTTGTGGTCATTGTTTTATAAGTGCTATGGGTTGTTAAATATGGAACAAGCAAGATTTATTTTGCCTGTTGAAATACAGTCTACATGAATTTACTTGGACGCGATCTCTGACTTAATATTCTGTAACATAATTCTTTAACAAACTCATCGAACTGTAAAGTTTTCCTACTATAAACAATAGTGATAAAAGTAGTATATTAAGGCGTTTCAACTCCAAACTAGCTATAACTTTCAATGACGCGATCGCCTAGTTAATTCTCTTTACATTCCTTTACAAAAAGCTGATTGCAAAAGTTTTAAGTTTTGTTTATTTGTAAAGAAATAATAAGTTGTAAGTTGTCTTATGTTTATCAAAAATCAAAGTAGATATAGGGCAAACTGCCTTCAGGAGCTAATAACCAAACAGCGTAGAAACATAGGGGAACGAAGACAAGCTTAAGAGGCCAGTTAAACTCTAACTTCAGTATTCGGTTGAAGGTATAGACTAGAGCCATAAGGGCAGCTATAGCTACAAGTACCCAAGCAAGTTGAGATTGGCTCATATTTAAGGCATCTACATAGACTTTTTGAGCAAACTGAGCGTCAGCCGGATAACCCCAAAGATGCCGAATTACCAAAGAAGAGTCTTCGAGGTTAGGTAGACGGAACCAAATCCAAGAGGTAAAAACCATCAGTTGGGTTAATAACCAAGCGAAAAAGATACCTAGAGGATTTTGCCAGAATTGTTCTAGATTTTCAAAGCGATCGCTCATAGTATCTGTAAGTCGATGAACCACCAAGGCTAATCCGTGCAAGATGCCCCAAACTACATAACCCAAAGCAGCACCGTGCCAGATACCAGCAATTAGCATCACAATAAATAAATTCCAGCAGGTACGGACTAAACCCCGACGGGAACCACCCAAAGGAAAGTATACATAATTACGTAGCCAATCTCCTAGAGTGATATGCCAGCGCCGCCAAAATTCGGAAATATTGGTGCTGAAGTAGGGAAAATCGAAATTTTCAGGTAGAACCAAGCCGAAAAGCATCGCACTACCACGGGCGATGTCTACGTAACCGTTGAAATCTAGATATAATTGCAAACCGTAGGCAAATGTAGCTAACCACAAATCGGTACTACCCGCCCTTTGTAGATTACCAAAACATAAATCGACGAAAATACCAAGGTGGTCTGCAAAAATACCTTTTTTGACTGCCCCTCTAGCAATCAACCACAGCGCCTCAGCTACTTTATCGCTATTGGGTAAGTTTAGTGTATTGAATTGATTTCCTAAGTTGTGGTAGCGCGTAATGGGGCCTGAAATCAGTTTGACGAAGAATAATTTGTAGGTAGCAAATTTGAGAAACTGCTCAGTAGCAGGGGCACCGCGATAGACATCTATTAAATAGGCAATGCATTCAAAGGTAAAAAATGAAATTCCCAAAGGTGCAATTAATTTAAAAGAGCTATCGGGTGAGTTTGTTTGCACATTAAAAACAAACTTGAATAAAGGAGTAAAATACTTATAACCTAATAATAGTAAAACATTTAGAAATATCCCCAGCCACAAAACTTTTAAACGACGGCGATTCCAGTCACCTTGGGCAAATTGCCACTCTTCATTAGAAATTTGCCAGTCAAGAGAATGTTTTCCGGGTGAGGTATTTTTCCCAATCTCTAGCCCCACACGAAAATTAATATACGTCAATGCTAGTAGTAATGGTATGTACTGCATCTGCAAAGATGCGTAGAAAACCAAGCTGGCAATTAGCAGCGTCCACAATCGCAATTTCTGTTGTGCTAAAGACCAATAAATTCCTAGTACACTCAACAAGAACAGCCCATAAAAAATTGATATAAAGTTCATTTTTTAGTTATTTGTCATTTGTCATTTGTCATTTGTCATTTGTCATTTGTCATTTGTGATTGGGCATTGATCAATAATTAATGGTTATTCTTCCCCTGCTCCCAATACGGTTCGGTTAAGGCAAGAGACGCGATAAATCGCCGTCAAGACAAAGGACTGATTATTGTAAAGACGCTACTTTACTGGCCAGGGAATCATCGGATCATTAGCCAGCTTTTTGGAGACTTCGTATGCTCCAAAGCGGTTGAGGTGGCTGGGATCAGAAAAATAATCATTTGCTTTTAGCCACTGTTGACTCAAATCTCGATAAATAAAGTTGGGATTAGTAGCTAGACGCAGCATATATTGCTGAAATTCTTGCTCATATTGTCTACGCACTGGATCTAAATAATCTTCTGTCAGAGGCATGTTGACAAACACTAAGGAAATTTTCTGAGACTGGGCAAACTGAAGCACTTCTTGAAAGGCAGCATCTTGCTGTCCTTCTATTTGGAAAGATTTATAGTCGTTGTCGTAATTTCCGGGAACTCTAGAATGTTTTTGATAATATCTAGCAGGATTGAAGCGAATTGACAAAGGTAGAAAGCCATCAAAATCAACTGCTTGCTGAGAAATACTCTCATCTAAAGTACCATCTGTTAGCTGTCTTTGTGATGCAACTGTCTGATTGCGACCAATTATAAGCGGTAGTTTTTGCAGTAAACTTTTTATTTGGTCGCGGTTTTGATAGCTAGCAGAAAGAGATGCTAGAGCCTGATTTAACGACTGATTGACAGCTTGGTATGCGCTAATTTCCGGTTTTTCTTCTTTTATCTTTTCTTCTCCCGAATTTACCTGATTTTCGGGCGAATCGCTGTTATTAGCAGTTGTTGGGGCTTTTTGGAATGCTTGTTTATAACCAGCTGATGCAGCGATGGATTTAAAGGTAATATCTTCGCGTCCACCGTTGAAAGCACGGGCCCCATCTGCCCAGATAATTACTTTAGGCAGTTCTGATGGTTCCAGTACGTGGCGAATCACAAAGTCTACAACTTGGGCGGTGGCACCGTTGATTCCAAAGTTAAATACATCAATATTTGGATAGCCCTGAGTCGCTAAAGCTTTAGAAAGTGCTGCGGGATCTACTCCCCTGAGAGCGCGGGAGGAGCCAATAATCAACACATCTGGTGGAGTACCTGTTCTAGCCAAACGCTGTTTATACAGTGCTAGTTGCTCGTCTAACTGCCTGACATTAAAACTTGGCATCTGCGATCGCGCTGCTAATAGAATAGCGGTAGCGGTTGCTTTTTCTTTCAGTGGTGCGGCTGCCAAATTATTTGTCGGAGTATCATCAGTTTGGGTAAACTCCGAAGCATTAAATACAGAACTCTGATTTGGAGAAGATTTTGTTTTGGAAGTGCTGGTAAAAAATGTTGTTTTCTCACTCTGAGTTTTCCCAGATGTCAAAGATGCGTTTTGCCCAGAAGATGATGAAGGCAAGACACTGGCAGCTTTTGGCGAAGGTGTAGTACTTGCAATAATTCGACCCAATACCCAATCAGTTTGAAGGGTAAGTAATAATCCCAGTGTTCCCCACACTATAGCAACCTTAAGTCCTTGAACATCAGGGCTTTGTTCTGCTGACTGATCGCTTTCGATAAATAACTGGCTTTGTAACAGGAATTTTTTCGCGGTTGTACTCGCCGTTGTCAGCCAATCTCGCGCGATTTCTGTGACAAAAGTTTGAATTTCTTCTGTCGTTAAGTCGGGGCGCAAAATTGGCTCACTAGTGTCAGAGGTTACTAGCTCGTTAACGTATTTAGAAGTAGCAGCAAATTCTGGGGTTGCTTCTGGTACTATACGTTGGCGATGCTCAATATCAACACCATAGTTCCAAAAAGGTTCTTTATTCCCAGCCCGACGACCGTAGACACGTACCCCCATAATACCGGGAATTTTTAACTGGCGGATAAACTGGGTAACTTTAGTTGCTACTTGTTGACGCCCTGGACAAACAGGTGCATCACACATGATGTGCAATAAATCATTTTTGTTCAGCAGAAGGACGCGAACTCCACCTGTTAATAAACGCCAATCTAGGTCAGGATTGAGTAAACGCTCTAGTAAAAATATGATGGCTGGTTCATCACCAGTATTCGCCAAATCTAGCGGTGATGTAGCAAAGGCGGGATAATTTGCCGCAGGTAAAGCTACCCAATCAATCCAAGTTGGTTCATTGTCGCCTGCTTTTTGTCCGTATATGGTGGCGGCGAGAATGCCTTGAGGTGCGATCGCTTCTAACTGGGGTAAAATCGCCTCTAAGCACACTTCCTTGTCGGGGATTGGCGTAGTTCCCAAAGGATCAAAAGCTGGACTACAAAAGATATGTAGCGTTGATTCTTTCAGAAAAGCTTGGACAGCAACTTTTAACCCTGACAATACCTCAGTTAATAATCGCGCGATCGCTTGTATATCGCCCCAACGCGCCCATTCCTTCAGCATTACCTCTGGTGGCGTCAAATCCACCCGCAGCAGCCAATCAGGGGCAGTCTCGCCGCTCACCTGGGAAACAATTATTGCATCTTGGTAGCCGATAAGCTTGAGATAACGCAACTTTTGTGCTATTGGTTCAGCAAGCAATGATGCATCAGGGCTATAGCTCGACTGGCAAAATATCCACAAGCGATTTTCTTCTGGCTGAGAGTTCTTTGGCTTATATGGCTTAATCTTTGCCTGTACTGATACACCTAACGTACTCAGAGTTTCGCTCAAATATCGAGCGATCGCTTCTGGGTTTCCTTGGCGTGCCAAACTTTCGTTAGAGACAATCAGCGCCCCAGCCGATTGTTTTGATTTTTCCGAATCTTCTAGCAGCGCTTCCTTTACCTGCTCTAGATGCTTATCTATTTGATTCAAGTAAACCCGATGGCACCATGAGGGGCGCTGTTCCCCTTTTCTTCGGCCATAGACAAATACTTGATATATTGAGGGTTGTTCGTCGCTTGTGAGAATATCCAAGTCTGTCTGCTGTAGTGCTTGCAGCAAGTCAGACAAAGTATGCCAACGCTGCGGACATTCTGTACCTTCACAAAGAATATGAAGGTTATTTCCCCGTAACCGGACTTTCACCCCGAAAGTGTTGATCCCTGTTGCTTGGCTTATCCACTGCACTAAGGATTGCTGGCGATCTGGTAATACTGTTTTCATGCTCAGTTAACTTTACAAGAAGCGATTGTTGGGGGATAGTGCCTGCACTTGTAAACTAGAACCATAGGTCTACCACACTCCGACGTTTTTTTTTAACAATTTTGTTACCTTCGTAGCTCATAAAATCGGCCAAGATAGTCTTGTACAGGTTGCAAGTCTGACTAATGTTGAGTTTTGCGTTTATTTTACTAATAGGGAGTCAGAATTAAGAAGTTAGGAGTTAGGAGTTAGGAGTTAGGAGTTATGAGAGACGTGATTAACCCTTGTCTGTACAGGAGCCAGGAGTCAGAATAATTCTATATGACTGGCTGATCACTTGTCGTTTAAAGCTGGACTCGTGTCCCACTAAGCTAACGGCCCTGATGGGCGAAACAAACAACAAGCTTATCTCATTTAAACTCCGTCTCTTGATGATCTTTGGAGTAATCATAACTTCTAACTCCTAACCCCTAACCCCTAACTCCTAACTCCTAACTCCTAACTCTTTTTAACTCATATTCCCATAACCAAGAATTAGCAATGCCTCCCGCCAATCAACAACCCTCAACTAACCCCGTATCCAATCTGGATTTCTTTAGCATTCCCCAATCTTTCCTTTTACAAATAGGTACAGCGTCTATATTACTGCTGCTCATTACCGGAAAAAGTACAGTAAGGGCATTAGAAGCCATAGGGGAAGCCAGTGAAGAATTATTGCGAGGCGATCGCTTACCCAATCTCGACTTCCCAGAAGATAGCGAAACTAATCAAACTTAGAAAATATACACCAAATAATTATTTGCTCAGGAAAAACTTGGTGAGCATTAATTGCACAACCTAGAAGCGTAAACAGTAATTAGCTTTACAACAATAGAGAATATGGGTTCCCTTTTATACTCTTCGTCTCAAACTGCGGATATATACCCGGTGTCGGAATTATTTTTGCGTCATCGTCTCCAGGTAGTGGAAGAATTGTGGGAGTCAGTTCTGAGGCAAGAATGCGGTCAAAACATGGTAGACTTGTTGCGGCAGTTGCGCAATTTGTGTTCACCAGAAGGACAAGCAACAAATGACCAAGCATCCTCAGCCGTAAAATTGATTGAACAACTAAATATCAACGAAGCAATTCGCGCAGCTCGTGCTTTCGCTCTGTATTTTCAGTTGATTAACATCATTGAGCAGGAATACGAACAACGGCAGCAATTGAGTCGCTATGAGGCAGAAACAGAGGCTACAGATGCAGAAAGAGCATCCAATGTCAACTATTCTTCCAATCAAAGAGAAGATGACGCGCCTGTTAGCAAGGGAATAGCAGCAGACTTGCTCAGAAAGAATTATCTAGAAAAAGCGCAAGTCAAACCAAAAGGTACTTTTGCTGCCTTGTTTCCCTATTTATTCAAACTGAATGTACCACCCCAGCAAATTCAACGTTTAATTGCACATCTGGATATACGGTTAGTTTTCACAGCGCACCCGACGGAAATTGTTCGTCATACCATCCGGGATAAGCAGCGCCAGGTAGTACAACTATTGCAAAAGCTGGATGCCTTGGAAAACCATTCTGGTGCGACAGCTGGGGGATATGCTTGGGAAGCAGCAGATGTGCGCGAACAATTGCTCGAAGAAATTCGCCTGTGGTGGCGTACAGACGAGCTTCACCAGTTCAAACCCACTGTGCTAGATGAAGTAGATTATGCGCTGCACTACTTCCAAGAAGTTTTATTTGATGGCATTCCTCAACTTTATAAACGTTTCAAACACACCCTATCTAGTACCTTTCCTTGGCTAGAACCACCGAGCAAAAACTTTTGCTCTTTCGGTTCTTGGGTAGGCTCAGATAGGGATGGGAACCCCTCAGTCACACCAGAAATTACCTGGCAGACAGCTTGCTATCAACGCAAAATGGTGCTAGGGAGATATATTCAGTCAGTGAAAAATCTGATTGAATTATTGAGTGTGTCGATGCACTGGAGTGATGTCTTACCAGATTTGCTGGAATCTCTAGAGTTGGATCAGTCCCAGTTGAGTGAGGTATATGACGCACTAGCGCTGCGTTATCGCCAAGAACCCTATCGGCTGAAACTGGCTTATGTGCTCAAACGCCTAGAAAATACTCGCGATCGCAATCTAGCTTTGTACAATCGGGAAACGCCAAAAAATCAAGATAGCCCCCTGTATCTTTCGGGAGACGATTTTTTAGCAGAACTGCGGATGATTCAGCGCAACTTGACAGAAACAGGTTTAAGCTGTCGAGAATTAGAAAATCTGATCTGTCAGGTAGAAATTTTTGGTTTTAACTTGACACAGCTAGATATCCGCCAAGAATCATCTCGCCACGCCGATGCGCTCAATGAGATACTACAATACCTGCAAATATTACCTCAACCTTACAACGAACTATCCGAGGAGCAAAGAGTCGCTTGGCTCACAGGAGAACTACAAACCAGGCGGCCATTAATTCCGGCAGAATTGCCATTTTCTCAAAAAACCAACGATGTCATTGAAACCTTTCGCGTCGTGCGATCGCTGCAACAAGAATTTGGTCTTAAAATCTGCCAAACTTACATTATCAGCATGTGCCGCGACGTGAGCGACGTGCTGGAAGTCTTGCTTTTAGGCAAAGAAGCCAGACTTTTTGACCCCGCAATTGCTGTCGGAACGATTCAAGTAGTCCCCCTATTTGAAACAGTAGAAGACTTACAACGCTCCAGAAGCGTCATGCGGAAACTGTTTGAACTCCCCTTATATCGCGCTTTATTAGCTGGCGGCTACGAACAAACAAAAACAGAGAGTGTTGTGGATGAAAATTCATCCCCTGCCCCCGCCTCCCCCCTCCCCCCAAACTTACAAGAAGTAATGCTGGGGTATTCTGACAGCAACAAAGACTCTGGGTTTTTAAGCAGCAACTGGGAAATTCATAAAGCTCAAAAATCACTGCAACAAATAGCAGAAAACTATGATATAAATTTGCGGATTTTTCACGGACGCGGCGGTTCTGTGGGACGGGGTGGTGGCCCTGCTTACGAGGCAATTTTGGCTCAACCAGGTCATAGTATCAATGGGCGAATCAAGATTACCGAACAAGGGGAAGTTTTGGCTTCTAAATACTCCTTGTTGGACTTGGCATTATACCACATGGAAACCATTACCACTGCTGTAATTCAAGCTAGTCTGCTGCGGACAGGGTTTGATGATATTGAACCCTGGAATGAGATTATGGAAGAATTAGCAGTGCGATCGCGTCAACATTATCGGGCTTTAATCTACGAACAGCCTGATTTTGTTGACTTCTTCCACGAAGTAACTCCCATTGAAGAAATTAGCCAGCTACAAATTAGTTCTCGTCCAGCCCGCCGTCCATCTGGTAAGAAAGATTTAAGTAGTCTGCGAGCTATTCCTTGGGTATTTAGCTGGACACAAACCCGCTTTTTACTTCCTTCCTGGTACGGCGTTGGCACAGCTTTACAAGAATTCTTGAACGAAGAACCAGAAGAACATTTGAAATTGCTCCGCTACTTTTACGTTAAATGGCCGTTCTTCAAGATGGTGATTTCTAAAGCCGAGATGACCTTGGCAAAAGTAGATATGCAAATGGCACATCACTACGTTCAAGAATTGTCAAAACCAGAAGATCAACTTCGTTTTGCCAAAGTTTTTGATCAAATTGCCAGCGAGTTCTATCTCACAAGAGATTTAGTGTTAAAAATCACCGATCACAATCAACTGTTAGATGGCGATCCTGTGTTGCAACGATCTGTGCAGTTACGCAATGGCACAATTGTCCCCTTGGGATTTATCCAAGTTTCACTACTCAAGCGCTTACGGCAGTCCCAAAATACTACTGCTACTTCTGGAGTAATTCATTCTCGTTACAGCAAAGGTGAGTTACTGCGAGGAGCATTGTTAACTATTAATGGGATTGCAGCCGGGATGAGAAATACAGGTTGATTGGGAGTGGGGAATGGGGGATGAGGCAGGGGAAGAAATTGACTAATGACTAATGACTAATGACTAATGACTAATGACTAATGACAAAAAATAGAATTTTAATTTGCACTTTTTTGGCACTATCATCAGGTTTTTTAGGCGCTTACACTAGTGGGCAAATTACCATAATGCTGCATAGCCAAAAGTGCCAAAACCAACCTTGGGGTTTCAAGGAAATGTGCAACACTTGGATGACACCAGGAGCAATATGGCAAGGTAGCACAGCAGGACTATGGACAGGCACTATCTTAGGGGCGTTTGTTGGTGGTTTAGTGACCCGACAAGCTCGTAATTAGTCTAGCGTGAGTTCGATGAACCTCTCCCTGCCTTGAACTAAAGTTCAAGTCTATCCCTCTCCAAGTCGGAGAGGGACGGTTTTACGTAGTAAGTAGGTGGGCGCTAAAAAATACAACTAAATTAAGAAATATAAATTGCTTAAAAGCTCATATTCAAAGCGTTTCTGGTGCTTTACATAAGTTTATGTAGTTTGGTTTAATTGTACCTACTACTTAAAACCTTCTTAGAGGTTTTTGATTGAGATCATTTAGGGAACTCCAAAAAATAAATTATTCCACATTAAAGTCGTTGACTGTTGACTGTTGACTGAAAACTCGTGAACCGTCAACGGTCAACAGTGAACAATAGCAATGGAATATTTTTTTACTTGGAAGTCCCTTAGAGGTTGTTTGAAAAGTATTTCGCTGTGACATTTAGGCACTTTTGATCCCCCCTAACCCCCGGATAAATTGGTGGAAGAATCAAAGTCCCCCAATTTATCGGGGGATTTAGGGGGAGCTAAAACTTTTGATACCGACAAGAGGACTTTTCAAACATCCTCTTACGCAAAGTTGTACCAAGTACTGATGCTTCATCATGTATATATATTGGTGATAGCTATACAGATGACTTTTATGGGACTAAAGGAGTAGAAATGAAATGTATTTTGATTGACAGCGAACAACGTTATCTAGAGCTAGATGAACAGAGAGTTGAAGACCTTTTTAAAATTGAAGATAAATTATTGATCAATCTTAGTTAACTATGGTTGCCGAAGTAAAAAAATAAAATCCACTAGCTGCCTAACAGACAGTTTGCAATGCAAATTATTAAAGTACTAACCAGAGTCTATCTTAGTCCGATAGACTTGGATGAGGCGATCGCTTTCTATGAAAACCTCTTTACAGAAAAATGTTGGTTGTGGCTTCAATATTCCGAAGCTGAGTTGGAACTTGCAGGTGTGGGTTCTATTCTTTTAATTGCGGGTTCGGCAGAAGCACTCTCTTCATTCAAGAGTACACACGCAACATTTCTCGTTGACTCACTCAATGATTTTCGAGAAGCACTTATTCAAGAGGGTGCAGTGATTCTGGCGGAACCTAACAAAGTTCCCACTGGAGTCAATATGCGAGCGATGCACCCTGATGGAACCATTATTGAGTATGTTGAGTTTGCTTGATTAATTTTTAGCCCAAGTAAAGATATTGACATTCTATAAATTGAATTTAGTTTTGGAAAAATTCTTGAACGTTTTTCCAAGCATCAGCTTCGGGATTGTAACTAGCGCTAGAAACAAAAACATGCCGTCCTATTATTGAGGGTCAATGGCTTCGCTCCAATTCAAAATTATCAATTTTATTATTCACGCATTAAACCTTTTTTTTAAATAAAATAGGAATCTTATACTTTTTTGTAAATCTCATACTCAAGGTAGAAGTATTATCAGAATGAGTACCCACATCTATAGCAATCCTAAATCATTCGTAAAAAGTTAGATCCCCGACAACTTTTACGAAGTCGGGGATCTGGACACTGCGAATTTTCACAAATCAGATAGGATTGCTATATATATAAATGGTCAGATGAATTTAGAGGAAAATAATTTGTGTCTGATTTAATTAACAAACAAATCATCCTTAAAAGCCGTCCAGTCGGCGAACCAAAGGAGAGTGATTTTGCTTTAGTAGAAACACCAACTCCCGAACCGGGTGAAGGTGAAATTCTTAGCCGCACCATTTATCTATCTCTCGACCCTTACATGCGTGGTCGCATTAGTGAAGGCGAGTCTTATGCTGCATCAGTAGAATTGGGTTCAGTTATTGTAGGTGGTACAGTCAGCCAAGTAATTAAATCAAATCATCCTCAATTTCAAGTTGGGGATTTTGTTCTTAGCAATAACGGTTGGCAAACTTATGCTGTATCTAAGGGTGAGACACTGCGTAAACTTGATCCTACTCAAGCACCTTTATCCTATAGTCTAGGTGTATTGGGTATGCCAGGTCTGACTGCTTATGCTGCTCTACTTGATATCGGTCAACCAAAAGAAGGTGAAACTGTTGTGGTTTCAGCCGCTTCTGGTGCTGTCGGTGCAGTAGTAGGTCAAATTGCCAAAATTAAAGGTGCGGCGCGAGTCGTGGGAATTGTCGGGAGTGACGATAAGCGGGATTATATAGTTAAAGAATTAGGTTTTGATGTTGGCATTAATCGCAAAACTCAAGAACTTAATTCAGCGCTAAAAGAAGCTGCCCCTAATGGCATTGATGTTTACTATGACAATACAGCAGGTGTAATTTTAGAAGCTGTGTTGCAGCAAATCAACCTTGGGGCAAGAATTCCACTAGTGGGTTTGATTTCAGAGTATAACGCTACATCTACTCCATCAGGGCCTAATTTAATGCCACTACTAATCAAACGAGCTTTAATTAAAGGTTTCTTAGTTGGCGATTATCAACATCGCTTTAATGATTTTTTAGGTGATGTTTCTGGATGGTTGCAGTCTGGTAAACTCAAGTATAAAGAAGATGTAGTTGTTGGTTTAGAGAACGCTCCTGATGCATTCATCGGTTTACTTAGAGGTGATAATTTTGGCAAGTTGATTATTAAGGTCAATGAAGACCCAACAACAGCTTAATCGGTTAGTAAGCTGGGTGTGTGCTACATTGAGGCAAATCATATCATGTCAGCTTAATTGCTTATTAAACCCGAATCACCCCACCCCGCCAAAGCTACGCTTTGTCTCGCCTCCCGAACAGCCTACGGTGTACACACAAGTCTTTTAAAGTTGCCCCACAAGCTTTTGATCCCCCCAACCCCCGTTAAAAAGGGGGACAAAACCCTCTCAAAGTCCTCCTTTTTAAGGAGGATTTAGGAGGATCAGATGACATACATAGTGTGTAGAGATATGTGTACACCGTAAAGGGGGTGGGGTGTAATGACTGTGGTTAGCATAACCAATTATGCGGACATAATATCAGTAACGCATCACTGGATAAAAGGGAGCAAATTGTTGAAAGTTAGCGTCAGGAGCAGATAATTCAACTAAAGTTTTAGGTGTAACTAGATGCCCAATGGTTTTAGGAGTAAGCTGCCACTACTGCTGACATTTTGCTTATTTACTAGCTTTGTGCCTGCCTCTGGTTCAGATAAAATTTAGGAAGACTTTTTCCCATCAGAAACGATTTGCGAGAGAATATAGGCTGCAAAATCTAGTAATTGATCTAGCAAAAAGCCAATGATACCGATGTAGATGATCACCTGAATTATGTAATCGGCATTGCCAGCTTTATAAGCATCCCAAAGGGTAAAGCCAAGTCCTTTTGGGCCGATTAACATTTCTGTAGCAATAACTATAAACCAAGCTACCCAAATGCTAACTTTCAAGGCGTGAAATAGATGAAATATCGCTACTCGAAAGTTCTTGTTCTGTCTATGAAAATGCCGCATCCCTATTGCCGTATTAATAATCATCGTCCAGAGAGTTCCCAAAAAAACTACTATAATAGCAGCCGATTCGCTCTCTTGAAATGCTATTAAGGCAATAGGTAGCAAAGCTATAGGAGGGATACTATGTGGTATCTGAAATATCAGCCTAAATAACTGATAAATCATGTTATTCATGCCTATGAAATATCCGATAAAACTACCCAAGACAACGGCTGGAATATAACCGACAAATAACCGTTGTAGACTAGCTAAAATGTCTAAAAACATATTATTCTCTCTGCCTCAGTTCTCATATAAAACATTTGGGAAATACTGTGGCAACAACACAAAATAGCGAATAGAAAAGTGTATTTAATTACACGTTATCTTTGAATACCATAATATTTTTGATATTTCCTCCTCCTTGATGGCTAACCAAAAACTTAGGTGTTTTTACGATGTGATAGTAGTAAGGGAACTCCAAAAAATAAATTATTCCACATTAAAGTCGTTGACTGTTGACTGTTGACTGAAAACTCGTGAACCGTCAACGTTAAACAGTGAACAATAGCAGTGGAATATTTTTTTACTTGGAAGTCCCTAATACAAATAAGAGGTAAAACTTGGCTTTACTAAACCTTATCAGAAAAATAAATCCTGATTAGTAAATTCAATACAATTTCCCAAATTTACTTGCTTGATAATTGTACTAATACCAATTATTTTTGAAGCTGCACAAAATCAAGCTTGGACAGACTTGGGGGTTGAGCAAATTGTTCGGAAGCAATCTTATAGATCAATACAGTTCAGTTAAGCCCAAAAACCTTGGTAAAGACGCGAAATTTCGCGTCTCTACAGGTCTAAAATTAGTACCAAAAATCCTTAACTGAACCGTATTGTCTTATAGATAATCTGTATAAATAAGAATATCTCAAATTTTTAATATTAAATAAATAACAAAGTTTGTTATTAGCAATACAAAATATTTATAAAATAGTAAGTATCAGAGGGAATTTGTCAAGCAAAAATAAAAAGACTTTAGGGTAGCCAGTGCGCGGCTCGGATTCTAAACTATTTTACTGACATTTGCTTAAACACCCAAAATTACCTGAGCTAATCGGCGTACTCCTTCCTGAATTTGCTGCTCATTTAATTCAGCGTAACCCAAAATAAATTCACTACCAGGGCTATTATTTAAGTAGTAGGGATGGGCTGCGCTAATACCTAACCCAAGCTGGGCAGCATTCTGGACTATTACTTCATCACTCATATATGTATCTATTTTGATCATCAGATGCATTCCAGCGTTATCCCCCAGAATCTGGACTCTATCGCCAAACTGGGAAATTAGAGACTGCACCAAAATTTGCCGCCTTTGATTGTAGAGCGATCGCATTTGTCGGATATGACGTTCTAGATGTCCTTCGCCAATAAAATCTGTCAGGGCGTGCTGCTCTAATAAACTACACTGACGATCTGTTAACCATTTAGCACGGGTAAATATATGCACTAAATTATCTGGCAATACTAAATAACCCAGACGCAAAGCCGGAAAGAGTACCTTGGAAAATGTGCCGATATAAATAACTGAATTGCCCTGATCTAATCCTTGTAAGGCTGGGATAGGCTGACCACTATAACGATATTCGCTATCATAGTCATCTTCAATAATTATCGCTCCTGATTGCTGCGCCCAATTTAATAACTTTAACCTGCGCTCTAAGGATAGCACCGCCCCTGTAGGAAATTGATGGGAGGGAGTGACGTAAATAAGTTTAATATTCGATGTTGTTATCAGGTTAGTAACCTCTAAACCTGATTTATCCACAGATATAGGAAATAAACAAGCTCCTTGGGACAAAAAAGCTCGTTGCGCTCCTAAATAACCTGGTTCTTCCACAGCAATCAAGTCACCTGTATCAATTAGCAGACGTGCAATCAAGTCAAGTCCTTGCTGGGAACCACCAATAATGATGATTTGCTCAGGAGTACATTTTACTGCCCTGGAACGAGAAAGATAAGAAGCGATCGCCTGCCGTAGTGGTTGATATCCCATTGAGTCATTAGCATAATCAAGCACACTTGGGTGAGAACGGCAATGGCGAGATAGTAGTTTGCGCCACAAGTCTATAGGAAACTTATCAAATGCTGGCCGCCCATAGGTAAAGTTGATCTGCAATTCTAGTTCTGGTAAGCGTAAGAATGCTTTATTATTCAAATTTTTGCCATAGGCTGATAGTGTTATTGATGAATTAGTGGCTGAAGAAGTTGACTCAATCGGTACAGTATTGAGCAGATCGTCAGGGAGTTGATCGCAAACGAAAGTACCCGATCCCAGAGTTGTTTCTAAGTAGCCTTCACTCAGTAGCTGCTCATAACTTTGGGTAACAGTGGCGCGGGAAATACCGAGAGATTGAGCAAGCGATCGTGTTGAAGGTAATCTTTGTCCTGGTGTTAATCTCCCGGAAAGAATCTGAAGTCGTATTTTTTCATAAACTTGGCGATGCAGTGGTATATCTGCTTGGGAGTCGATAGGAATCACAAAGTCCATAGGTCAAAGTGGACTGGTAGTTTAGTAAAAAAGTGGCACTTGTATTATGCCACTTTCAGAATTACTCTGGCGATGTAGAGTTTAAATTCCAATCATGAGTCAACAAGAGCCTCCTAGCCAAAGAACAACTATCAAACGCATACCTCAAAGGGGAAGCTATGAGTCTGAAATTATCTATCAAATTTTGGATGAAGGATTAGTTTGTCATCTGGGTTTTGTCGCTGACGGACAGCCTTTTGTGATCCCTACAGCTTATGGACGAATTGACGATACCTTATATATTCATGGCTCACCTGCTAGTCGGATGCTACGTTTTCTCCAGCAAGGTATTGATGTCTGCGTGAGTGTAACTTTACTTGATGGTTTGGTACTAGCGCGATCGGCTTTTCATCATTCAATGAATTATCGCTCGGTGGTAGTATTTGGTACGGCTACGCTTGTACAGGATTCAAAGCAAAAATTAGCTGCTCTGAAAGCATTTACAGAACATGTTATACCTGGACGTTGGCAAGAAGTGCGATCGCCTAGTCGCAGTGAATTAGCTGGAACGCTAGTACTATCTCTACCTCTAGTTGAAGCTTCAGCTAAAGTTCGCACGGGTGGGCCTAATGATGATGTCTCTGATTATGAACTACCAGTATGGGCTGGGGAAATTCCTTTGCAATTGCATGTGGCAAAACCCATTGCTGATTCAGGTTTGCATCCTCAAATTGATATACCTGCATATATCAGCAACTATACTAGACCAAAAGCCACATCGTAGCTTCAAACAACACAAAGAAAAGCTTGCCTCCGTGATTACAGAAGCCGACACTGTACAAGGCAAGCTGCAAGTTAGTGTGGGTAGTGTGCGGGGCTGCTAGATCCCCGACAACTTCCGCGAAGTCGGGGATCTGAACACCACTAAGGGAACTCCAAGAAAGAAATTATCCAATATTGTGGGGTGGGCATCTTGCCCGCCATATAGACCAATACGGTTCAGTTAAGCATTTTTTTCTTATCTCTGTTCTCTCTGTGCCTCTGCGGTTCGTTAAAAAAATTGACTTTGATAAAGAGTTTAGCCTTAACCCAAGCGTATTGCCATATAGACTGGGCGCTCATGTTGCCCACCCCACAGGAGTCAATACTGCTCGGTTAAGCCTAAAAAATAAAAATGTGTAGGTTGGGTTGAGGAACGAAACCCAACATTTTGCAGGGTTTGTTGGGTTTCTCAAAGCCTCAACCCAACCTACGAATATTCTTAACCGAGCAGTATTGCCACAGGAGTTAATTGGATATTTTTTTATTTGGAAGTCCCTAACCTCTCAAAACTTTTGGGACAGACTAGTAGTTCACTACTTTTTATTTCTGACGGTACAGGAAAAATAACTAAAAATGGTGCAACTTAAGAGTAGTGTAAATATCAGAAATTATGGACGCTGCTAAACGCCTTGGTACTCTCAATCGCATCCGCAAACTCAGCCGTCTGATGGATACATCTATACGCATTCCTCTAACAGGTTTTCGCATTGGAATAGACCCAATTATCGGTTTGGTTCCAGGTGCTGGTGATTTAATCAGTACAGCGTTTTCAGCTTACATCATATTTTTAGCTACTCGTTTTGGCATCCCACGTCAAGATTTAGCCAAAATGATTTTTAATGTTGGTTTGGAAACAGTCGTTGGTACTGTGCCTTTAGTGGGTGATTTATTTGATGCTTTCTATAAGTCTAATATTCGCAATTTGGCAATTTTGGAGCAACATTTGACAGTAGTTGAACCAGAACTCAAAGAAGTGTCTGATGAACTTTACTCTGGTAAGTTCAGCCAAGTTTAAGTTAGTGGTCATAGTATCACTAATCTTTTCACTAAGTAAAACGGTGTAAACAATTAAAGGTTTGTAGTAAGGACTTTAGTCCTAAAAGAAGGACTAAAGTCCTCACTACGAACTCGATTACAATAATTTTACATTACAAAACACATAGTTCGATTTATTCGCACCGACTTACTTACCTCCTGCCCCCTTCAATCTTTGGAAGTCCCTAGTACAGCGCGGCGTAAATAAACAGACCATTCAAAATCAACGGAACGCTTACTCTGTCTTAATTTTGAATTTTGAATTTTGAATTTTGAATTTTGAATTTTGAATTTTGAATTTTGAATTTTGAATTTTGAATTCCGCCTTGCGGTACTAGATAAAGGAATTTGAGTTTTATCTGATAACGCTTTTAACTACCCAAGTTTGATACCCTGTTGCTTGAGTAGATTTATCAAGAAGTTTTTAAATATGCCACTTAGGATACCAATAAGAGGAGTAGGAACAGTTAGGAGATATCGGCGGAAAGTTTTGACATCGAAGGGCCAAACTGGCAACTCATCAGTCATAGTGTATAAAGTGCGTAGCTGCTGAATTTTTTCAGATTTTTTCTTGAAAGCTTCTGTCTCTTCAGCCAGACTAGTATAAATCCCTGAATACTCTGCTCGGAACTGTCGAGCGATTTTATATAAAGACTCTTCTTTAGCTCTTTTCATCCCGCTATGTGCTGCCAGCAATGGCCCAAAAAAACATCCCATTGATAAAAAAATATACAATGGAATTACCAGATGAACAAACCAGAATCCCTTTCCAACATCTTGTGTAATCACCTGATACTCAATCACGCCTATCCAGATACCTAAAACAGCAACTAGATAGGCAGTTTTAAGCGAATAATCACTAAGACATCGAAGACCGCCACAGCGATCGGGATGAAGAGGATTAATATCGAGATCCTTATTTCCTAAAATTTGATAGAAAATCCAAATATTTGTAATCAGATTGAGAACAAGTATAGTACCCATATATACGACTGCAAATGTGGCGATCGTAATGGTCAATCCTGGCAGAAGACTAGAGCTAGTCCAACTCTCTTCTAATCTAGGTCTGATTATAAAAACAATAGTGCTGAAAAAGAGAGCGCTGGCAAGTGCAGAAAGCTTGCGCCATCTTTTGGAATAGAGGTTAATAACAAATTGATCAATCTCTGATTTGTCAGTTTCTAATACGTCAGATGTTTCAAGCTCTTGAATAACTTTATCGATTGCTTGAAAACTCCACAAGTAATATCCCAATGTTACTGGATTAATGAAAAGTCCTACTAACCAGGGAATCCAGTCTCGAAGCAACCCCGTCTGCCCTTGCTTAGACCACAGCGTATCACTTATCCATGCAGTAAACAAATAAACTACAGTAGCGCTAACTGCTGCCAACAGTCCAAAAGTTAGAGGAGAAAGACGAAATTTTTCAATTACTAGATACGCAACAGGATCAAATCGGTGAAGGTTTCGTTTGTGCGAAATATCGTAATTCATTCTTTCTTTAACAATGAGTCAGGTCAATAACACCATACATATTTAGGGGTAATTGTGCCAACTAGGACAAAATATAGTAGACATCTGGTGAAATTAAATATGCGTTACCCAGAATCCTTGTCTTGACGTAGCACTGCTACGTCAAAACAATTCTCCTATGACTAATGACTAATGACCAATGACTATTTCCCTAAATTCCGCTTCATTTGTTCTAACTCATCCTGAGTTTCCCAGCTACGGAACTTTTCTTCTAAGTCATCAAACCCACCAGAATAACTGCTAGTTTTATTCGACCAGCCACTGGTTTCAAAACGCTGCTGAGTTTGCGCTTTAGCACGGGCTGTCTGTGCTTCGGCTGCTTTAGCTTGCACTTCCTGTCGTCGTTGCTGAATTTTTCGCAGTAGTTCCTGAGATTGGTTAATGCGTTCTTTCAGCCCTTGCATGTGTCCCCAGCGCTGATTTCCTTCGCGCAACAGGGCTGCTTCTCGCTCACCCGCCGCCGCCGCTAAATCTTCTCTGCCGGCGTTTTTGGCTTTTTGAATACGGATATGCCAACGCTGAATTTCTTGAGCGGTGGACAGAATTTCTTCTTGCGATCGCTTCTCTTGTATTCGTAAATCTGCGATCAGCTTTAATGTGCCTTCCTCTTGCTCACGCAGCTGTTCTAGCAGCGCCTCTAACTCCAAATGTGGATTGTTACGCAAGAATTCTTCTAAACGGTTTTCTAGAAACCGACTCAAATCATCAAATAATCCCACTGCTAGAACTCCAGAGATCGGGTGCGTGACTATTTTATTGTAGTAGTCAAACTAATTCATAATTGATAATTAATAATTCATAATTTAAAGACGCTCGATGACTCGCTTTCCGCAACGCTATCAGTGGGAGCTTTGAACTCTCCACTGTCTTTTTGACCACTGATTTAAAAATGAGCGTGGGGGCTGCTGTACCCATTTTAAAATTTATGAATTATGAATTATGAATTAATAATTATTTGATCAGCTGAATAAAACTCTCACCGCCAACAATAATGGCGTAATTTTAGAAAGCTTGTTGTATAAACAAGTTGAATAACCACTTACAGTTTGGGCAGGAGTCAGGAGTCAGGAGTCATAAGTCAAGCAAAAGGGCTATCAGAACACCGCAAGTTACAGCTAAAATTCTCAGACGATGAAAAAACTGGCGTTGCATAATAGAGGGATAAATTTTCAATTTTATAGTTGCTGAAATGCGTTTGTGACAATCTGAAAATATAATCGGCATCTTTGCCTGACAACCAACTACTCGCTATCTTGCGCCCCTAACTGCTGTAACAACTCATGAATTTGGATGTCGGGCGAGTACTTGCGGCGTTTGATGTCATCCGTACCTGTCATCCGCAATATAATTATTGGCTCAAAGAAATTGTAGCAAAGTGGCAAGTAGCGCGATCGCTATTTTCATAACCTCTAGGGGATTTCCAACAAATCAATTATTCAATCTGTGGGGTATTATTTATTTTAAACTCCCTAAGTCTTTTACTTATAACTTGTGAGTTAAATCACACTAGTAATCTAACCACTGTCATAAAATTATATTATGCATAAAATATTACAGACAAAATAATGGAATTACTTGAATTAATTTTGGTGCTAGCTACAGTAGTTGGTGTTGCAGACGGGAACACAATTGTCGTTAAAGATAATGCAGGACAAACAATTCCAATCAGGCTAGCGTGTATTAATGCACCAGAGGTGACTGGCCAGCCCTATCGTTTAGCAGCAATACAAAGGCTAAAACAGCTATTACCACCTCAGACTCCTGTTGTGATTAGAAGCACAGAAGAACTCAAAAGTGGTCACACAGTTGGTGAAGTGTTTGTGGATAATCGCTCAGTAAATCTCCTTTTGGTAGAGTCAGGTAATGCCGTAGTTGACCGAGAATCTTTACAAAATTGCTACGAGAGCAAAACCCAATTTTTAATTGCAGAAGCTAATGCTAAAAATAAGCACTTGGGATTGTGGCAGCAATCAAAAGTTAAATTGAACTTTCATGCCAAGTAATACCAATTCTGTATTAAGCAGTTTTAGGATTGCTATACTTGTTTGATTAATTGAAATTTTCCATATTTAGTTTTTGGAATTAGTTGCGTTCTTAATATCATCTATCAATTCATCAATTCTTGCTTGAGTCGTATTCCAAGAACACATAAAACGTACTCCTCCCACACCAATAAATGTATAAAACTGCCAGTTCTTTGCTTTTAAGGCGTGAATGACTTGCTCAGGTAGTTTAACAAACACGGCGTTGGCTTCTCTCGGAAACATCAAGTCAACATTTTCTATATTCAATAGTTGATTTTCTAAGTATTCAGCACATTGATTCGCATGTCTGGCATTTTTTAGCCAAGCACCAGTTTCCAATAAACCCAACCAGGGAGCAGAGATAAACCGCATTTTTGAGGCTAGCTGACCTGCTTGCTTGCATCGATAATCAAAATCTTCTGCTAGCTCTTTGTTGAAGAAAAGAATGGCTTCACCTAATGCCATTCCATTCTTTGTACCACAAAAGCACAATACATCCACTCCAGTTTTCCAAGTAATTTCAGCAGGGCTTTTATTCATAGCGGCAACTGCATTTGAAAAACGAGCGCCATCCATGTGAATTTTTAAGTTATATTTTGTAGCAACTTCTTTGATTTTCAGAAGTTCTTCAATAGAATATAAAGTCCCTAATTCAGTTGATTGGGTGATGCTAATAACTTTAGGTTTGGGATAATGAATATCAGTACGTTTAGTGACAATTGCCTCTATAGCCTCTGATGTTAACTTGCCATTTTTACCTTGAGCAAGTAACAATTTCGAGCCATTAGATGCAAATTCAGGTGCGCCACATTCATCTGTTTCTATGTGAGATGTTTCATGACAAATGACGCTGTGATATGACTGACAAAGGGCTGCTAAAGATAAAGAATTCGCGGCTGTACCATTAAACGTAAAAAATACTTCACAATCAATTTCAAAGAGTTGCCGAAAATAATCTGTGGCTTTTTGAGTCCATTCATCATTTCCATAGGCTGGAACACTACCTTGATTTGCCCTAATCATATATTCCAGGGCTTCTGGACAAATTCCAGAGGAATTATCACTTGCAAACTGTTCTAATTGGCTACTCATAATGTCTACTTTAATTTTTTTAAGTAATTGTTTTAATTCTAGTGAATAAATTCGACATTTGGCAACTCCAAACTTGACGTAGATGCTTTTAAATCTCAAGTTATCTAATAATTTTGCTATTAGAACTTGGTGGTAGTAAACTAAATGTTTATATAGCACTTCGATTTGATTTTTTAAATATACATAAGGTGTGTTAGAGCAGAAAGTACGGCGCCATTTTCAGCTTTTGGTGCGTTACGCAATGCTTTAAATTTTTTCAAAAATAATTTCCGACTCCTATATAGCCATACTTAATAATTTGTGAACAAAAATTTCCGACTTATCTAAAAAGTCGTGCATCTTAACCTTTTGATTATCAAAAATTAAATATAACTGCTATGTCTTGGATCAACCTGTTAATTATTTTTTGTTTTCGGAGCTTTTATCGAAGTATCTATAACAACAATCAGCATATTTATGCTAAGTAGTTTATACTATTGTATGACTTTGCTAATATCCCCTAAAAACTGGAGTCTTAGTTCTCCGTTACTGAGACGTTAAATTACTATGGTGTCTTCGTCAGGCTTGCGTTGAGGGGATTGTAAGACGTTAAACATTGCAAATAACTAAGTATTATGCCAAAAAAATAAATTTTATTAATTAAAATGCTAATCATATACTTATAATGTATCATGCAATGCCCGAACAATAACTATGACATCACTATTGGGCTATTTGTCCTTTGCTAATGACAAATGACAAATGACAAATGACCAATGACCAATACTTCGGCTCCGCTCAGTACAAGTGACCAATGACTAATAACTAATGACTGAACCATTGATTGAACTGAAAGGTGTTTCTAAGTCCTTTGGTAGGCATAAAGTTCTAGATAATGTAGACTTGACCATTTACCGGGGAGAAGCACTAGGGATTATTGGGCCATCAGGGACTGGTAAATCAACAATTTTACGGGTAATAGCGGGGTTACTTAGTCCCGATGAAGGAGAAATTTATGTGCAAGGAGTGCGGCGAGACGGTTTGATTGAGGATGGTGGCCAGGAGGTTGGCATTGGTATGGTGTTTCAGCAGGCGGCGCTATTTGATTCGCTGACGGTGGAGGAGAATGTGGGATTTTTACTTTATCAAAATTCAAACCTACCGCGATCGCGCATCCAAGATTTGGTAAAAGAAAAATTGGATATGGTGGGTTTGCCAGAAGTAGGCCATCTGTACCCAGCCGAACTCTCTGGGGGAATGCGAAAACGGGTAAGTTTTGCTCGTGCGATTATGTCTAATCCCGATGATCCAACAGTTGGGCCAGAAGTTCTACTATACGATGAACCAACAGCCGGACTTGATCCCATTGCCTCAACAGTAATCGAAGATTTAATCCGCTATTTGCAATGTTTACATGGAGTTTGTAGTACTTATGCTGTTGTTACCCACCAAGACAGCACTATGCGCCGTACAGCTGATAGACTTATATTTCTCTATGAAGGTAGAGTGCAGTGGCAGGGTACAGTTAGTGAAACATACAATACAGAAAATCCTTTAATCAAACAATTTCTCAGTGGAAGTGTGCAAGGACCGATTCAAGTCGCCGGCTAGAAAGTGAGGAGTTAAGAATCAGGAGCGATTAAATTCAACTCATAACTAATAACTCATAACTCATAACTAATTATTGGGTGGAGGAAAAAAATGCGAGGTCTTATGACAAGCCTCTTCTCTTCGAGAGGCTTCGCCAATGCGTCTGGGCGAACATTTAGAGAAGGCTCTGTGGGGTTGTTACTCTTGCTAGGACTAGGGGTATTTGGGTTACTCTTTCTGTGGTTAAATAGATTCACTCCTTCTGGGCGGTCATACAAAGTTATTGTGGAATTTGCTAACGCTGGCGGAATGCAAAAGGGAGCATCAGTTCGCTATCGTGGTGTTAAGGTAGGAACTATTTCCCAGGTTCGACCAGGGCCAAATGCCGTTGATGTAGAGATTGAAATTGGCCAAACTGACTTACTTCTTCCCCGGAATGTAGTGGTAGAAGCTAATCAAAGCGGATTAATTAGCGAAAGTATTATCGACATCACGCCAAAAGCAACGTTACCTACTGGGGTTATAATTGCTAAACCTCTAGATAAAAATTGCGATCAGAGCCTGATAATTTGTAATGGCTCTCGGTTAAAAGGTCAGGTTGGCATCAGTGTTGATGAACTAATTCGCAGTTCAAGTGAGCTAGCATCTGCATACAGTAACCCCCAATTTTATAGAAATGTCAATAGGGTTCTAGAAACTACCACAAGCGCAGCAACCAGTTTTACTGGGCTAAGTCAGGATTTACAAGGTTTGACCAAAAACTTGCGACAACAACTTAATACCTTTTCAGCCACTGCTAATTCAGTGCAACGAGCGACAAACCAACTTAGTGCATCCTCTACTCAAACAGTAAATCAATTCGGTGCAACTGCAACTCAAGCAAATCGTTTGCTCAACAACCTGGATAATTTATTGACAACAAATCGTTCTTCGCTGGTTGGTGCTTTGAACAATATCACCGAAACCAGCAACCAACTGCGTGTTACAGTCAGTAGCCTATCACCTGCTGTGAATCGATTCACTCAAGGAAAATTAATCAACAATTTAGAAACTCTTTCAGCAAATGCAGCGCAAGCCTCAGCTAATTTACGTGATGCTTCAAAAACCTTAAATGATCCAAAGAATGCGGTGCTGCTACAACAAACTTTAGATTCAGCACGAGTAACATTTGAAAATAGCCAAAAAATTACATCTGATTTGGATGAATTGACAGGCGATCCAACTTTCCGACAAAATTTGCGGCAATTGGTGAATGGTCTAAGTAGTTTAGTATCTTCTACACAACAGATGCAGCAACAAGTGCAAGTTGCTACTACTCTAGATTCGGTAAAAACTGCTGTGAGCAAACCAAAGAATCTAATTCCTACCCCAGCACCAACTCAAGAGGCGATGTCTAATGATAAGTCTCTACCTGTCTACGTAATTAATCCCCCACCTGCTAATTTTGTCAGTAGCGACATCAACCCTGAACCAACCTCAACCCCCAGTCCGTCTATCTCTAACTCATCCCAAGAAGACCTTTTGAAGCAACTGCGGGAGTATGGTAAGCAACGGGAGCAATTGGATACGGAAAAATAGGCAATATCCAATCTTGTAGGGTGGGCATCTTGCCATAGGTGTCAACTTAAGGGAACTCCAAAAAATAAATTATTCCACTTAAAGTCGTTGACTGTTGACTGTTGACTGTTGACTGTTGACTGTTGACTGAAAACTCGTGAACCGTCAACGGCCAACAGTGAACAATAGCAATGGAATATTTTTTTACTTGGAAGTCCCTAAGCAAAAACTCTTTTAAAACCTCGTTTCCAGCCAGAGGCTGGAAATGCCGATCGTTGCGGCTGTGCGCCAGAAAGAGAGGCGGAGCCTCTTAGTAGGCATTCCCAGTCAGAGACTGGGAACGAGGCAATGTCATCCTCTGTTATTTTTTGGTCAGATCGGGGAATTCTATTAATACGATTCAGTAATTCGTGCAGCGTTGACCAGAGAAAGGCTTTCCGTAGGGTAGCAACTGGGAGAGAGTTGTTGTAGGTTTACTTGAACTGTGTTGTAAAAATATTTTGAGTTTTGAGGATCGGCTGATGGATAAATCAATTATTCAGTTGGTTGACGAATTACCGACTGACAATATCACTGTCAAAGTTTTAAAAGCTCTTGATTATGTAGCACCAGGTGAATGGAGCAATTTGACGGGATTTGAGAATAATATTCGCAGCATTACAGGAGTTAGCGATGCTAAGGTAATTCAGAAAATCCGCGATCGCGCTGTTGTTTTATACGAAGATCCTCAACGAGGCTACCAGTTCGCAATCAAACTTTATCAAACAATTGATAAGGCAGACACAGCTATGGCAACGGCGGCTTTAGCAAATAAAGTTAGTGAGAAAATCGGCTTTCTCTCCTTTTTAGGCAAAATTACTCCGAAAGCTGATGTAACTCAATCCATTGACTTAGTACTGAAAATCACTGTCGAAATCATTGCCTTTTGCAAACTAAATGGCATTCCTCAACCGAATCCCCAAGAGTTTGCTAATTCCCTCGCTAACAACTATCAAAATGCATCCCTAATGCGGATGGTAGCTTTAGTTTGTCTAGACGGAATTCTACCACTAGGCCCCGACTTTCTTAGCAAAATTCACGGAGTTATTAGTGGTACTGATACTGGTGCAATAACTCAAAATCCGGTTTTCTTAGCCATCAATAACTTTCTCCCAGGTAGTAACCCCTCTGATAAAGTTGGTTTTATCAGTCAAGGTTTCAACTCTGTGCAAGGTTGGATGAATAACTTAGTATCCAAAACAGGCATCACCCCGCAATCAGTTTCTAGTCATTTGGGTAATTTTATTCAGATTGCTGATGATAATTTAGATTTTGTCGCAGCATTTCTAGATCAAACTACTAATTATTACGAACATACAGGAATTCAAACTGTCGTTCGCAGCTTGATTTTGGAAGCCTATACTTTAGTAAAAGAGGAAATTAAACAAGAGGAACAAAAGCCTATCCAAGATGTTTCATCTGCTGTTAAGTCAGATAAAAATCAGTATGAACTCAGCAAAACAGTAGAAGTCTGGGATAGTGAGGAAGAAGATTGGTATCAGGGAACAATTGAGAAAATCCAAGATGACCAATTCTTTATTCATTACCTTGGTTACGGTTCATCTCATAACGAGTGGGTAGGCGAAGATGACATTCGGACTCGCGATCTTCGCTCCTCTGATGACAATGGATATGCAGTGGGTCAAAAGGTAAAATGTTGGGATGATGACCAAGAGGCTTGGTATTCTGCAACGATTCAGCAAATCCAAGGTCAGCAATACTTTCTTCACTACATTGGTTATGACTCATCCTATGATGAGTGGGTTGATAGTGACGAAATTTCCTAACTGTTGAATTGGCACAGGGTGGGCAACAGCAATAAGCTAAACTACATCTAGTTTGCATATTCAAAATTAATATAACTCTTGTGGGGTGGGCATCTTGCCCGCCTTAATTATGCAAGGTTATTTGTGGAACAGCTTATCTCCGATGGGCTATTTCGTGTCGCGCCCTGTGTTAGCATGGCTATTTCATTCTCATCTAGCCCGCCTCAGAATGAATTCTGAGTCTAATAGCTAAAGTCGTCTAAAGACGACTGAGAAAAGATTAAAGTCCGTTTTAACGGACTTTAGTTATGAGCCGCAAAACTGAGCGTCATTACGAATTATCTTGACACTTGCGCTACGATATCCCCTATTGCCTTTGTGCAATGTATATGAGGAGTAGTATAGGTCAAAAACATGACAGAAGAATTCAATACACAGGGCGCAGAGAATCTGGTTGCGATCGCATCTCAATTCGCTGGGCTAGGGAAGGTTACAGGGGTTAAAGCATTTGGAAGTGGTAATATCAATGACACCTTCTTAGTAACTCTAGATTCTTCACAAGAACAATATTTTGTTCTGCAACGCATCAATACACAGGTATTTCGGCAGCCACAACTGATTATGCAGAATATGCGTACCTTCACTGAGCATGTTCGCAAACGGTTACAGGATACGCCTCTAAATCGTCGCTGGGAAGTGCCACGCGTACTATTAACTAAGGATGCTCTAGATTACTGGAAGGATGCAAATGGCTCCTTTTGGCGGGCGATTAGCTTTATTGAAGGCTCCCAGTCTTTCGATACTATGCGCGATCGCTCACACGCGAAAGAAATCGGTTATGCCTTGGGGATGTTCCACAATTTGATCAGCGATTTGCCACCAGAAAAACTCGCTGATACTCTTCAAGGATTCCATATTACACCGCTTTATCTCCAGCATTATGAAGAAGTGTTGGCGAAAACTAGTGCGTGTCAATCTTCGGAAGTTAATTATTGCTTGCAGTTTGTTAGCGATCGCCAAACCTTTGCACATATCCTAGAAAATGCCAAAGTTGAAGGCAAGCTACCCCTGCGTCTGATGCACGGCGATCCAAAAATCAATAACGTGATGTTTGACACTGCTACCCTGCAAGCCGTCAGCGTCATCGACCTGGACACCGTTAAACCCGGTCTGGTACATTACGATATTGGTGATTGCCTGCGATCGGGTTGCAATCCGGCTGGAGAAGAAACTGAGAATTGGGATAGTGTTTATTTTGATACCGACCTGTGTCAGGGAATCTTACAAGGTTATCTCTCGGTAGCAAAGGCATTTCTGACTGAGAATGATTATGCATACATATATGATGCAATTCGTCTAATTACTTTTGAACTAGGATTGAGGTTTTTTGCTGATTATTTGGCAGGGAATGTCTACTTTAAAGTTAAGCACCCAGAACATAATTTGGCAAGAGCGATCGTCCAGTTTAAACTTACCGAAAGTATTGAATCGCAAGAAACGCAGATTTGTAATATTATTAAAGATATGAAATGAACGAACAGAAATTTTCCCTACAACCTTTTCCTTCTACAAAATCCCTGCCTAATTTGAAAATTGCAGGTAATATTGGCAGAAATGGTAATCAACTTGCCATCCGCTATATGCTTGAGGGCGATTTAAAAGAAATTGCAATCGCTCCACTATCAAATAATCCATCACGCAAGCATAAACTTTGGGAAGACACCTGCTTCGAGTTCTTTCTTGGTATCAAAGATTCTCAACGGTATTGGGAATTTAACCTCTCCCCCACCGGAAACTGGAATGTCTATCGCTTTGATGGATATCGTCAAGGAATGCAAGAAGAAACAGCGTTTGAAAACCTACCGTTTAAGGTTCAAAATCAAGCTGATAGTTTAGCACTGGCTTTAAATGTCGATTTGGATAAAATTATCTCTGTCAAGCAAGCTATTGAAGTTGCCATTACGACTGTCATCAAAAATAGAGATAGTGAGGTGAATTACTGGGCGTTAACTCATCGAGGCGCGGAGGCTGACTTTCATTTGCGAGACAGTTTTATCGTTGAGTTGTGAAGATTAATATTCAGTTCGATTAAGGCAGGAGACGCGATAAATCGCCGTCTCTACAAAGGACTGATTATTGTAAAGACGGCGATTTATCGCGTCTTTGCGATTAGCGGTGTGTCATCAAAAAACCTTATCCGAACCGTATTGTAACCACAGCGATATTTACATATCTACACCTTCATGCTTGTTGCATCCTAACTTCTATAATATATGAACCTTAACAATTTAAAATTCAAAAATAAACTAACTTTCTTATTTCGTTTGATAGAGTTAATGAAAATTTAAGCCAGTAAAATATAAAATATACAGCGAAAAAACAGATTATTAAATGTTAGCTTTATACAAAAAGTTGATGGCAATATTCTTATCTCAAGAAATTGTTTCTGACCAAAACAGGGTGCTGCTGCTAGGAGTGGAGACAGAAAATATATCTGTGCAACGCTTTGGTTATGCGGTTTCAATGGAGGGCTAAATGAACTCAAAATATAACTTTCAATACTTTCAAGGGAGTACTCTTTCTGATCTGTTTGCTGAAGATATCACAGATGCATCTTATGGGTTTATTTTAAATTACCCTGCAACTGCCAGTTGGGCTGCTTATCCCAACCTGAAAAAATATTTTATCCAAGATGGGAGTAGTGAAGCCACCAAAACCTCCTTCGACAAGATTTGTCAGAAAGAACCTTGGAAAAATCTGGCTGTGTTAGGCGATCGCATTCTTGGAATTGTGATTATACCACCGCCAAAGTCGCTGCTTGAATACTGGCAAGAGCATTTCGGCTTCAGCTACTCCAATAGATCAATGATGGATCGCTTAACTTATTTGGATGATCTCAGCCACAGCGATGGCTGCGCCAACGCCAAGGGCGAACGCTTTGACAAACTCATTAGTCTATTTCCCTTTGATCACCTCAAACCTGAAAAACACGCTGTTGATCCAGACACGCATTACCGCTTACTGAGCAAAGTAACTCTAGCTGAATTGGGGGTGCAATGTCCAAAATACGAGAGCTATAATCTGCACCAAGTAAATCTTGAAGACATTCAATTACCACAATACCCCTACTTAATTAAAACGTCCCACGGACTTTCAGGAGAAGGCACTTATATCATCAAAAATCCCAGCGATTTGAACTACTGCCTTGAAGAAATTAGGAAATATCTTGATATTAAGTTGCTCGATACGATTATTGTCTCGGAGTTCGTCAAAAATGAAGTGCAGAATTACTGCGTACAGTTCTATGTCAACAAACTAGGAGAGATAACCCTCATCGGCACTACCAGACAACTCGTCACTCCAGAAGGCAACTATTTAGGCGGACTGATTGACTACCGCAACACTGACATGAGCAAGTTCTTTGAGATGATTACCAACCTTGGTCAGTATGCTCACAAACAGGGTTATTTCGGCGTGATTGGCTTTGATGTGCTGGAAGATAAAGACGGACAATTTTTTGCGATCGATGCCAACTTCCGAGTCAATGGCTCGACTCCGTTGTGCTTACAGCGTAATACCCTAGTGGGATTGGGAAAGGAAGTAGCTAAATATTCCAGCGATTACCGCATGGAAGGTACGCTGGATTCAATTTTAGTTGCCTTAAAACCAGAACTAGATCGCAAGGATTTAATTATTCTGTCGGCTTTAGAGAAAATCAAATACGGAAAAATCAACACTGACATTTATGCGATCGTTACTGGAGAAACTATCCAGGAAATGCAGCATATCGAGCGTAAATTACAGAGCAAAGGATTACAATGGCTTCCTTAAAAAGCACTACTTTTAGCTTAGTATTTTACAAGATATAGCGGTTCCCATTCAAATGAGGTACAAAATTATATCGCAAGGTGTAGGGGCACGGCACTGCTCATAGGTGTCAACTTAAGCAAAAACTCTTTTAAAACCTCGTTTCCAGCCTCTGGGCTGGAAATGCTGCTCTTGGCGGCTCTGCCGCCAGCAAGGGAGGCGGAGCCTCAATGAGGGGCATTCCCAGTCGGAGCAGGGGAATGAGACGACGAGACGAAAGAGACGATCTCTAAAAGCCAGTCTAGAAAAAGCTTTCACGTTAAGTTGACACCAATGGGCACTGCTGTGCCCCTACGAGTGTATGTCACTAGGCCGGGAAACGCTATAAGACAATACCGTTCAGTTAAGCCCAAAAACCTTGGTAAAGACGCGAAATTTCGCGTCTCTACAGGTTTAAAATCAGTACCACAAATCCTTAACTGAACTGTATTGCGCTATGAGAGTGTAACTGAGGCAAAGGCAAACCCTGCCCCTATTAAGGTGTTCCACAAATAACCTTGCATAATTAGGGCGGGCAAATCGCCCCACCCCACAAGAGTTATATTAATTTGGAATATGCAAACTAGTAGCGGGGTTGTAAAGACCCCAAATTTCGCGTCTCTACAGGGTTTTGGTAACAAACTAATCAATCAGAACTTATGAGACAGACCACTAGATGTGGTTTAGCTTAATAGTTAAAAACTTATTCCTCTACTTCAATCAAATTAGGTGATTGCCTGATGGGAAACAGGACTCGCATTAACTGACTCACTGGTACTGAGCGCTGCTCTTGAACAAAAGCCAAAAACACAAGTGCAGCCATTCGTAATAAGCCTGAGAGAAGAAACAGCCCCAGCAAACCCTCCATAAAAGGTAGAGTTGCTAGAAAGCTACCAACAGTGATACCCATTGCTCCAGTTATACCAGCGATCGCACCTGCGATCGCAAAATAACTCGACTGATAACGCACTGGTGATATTCCCATCATCAGATTGTTGGTACACAAATCAATTGCCGCCCACGTCCCGCCAGCTAGTATATGCAACAAGGGTAACCAGATCCAAAAAGAAATTTGATCGCTTCTAACTAAGAGCCACAGCAGAGGTGTCACCGCCACCAAAACTCCTACTAATAGCAGTAGTGGACGATTCCCAATTCGGTCGGCCAGTTTCCCCCATAAAAGCAGCATTAACATGTTCGCACCAGTTCCTAAACCGTGATAAATCGTTACCACACTAATATCTATATCCAGGTTATCCAGCATATAGAGGTTAAAGAAGGGAGCGCTGATGTTAACAGCAAAGCACCAAATACTTAGGTAAAGTACAAACTTGCAAAAATTAGCATCTTTGATAAAGCTAAAATCTATCCCCTGAGTCTGCGGTTGAGATGTGTCTGAACCCGTGGCTTTTAAAAGCTGTGGATTTACGTCGGTCATCCAGAACTGACACATTTGACTGATTAGCCCTAGCAAAATTCCTAGAACTAACATTGCACCATAGCCTTGAACTGTTCCACCAGGCCAAACCGATACTGCTAAACCTAGCAACGGTATACCAATGAGGTTAGTCAAGCCGACAATGCTATTGCGAAAGCCAAAATATCGCCCCCGCAAGCGCTGAGGTACTAACACAGCAGACCACCCAAGCCAAGGCGCACGACCGAAAGCTTCGATGATATTACCTACCAAAAGAATTGCCAAAGTCAACTGCACTACTTGGTATCCAGGCAGATCAGATGAAGTAACCAACACAATTGCTGGTAGAAGAATCAACCACACCAACCGCGATGGGATGAAAATACACAGGAAATACCAGCGAAAACTAGTACTTCGGTTTACCAAATACGCTCCCAGTGGTTGCAGCAGATTCACCATCTGAGGGATAGCGGCCAGCAGACCAATTTGTACTGGCCCAGCACCTAACTCTAGCAAGAAATTACTGAGCAACGCGCCGCCGATGACACTATAAAAAATCGTAGCAAAGACACTCTCACAAGTTAGCGCTTTAAGGCTTTTGCGAATTTCTAGCTTAGAAATTTTCAAAAACAGTTTCGGAGTTGGAAAAAGTACCGTCTCTGTTAATGCCCTATCCTCAGAGATTTCTTGAATGGGGACAGGGGGAAGAGAACTAGCTTCTACTGAAATGTCATCTTCTTGGGACTGAACCATATTATCTAATCAATATTTAAACAGTTAAATTGTTATAGCTACTATTAGCCATAATTAGTAAAACTTATATAATATTTCATCAATAAGCTTTAACGCATTGCAATCCCTTGCTTGGGCAAAAGACTAGAGTGTGTTTTCAAACTACTCATTTAGCCTGCTAAATTTTTAGATGCCCCTAAATCCGCGGCACTTGCTCGGTAAACCGCAAGATAGCACTAACTCTCCTTAAAAAGGCTTCGTCGGAGTCTCTTAAAGCCTTTCTATTTATCGGGGAGTTGGGGGGATCTAAGGCTTTAAAAACGCGCCCTAGTTCATAGCAAGTATTGGCTATAAGCTGCTTTTGCAGAAAAAACAGGTATTATATAGCTGCGCTTGGGCTTCTAATCAAAAAAGCCAATTAATTGACATAAATTAAATTCTATGTATACAAATTTCGCTAAAAACTTCCTTATGTATATACTTTTAGCAGCTAATTAGTATTTTGTGACAATAAAATAATCGATATTTACCAAATTCACTCTTAAGAATTAATACCTTTGCAGAAAAGTCTTAAAATTTAGCTGGCACTAGTACACATAGACATAAATCAATTCAAAATTCAAAATGACGCTCTCTACGAGACGCTCTTGCTAGCAAGATCCCTGTAAAGGTACGCGGACTCGCTCTCCGTGGCGCTAACAAAATTCAAACATTTTATTCAGCCCGACTTTTTTTAGAAAAATTTATTTCCTTCTAAAGAAAGATTTATTGTTAAAAAGGCTATTGTAAAGTAATGTTAAATAAACTTATTTTAGTTTTAATTAAACTAAAACTAAGCTTGTTATTGCAAGATAAATCATTCAAGCAAAAGCAATTTATTACAAGAGCTAGAAATAATTGATTTAAAATTCAAAGTTGTTTCATTATTTTAAATTCCAAATTTACTAAAGTAATGATAAGTATGGAAGAAGCTTATATTATCTCAGCAGTACGCACGCCACTTGGTAAATTTTGAGGTGTCTTAGCAGATTTGTCTCCAGTAGTTATTGACAGATCCGTTAAACCAGTTTCTTGCTTGTCACCTGTGAGAGGGGATTGGGAAACAATTGTTTTAATCCCGAATCCCTATTTTTATTAAGGAGTAACACTTATGAAATTAAAGCCAATTAATCAGCAGGTTGTTTCGGTGGTTGGAGCTTCCAGTGGTATCGGACGGATTACAGCTGTTGAGTTTGCTAGACGCGGGGCAAAAGTGGTAGTTTCGGCTCGCGGTGAGTCGAAGCTAAAGTCTTTAGTGGAGGAGATTCGCGGCTTTGGCGGCGAGGCAACTTATTGCGTAGGTGATGTGGAAGTATTTGAGCAAGTTAAGGCGATCGCAGATAAAACTGTGGAAGTTTACGGGCGACTCGATACATGGGTACATGTCCCCGCTATCGGCATCTTTGCCACTTTCGACAATACAACACCAGAAGAGTTTAAGCATGTCATTGATGTCAATCTCATGGGACAGGTATATGGTGCAATGGCGGCCCTACCCCATCTGAAGCGTGAGGGAAGGGGAGCATTGATCCATGTCTCTTCAATGGAAGGTAGGCGATCGCTCCCTTATCAAAGTGCTTACTCGGCAGCCAAGCACGGGGTGGAGGGTTTTATCGAAGCGATGCGCGTTGAGTTGCAACATGAAAAATGGCCTATCAGTGTCACAAGTGTAAAGCCAGCAGTCATTAATACCCCCTTCTGGAACAATGGTCTGACGAAATTAGGCGTAAAGCCTACCGGGATACCACCTTACTACGAGCCTAAACTTGTAGCTGATGCTATCCTCCATACAGCCGAACATCCAACTCGTGACTACTTAGTTGGGGATGTAGCTAAAATATTAGATTTGGTACAGCGCGTCTCACCATCATTAGTAGATTCACTGTTACTGCTCGTCGGCTTCAATTTACAACATACTTCTGAGCTGAAATCTGAAGATGCATCAAATAATTTTTACCAACCTGTTGCTGAAGACGAAAGAGTTAACGGAGATTTTGGTAACTTAGTTATACCTAGCATTTCCGACTGGCTAGATAAAAATCCGGTTCTTCAGTGGGGTGCGATCGCTGCTACAGCAGCATTAGCCTTGCTAGTAGCTCAAGTAATTAAAGAGCAAGGATAAATCATGGGTGAGAGTTTAAGATAAAGCGCCTTCGTCTCGTTCCCAGTCTCCGACTGGGAATGCCTAATATGAGGCTTTGCCTCAACACTTGCGCCAGCAGCCCAATGAAAAGCATTTCCAGCCTCTTGCTGGAAACCAGGTTTTAAATTCCCTCCTTAAAAAGGAGGGTTAGGGAGGATCAAGCCTTAGCAGAACGAAGTACACTAATAAAGTTTTGAGCATAATTTTGCGTTGAGAAATCGAGGGCGCGTTGTCTTGCAGCTACTCCGGCACTTTGGGCAAATTCTTGCTCATCAAGATAACGGAGAATTGCGATCGCTAATTTCTCTGCATCACCATAAGGTGTTAATAATCCATTCATGCCATCGGTAATAATCTCCGTCGGGCCGCCTGCATCACCAGCAATCACAGGTTTACCCAGCGCCATCGCCTCAATAATCACAATCCCAAATGGCTCTTTATCTGATGCATGAACGAATACATCCATCGCCTGCACCCACTCCGGGATATTACGTTGTAGCCCAGCCATAATTACTTGCTCTTTCAAGCCCAAGGCGGCAATTTCAGCTTTTAAGAAGTCCTCATAATCTGGTTCTAAATCGTGCTTACCGCCAACTACTACACAATGAGCATCAGGATACTTCTGTAAAATTTTGGGCATCGCTTGCACCAGTACGTGCATTCCCTTCCATCGTTGCAATCGTCCAACAATTCCAATCAATGGCCCGTGTAAAGGTAAGCCCAGTTTTCGCCGTGCTTCTTCTGGAGTTGGTAAAGCATTAGGCTCAAATCGGTCTAATGCAACACCAGGATAAACCAAAGGTGTTGGTCTGTGAGGCCAAATCTCTGCCTGTGCTTGCTTGCCATCTTGGGAGAGAGTGATAATTGCACGGGCTGGGATTAAAGTAGCGATTCGTACTAACCAAGTTTTATCGCTAGGTACTTCTAGCTGATACCACACAGCAGGTAATCCTGCCAGTATTGCCGCCAAACCTCCAGATATATGCGTGATCCACATCCAATTGACAATTATATCTGCACGTTCATGGCGGGCGATCGCAGCTATCCGAAAAACGGCGGCAATAAAACGGTGGATTTGGCGTAAACGTCCACTTTCTACAACTCGCGCATCAATGCCAAGGGACTTTACTTGTTCTACCATCGGGCCATCTTCTAAAAATATCACCAGCCACTCAACACCAGCATTACGCCCTTGCTGCACCAAATCCCAAAGCATCATTTCACCGCCACCTCGTTGCTCGGCTAGTGGCATTACAATAATTGCTTTCATAATCTATAGGAATCCTATTAATGACAAATGACAAATGACTAATGACTAATGACTAATGACTAATGACTAATGACTACTTAATGAATTCTTTTGATTTTGATAATACTTATGTCCTGCCATAGCCATAGCTAAAAATCCCCAAAGAATCATCCCTGCCACACTTAACATGCCGCTACCGATAATTAGCTGTGTAGAAGAACTGATACCAATAGCGCGGGCAGCACTGATAAAACTATCGAAACGACCTTCTCCATAACTGCTGACACTAATAATTAACAAAAGTAATCCACCCATATAAAAGATGGCTCCAAACCAACCAAGGGTGAAAAACATATCTAAAATGCCACTATCAATTACCACTACTTCAATTTGACCAGTTTTTTCATTAACTTTCCAAATATTTCCTAACCCGTTACCTAGACCATTAGAAAGGGCTAAACCAAGGTTTTTGTCATAACTTCCCGATCTATCTTTAAAACTGTTATCATCTTCAAGATTAGAAAATGTTTCCAAACGGGCTGCTACAACCCCAGCAATTGGCTCGATGGTTGTCAATGGCACAACACAAATTGCCATTAACACAATTATGATGATTAAGCGCATTTGAATCCGGGTTTTGACTGAACCCACGATCATAATTATTCCTAATAACCAGCCTCCCCAATTAGTACGTGCTTGTGTCAACAGGAAGGACAAGTAACCAACGGCTGAAGCAGGAAAAATTAAGTTTCCTGAACTGGTAAATAACAACAGCAACCCAGCTTGCATGACGGAACCAAAGGGGCCAACTGAGTGCAATGTACTCCAGACGCGCATTCCGAAAGGTACAGGGTTTCCAGAACTCATGAATAGTTTTGATTGGATGAGCCAGTACCTATCCCATTCAGGAGCTACTACGAATTGACATACGCCATAAGCTCCTAAAATTAACACAGACCAAAGAAAAGTTCGCTGAATATTTTGGCGATAACTGGGATAATCTCGCCAGTTTATAAATAAGTGAAAAGCGAAAATAATTGGACTGAGCCAATCTAACAGTCCGCGTGCTACTGGGATCGGTGGGTTATAAATCAGACCGATTAAAAAGCCATAGAAGACTCCGATAAAAGCCAAAACAAACGGCAACCCCCCTTGACGTGAGGCGCGGGGAAAGTGTCGCAAGAATGTTGCGATGGTGACAAATACCACTAAATAAGGTGCTATGAGCATCTGACGGGTAGCATCCCAGCCCACCCGATAGTCAACCAAGCGGGTAGCTAAGGGCGTGAGAAACCAGATCCACCAGGTAAAGCTGATGTAGAGAATGGGATGCCGCAAGTATAAAAATATGGCTACTACTAAAGCCATCACTGGGTAAATTAGGCGTAATGCGGCAGTAGCACCAGCAAAATAGCAAGCTACAGTTAGTAATATAAAGCCTGCGATCGCCATCCAACCCTGTTGCGATCGCTCCTCAGGAGAATAGCTTTCTTGTAAAAAACTATTGAAAAGTATCTGTCTAGAATTCATTCAATTTTAGATTTTAGATTTTAGATTTTGGATTACTGGCTCTCTGGAGACAGCAGCCCACCCGTCTTAATTCCCAGGTTCTAACTGGGAACTAAAACTAAGAAGAAGCTTTACAGACTACTAGAGCTAAAAAGAAATTAAATTCATTACGAATTACGAATTACGAATTGTTTATATCCTTGCCAACGCCCCCGCCAGGATGCTAACAATTTTTTCCCTGCTAACTGCCCTTGGCTAGGTAAAAATCTCAGCCATTGAACGAAACCCAAACTATCACATGTACCCACGAATACTGCCCAGAATAAAAATATAATCCGGCGGATAAATGGCAGATGCTCTAGCAAAACTAAAGTTTCATTATGGACTAAATTAATAAAGGCAATTTCATTAAAATTATTTCGCTGATCTTCATCAAAACGTTTTGCTGGATAGTGATCCACAGCAACATTAGGATCATAAATTATCTTCCAACCAGCCCGTTTTAATCTTAGAGTGAATGCCATTTCAAAATGTACTTGCGCTCCAGTGCCGCGCATCCGCTCGTCAAAGCGCAATTGTCCGATTGCCTCTTTACGAAAACTCATGTTTACGCCCTTGAGAATATCGACTTCGCGGGGTTCTCCTACTCCCAGGTGATGGTTGCCAATCACTCGCCCAAACCATTGCAACTGTCCCACTACTGAGCGGGATTCGTCTTCTAATTTGCTACCGTGGTATATCCAATCACGCCCGCCAAGTCCGCCGAGGCGACTATCAGAGGTAAAGTAAGCGGCGATGCGCTCTAACCAATCCGGGTGGGGTGCGGCATCATCATCAGTAATGGAAACAATATCGCCCTCCACTGCTGCTAGTCCGGCGTTGAGGGCTGCTACTACCCCCGGTTGTGTGACTTTTACGGTATGCAGTGGCAGATTGGGCGCGTTTAATTGCGCTAGAAATTGCCAAGTTTCTGCATCCGTGTCACGGACAACAACTATCACCTGATCAACGGGTTTAGTTTGCTCCTGTAGCGCCAAAAGGCAGCGTGATAGGTCTTGTGGACGGCGATAAGTCGGTATCAGAACGGTGTTCCGCATTCTTGCTTAACTCCTCGAATAGATCCACATAAGTTTGTGCCATAGTAGTCCAGCTATGTTTTTCTGCCACAGAACGAGCTGCTTTGCCCATTTGCTGTATGAGGGCGCGATCGCTCACCAAGGACATCAACGCCACAGCTAAAGCATTAATATCATCTGAGTCGGATAAGACGATGCCACATTCTGGTGTCACCAACTCACCGCCTCCGGTGGCTGTGGCAGTAATTACAGGCAGCCCTGAAGAAAGTGCTTCTAACAATACGAGGCTGCAAGCTTCGTATCGGGAAGGAAAAACAAATAAATCTACTGCTTGCATAATTTGGGGGATATCACGGCGAAATCCCACAAAATGCACGCGATCGCTTAACCCTAAAGATGCTGCTAATTCTGGGAAAGGGCTACCTTGAGTGTGTCCCACCACCACCAAATGTAAATCGGGAACTTTCGCCAAGGCGTGCAGCACCGTATCTAAATTTTTTCTCGGTGTGCGGATATCTCCAGCGAACAGTGCTAAGGTGACATTTTCCGGTAAACCTAATTTTTGGCGATCGCTTTCACCAGGGGCAAACTCTTCTAAATCAACGCCATTGATAATTACGCGGATGCGAGAACGCGGCACACCAATATTGACTAATTCCTGCGCTACCTTTTCGGATACCGCTACGACAACCTGCGCTTTTTGGAAAGCCTGTTTTTCCCAACGGGCATTAAAAGCCGTAAATAGCCATTGATAGAAACCATATAAATCGCGGCGATTGCGGGAAATATGAACAGGCGATCGCAACCATGAACTGTGGACAAAATGTACAGCATTCACATCAGCCGCAGCCAGATTAATTGCGCCATTGACTTTAACTAAATCAATCTCAGAGCGATGTTGACGTAACCAATCTGCACTTTTTTGGGCAAATATAAAATTCCGCACAAATTCTGTCGGATAGCCTTTAACTGGAATTTTAATCCAATTAACTTGGCTATTATCTTCTAATTCTGGTGCGACTTCACTAGCCAATAATGTCAATTCATGACCACGACAAATTGCTTCTTGAGCAACTTCGTAATTTACCCGCCCCTGACCATCACCTTTTTTGATTTTATGAGTAACAATACAAAGTTTCATACACTACCTTGCTTAATGATAAAACCTCAAAGAGAGCCGCAAAGAAATAATTTTAGATAAGGTTTCTTTCTCTTTGCGTCCTTTGCGTCCTTTGCGGTTCGTTAAAAAAAAATTACAATTCAGACACTATTACTCTATTATTTAGATACCCCTATTAATTTGTCTGCGAAAAAACGCGGAGTAAAACTGAGAGTAAGTGCAGCCACAGTTCGCACATCAAATCTTTGTTGATTCAACGCCTGCCAAAAATAAGGACGTGCTGCGGCTATCTGTTCACTTCGTAGCAAGCCAATTCCTAAAGTAGTATTAGCTTCTAACCATTTCTGTTGAAAGTAACTTTTAAATTGCTGTAACCGAGCATCTTCCATAAAGACTTGATAACAAAACATTTCGCTTTTAGCTTTGCGGATTTTTGCCTGCATATCTCGACTACCACTGAGCATGGTATCAGTTTGCTCATGGGCACGATATCGCGTCAATCTTTCTGGATAATAGTAAGCACCGTAACCAGATATACAACAGAGATAAGTTAAATATAAATCCCACATCCCGCCAACTTCTGAGGGCATACTATCCCAATCGATAATATTATTACGAATCACACAAGATGCAGCAGTGGGTATGCTTTTATCTACCAATCCAATTTTGTAAAAAGGTTGATGAATTCCTTTTGCTAGTTTGTCTCGCTTATAACCGCGTGTATTTTCTTCAGTTCCAGCATGATTAATTATGCTATCTGCATCTATAATATATTGGTCGCAAAAAGCGAGAATTAACTCAGAGTTTGCTTCTAGAGGTGGTACTAGCTTTGCTAAAAAATCTTCATTCCAGATATCATCATCATGGAGACTAGCAACATATTTACCTTGCGCCATTTTGAAGCCATGTTGCTGATTAGCAATCATCCCCACATTTTGCTGATGCCGCCAAAATCTGATGCGTGAATCACCAAAAGATTCGACAAGTGCTTGAGGATTTTCTGGGCTACAATTATCAGAAACAATAATTTCGATATTTTGATAAGTTTGCTTTATAGCACTAGCGATCGCTTGCTTGAGATACTCTGGTCTATTATAGGTGGGGATAATAACGCTAACTAAAGGCTGTTGAGAATGTTGAGACAATGACATAGTTTTTTCCTTTATATTTAATAGGTAAAAAATAGACAATTTTGTGTACCAAACTAAGCTTATTTCCCTTGAGAAAGGCTATATATTTGTTTCCCTCTAGAAGGAAATTCAGCTATTGTTTTTGCATAAATTGTTCGGAGATTATTCACATGAGCATTCATGGTAAATTCTTTCATTAATAAAGCATGACCTTGTTCGCCCATGTGTCGGCTTTTTTCATAATCTCCATACAAATCATGAATCGCATCAGCTAGCTTTTTGATATCATTCCCTGGAACAAGAATACCCGTTTCTCCATCTCGTAAATGTTCTGGAATCCCTCCCACTGCACTACCAATTACAGGTCGATAACGAGAGTATGCTTCTAGAGTTACAAGACCGGCAGGTTCAGGCCAAACACTAGGGAAGATGACTGCAAAACACTGTTCGTAAAGGTTATTTAATGTGTTGCGATCGCACCAACCATGCCAAGTAATTCGGTTACTTAATCCGAGTGTATTCGCTAACCTTTCTAACCGTGGTCGTTCCCAGCCTTCACCTGCAATATCAAGTTGAATTTGCGGATTAGTATGTATTAAGGTTTTGAGTAACCATTCCAAACCTTTGTCAGAAACAATTCGTCCAACAAACAAAATTCTATGATTTTGATGGATATCTAAACTTAGACGTGCAGTTGTTATTTTTGGTATAGAAATACCACAATGTAATGTTACAATCTGCTCAGGGTTTACACCGTTTTTAATCAACTCTTGACGCACGTATTCGCTATTAGCAACAAAAGTAATTTTTACCTTTTTTAAGACATCTAATAACTGATGAGTAATTTGAAGTTCTTTAAAAGTTTTTAATGGTCTACGGCTACCACATTTATCTGCTAATTTACCCCAGGTACAACCTAAGTAAGAGAAGTTGCGATCGCAGATTGTTCGCTGTCCTGCTAAATACTTTGTGCCGCTAGGACAGTACAATGAGTGATTATGAACGCTGAAAACCGTAGGACACTCGCCTGTAAGCTGCAAGAGTAAATCTGGGCTGTGGAGGTGCAGCAGCTTAAACTGGCTTTGGTCAACATTCTGAAGCGATCTTATCACGCGATCGCTAACTTCAGGTGGTCGATGTTCAAACAGAGAAGCTAAATAAGTTTCAACACCTCCGCCCTCGCCTACATCGAAATTGGAGCATTGATAAATTAAGTCTTCTTCAAAAATACCTCTGTCCAATTGTTCGTCATTTCGCTTGGCATCATTGATTGAGTTAAGCATTAACCACCATTTTTTACGTTATTACTAACTGCATTCCTCATCTAAATAGAGGCTTAAGTTCATCAAAATTATATGCCAACATTAAACCAAAATTTGTGTCTAACATCACTCACATAATGTCTGAGAGCAATGTTTTTACTTGCAGATTTATCTGGATAAATGAACTGATCTTCTACATTTAGAACATATTTATTTGTGCATAAAGGCTCACCATGATTGTGATGCATTGTCAAATGGACAATTGTTTGTTCAGTAAAATAAGTAGGAGTTTCTTGAAGATTTGCTAAACGTTCGATAGCAAAACTCCAGTCAAATTCATGCCTAAATAATATAAATCCACCATTGACTGGATTTAATTTTTCAGAATCATCATAAATAATGCGATCGTCTAGTGACATAGAACAATCAGGTAGATAAAGCGAATATTTATCGTCCGACTTACTCAAATCAATTAAGTCAATCCCGCCGGGGAAAAACAAAATATCTGAATCAGTGTAAATCGTAGCTCCATTAACAGGAATTGACATTAATGCCGACAATTTTCTGCCCATTGGATGCAGTTGGGCATAATCAAGAACACATTGAGGTAAATCCGTTCTTAGGAAGTTTTGTAAAAGTATTACCTTAACGCAGGGATGGACGCGGCGGAGTAAATTACAACTAGACTCAGTGTAACTGCCATCAGAAACTACAGCGAATGTATCTGGAATGCCGACATGACGAATGAATGAGCGAATACTTGCTACTTGTTCTGGTAAATCACGTTCACATGATAAAGCATAGACACTTATCGGAACTTGCCGAGTTTGTTTTATCGGAATACTGACAATCTGAGAAAGGGCTGCTTTATATAAGGAGCGATTAAATCTACCCTGAATTTTAGCAGTATGATAGCCTAAATTTACCATTTATTTTTCCTTTTTATATAAATAATTGAGTATGGAGTAAATTCGTAATTTATATTTTGTAAATTAAAAATTACGAATTACGAATTACGAATTACGAATTATAGTATTGCATCTGGTGATATTCCCAAAGCTTGCCTTTACGTCCGAGTAATTCTTGATATTTGCCCTGTTCTACTATCCGCCCTGCTTCCAACACTACGACTTTATCGGCTTTAGAAATAGTAGAAAGACGGTGAGCGATCGCAATTACTGTTCTACCCACAGATAGCTTTTCTAATGAATCTTGAATTAAGCGCTCAGATACAGAATCTAAGGCACTAGTTGCTTCATCCAAAATCAAAATTTCTGGGTTCCTTAGTAGCGCCCGTGCGATAGCAATTCGCTGTCTTTGTCCTCCAGATAATCTAACACCCCGATCTCCCAATTGGGTATTAAAACCTTCGGGCATTTCTAAAATAAATTCCAGCGCATTGGCTAGTTTAGCAGCTTCTTGAATTTGCTCATTAGTGGCTTGTGGAGTACCATAAGCAATATTTTGCCAAACATCAGTATTGAAGATAAAAGTATCTTGACTGACGACAGCTATTTGACGACGGAGAGAGTTAATTTCAAACAGCCGGATATCAAGTTCATCGATATAAATATTTCCCTCTGTAGCATTATAAAATCGGGGAATTAAATCAGCAAGAGTTGTTTTACCAGCACCAGAAGCTCCGACTAATGCAGTCATTTTCCCCTTTTCAATGGTTAGGGTAACATTATGCAAGACTATATTTTTCTCATCGTATCCAAAATCTACAGATACTAAATTTATTGCTCTTTCTAAGGCTTTAAACTCAAGTTTTCCATTCTGAAAATAATGTTTATCATCGCTTTTGAGCAGATTCTTAATGTTATCTGCCGAGCCATGTAGAGTATTGAGAAATGCTCTAGTGCCATTAATATCTTGAACAAACGGGATGAAGCGAAATAGGACAAAGAAAAATGTTAGCAGAGAAGCAACTTGTAGCGTTCCATTGCTAACCAGGCTAGTGAATGCCAAAATAATCATTCCCACCAACACCGTAGTAGCTACGCCTTCGGCAATTGGTTTAACAAGTGTCCAAGTGAATACAACTTTAGTTGTAGTGCTTACTACCTTATCGCTAGCTTTGTAATAACGCTGGCGCTCAAATTCTTGAGTGCCACAAGAATGAACTGTGCGAATGCCATTAATAAATTCTATGGCTGTTGATGTAAAATTAGCATTAGCAGTTGTCATGCCAAAACTTGATTCTCTGACTCTGGCATTGAGATTAGATAAACCTACACCTAAAAGTGTAAATAGTAATGCTGAAATTACAGTCAGTTGCCATGATATCAAAAACATTGAAATCAAGTAGACAAAAGTTGTGATTCCCCTAGTTATTAAAAAGGCTGCGCCACTGAAACCCTGTCTTATCCTTTCAATTTCTGTAGTTATTGTATTAATTAGTTCACCAGAACGAGTTTTGGCAAAGTAACTTAAGGATAAGGATTGTAACTGTTCAAAAATTTGCTTACGTAAGCGATCGCCAAAATGCAGTTGAGATAATTCAGTATAGACTTGTCCAAAGTAATTGAAGGCAACACGTAACCAAGTACTCAACAAAATCAGCGAAGATACTCGGTACAGACGATTAATTGCCGATGTATTTGCCCCCAATACTAAATTATCAAACCATTCTATTCCTGTTTGGACAGGTTTCGCATCGGGACTAGTTAAGCTTTGCAAAAATGTTAGTAAAAAACCAATACTTACACCTTCAAAAGTTGCCGCTAGAATCGAGAATATCAGAGCTAAAATTACAATCTTGCGAAAGTGTTTAAATTCTCGCAATAGTAAATAGTTATCCTGCCAGAAGCTAGAAGCTTTAAGCAGACTCCGAAGTTTTTGAGGAAGTTGGAAATGCATCGATTTTATAATAATAGTTTGGCAAGGTAGATAGACCGATTTAGCCTCAGTGCGGTAGATGAAACCATCAATTACCGCACAGATAAATTACAGTGTTTGGCTATCTAGATGTAACAAGTGAGATTGTGCTTCTACTTCCCACGAAGCTTTAATTTCTGGTAATTTATTTAGCTGTACTGCATCTTCTAAAGTCCAACAACGAGATCCGGTCAAATTCATGTCACCCCGCAGCACGTTAAATAACAGTGGCAGATTATCGAGACTGAATTTACCTATCCAACGCCCTAATGGTGTGGTGTTTTGCGTGCGAAACCTCATTGTCCGAAACAGTTTACCTCGTTCTCCAACACGCCACTCATGGCAAAAAACTGCCCCTGGCGAGTAAACCTGCATGAACACAACCAATCCCAACATGACTGGACTTACTAATAGCAATAACACCAAAGCAGCAATCCAATCAATTAGTCGCCAGAAGGGTTGGTTAGACAGTTTATTACTAGCGGCTATGCTTAGGAATATTGGTTTTTCAGCTTCTTCACATGCATCTGCCCAAAATCTGAGCAAAGCCTCACCCAATTTGGGATCTATGCTTACCAAACTTACCGGAGAATGTTGTAAGCATTCTACTAGCGATCGCTTACTATTTAATGAAGGCAGATATGGTTGTTTCACATGTCCAAGCGGCTTCACCAACAGCTTACCCCGTCGCCACTGGAGTGTGCAGTACCCACCATTATCTTGGTGTTCCTGGGTTACATCATATAAATTCTCTAGAGTTGGGATTATTGAACTTGTCATAATGTCTTTGGGTTTATACAAAAGTGAATTGCTGAGGCGTTATCAAAGGCTATCAATGCCAAAGACCCAAATCCGAATCTTGTTGTCAGTCCAAATTGGAGATAATTGAGGGCAAAATATGTTATTACTATTTGCCACTCAGCCAAGCACACATTGTGCAGAATTCTGCGGTGTAGAGGTGTACAAATCAACGTTACTATCAATATTCATGAGCAATCAGTATTTTCCGGTAACTACTGACAGTAGAAAAATGTAGAGGTAAATTACCCATGAATCTATATCGACGTTTAATTGCACGCTTGGTGTTGATTGTATCGATATATTTAACAAAACCAGTCCCCTATTGTCTTCTAGCCTTTATGAAGGTGCTTTAATATCTAGAATATAAGAGTATGTAGAAATAGCGATCGCTTAAATAAATTCTTTATTTACTCTTTAAAGAGCCAGTGATTTCTCTGATAACCCATAAAGATAGCATAAATATACTGAAATTTTCCTGATAGCAATAAAATTAAATTTTGTTCATCAAAATCTATTGGACTTTGGACAAAATAATCAGCCCTTTGTAGAGACGGCGATTTATCGCGTCTCTTGCCTTAACCGAACCGCGAACCGTATTGAGAGTTTACCTCGTTCCCAGTCTCCGACTGGGAATGCCCCTCATTGAGGCTCCGCCTCCCTTACTCGCGGCAAAGCCGCTTTTAATGCATTTCCAGCCAGAGGCTAGAAACGAGAAAGATCCCCGACTTCTCTAAGAAGTCGGGGATCTTTCGTCGCCCTACTAACTACTTTTCCACAGCTTGCCGCAGAGCTAATTGCTGTTGTTTGATATAAGGTACGTAATTACTACTAGAGTCTGATACCCCATTAGCTACAACCCCAATCAGATTTAACTTACTCAGCATGGCTGTAGCTTGACTAAGCTGACTTCGCGTCACAATCCCAATGCTTGCCACCATAACCACGCTACGACAAGATGATGCGGTGAGCATAGCATCCACCAAGCCGAGAACTGGGGGAGCATCTATGAGTACCAAATCATAGCTTTCCTCAAATGCTGCCATTAATTCTATCATCCGAGGGGAACTCAACAGATTAGCTGGATCAGCAGGTCTGGGGCCAGCGGTCAAAATATCGATGTAGGCGGAACCTGAGTATTGAAGACTAATCTGGTTGGGTAGAGTTGCATCACTCGCCAATAAAGTTGAAAGCCCCTGTTCATTAGGAAGATTCAGTTGTTCGTGCAGACTGGGATCGCGTAAATTGGCATCAATCAGCAGTACCCTTTTATGTAAACGGGCAGCACTCATCGCCAAACCCAACGCCAAAGCCGACTTACCCTCATCAGCTAAAGCTGAGGTAATCATCAAAGATTTCAGGTTAGCAACAGTATTTAAAAGTTCAATGTTTTTGTAAATCAGATCCAGCGATTCCCAACGCGGTGGAGATTGCAATACCTGAATTGTCCAGGGCGCGAGAACTTCTGGCTTACCAAAAGGCAATTTGATCATTGATTCTTTGGGTTTGGCTGGCGGTAATTTGGGAGTTGTTCCCAACAACGGCATAGCCATTTGCTTCTCCAACTCAGCAGTAGTGTGAACTGCATCATCAGCCGATTCTCGAATAAAGGCAGCAATGCCTCCTAACATAAACCCAACCACAGCACCTAACAGCAAGTTCTGTTGGAGATTGGGGCCTAATTGTCCGCCTTTTTGAGGTTCTTCCACAACTTCCCAATTAAATCCACCCTTGGAAAGTTCTTGCCGCAATTGCTGTTCTGCTCTTAAAAGTTGCTCTAACCTTTCACGGCTAAATTGCAACTGCGGTAACATCCGATTGTAATAAGCTAAAAGAGGCGGGAAGCGTTTGATTTCAAAACGCAACTCGTTTTCTTTTTGGGCTAAAGTTTGATCGCGAGCAGTTAAAGCAACTATAGTTGTCTGCGTTTCTACTAACTGACCAGCTAGGCTGAGATCAATTTGGCCAAGCTGTCCTTTTTCGAGAAGAGAGTCTCCATTCGTGAATGCACCAGCAGACTTTTCGCCTAAAGTTCTTCCTACCTCTTGTTGCAATAATTCCTTCTGGCTTTGAAGCTGTTCTTTGAGCTTTTGCACACTCGGAGTTTGATCTGTAAAACGTAAGCGTTCCTGTGCTAGTGCCAGTTCGCTTTTTTGAATTTCGTTCAGTAAACCTTGATAGCGAGTAGATTGACTCAGACGAGAAGCAACTAGAGCATTTTGGGGAGAACGGTTAAGTTGTTCTTCCAAAGATTTTTGGCGTGCTAATGCTTCGCCATATTGGGCACGAGTTGTCTGTCTTTCTTGGGCAATATTATTTAAAGCTGTCTCAATCGCTTTGGCTTGTGACTCTGGATCAATTAAGTTCTGATTTCTGCGGAACCTTTGTAAATTTGTCTCAGCCGCGTTTACTTCTTCACTGGCTTTACTTAACTGTTCCCTGATAATTTGCAGACCTTTTTGTAACCGCGAATTCTGTTGTTGTTTGTTATATTCCACATAAACTTGTCGAATTGCGCCCAGAACTTTTTGTGTTTTTTCTGGATCTCCAGCAGTATATTCTACTTGAAATATTTTAGTAGCGACATTATCTTCTTTGCTCCTTAATTGAGTTAAGACTAAGGAAGCTTTAATTTCACCTGAACTTATATCTGGATAATCAGACTGAAGTTTATCAACTGCTTTTTGGATGAGTCCTGAACTCTGCATTAAGTTAAGCTGGGTTGCAGTATCGATGACCACATTAGAGTCGGTAAATTGGTTGTCTACCCCCGCTCCTTCTTTTTTACCTTGATAGTTTGGTTCTACTAGCAGTTGCATGGAACTTTTATAAGTAGGTTTGGTTTTAAAAGTTACCATGCCTGCAATAGCAATAGAAGTAATTAATACTGCTAGAAACCAAGGAAATCTTCGCACAAATACGGCAAACAATTGTCCATAGCTTGGTTCAGTTTCAGAAGCTGGAGTTATCTGAGGATTTAGACTAGTTTGAACCACTTTTATTATCCTTGTCTTCGAGACTTACGCTAAGAGATTCTCCGAAGAATACCTATTCTTTTTTTTACGAACCGCCAAGGACGCCAAGGACGCCAAGAAGGAGAGAGAAAAATAAATAGGTAATCTTATAGGGGGAAGAGATTACGAAATAAAACTGCAACGCCAGAGCCATTATTCATTGAGATACCACGTCTATAAAGAACATGGTTTGAATTATTAGTCTGATATCAGAAAGTTCTTTTGCCCACTTTTAAAGTGAGGTATGTACCAAAAAACAATAACTAATGACCAATGACTAATGACTAATGACTAATGACTAATGACCAATGAATAATTGATGCACACCACAAGCTTGGTTAATGATTTGCTCAACTTTCCCAAAGAAGGCATTCTCGGAAAAGTTTGCTACTGCATGATTACGGATGCGATCGTAATCCCAAGAGATGCCATTGGCTTCTAGTAATGCAATTTGTAGAGATTCGGGTGTTTGCCTTTTGAAAAAGACTCCGGTTTCACCTGGTATTTGGGTATCTAATACTCCACCTGCACCATAGGCGATGACTGGTGTGCCACTAGCATTAGCCTCTACTGGAACTAATCCGTAGTCTTCTAAGGCTGCGACAATAATAGACTTGGCTTTGGAAAACAAGTCTTTGCGGGTTCTATCACTTACGTGTCCCAAGAACTCAATATTTTTTAATGCTTTGGATTTTAACCGTGCAAGTTCTGGCCCATCACCTGATATTAATAAGCGCCATCCCAGCCAATTAAAAGCTTCAACTATTATATCAAGGCGCTTATAGCTAATCATCCGGGCTGAGGCCAGATAATATTCTTCTTTTATATCGGAAAAAAGAAATTTACTAGTATCAATTGGATAGTTTACCATCATTGCCTTTTTGCCATAAATACTTTCAATACGGCGGGCAACAACACTAGAATTAGCAATGTAAAGGTCAGGTTCCTGTGCATATTTCAGGTCTACCTTTCTCATTACTTGAAATATTTGTTCGATTAAAGGAGCAAAATATCTATAGTCTCCGTACTCTCTTAAATAGGTTGCTGTATCCCATAAGAAACGGGTGACATTATGGCAAAAACAAATGTGGCGGGCATTGGGATTTTTTCGCACAGCTTTAGCAAAGCTGGTGCTACTGCTAATAATTAAATCGTAGTCTTGCAGATCCAAGGCACGAAAGGCAGGAAAATATAGAGGAGCCATTGACCTAAAATATTTTGCTGCACCGGGAATCTTTTGTAAAAAGGTTGTGTTGACTATGCGATCGCCTAGATCAATAGTTTTTTCTGGATCGTACAGAGATGTGAAAATATCTGCTTCGGGATAACGCTTACAAAGCAGTTCAAACACACGCTCTGCCCCACCTCGCTGGGTTAAATAATCATGGACTAGAGCAATTTTCATGAATTTGACCTAAAGTTTCGATCGGGTTTGTTTCAACGCTCCCCAGCAAGTTATTATCAACAACTTTAGTGTCCCGCAGTATAGCTTCTTATCCTCTTCACGAAATTCTTGTGACAAATATGTTGGTAGGGGCCTCGGAGATCCCCCCAACCCCCCTTAAAAAGGGGGGCTTTTTTCTTCTTTTTACCCCCTTTTTTAAGGGGATCGCCGCAGGCGGGGGGATCTTATCCGAAACGTATTAGGGGCGTACAGCTGTACACCCCTACAGCCAATTGATTTGTTGCGAATATTTTTGGAACCGATATTACCCAACTGCTGCTAAGATTTTTTCTGAGGCGAAATAATTGTTTTGCTCAGTTCTTAGTTGGTCGCAGAGTCTGCCTTCAGGTAATTCTACATCCTCATAAGTGAGAACTTGATCCTTAGAAATATCTCGTTTGAGGCGACATCCTTCAGCTAAACCAATTGGTAGAAGATTTTGCTGTTGAACGATATTAGAATTTTCACATTGTCCGTAGGTCATGTAGTAACCGATGCCATCTAAGGTTTCTCCTGCTTTCAGGTCGATTTTAGCAGTGGTGACAACATCTACTAGCGGGCCTGCTAATGGAGACATAACCGCATCACCGAATAGGACAGCCCGCGCTACGGACAAGGGAACTTCAAAATGACAGAGGTGATAAGGAGTATAGAAGCTGTAAAGTGGGCCTTCGCCTAATTTGTATAAGTTGAGATAGTGCTGTTGCTTGGGGTCGTCGTGTGTGGCAAATACATATACGCCTGGGCCAGGTTTTGCTCCAACTACATAATCGACAATGCCGCCCAGTTCTTTGAGTTGTTCAATATCATATAGCTGGGTCATTTCATCGACATAACCGTTGAAGTCATATCCCAACATTCCCCGTTGAGCGACTTTCATCCCTGTGGCATTGGCAACGATCGCTTGCTCAAAGGAAATTTTGGTTCCGTCTGCGAAGCTAGCCACCATGTGGGGCTTTTGACCCCAACGTTTAGCAAATCCTTCCTGGGTGGTGGGATTGCGATAGGGGTCTTGGAGTCCTTTAATGTTACCGCACAATAAGGGAGTTAGACCAATGCTTTTGACAAAGCGGTAGAGGTTCATTTGCACCCCTGGCTGATCGCCATCACAGGCGCTGAGAATCACACCTGCTTTGTCAGCATAGACTTTCAGGATGGGGCCAATGGTGCCGTCGAGTTCGGCATTCATCATGATCACATGCTTGCAATGGGCGATCGCTTCCATAACGATGTGAGCGCCAAATTCCACTGCACCTGTGACTTCGATTAATGCATCGATGCCCTCGGCCCGACACAGTAACTTAGCGTCTTCTGTGACTGCATATTTACCGTTAGCGATCGCATCTTCTAATTCGCTGACAGTTGCAACAACTTGAATATCTTCAATTCCTGCTTCCGAATAAGCTTGTTTAGCTGCATCAATCTGGCGATTGGAGATAGCAACTAACTCCATTCCTGGCACTGAATTGACAATTTGGTTGGCAATTCCTCGACCCATAAAACCAGCACCAATCATTCCCACCTTGATAGGATTTCCTGCTGCTGCACGGGCTTGTAAGGCGCGATCGATAATAATCATGAACTAAACTCCTTTTTGGAACTGTTGGTTGTGATACAAATTCTGGATAATTTTGCACTTAATAATTTTTTACGGCTAAATATTAAGTACATTTTCATGGGAATTAAGATTAGCTATGGCTAATAACTGGTTCTTTGCTAGACGCTATAGAAGCAGTCTGTTTTTTCTGGCTATGATTTTCGATAATTTGCTCCACAACATTTTTGTAAACTTGGGCAAACTTTTCTTTGGTATGATTTGCTCTTGCATATTCCCAAGCCTGACGAGACATCAGCTTTAGGTCTTCTACAGGCAAATTGGAAATACTTCTAACTTTCGCCTTAATTTCGTCAACAGAAAGATTATCAAAAATCACACCAAAATCGTGAACATCTACACCAGATTCGTAGCTTAAAATCGGGATTAACCCGGCTTGCAAGCAACTAATTACTGCTCCTGACTGTCCTTCAGAAACGGAAGGATAAACAAGCCCTAGACAGTTATTTGTCACCTCTATAAAATCAGAGCTACTAACATCAATCCAACCATAAGTGTGGATGTTAGGTGTTTCATACAGTTCTTTATAGAAAGCTTGCTCAAATTCTTTGTCACTACTTACCGGGCCACAAATTGTTAAATGGTATTCCGGCATTTGGGCAAAGGCATCTAAAACTAAATCTAATCCTTTGAGGACTAAAGCACTACCACCAAACCACAGAAAACGCTTTCTTACCGCTTCAAAATCTTTATTGTCGGCATAAGGATAAAGCACGGGCGAAGAAATTGGGATGCGATACATTGGTTTATTGGCATACTTAAATGTATCAGTTGTGAAATCGTTACCTAACACAATCGCACAATCGGCATATTCAATTCCCAAGTTAGGAACTTCAAATCGCTGTGGTTTTAAGGTGATACCTTTGCGCCGTTGTAGTTCTAGAAGTCTGTTGCATTCTGCTGCATTACGAAACACCATATTCGCAATATCAACGTGGAAAATCTTGATGCAATCCTTATTGAGTTTTGGTGCAAGCGCTTCCATTCGATGACGGATATCAATGAAAAATGCGTAATCTTTTTGGGGAACGAATTTATCATTGTGAAATTGGATAACATCAACGTTATAGCCTAAAGTTAAAAAAGTTTGGGCAATTTGCCAAACTTCCCAGTACCAAGTATGGTCATTAGGCATTGGCTGACCAGGTTTTAAAAGGAATGGCTCAATCCGATAAGAAAGAAGTACATTCCCCTTAGAAGGCTGTTTAGGCTTTAGGGAAACAACCTGTAACGTCTTAGCGTAATTGATGCGAGCTTGGACTTTTTTAGAGACAAAAGAGATAGTATTTCCGACACGAGATAGAAGATTATTTGGCATTTATTTCTATCCTAATTAATTATTGTATTACTTCATGCAGACGAGCCAGTGTGTTGTGCTAGTACAATATCTAAGCTAGTAATGAAAAGTTTGTAGTAAGTACAAAGCTTGCTTAGAGGATAAGGACTAAAGTCCTTACTACGAACTTACTTACCCATCAATTTAAACTTGACATCCGACTAGTGGTCTGTCCCATTAATTCTGATCTAACTTTTCACGGGATGTGAAAAACCTCACTTCTATTTCTCTCTCCTTTTAGGAGAGAGACTTTGAATTTTCCCCCTTAGAGTGTCGGGAAGGGGGTTAGGCGGTTAGGTTTTTGGTGGACTTTTCCACATAACGTGAAAAGTCAGTAATTCTGATAGGTAAATCAAATTTCAATTTCTTTCTTTCTTTCTTTCTTTCTTTCTTTCTTTCTTTCTTTCTTTCTTCGCGCTCTTTGCGTCCTTTGCGGTTCGTTCTCTTATCACTCAAATTTAACGAGACAGACCATTAGTTCTCTGCACTAAAATACCTGGCACAGAGAAATAGTCTATAGTTATCTGGAAACTGTACCGCCAACAGTCATCATTCTCAACAAAGGCCAATTTAAATCTTTCTCAGATATTTCAGTCACATCTAGAGGCCAATCAATGGCAAAGAATGGGTCATCATAGCGTAAACCTCTTTCATACCCTGGCGTGTAAAATTCACCTACTTGATATACGACTTCAGTCTCATCTGTGAGTGCTTGATAGCCGTGAGCAAACATTTCTGGAACATACAAAGCGCGGCGATTTTCTGGGGTTAGCTCTACACCGATGTGTGATAAAAAGCTAGGAGATTCAGGACGCATATCAATAATTACGTCATAGATTGCGCCTTTAGTACAGCGAATTAATTTTGTTTCTGCGGCTGGCAGAATTTGATAGTGCATTCCCCGGATAGTGCCTTTTTTATAGTTAAAAGACAGGTTACATTGGGCAACTGTTGGCTTTAATCCGTGTGCTTCAAATTCTTGAGCGCAGAAAGACCGAGCAAAAAAACCACGGTGGTCTGGCTTTTCTTCTAAATCAATAATGAATGCGTCTTTGAGTGCGGTTTTGGTAAAAATCATTTGATTGCTTTGAGATGAATGTTGAGTAAAGAAATTAAACGTTGACGCAGAGGCGCAGTATTTCGACTTCGCTCAATAACCGGGCACAGAGAGATGAGAGTTTGAGAGATATTTTGTGTCAGGAATCTAGAAATTTCATCGGGTCTTTCTCTTCCTCTGCGCCTCTGCGGTTAATTAAATTAGATATTCTTCCGGCGCGTTTTTAAGTCGAAACTTTAACTGCATCTGATGCAGAACGTAATTCTGCTCTGGGATAAGTATCATCCCAATATTGGGTGCAGAGGTCTGGTCTTTCAGGAGGATTGGCGGTGTAACACAAGAATAGTGTTGACCGGTCTTCTGTGCGGACTGTGCCGTGATGCAAAGTATTTTTCGTATCTACAAGAATGACAGTACCTGCTGGGCCTGGGCAGGATTTCCAAGCTGATTTGGGGATGACTGGTTTTACTTGTTCATCGTCGATACCCATATAACCTGACTTCCAAAGTTTGTAGTAAAGTTGAAAATAATTCCAACTAAATAAGGAAGTTAAAGAGCGGGGGATGTATTCAAAAGGCCCAGTTTTTTCTTCTACATCATTCAAGTAAATAATGATTTTGATAATTCGACGGTCTTCTGCATCGCTATGCCATAATAGCGTCCCAAACTGATGTTTGTTATTGAAATCTTTGCGTAAATGTACACCATGAAAAGCAACAGGAAGACCAATATAATTTTCGATGATGTTAAGAAGCCTTTTCTCGATTCCCCAAGCATAAAATTCTGGTAAACCTGTAACTGTAGAAATTTGCGGTAACTTTTCGTCTAGATGGTCGTTGTTGGGATTTTCCATCTGAGACAATTGATGGTAAGCAGCTCTGAGCAGTTCTGAGCTAGAGTTTAACCCTAAATCTGCCAGTGTTGTGACGTAAACGCCATCTTTTTTGAGAGTTTTAAGAATTTGGCGATCGCTTCCTTCTAATGCTGGCAAATTTCTGCTATGCTTCCAACGGGCTATGTAATATTCAAAGTCAAAAGACAATGTAGCTATTTTGCGTTTAATTACGCTAAACATGGTGTAAATTCCTCCTATTTTTAATACATATTTGTGAGCAATTTCATAGCTTACGGCTTATAAGTCCGCACTTCTTGAGTCGGTATTTCACTTGATTCTGCTAAAGCAAGTTCTTTAGAAACCATCACGTCAAAAGCACACAAACTAACTAAAGCCAAAAATGGAACTACTATTTTGATAGCGGACATAGGCCATCTTCTTAAAGCACCTAAGAAAACTTTCAAGTTGACTTCTTTACCGTTCTGCAAAAGCATCCGTCTACAAAACTGCTTAGAATATCCACTTTTCTCTAATTTCAAAATCACTTCGGGGATGTGTTTGTATTGCATTAACAGTGCAGATTTTGGTTCTTTCTGCCAATAACTCACACCAACAACACATTCCAAATAAGTCTCTTTAGTGACAATTACCCTACCATTAGCAGCGCAATATCCGGCTAAATATGCTAAAGATATCCAGTTATTCTCAGCATCAGGCCAATCTTGCAGAGCGCGTTTTACTAGGTCAGTCCGGTAGATTGTAGCAGTCAGAAAAATCACTGCGCCAACACTTTTTGAAAAACAATGTTCAAATATAGCTTTACCATCACCATCACCATTTTCACTCTCTATATCAAACCAGCGATTACCAACAATTGTTGGTGGGTGGACTGGTTCACCAGTAATTTGGTTCCGTCCAGAAAAGTTGAGGAACAATAATGATAAATCTTCATATTGCTTGAGCTTGCTAATAACATAAGCAATGGCTCTATCTTGAATTGGGTCATCATCACCAATTGTCCAAACATATTTGGTTGTTGTAGAATTTAGGCAATACATAATATTTTTTACTACGCCTAAATTCTTTAAATTTTTATTCGATTTAAATGTAATATTACTAAGTATTTTTTGCCATTTTTGGATCACCTCCTGAGTATTGTCTGTTGAACAATTATCAGAAACTAAAATTTCACAGTCGTCTTCAAAACCTTTAATAGCTTGAGCTAACCAAGTAAGTTGTTTATCTAGAAGGTGGGCACGATTAAATGTAGGAATGGCAATAGTCAGCAGTTTATTCATATTAAGCTCTAATTTGTAGTTAAGAAGGTATTAAGCTGCTTCCCAATCTAATTTTTATGGTTCGGCAGCAACAATTTATAGTAGATACACCTTTTAATTACTCTTTAGCGATTTCCGAAAAACATCAAAGCATTTTTTTTTAGAAATCACTTCAATATTGCCCACGATCTCAACGCCAGATAAGTATAGTAATAACAGGCAATTTTTGGGTTTATAAATAGTAATTACAACACTATTAAAACCTTATCTCTAATAGGCGATGGGTAAATTTTAACTTCAGGAATTGGCACTACAAACTCTCCACCCCATTCGCCAATAAATGCCATTTGTTCCATAATTTCTTCCTTGAGATTCCAAGGCAATATTAGAAGATAATCTGGTTTAGTTTCGCGGATTTTATCTGGATGAAAAATGGGAATATGAGTTCCAGGTAAAAATAAGTCTTGCTTGTAAGGATTGCAATCTACTGTATAATCGATAAAATCTTTACCAATTCCACAGTAATTGAGCAATGTATTGCCTTTAGCAGGTGCGCCATAACCAACGATTGACTTACCTTCTGCTTTAGCTGTCAAGAGAAAATTTAATAGCTTGTGCTTTGTTTCTTTGACTTTTTCTCCAAATGTAATGTAAGTCTCTATGCGATGCAGCCCTGCGGCAATTTCTTTAGCTTTCAAATCTCTAACTCGTTGACTAATGCTAAGATGAACAGCGTAGTCATGTTTGGCATAGATTCTTAGTGAACCGCCATGAGTTGATAATTCCTCTACGTCAAAAAGTTGCAAGTTGTGTGCTGCAAAGATTTTTTCGATAGTCAGGAATGAAAAATAAGAAAAATGCTCGTGATAAATAGTATCAAACTGATTTTGCTGAATAAGTTGCAAAATGTGAGGAAACTCCATCGTCAAAATACCGTTGGGTTTGAGGATGAGTTTCATTCCAGCAATGAAATCATTTAAATCTGGTACATGAGCTAAAACATTATTACCTATTAAAAGGTCAGCCAGTTTTCCTTGTATCAATAATTCTTTGGCAGTTTCAACTCCAAAAAACTTATTAATACTAGGAATGCCTCTGTCTTCAGCCACTTTAGCTATATTTGCGGCTGGTTCTATTCCTAAAACAGGGATTCCCTTTTCTAGAAAATATTGCAGTAGGTAGCCGTCGTTACTGGCAATTTCAATAACTTGATTATGATGATTAAAGCCAAACTTTTCTACCATCATCTCGGTGTAAGCCTTGGCATGTTTTAGCCAACTTACCGAGTAAGAAGAAAAATAAGCATAATCGCTAAAAATGTGATCTGGTGTTTCAAACTGTTCTAATTGAACTAAAAGAGTGTCTTCAGAAACATAAGCATGGAGAGGATAAAATTTCTCTGCATGATTTAGCTGTTCTGCTGTCAAATAAGCATTTGCTAAAGGCGACATTCCTAGATCAATAAAGGTTTGGTGCAGGGGTTGACCACTGAAACGACATTTTGCGATCGCCATAAACTTTAACTCACTAATTGCAAATAATTTGATAGGTAGGATAACTCCGAATCAAATAGTGTTGATTCGGAATATTAGATTATTTGTTCGCTGCTGTTAGGCGACTATAACTACTTTTTATTCCAGAAAAAATCTTTGTCAATTTGCTCGGTACGAATCAGATACTCTAGTTGTTTTAAGCGAGTAAATCCTCTAAACAAGAAAGTATCTTCAGCCATGTGTATTTGACTGAATAAATCAAATAACTGCTGGGCACCAAGTCGGGCATTCCAATCACACTTAAATCCAGGTAGGATTGTGTTGATTTTCTCGAAAGATACGCGATAGCTGCGATTATCTGAACCATTGTCACCAAAGGACAATTTACAATCTGGGAAAATATCAGCAATAATTTCCGCGATTTCTTTAACGCGATAGTTGTTTGCTGTATCTCCCACATTGAAGATTTGGTTATGTACAATGTCCCGTGGTGCTTCCAAAGTGCAGACTATTGCTTTGCAAATATCCAGTGCGTGGACTAATGGCCGCCAGGGTGTACCATCACTGGTCATTTTGATTTGTTTGCTAGTCCATGCCAACCCTGCTAAGTTGTTTAAAACAATATCAAAGCGCATTCTGGGGGAAGCACCAAAGGCAGTTGCATTCCGCATAAAGGTGGGAGAGAAGTCATCATCTGCGAGTGGTGCAACATCTCTTTCTACAAGAGTTTTGCATTCTGCGTAGGCTGTTTGGGGATTAATTGGGGATTTTTCGGTGACATCACCTGCGGTAGCAACACCGTAGACGCTGCACGAAGACATATATACAAAACGGCGCACACCCATAGCCTTAGCTAGGCTAGCTAGACGAACTGAACCTACATGATTAATTTCGTAGGTAATATTAGGCGCTAATTGTCCGGCTGGGTCGTTGGAGAGTTCTGCCATGTGAACTATGGCTTCAACACCTTCCAAATCATCAGGGGTGATGTTGCGGATATCTTTGTTGAGGGTTTTGGGTGTCACTCCATTAGCGTTATACAGCCAACCAACTTTATAGAAACCAGTATCTAGACCGATAACTTCATGTCCCCGTTCAATTAACAGAGGGGGTAATAACGAACCAAGATAGCCTTCTGTTCCAGTTACTAATATTTTCATTGTGGTTAATGCCTTTGTATTGATGAGTTAAATTAGGGGCGCACAAATATTTGCCCTAAAGGGTGTTGCATTCAAGAGAGAACCGCTATATTTTTCGTTTGTATGCAAATAACTTGACTTCTCTCCAAACCTCTCTCCTAAGAGGAGAGAGGCTTTGAATCTTGCTCCCATTCCCTTGTAGGGAAGGGGTTGGGGGTTAGGTCATTGGACTCAACCCAGAAGCGCTATATGTAACTCGGCTAACAGTCATTACATAGTTTGGCGACTAACCTATTGGGTAGCAGCACTCTATAGCGGTTCTTAATTGATGCACTACACTTTTTCTTGTGGGATGGGTATCTTACCCGTCTCTTGTATTTCCAGGCTGGAAAAGATGCCCACTATACAAGATTCATCCTTTTATTCAGCAGCCCGGAAGTAATAACGATGTTATCTATGCAGTTACCGCAATATCTAGATGCGAGAGTTGCGGAATTTCTGCCACAAGCGCTTTACCGATTTCTAGAGAAGATGTCGCCGCAGGAGAAGGAGCATTGCAAACATGAATGGAGTTTTGACCGGAAACAATCAAAAAGTCGTCTACAAGCTTGCCATCGTTCATTAAGGCTTGAGCGCGGACTCCTGCATGGGTGGGAACTAAATCTTCTGCTTGCACTTCAGGAATTAGTTTTTGCAAACTTCTGGTGAAGGCTGCTTTACTAAAAGAACGAATGATTTCTTGAATCCCTTCATCAGCATGTTTTGCTGCCAATTTCCAGAAACCAGGATAGGTGATAACTTCCAGAAAATCCCGTAAGTCAAAGTCGGTTTTTTTGTAACCTTCGCGTTTGAGCGACAGCACCGCGTTTGGCCCTGCATGGACGCTACCATCAATCATCCGGGTAAAGTGAACACCCAAGAAGGGAAAATCTGGATTGGGAACTGGGTAAATTAGTGTTTTAACCAGATAGCGTTTTTCTCTTGTGAGTTCGTAATATTCTCCCCGGAATGGAACAATTTTTGCTTGGGGTTCAACTTGACCTAATTTGGCGGTGCGATCGCTATGCAATCCAGTACAATTAATTACAAAGCGGGTTTCAAAGTTACCCTTGTTTGTTTGCAGTACCTGATTTTTACCACTTGGGGAGATTTTCAAAACTTTTGTATTGAGGTGTAAATCCCCGCCCTGCTGTTTAATTAGCTCGGCATATTTCAAACAAACTTGCTTGTAATTAACAATACCAGTTGAGAATACCCGAAGTCCACCTACACATTTTACATGAGGTTCAATTTCTCTAACTTCTTCGGGGCTAATTCTCTTAACTTCTATGCCATTATCTAAGCCGCGTTTGTAGAGATTTTCTAAGCGTGGTAGTTCTTGTTCTTCAGTTGCAACAATTACCTTACCACAAACTTCATGCTCAATTCCATGCTCTTGACAAAACTCTACCATTGAGCGAGAACCGTCACGGCAAAATTTAGCTTTGAAACTTCCTGGTTTGTAGTAAATACCAGAATGAATCACTCCACTATTATTGCCGGTTTGGTGAAATGCCCATTGACTCTCTTTTTCTAGGACTAAAATACGGGCATTGGGATAGCGTTTTCCTAAAGCCAGCGCTGTAGAAAGCCCAACTATTCCCCCACCTATAATTGCAAAATCATACATTAGTATTATCGCACTTGAAATTACAGTAAATTTATAAAGTCATTAGTCATTAGTCATTAGTCATTAGTCATTCGTCATTTAACTCCTAACTCCTAACTCCTAACTCCTAACTCCTAACTCCTAACTCCTAACTCCTAACTCCTAACTCCTAACTCCTAACTCCTAACTCCTAACTCCTAACTCCTAACTCCTAACTCCTAACTCCTAACTCCTAACTCTTCTCTTACCAAACTTTCCAAGGAGCTTGAGTACTTGTCCATAGCCCCTCTAGGTAGTTTTTATCGCGTAAAGTATCCATCGGTTGCCAAAAACCATCATGTTTGAAAGCCGATAGTTGTTCCATATCAGCTAGCTTTTCTAATGGCTCTTGCTCCCACACGGTAGAGTCATCAGCAATCAAATTGATTACTTCTGGTTCTAACACAAAATAACCGCCATTAATCCAAGCTCCATCACCTTCGGGTTTTTCCCGAAAGCTGGTAATTTTAGTTTGCTCATATCCTAAAGAAATAGCACCAAAACGTCCGGCTGGTTGAACGGCTGTGAGTGTTCCTAATGTTTTTTGTTCTTTATGAAATTTAACTAGCTCGGTGATATTAATATTACTTACACCATCACCATAAGTAAAGCAAAAAGTCTCATTACCAAGATGTTCACTGATTCGCTTTAAGCGTCCGCCTGTCATTGTATTATCACCCGTGTTTACTAAGGTGACACGCCAGGGTTCAGCATAACCAGAATGCACGTTCATCTGGTTAAATCGCATATCAAAGGTAACATCTGACATGTGTAAGAAGTAGTTAGCAAAATACTCCTTAATTATGTAACCTTTGTAACCGCAACAAATAATGAAGTCATTAATGCCGTGAGCAGAGTAAGTTTTCATTATGTGCCAGAGAATTGGCTTACCACCAATCTCAACCATCGGCTTGGGTCTGATACTAGTTTCTTCGCTGAGGCGTGTACCAAGTCCTCCAGCCAAAATCACCGCTTTCATGCAATTACCTCGGAGATTTGTAGGGATATAATTATTTGACCGTGCCAATTTTAGATTTTAGATTTGCAATTTGGGATTAGTCATCGAACGTCACGAGGCTATGAGTAGATTTGTTCTGCCCATTTTCCTAGCGGGGCATGTACCAAAAAACTCTTTTAATCCAAAATCCAAAATCCAAAATTAGTTGACTTTATCGAGATGAAGAGGATGCACTTAGATAGAGAAAAATTGATTTCTTTTTTCTTTTCTCAGTCAATAATCTAACTGTTATTTTCGGTAAAATTATGAAGGAAATATAAATTAAAATCTTTTCTATATAAAAGCTATATGAATATCTATAAATAGGAAAATAATTTACTCTTTTAAATAAAAATTTAACCAAATAAATAACTAGGGTTAGCTGACGCTAACCCTAATCAGGCTTGATTTCTGAAATCCAAACCAATAATATACTAGTTAAAAAACTTACTTGTTCAGGACTTACGCACACTCTACGAATCCTTGGCGCTCTTGGCGTCTTGGCGGTTCGATAATTTAAGCTTTTTGGCAGTTTTTGCGGAAGTCCTGTTGTTTTTAGTTAGTTTTTTCCACATTACTTGA